>NZ_JACJOO010000059.1 GCF_014695575.1 Leptolyngbya sp. FACHB-8 | reverse complement strand
TGAAAACGTCCCGCAAGTGTTAGCTCATCGTTGTGCTTACCTGAATGGGTTAATTGGTTCGCCATTGTACAGTGATTAAGCATAATTGCTTATAGAAAAAGTGACATGCTCCCCACGCAATGTCCCTACGACAAGGGTGGTAGAGTATGCGGTACAGGAAGTATGAGGGGATACATCCCACTTTTTCAAATTGATAAACCTAGCATGGAGTAGCTGGCTTCAAAGCTTCAAAACGCTAAAACTAACCACCTTAAGGAGGATCTAATAGGGCTGCAAAATTGCATTTGTTCTAGCTTCTTCTAAACACTGCTCCAACGTTAACCCTTGTAAAAATTCCCACCATTTATCTGTATGGCGCATGTAGGCTACGTTAAATTGGTCGGCGCCAACATATTCGTAACGGCTGAACCGATGCTCGAATGATGGTGCGATCGCCCGTGGGCTGGGGCAATTATAAGTACCGCAAATGTAGAAATAATTACGGTACCACTTTCCGTAGAGATCCACTAAATAGTTGAAATCGTGATCGGTTGGCGGTGGTTTGATATAGGTAGGTTTGTATAGAGTTTCGATGATCTCGTCAAACTTTTCTTGAACCAATCGTTTCGTTTCCTCGGGTACTTTCGGCTTCGCTGCCTTGGGAGGATCGTAAACCCATTGATACTTCGCTTTACTCGGTTTGCGTTTTGCCATTGCCCTAAAAGAAAATAGTTGATTTGTGGAGATTGTACACACAAATCAACTGTTGGAGAGTATGGATGAGAGCGCTGCTTATGGGATTAAGCGATCGCCTCTTTTATCGCTGTAGCCATTTTCATTAAGACAAAAAGAGTAGGCCAACGCATTGCGCTGGCCTACTCTTTTTGTCTTAATGAAAATGGCTGCGAGATAACCTAAATCGAAGCCACCAGGCTCGCTTCCTCATCCTTCGACAACACACGCCCCTGGTCTTCGAATCCAGTGATCTGGTCAAAGTTAAGGTAACGATAGAGATCCGAAGCAAACGGATCGATCTTCTTCGTCACAATCTCCATATACTCCTCGACCGTAGGAATGCGGCCCAGAAGAGCGCACACGGCAGCCAGTTCTGCTGAGCCCAGGTAAACCTGAGCCCCTTTACCCATTCGGTTATTAAAGTTGCGGGTGGAGGTAGAGAAAACTGTCACGCCGTCTTCGACACGGGCCTGGTTACCCATGCAGAGCGAACATCCTGGCATTTCTGTACGAGCACCCGCAGCAGCAAAGATACCGTAGTAGCCTTCCTCCCGGAGTTGCTGTTCATCCATTCGGGTCGGCGGTGCAATCCACAGACGCACCTTCACGGGGCCAGCTCCTTCCAACACCTTGGCAGCGGCGCGGTAGTGGCCGATATTGGTCATACAGGAACCAATGAACACCTCGTGGATGGGATCACCGGCACACTCCGACATCAACTTGATGTTGTCGGGGTCGTTAGGAGCTGCCACCAGAGGTTCTTTAATTTCGTCGAGATTGACCTCAATAATGTCGGCATATTCGGCATCCGCATCGGCCGTCATCAAGCTGGGGTTCGACAGCCACTCCTCCATCTTGCGAACTCGGCGCAGAATTGTGCGGGCATCGCCATAGCCCCGGGCCACCATATTCTTCAGCAGCGCGACGTTTGACCGCAGATACTCCGCTACGGTGTCAGGGCTGAGCTGAATGGTGCAACCTGCGGCGGAGCGTTCTGCGGAAGCATCCGTTAGTTCAAATGCTTGTTCCAGTTGCAGGTTGGGCAGCCCTTCCATCTCCAGAATGCGCCCATTGTAGACATTCTTCTTGTTCTCTTTGGCGACCGTCAACTTGCCCTGCTGCATCGCTACATAGGGAATGGCATTCACAACATCCCGCAGGGTCACCCCCGGTTGCAGTTTTCCACTAAAGCGCACCAGCACCGACTCCGGCATATCCAATGGCATAACACCCAGAGCCGCCGCGAATGCGACCAGACCCGAACCTGCCGGGAAGGAAATTCCCAGGGGGAAGCGGGTATGAGAGTCGCCCCCAGTACCCACGGTATCGGGAAGGAGCATCCGGTTCAGCCAGGAGTGAATAATGCCATCGCCAGCTCGCAGGGATACACCTCCCCGTGAGTTGATAAAGTCAGGCAGTTCTTTCTGAGTTTTGATATCGACAGGTTTGGGGTAGGCAGCGGTATGGCAGAAGCTTTGCATCACCAGATCTGCACTAAAGCCGAGGCAGGCCAATTCCTTCAGCTCATCGCGAGTCATAGGGCCAGTGGTGTCCTGGGAACCTACCGTGGTCATGATGGGGTCGCACGAAGTACCAGGCCGTACACCCGGAAGACCACAAGCTTTACCCACCATCTTCTGAGCTAATGTGAAACCTTTACCGCTGTCAGCAGGAGCCTGTGGCCGGACAAATACGGTGCTGCACTCTAAACCCAGAGCGGCGCGAGTTTTGTCGGTGAGCGATCGCCCAATCAACAACGGAATCCGTCCCCCCGCTCGCACTTCATCCAAAATAGTTTCTGGCTTTAAGCTGAAGGTCGAAATTACTTCCCCCGCTTCATTTTGAATTTCGCCCTTATAGGGATAGATCGTAATCACATCCCCGGTTTCCATCTTCGTAACGTCGCACTCAATGGGCAGTGCCCCTGAATCTTCAGCGGTGTTAAAGAAGATAGGCGCAATCTTGCCGCCCAGAATGACCCCACCCGCACGCTTATTGGGTACGCAGGGGATATCATGGCCGATGTGCCACAGCACCGAGTTGATGGCTGACTTCCGCGAAGAACCCGTACCGACGACGTCGCCAACGTAGGCTAGCGGATGCCCTTTCTGCTTCAGCTCGACAATGGTATCCAACGCACCCGCCAGGCGAGTCTCCAGCATTACTGTTGCGTGAAGCGGGATGTCAGGACGAGTCGTTGCATGGGGTGCAGGGGAGAGATCATCAGTATTCGTCTCACCGGGCACCTTAAAGACTGTCACGGTGATCGCTTCAGGCAGTTCGGGACGGTTGGTAAACCACTCCGCATCAGCCCAGGACTGCATTACGCGCTGTGCGTAGCTGTTCCCTGAGCTTGCCAGTTCCTCCACATCGTGGAAGGCATCATATACCAACAAAATTTTGCTCAGGGCTGCGGTGGCGGTTTCCGCCAGTTCGACATTGGGAGATTTGAGCAGGTCGATGAGCGATCGCACATTATATCCGCCCATCATCGTTCCCAGTAGCTCCACAGCCTCTTTAGGGCTGATCAGGGGGCTTGTGGTTTCACCGTGGGCGATCGCCGTCAGGAACCCAGCCTTTACATAGGCTGCCTGATCTACACCGGGGGGAATGCGATCGCGCAACAAGCTCAACAAAAACTCCTCTTCCCCCGCGGGAGGAGCCTTCAGCAATTCACACAACTCTGACGTCTGCTCAGCGGACAGGGGCAATGGCGGAATCCCCAAAGCTGCCCGCTCTTCTTCATGCTTCCGATAGGCTTCCAACATGCTTGTCATGCTCCTGTCTGTTCAACGTCCTGATCCCAGGGCCGATTTATGTGAATATTTCTAATGAGTATAGTCCCACGGTAGCGTGTCACAAGGCTCGTCGTGAGCAGTGGAAATTGGATGATAGACTCAATGGGTTAAACGACCCGACGGACTGGGAACGTTGAAGTGGGGCTAGAAGTTTTGGCTGTTTAATCCCGGTGCAACTTTTTGCGGCTTTTGGTCATCTAAGAACGAGAACAATCTAGGAACTTAAGGTATGACAGACAGGAAACGGGCACTCATTACTGGGATCACAGGGCAAGATGGGTCATATCTAAGTGAGCTGCTGTTGGAAAAAGGCTACGAAGTTCACGGCATTATTCGCCGTACGTCTACCTTTAATACCGATCGCATCGACCACATCTATGAAGACCCGCATAGTGAGCATGCCCGCCTGTTCCTGCACTACGGCGATCTAACCGATGGCACGACCCTCCGCCGCATTCTTGAGGAAGTCGAGCCTCACGAGATCTACAACCTGGGTGCCCAATCTCACGTTCGAGTGAGCTTTGATGCGCCTGAATATACCGTTGATACGGTAGCCATGGGTACCTTGCGCCTTCTAGAAGCCATCCGCGATTACCAACGTCGCACGAATCTCCAGGTGAAGTTTTACCAGGCGGGCTCTTCAGAGATGTATGGTAAGGTTCAGGAAATTCCCCAGACAGAAACAACCCCCTTCTATCCCCGCAGCCCCTACGCCTGTGCCAAGGTCTATGCCCACTGGCAAACTGTAAATTATCGGGAATCCTATGACCTGTTTGCCTGCAATGGCATCTTGTTTAACCACGAATCTCCTCGCCGTGGCGAAACCTTTGTGACTCGCAAAATTACCCGCGCCCTGGCTCGCATTGTTGCAGGCCAGCAGAAAAAAATGTACCTGGGCAACCTCGACTCCAAGCGCGACTGGGGCTATGCCAAAGACTACGTCCGGGCCATGTGGCTGATGCTGCAACAAGATGAACCCGATGATTACGTCATTGCAACCAATGAAACCCATTCCATTCGTGAGTTTCTAGACCTGGCTTTCGGGTACGTCAACATGGATTGGCAGAACTATGTAGAATTTGATGCCCGCTATCTGCGTCCTGCGGAAGTCGATATTTTGATTGGGGATTGCAGTAAGGCAAAACAGAAATTAGGTTGGGAACCCTCCGTTACATTCGAGCAACTGGTTCACCTGATGGTCGAGGCTGACCTCAAAGCCCTTGGGTTGATTCCTCTGAACGGCCACAGCATTCAAGCTGTTTTGGACCAAGCCACCGTTCGTGGCATTGGCAGCAGCGTATCGTGATCAGGAGAACCCCATGACAGCAACAGCATTGGATTTAAGCAAGCAACGAATTTTGGTAACTGGTGGTGCAGGTTTCCTGGGGAAGCAGGTGATCGATCAGCTCTGCAAAGCTGGGGCTGATGCGAACAAGATTACGGTGGTGCGATCGCGCGACTACGACCTGCGCCAGATGGACGCTTGCCAGCGTGCTGTAGACCAACAAGACGTTGTCATTCACCTGGCTGCTCACGTCGGCGGCATTGGTCTCAACCGCGAAAAACCTGCCGAGCTGTTCTACGACAACTTGATGATGGGCACGCAGCTCATCCATGCGGCGTACCAGGCTGGCGTCAAAAAGTTCGTCTGTGTTGGCACCATCTGTGCCTACCCTAAATTCACCCCCGTTCCCTTCAAAGAGGATGACCTCTGGGCAGGCTACCCTGAGGAGACTAATGCTCCTTACGGTGTCGCGAAAAAAGCGTTGCTCGTGCAACTTGAAGCATACCGTCAGCAATACGGCTTCAACGGCATTTACCTACTGCCCGTCAACCTCTACGGCCCCGAAGACAACTTCGACCCTCGCAGTTCCCACGTCATTCCGGCCCTGATTCGCAAAGTCCACGAAGCTCAACAACGGGGCGACAAAACCATCCCTGTGTGGGGCGATGGCAGCCCGACCCGTGAGTTTCTCTACTCCACAGATGCGGCCCGAGGCATTGTGATGGGTACGCAGCTCTACAATGACCCTGATCCTGTTAACTTAGGCACTGGCTACGAAATCTCCATCAAAGATTTAATCGAACTGATTTGCGAACTGATGGAGTACAAGGGCGAACTGGTTTGGGAAACGGATAAACCCAATGGGCAGCCACGCCGTTGCCTGGATACCGAGCGAGCCAAAGCTCGCTTTGGCTTCGTTGCTGAAGTTCCCTTCCGAGAAGGGTTGCAGAATACGATCAACTGGTATCGGCAACACCATACCTAACCTCAGTTTGGGATAACTTGAAGTGCCCATTTTGGCGTGCGCTTTACGCACGCCAAAATGGGCTTTTTTGAGGGCGCAAAGCGCGCCCTCAAAAAGCCATAACCTGAACTCTGGTTACCCTAGCGGCGCATTAGCGTCTGAATCAGGCTAACGTGCTTTGGTAGCAAGTCAGATAGTGCGTAGTTGTCCACAATGGTTTTGCGGGCATTTTCGCGGAGAGGTTTAAGTTCGTCTTGATGAGTCAGGGCGTATTCGAGGCGATCGCATATTCCCTTCGTATCAAAGAAGTCCACCAACAATGCATTGACTCCGTCTTGAGCCATCTCCCGAACAGGAGGTGTGTCAGATGCAACAACGAGACACCCGGATGAGAGAGATTCCATAAATGACCAGGAGAGAACGAAGGGGCGAGTCAAGTAAACATGAACGGAAGATGCTCGCAGGATGAGTTTGTAGATGCCATAGGGTAATGTGCCGAGGAAGTGAACCCGATTCATATCCAAGGGGAACCGTTCTAACATCACCTCTTTAAAGCTGTTGCCTTTGGGGGCAGCGGGGCCATAGGCAATACGATCGCCTGCCACAATCACCACATGGCAATTAGGCCGTCGTTCTAGAAGTAGGGCGATCGCCTCAATAAACTGTGGGAAACCCCGATAGGCGTCCATTCCCCGCGATACATAGGTGACAATCTCATCCACATCGGAAAGGTCTAACCCAATTTCAGGGAAGCACATCTTCTGGTTAGGGTCGGGGAAGAAATAGTCAGTATCAATGCCGTCGTGGAGGACGTCGATTTTGGATTGGAATTCGGGGGGAAGTTGGGACTTTTGCCAGTGGGTGGGGCTGATGCCGCGATCGCAACTGTACAAATCGACCAGTAAGGTGGCGTTGCCTGCCCGAATGCGAAGATGATCATCCATGTCCAATGGAAAGGCTGGATCGAAGTCGGCGTCAGTGCCCTTGGCATGACCAAACCATTCGAAGTAGGAGAGTAAGGCTGTATCCGGGAAGGCATCTTTGATAAAAATGCCGTTGCCCCAGCCAGCATGACTACAAACGACATCAGGTACAAAGTCTGATTTCTTTAACTGATCGGCCAATCGGAAGACCGCCTGTCCGTGCAGCACAGCGCTTTCGTAGGAGCGAACATAGTGGTGGGTGCTGGCATGGGGGTCACGACTGGGAGCATAGTTGACTTTGATGACTCCGGGTAGCTGCACATCTTCCGTGTGCTTAGTTCCGTAGACCACTCTGTTGTTAGGGTCACGGGCCAAAGCTTTTGCCAGTTCGCGGTATTGGGCAGGGAAATTGTTGTGCAGAAACAGGATATTCATGGGGATAATCCAGAAGCCACGCCCTCCAGTGTATGCCTGGGAAGGTGAATTTTTCTTACTCCTTAGAAGAAAAATCTAGCGCCAATCATTGCAAATACGCCTTCTGAATGTGCTTTGCATGCTCAGAAAGCCTAGAACTCAGAGGAAAGATGCGCTTAGCGCATCTTTCCTCTGAGTTCTAGGCTTTTTGTAATCGACTGAGCGTTTTGGATGACTAAAGCTTCTCGTCCGTCCAGAGTAGGCGAATGCGTTGACGAAAACTACCTCGAGCTTCACGGCGAAGCATTTGGGTTTTGCGGACAGTTTCCGGGGATATCTTGTAAGCAGCCATGAGAGCCATCAAAACTTCTTGAACATCAGCCAATTCGGTGATCAGGTCTTCGTCCTGGGCCGTGGCGACTTCCTGGGCTTCCTCGATCAGTTTGGCACGGAGAGCCTGGCGGTAGTCGGTTTCTGACAGCACCTCGGTGTCGCAAGTTTTACCTGCGGCCCGAATTAAGTCAGGAATGCGATCGCGAACGAGCTTGTTGAAATGGTTTCGCATGGGAATGGAGTATCAGGGGTGGGCACACGGCTCCCATCGTCTTTAGTGGTAACGCATTGTGGGGGATATGTAGCGATCGCAACGCAAATCCAACGAAGTTTTTCTCGATGAACCTGTTTCTTAAAGCCCTTCAGAAAAAAGGTGGTTGCGTCGCTGTACGGGGTAAATGGAACTTTCTACACCAAGTGGCGCAGTAAGCAGGTTTATGGCGGGCACGACAAAGCAAAGCTTTGTCACGGAAAAACGGTGGGGCCGGTTTGGTAGAGGCCGGGGCTAGACTAGTGCTGCTTTACACAGTTCGCGGAAGTGGTCGCCACGATGCTCGAAACTCTGGTATTGATCGAAGCTGGCACAGGCCGGAGAAAGAAGTACAACACGGGCGTTGTATTGCTGAGCCAGGGTTGTGCTGCGGGCGATCGCCCGATCCATCGTTTCTACAATCTCGTACGTAGTGTACCCTATGGATTCTAACTGCTGGGCAAAGGCTGGAGCAGCACTACCAATGAGAAGCACAGCGGCCGCTTTTTGTTGGATAGTTTTGAGCCACCCAGTGTCGTCGCCATCTTTGGCTTCGCCCCCGGCAATGAGGATGGCTGGAGCTTCGACGGCTGTTAATCCAACCTCAGCGGCATCGTAGTTGGTGGCTTTGCTGTCGTTAATGAAAGCAACGCCCTGCCAGGTGCAGATATGTTCCAGGCGATGGGCTACACCGGGGAAGGTCTCAATGGCCCGGGTGATCGCTTCCGTTTCAATGCCAGCCAGCTTCGCAGCCAGGACAGCCATCAGCAAGTTTTGGTGGTTGTGGCTACCGACCATACGGAGGGCCGAGACGGGGACGATGGGAGCCCCCATGGCGATCGCCCAGCCATCCTCAATCCAGGCTCCCCGTGTGGGTTGGCCCGGTAGGGTATCTTTGCCGGTCACGCTAGTCCAATAGGCGTCGGGCCAGGATGTAGCGACTTGCCGCAGATAAGGGTCATCCCCGTTAAAAATTTGTGATTGGGAGTGATTCAGTAGCTTGGCTTTGATGGCGTAGTAATTTTCCAGGGTGTAGTGGCGGCTGAGGTGGTCGGGAGTGAACGTGGTCCAGACCCCAATGCGGGGGGCGAGGGTCGCGGAGGATTCAATCTGGTAGCTGCTGATTTCAGCGATAATCCAGTCGGGGGAGTGGCCCTCAGCCTGAGCTTTGAGGGCGACTTCGCAAGCGGCAAAGCCGATGTTGCCACAGGCAGGGGCGCACAGGCCCGCAGCCTGGAAGATGGCAGCAATCAGGGCCGTGGTTGTGGTTTTGCCGTTGGTGCCGGTAATGCCAAGCCAGGGGGAATTGGGGAGCGATCGCCAGGCTAGTTCCATTTCGCCCAGGGTTTCGATGTCCTGCTCGCGCGCCTGTAGGAGGGCAGGGAGATCCCATCGGACGCCGGGGCTGACGATAACCTGTTGGAAGGCGGGATCGGGGGTGAAGCGGTGATCCAGTAGGACTGTAATGCCTTCGGCTTCGAGTTGTTGTCGGGTTTGTTGCAAGGTATCTGCGTTACCAGAGTCACTGACAGTGACGGTCCAGCCTTGCCGATGAAGTAGTCGGGCTGCGGCGATTCCAGAGCGGCCTAAACCAACGATGCAAGCTCCCGGCATGGGCGAGTTCTTCCGAAATGGGCAAGGCTAATCTTACTATCAAATCCGCTATCAAATCTGGCTGAAGAACCATAATATGCAGGGTTATATTGCGCCGCACCACAGCAATTCTCATTACGGACTTCAAAGCCAAAATGGGCATTGCTGGCCGCACCCCTGCGTATTATGCGCCGATCATATCCTCAGAGGTTTTGTATATTCCAATGACGGGTTGAAAACGTTGCTTGAACCTTGTGCTTACAATACGAGTACTTGTTGGGCCCCCTGAGTTGTGATGTGTTGTTGGGGCTGCTTCTTGTGTTCTGTTAAAGCTTTAGTGACTTTACCGTTATGCCTGAGTTGCTTGAAATTGCTCAATTGGGAAATCCTGCTTTGCGGGAGATTGCGCAACCTGTTTTGGATCTCCACAATCTGGAGTTCCAGGGTTTTTTAGATCGGCTACTGGCGACGATGCTAGAGGGAAATGGTGTAGGGATTGCGGCTCCACAGGTAGGGCGATCGCTCCAGGCACTGATTGTGGCATCACGTCCAAATCTTCGCTATCCACAAGCTCCGTTGATGGAGCCTGTGATTATGCTCAACCCTCAACTCCTCAGCCACGATGATGAGGTTGTTGTGGATTGGGAAGGGTGCTTGAGTATTCCGGGCTTGCGGGGGCAAGTGCCGCGCTACCGGGCGATCGAAATTAGCTATATGACTCGGGATGGGAAAATGGTGCGGCAGGAACTCACAGATTTTGTCGCGCGTATTTTTCAACATGAGTTTGACCACCTGAGCGGCAAGGTGTACTTGGATCGGGTGGCACAGGTTCAAGATTTGGTAACGGAACAGGAATATCTGAAGCGTGTCCTGTAAAGGCGTGGTTCTGCTTAATCGTAATAGGGTAAATCCCCAGATTCTTTAAGAACCTGGGGATTTCTTAGCTTTATAGCACTACGCCCTTAGAACCAGGAGGATTCTTGTAAAAGCTGTGCTTTGCCCGACTTTTCAGCAAGTAATCTGTCCTAACTTAATTGCATCAGGCTACGTGACTAAAAGAACATAGATTAGCCTTGCTCAGAAGGCTGTGGACGATATGTCAACGACCAGACTAAAGCAGGCGCTAATACAGAACAGGCGATCGCAATAACTCCAACGATCGAAAAGACATCCATCAAGTTCGTAAACATAACAACTTCGCCTCCAGGTAGTGAAGCGTAACCAGGATGAGGCACGTTCCTTCGGGGTGTTCCCTTACTTCTGTCTCTCCAGCACGTTAGCCAGGCTCCAGGAGAGATGAACGTTTTTGCTTCTATCATCTATGATACAAAAGTTAATAAGCTTCAGTAGAGCCAGCCCTTGACTGCTTTACAAAACTTTACGTTGGAATTTGAGTAAGAGTGGCTAGTTGTTCGGTTCTATCGACCTGCTCGTATCGGTTATCCTCTTAAGATTGCGTCCGCGACGCGAGACACGTCGTACATCTCCCGAATGTCATGAACTCGTAGAATGTCGGCTCCTCCGGCGATCGCCCCATAGCAAGCGGCTGCCGTGCCCCAGACGCGTTGTTTGGCATCGGGCTGATTCAATATATGACCAATGAAAGCTTTGCGTGATGGGCCGACCAGAATGGGGTAGCCCAGTGCTTTCAATTTCGGCAGTTCCCGTAGAATCTTCAAGTTTTGGGCATAGGTTTTAGCAAATCCAATGCCGGGGTCGATGGCGATGTGGGTTTGGGAAATACCGCTGGCAAGTGCCGCTTCTATCCGCCGTGCCAAAAAATTATAGATGTCGCCCATGAGGTCGTCGTACTGGGTCAACTGCTGCATGGTTTTTGGGGTACCCCGCATGTGCATCAGAATGATGGGAACACCGAGCTCAGCTACGGTGGGCAGCATATCGGGGTCGTAAACCGCACCCGAAATGTCGTTGATGATATCGGCTCCAGCGGCGATCGCCTCCCGAGCAACAGCAGCTTTGGTCGTATCGACTGATATGGGAACCGTTAGTGGTGGATGGTGCTCAGATCCCTTACGAATGCTTTGAATAACCGGGATGACACGGTGGAGTTCTTCTTCCAGGGAAATATCGTCGGCTTGAGGTCGGGTGGACTGGCCACCAATATCCAGCACATCAGAGCCGCTCTGTACAAGGATGTGGGCTTGATGCAGGGCTGATTCCAGGGTGCTGAAGTCGCCCCCATCGCTAAAACTATCGGGGGTGACGTTGAGGATGCCCATCAGGTAGGTGCGATCGCCCCAGTTCCAGCTTCCCCGCTCTCCAAAATTCCACATACTGTTATGCAAAAACGCCTGTTATATCCAGTTTGCTAGGAAGAGGGACCGTGTGGTGCATTAAAGCGTGCGTCAAGGGTTTGTTTACGCGTGAATCGTAGGAAACCTCAGTTCGGGATAAGCTGAAGTGCTCATTTTGGCGTGCGCAAAGCGCACGCCAAAATGAGCGTTTTCGAGTGCCGCGCAACGCGCGGCACTCGAAAACGCCCTTAACCCGAACTCAGGTTAGGAAAATTGTGTGGTTGTATTGGAGCTTCTGATACAGAAAATAAATCCTAACTTCCTTCTTAAGAATGTGCAGAGAGATTCACTCCGATTTTTATAATCGGGGGCAGTGTCAAGAAATTTTCTGTTATGAGTGATACCCCTCGAATTTTGGCGTTTTCAGGCAGCGCCCGGAAAGAGTCATTGAATAAGCGTCTGGTGCAAATTGCCGCCAATGGGGCGAGAACTGCGGGAGCCGAGGTGACCTATTTGGATTTTCGGGATCTGCCGTTGCCACTGTATGACGAGGATCTGGAAAAGGAGCGGGGAATTCCTGAGAATGTGTTCAAGCTGAAGGAGTTAATGAAATCCCACCAGGGTTTTCTCATTTCTTCACCCGAATACAACAGCTCGGTAACACCGTTGCTGAAGAATGCCATTGATTGGGCATCTCGCCCCACAGACGGTGAGCCGCCCCTTTCCTTAACCGCTTTTACGGATAAGGTCGCGGGATTGATGAGTGCCTCTCCAGGCGGATTGGGTGGATTGCGGGGGTTGATTCATTTGCGATCAATTCTCGGTAACATTCGTGTTCTGGTCTTGCCAGACCAGGTTGCGGTCACGAAAGCTTATGAAGCCTTTAATCCAGATGGAACCTTGAAAGATCCTCAGCAACAGAAGTTGGTTGAAGAAATTGGGGTGAAGGTTGCAACCGTTGCCGCCAAGTTAAACGGGTAACCGGTTATGTTTGAAAAGCCTTCTGCATGGCTTTTCAAACATAAAAGACTTACGCAGTTGTGGTGTGGGTGGGTGCTTCGCACCCCACCCACACCACAACTGCACTACGAATAGGGGACTTGCGTTAGTCCTGAAATAATTAATCTGAGTTCGGGTTAAGGGAGGTTTTCGTGTGCGCTTCTCGCACACCAAATGGGCACTTCAGCTTATCCCGAACTGAGGTTCATTAAGGCTATATCCATGGATGAGATTGGCCCAATTAATCCAACAGGCTCCCTTTCAGCACATAGTAGATGTGCTCCTGTTCCTCGGCGGTCAGCTCAGGAAACATCGGTAGGGAGAGCACTTCCTGGGCTACTTGCTCCGTGACGGGTAGTTGGCCCGGGGTGTAGTTGAGATGCTGATAAACCGATTGCTGGTGGAGCGGAACGGGATAGTAGATCATGGAGCTGACGCCCTGGTCTTGAAGCTGCTGGCGCAGGCGATCGCGCCGTCCCTCTTTCCCCTCGCTCAACACGCGGATGGTGTATTGGTTCCAAACACTGCGTCCACCTACGGTATTCGCCGGAGGAACAATGCCAGGTAGGTGGCTGAGTAACTCGTGATAGCGATGAGCGATCGCATCCCGTTGCCAGTTGAACCCCTCCAGGTACCGCAGCTTGACTCGAAGCACAGCGGCCTGCACCGCATCCAACCGACTGTTGATGCCGATGGCTTCGTGGTAGTAGCGGGCGCGACTGCCATGCTCTTTTAGGATACGGATGCGATCGGCGATCTCGGGGTCCTGGGTTGTAATCGCTCCCCCATCGCCAGCACCCCCCAGGTTTTTGGTGGGGAAGAAGCTGAAGCACCCGATGAGCCCGATGCTACCGACTTTTTGTCCATCCCAACAGGCTCCTGTAGCCTGGGCACAGTCTTCGATCACCGGAAGTTGATGGGATTGGGCGATCGCCATCAGCCGGGTCATATCTGCCGGACGACCAAACAGGTGAACCGGCATGATCGCTTTGGTGCGGGAGGTAATGGCGACCTCAACGGCCGTGGGGTCGATGTTAAACGAATCCGCCTCGATATCGACAAAGACCGGCGTAGCCCCAACGGCACTAATGGTTTCGGCAGTGGCGAAGAAGCTGAAAGGCGTGGTGATCACTTCATCCCCTGGGCCAATGTTGAGGGCGCGTAGGGCCAGGTAGAGCGCGTCAGTACCGGAGTTACAGCCAACGCAATAGGCTGTGCCGGTGTAAGCAGCAAATTCTTCTTCAAAGGCCTGAACAATAGGGCTATTAATATACTTGCCCGAAGCCAGAACCTCCAGCACAGTGCTACTCAGTTCATCACCAATAATTCGATATTGCCGGGTCAGATCAAAGGGGGGAATAAAATTCACGCCAATTTACCAATAACGAGGACGTTCACCCAATCCTGGAATTTGCCTGGATTGTGACCTGGTCACCCATGGGAGCTGGGGGCAAGGGGCGGGTTAGATTCATGGAATTCTTCTCGCCCATCGGGTAATCCCTCGCTATATTCCCAGATTTGGCGCATTGACGTATCTCCTGGGTGGACAGTTTCAGGTGCCAGTTTTCCAACTGGCAGTTTTATCCTTCACTTATAGGTTCTACGGCACAGGGGTTCAGCAATTCTCATTTTGGATTGATGTTCTAGGCGGTGGGGTGAAAGGGGCACGAGGTGCCCCTTTCACCCCATCCCCATCCACTTTGAGTGGACGGGCTTTTGTAGGTGAGGTGGGCAAAAACTACCTCACCTACAAAAGTGCAGCAATTCTCATTTTGAAATCCAACCCGAAAATAGCCCGCCGAAGGCGGGCTATTTTCGGGTTTCAAAGCTGAGAGTTCGTGCCCTTCGGGCACAAACTCTCAGCTTTGAAACCCATACTGAGAATTGCTGACAAAAGTGGGATGCACTTGACGCATCTCCCTGTGGAATTGGTATACTCGCGTCTCGCAAGGGTGTGGAGGCATAGGGTGGAGGAAACAATCCAACTCGATTTGGCGCGGCTGGGGTGGGCTTTGGGCTTAATGGTCATCGCTGTGGGGCTCTCTCTGTGGCAACACCTGGGCCTCGAATGGAAGCTGGGAGTTGCTACGGGACGTACCATTGTTCAACTATTGGCAGTGGGGTACTTTCTGGCGGTCGCCTTCAGTATCCAAAACTCCTGGCTGGTGCTGGCAATTATTGGGGTCATGATGTTTACGGCGACGGTGGTGGCCCGTAACCGGATTAGCCGCAAGCTCCCCCAGCTCTTACCCTTACTTGGTGGAGTGCTGTTCTGCACCACAACTCTGACTCTGGCCTATGTTCACCTGTTGGTGATTCGTCCCCAACCCTGGTTTGATCCTCAATACCTGATTCCCCTGGCCGGCATTCTGTTAGGAAATGCGATGAATGCAGCGGCGATCGCCGGGGAACGCCTGGTCACCAATCTCAACAGTAGCCAAATAGAAATTGAAACACACCTGAGCCTCGGTGCTACCCCTGCTCAAGCAACGCAGCAGTACCGTAACGATGCGATTCAGGCGGGCTTAATTCCCATCCTGAATGCCATGACGGTCATTGGTATCGTCACCCTTCCCGGCATTATTACCGGGCAAATACTGGCCGGGGCTGATCCCTTCAATGCCGCCCTCTATCAAATGCTGATTATGTTCATGCTGGCATTTGTAGATTTACTCGCCAGCCTGCTGGTGACCCAAGGTATCTACCGGCAGTTTTTTAATGGGGCAGCCCAATTTACACGCCATTAGTCAGAACTTACACATTTGTGTTGGGTGTGCTTCGCACGCCCAACACAAATGTGCCAAATATGGTGGGCGCGTAAGCCCTGAATTTGTGCCGTATCTGGTACAGCACAAAATCCTATCGGTTCAACTGGGGTACAAATCCATTCATCTGCGGATCATAAATCCCAAAGAGATTTCCTTCGGCTTCGTAAAGCTCGATCGGAGCGTTGCTGAACTCTCCTACGGAGGCGATCGCCTGTAGTAGTGGATTCATATAGCTCATGCGAGTGGTATCGTCGAGCGGAGCACCAGAATTGGCCATAGCCTGGTCGAGCGCCTGTTCATAGGCTCGGGTCATGCGGACTTGTACCCGATTATCAACAGGTTCGTAGGTACAGGCGCGGGGCTGACCCCCGCAGAGGGGATCCAGTTCTTGAAGTGCGGCTTGAAGGGCGCTGGAAACCCGCAGACGTTCCTGAGCATTGGTCAAAGCTGCCTGGTAGGAGGCCTTAAGAGATTGCCCCCGCTCAAAGGCGGTGCTGCCTTTTTCTAGCTGCTGGAGTTGGGCTAAGGCCAGTTGCCACTGTGCGACCGCTTCTCCCCATTGATTGCGGCGTTCAGCGGCCTGGGCAGCCGTTGCGAGGGCGATCGCGCGGTCGTAGCGATTGTTGGCTTGGCCTTCTAACCGCAGACGATCTTCTGCGGCCTGTAACTGAGGACGGTAGAGTTCTGACAGTTGCAGCGCTTCGGCATAGGCCATTGTTCCATTGGGGACCTGAGCCAATATTGCCAGCACCGACTGCCAGGTGGCCCGTATGCGCTCCAACCCTTCATCAGATTGGGCGATGCTTTGTCGTGTTTCAGCTTCTTTCGCGGCTTTGCGAGCCATCGTGACCCGCTCCTGGGCCTCCACTTCGCGCCGAATGCGAAGATCAATCTGGCCTAAATTAGCCCGATACTCCTTGAGCTTATATTGCGCCAAATCATGGACGGGGCTGTTTTGGGGGACGTTCTCGAGTTGGGCGATCGCGGCCCGCCAACCCTGTTGCACCTCACGCCATACAGAGAGGGGATGGGGCGGGTTTTGGCTTTTGACGGCGGCCTGCATAGCTAAACGCTGAGCCAGTACCACCCGTTCTAGTTTTTGGGCATCGATCTCATAGGTGTTCAGCAATCCCTGAGCCACTTCGTAGTGGGGTGACCAGGAGGGAATGCGAGCCAGTAGATAACTCGCCTCCACCAAAGACTCATAAGCAGCGACCACATCCTGGGCCGACTTCCCAGCGGTCATCTTCTCAGAGGCGGTGGTTTGTAACTGTTGGGCCGTGTCCAGGGCAGTGCAACGGCCTACAACGCAGGGCCGTGTCAGGGCGTAGGTTCCACCAACGGTCAGCATGGCGGCAGCGGCGATCGCTCCCGCTACTACCATACGAGGAATTCGCACCCGCTTCCAGGGCAACCGCCACCGCACCGGAATTTCTGTGGCTTCAACATCGACCACCTCCAGCCGCGGTTCATCCGTGGGGGTCGGTAATACTGTTAAGAATGCCGGGCTTGCCAAGGCTGGGGATTCTGGCAGATCAGACTGGGGATCTGTCGAAATGGGATGAATTGCCGGGGATGGAGAAAAGGGTGGAATGCCTGTAGTGGGAGCGGAAGCAATCCCATCGCTGGAAAAGACCGAGTCCCAGGCCATTCGGTAAAAGCCATAGGGCTCTATCTCACCTAGCCGCCGTACATAGAAGTGGACGGCATAGAGGTCGGGCGATCGCGCCATCCAAGCTTGAATACTTGGCTCTTGCCGCATAGCCATTTCTAGAACTTTGAAGACCAGCGACTGATTGACGCGCTCTTGAGGCGCATGCTGCACTGCCACCAACAATTTTCCTTCCTTTGCCGCGCATTGCACAGGCCAGTGCAAGCTCTCAGGCAAGACGGCCCGCAGGTTCTCTTGCAACTGTTTCTCTAGACTACGCAATTCAGAAAATTGAGTTGTCGTCATCGCCCCTCCCTGTCCCCTGAGTCTGATGGAACACGCCGACGCAAACGAATCTTCGCAAGTCTAGCAGACTTGTTTACCTATCTCCCAGCGCATTAAAGAACCTCCTCCTGTCAAAGCCTAAAGCCTTCGTATTGCAGCGTAGTATCTACAACATGAAGGCTTTGAGCTTTGGTAGATACCCGATAATGCCATTCGGAAACCCCTTATTTAAGAACACGTCTTCCTTTGCTAGCATACGTTCAGCAACGGCCTCAAGGGCTAAAGTTACCAGAGCCATGGATATTCTGATTGTTGAAGATGAAGCTGAGATTGCTCAATTGATTCAGCTTTATTTGGAAAAAGAAGGGTTTACCTGTCGTGCCTGTCGCGATGGCCTTAGTGCTGTGCAACTGTTCCATGAGGTGAAGCCGGACCTCATCATTTTGGATCTAATGTTACCCGGGCTGGATGGGTTAGAGGTTTGTGCGCGCATTCGTCAAAAACCTGGTGCAAAGGATCCCTACATCCTGATGCTGACGGCCAAAGGGGATGAGATGGATCGGATTATCGGCTTATCCACTGGAGCTGATGATTACATGGTGAAACCTTTTAGCCCCCGCGAATTGGTCGCTCGGGTGCGGGCACTGCTACGGCGTAATTTGCGCCAGGGTGGGCAGTCTCACACCTACCAGACGCCACACTTTACGGTGGATTTAGACCAGCGGTTGGCCCAACGTCATCTGCTGTCGCAAGAGATTGAGGCACTAGATTTGACAACTCTGGAATTTGACCTGTTGGCTACCTTTGTCAGTTACCCCGGTCGCGTTTGGAACCGGGCTCAGTTGATTGAAAAGCTCTGGGGCAGTGACTTCTTTGGGGATGAACGGGTGGTAGACACTCATATTGCTCGGCTGCGCAAGAAGATTGAGCCGGACCCTTCTAACCCCGTCTTTGTTAAAACTGTGATCGGCGTAGGTTATCGCTTCGAAGATTCGAGTAGTGCTTGATGCCCATTGCACTCAAGTATAAAAATCTAGGCCAAATAGCTTGTACGCGAGGGAGAACGGAGCAAAGCCCTGCCCATATATAAGTAATGCACTAGACCTGACAAAAATATGTAAGTCCCTTAAGTAAGCTACCTCAGCATCGCTAGATGGCTTACTTAAAGGATTACGGGTCATTAAACTTTTATAGCGTTTCGAGAAATTTAAGCAGATCGGCCATATCTTGGGGAGTGGGTTGAAATTGAGGCATGGGTGGCGTGCGGCCACTTACAACCTGACGAATCAGCCCAACCTTAGACTTACGCGAAGAGACGTTCTGTAAACTGGGCCCAACTTCCCCTTTGCCATAAGCACCATGGCAAGTGGCACAGTTCATTAGAAAAATCTCCGTACCCCGTCTGGCATCGCCATGCAGCGACAAAACATCCCGCGCATAGGGATCAGCGCGGTCAACAAAATGGATTCCGGCGATCGTAATACTGACAATGGCCAGAATCCCAAAGAGAACGGACATCACTTGCCGGATGGGAAAGGATGACGAAGATGCCACGCTTTCGGCCCGGTTGTCCATTACCTGTTGTTTATCCAAGAGTTCTCTAGTCAAAGCCAGGTGGGTGGAGTGTTTCTCAATCTATAACTTAGATTAAGGTTTTTTGCATAGCATGAGGAGATTACACAGATTTATTTAATATGTGTACGGCCTCATCCATTGGGCAGAGATTCCGCAAAGCTGTCAAAACAACTGGTTTTTGGAGCCTGATAAGGCGTATTTTGGGCTTTTGCCGTTTTATCAGTGCCTTCAATTTTCTATTTTAAGCTATGCCTTTATATAGATATCTCTGTTAACTGTGTCGGTGTGTGAAGTATTGGCGTAAAGAACTCTTGCGGATCTAAAGTTCTGTAACGTCTGCCATTTCAGGATAGGGGCTAAGCTGCGAAGCATTTTCCCCTAGGTCTGGAACTCGACAGCAGTTCTCATTATGAGCTTCAAAGCCAAGATTACGCGCCCGTCAGGCGCGCAATCTTGGCTTTGAAGCCCGAAAACCGCTTGCCTTCGGCAAGCGGTTTTCGGGCTTAATTCCATACTGAGAATTGCTGGGAACTCGAAGGCTCCATTTTCTCGATGAGCATCTTGCTATAAGATCAAGGTGATTCTTAAGGAGAGCATACTGTGGTCGAACCCTTACTTTCTGGTATCGTTCTGGGGCTGATTCCCATCACGCTGGCAGGGCTGTTTGTTGCGGCTTACCTGCAATACCGTCGTGGTAACCAGCTTGGCCTGTAAGCCTCTGGTTTGCAATCTGTATTTAAAAAGCGCCAGGGCGATCGCCCCGGCGCTTTTGTTTTGGAAGGTACTCCACTGTGAGGCGTACTTCTTTATGGGCTGTCCAGAGCAAAAAAAGTGACCGCAGTATTGCCATAAACTTTCTCCCGGCATACCGCCAGGGGCATTACTTGTGCCAGTAACTCCGCCCAGGCTTCCTTTGACCAGCGTTTGGGCTCATGCTCTACGGCTAATTCCCCATCGGGAGCCAGCAGGTGGTCTCGACCAATAATTTGAAGGACGGGCAGATAGAGCTCGCTGGCATAGGGTGGGTCAAAGTAGATGCGATCGAAGCTTTGCCCTTTCAGGGTTGGCAGCTTTTGCACAACATCCCCCCGTAGCAGTCGAAATCGTTGCCCAGATTGGGCAATGCGCTGCCAGTTTTCGGTAATCACTGTGCAGGCTTTTGCTGATTGTTCAATGCCCACCACTTCAGCGGCCTCTCGACCCAGGGCTTCTGCACCCATGGCTCCGATGCCACTACACAGATCCAGCCAGCGGCACCCTGGAATGGCTCCCTGCCAGATGTTGAATAGCGCTTCCCGTACTCGTGCCGGAGTTGGACGGGTTGCCTGCCCCGGTAACGTTTTGAGAGGGCGGTTCCCGTAGACGCGCAAACTCATGGATTTAGAAATAGGGGTCTAAAGACAGAATTGATGTTTCGTGTGCATAGAACACGAAACATCAATGGTTTCAAGATTGTTTCTCGTCCGCAAAGCGCACAAAAAACGAGTTAGGAGGCAACCCCCGCAAGCTGTTTCTGCTGCACCAGCGTTACGAAATTGGCGAGAATTTTCAGACCTGTCGTCGAGGATTTCTCAGGGTGGAATTGGGCGGCCATCAGGTTGTCGCGGGCGATCGCTGCCGTCACCGTTTGGCTGCCATGGGTAACGGTTGCCGCAACGACGACTGGATCTGTTGGGTCGGCATAGAAGGAATGTACGAAGTACACCCAGGGGTTAGGTAGCTCCTGCCATAGGGTCAGATCCGACTGCACTACTTGCAGTGGGTTCCAGCCCATATGGGGAATCGTAATTCCGGGTTCTGGGCGGAAGCGTCGTACCATGCCAGGCACAATACCCAGACCTGCTTCGCGTCCCTCTTCGCTGCCTTCTAGAAGAATTTGCAGACCCAGGCAGATACCCAGGAAAGGCTTGCCACTAGCAATGACGTCACGGATAGGATGGATTAGATCGCGCGATCGCAAATGCTGAATCGCTGGGTCAAATGCTCCCACGCCAGGTAGCACAACCGCATCGGCTTGCTCTAGATCGCGGGCCACGTCAGTTACCAGGGTTGTGGCACCCGCCTTCTCCAATCCTTTGCAGGCCGAATGCAGGTTTCCCATGTCATAGTCCACCACTGCAATTCGCACCATGTTTCCAGTCCTCCGCCTGTGTAGCAGAACATTATCACTATAACGTTGAGCGTGTTGATTCAGCGCTACTGCCGGTGATGTTTCAAGCCTGTGGACAGGATGCGGGGAAAGGGGCACGAAGTGCCCCTTTCCCATCTGCCCTGAATCACGGTAGTTCTCCTGATGAGCTTAAAGCCCTGAAACAGCCTATCGAAGGTAGGCTATTTCGGGGCTTCATTCCAAAACGAGAGTTGCTGCTTAATCAACACGCTCACGCAGATGTGATGACGGGGACACGGAGCATCCCTTCCGGCAGCATTAATCGATAGTGATGACGCGAATGGGATCATCGGTTGGCATGGGCTCCTCTTCTTCAGGAAGCTCTTCTCCAAACCAATCGACCACTTTTTGATGAGCGGTCTCTTTGATTTCCGGGGTGATAGCCATTGCGACGGTGGCTAGAGCGGCGGCCAGGGTGCCCAGATCATCGGCGAACCCAGCGATTGGAGTGACATCGGGGATGGCATCCATCGGCAGAACAAAATAGGCCAGTGCGGAATAGATGACTGTTTTGGCCCAGAGAGGTGTTTCAGGTCGTTGGGCGGCAAAATACAGAGTCAACGCTTTTTCCACCACTTCACGTCCCGCTTTGGTGGCAAAGCGAGTCAGCTTGTTCCAAAACTGCTTATCCGAAAAGACCGCCTTAGTCATAGTTGAGTGGACTTGCAACGTATTCTCCAACTCTAGCGTGAGGAATTTTATCTGGGGGGACGGGATGGCCGATCCAATCAGGTAGGGAAACCGTGATCACCTCCCCGCTCAATCAGGGAACACTGAGGAAAATACCTACTCATGCAACATCGTGCATCAGGAGAAGAACCCTGTGAGTGAGATTGGCGTAGTCGCCATTGGGCGTAATGAGGGCGATCGCCTGCAGCAGTGTCTGAAGTCGGTCATCGGTCGAGTTCGGCAGGTGGTGTATGTAGACTCGGGCTCAACGGATGGCAGTGTCAAGATGGCGCGCAACCTGGGCGCTGATGTGGTGGATCTGGATCTCTCCATTCCTTTTACGGCAGCTCGGGCTCGTAATGCCGGGCTGGAACGATTGCTGACCCTCTGTCCTGATTTGACCTATGTGCAATTCGTCGACGGGGATTGCGAGGTCGTTGAGGGCTGGCTCGAAACCGCACAACAAGCTTTAGACACGAACCCTGAGTGGGCGGTCGTCTGCGGTCGCCGTCGCGAACGCTTCCCGGAACAGACGATTTACAACAGGCTTTGTGACATTGAGTGGAACACTCCCGTTGGGGAGGCGAAAGCCTGTGGTGGCGATGCCTTGATGCGGATTGTGACGGTGCAAAAAGCAGGCGGTTACAATCCCGCTCTGATTGCTGGAGAGGAACCCGAACTGTGTGTGCGGCTCCGACAGCAGGGCTGGAAGATTTACCGCCTGGATGCGGAGATGACCCTGCACGATGCCCAGATGACACGATTTGGGCAGTGGTGGAAGCGATCGCTGCGGGCAGGCCATGCCTATGCAGAAGGCTCTTCCTTGCATGGTCAGCCACCGGAGCGGCATTGGGTGAGGGAAACGCGCAGCAATTGGCTGTGGGGATTAGTGATTCCCGGCGGGGCGATCGCATTGGCCTTCTTGACCCATGGTCTGAGCCTGGTACTACTGTTGGGCTATGGCTTAATGGTTTACAAGATTTACCGCTATATGCAGAGCACTGGGCTATCCAACAGCGATGCAGCACTGTATGCGGGTTCCTGCGTTTTGGGCAAATTTCCGAATGTGTTGGGGCAGCTCCAGTTTTATCGCAATCGCCTGCTGGGTAAGACCAGCCGCTTGATCGAATACAAAGGGCCTTAGACAAAGCTCGTCAGCGCTTCCAGAATCTGTTTTAGAGAATGTTTTTTGTGCGTGAGGCGCACAAAAAACATTCTTGCTAGCGGCTTTACAGCACGCTTTTGCTAGCAGTGCAACTCCAACTTACAGTTGTATAGCGCTATGCATCCGGAACTAGGACAGTTTAACTTTTGAAAAACTGCGCTCCGTGTAGCTTCTCAAAAACTAAACGTCCTAACCAGATCAACTCAGGCTGTAGCCCACCATGCAATGCTGCATGTTGCTCACCTAAAATCTTCAAAAATATTAGACTGGTTCTGACATTTGACACCGCTTCACGTTAAACAGCGATAGATTGACAGGAAGACAAAAACCTAGTCTGCTCCATGACTCCCCCTGATTCCATTTCCACTGGCAACGCCTCTTCTGGTGTTAGCGAAGCGCCGCACGAAAAGCGCCCTACCCTGGTGCAATTGCCTGCCTGGTTACGTCGGCCTATCGGTAAGGCCAGCGAATTGTCAACGGTACAACAAATTATCAAGCAGCGGCAAATCCACACGATTTGTGAGGAAGGGCGTTGTCCCAATCGGGGCGAGTGCTATGCCAGCGGGACTGCAACGTTTCTGCTGATGGGGCCGACCTGTACGCGCTCTTGTGCTTTTTGTCAGGTGGATAAGGGGCATGCACCGATGCCTCTCGACCCGCAGGAACCTCAGAAAGTGGCAGAAGCAGTGCAGCTCCTAGGCTTGCGTTATGTGGTCCTGACCTCTGTGGCACGGGATGACCTGGCAGATGGAGGTGCCAACTGGTTTGTGCAAACTATGGAAGCCATTCGCCAGGTTAATCCAGCGACTCAGGTCGAAGTGTTAACTCCCGATTTTTGGGGTGGATTGTCAGGCGAAGCGGGTCAGCGGAAGCGAGTGACCCAGGTAGTTACTGCAAACCCTGCCTGCTATAACCACAATGTGGAAACGGTAAAACGGCTGCAGGGCGTGGTGCGTCGGGGCGCTAAGTATGAGCGATCGCTCCATGTCCTTGCCATCGTGAAGGAACTGAACCCTACGATTCCCACCAAATCTGGTCTGATGCTGGGCCATGGCGAAACTGAGACTGAAATCGTTGAAGCTCTGCAAGATCTGCGAACGGTAGGGTGCGATCGCCTCACTTTAGGCCAGTACATGCGCCCCTCACTGGATCACCTGCCGGTGCAGAAGTATTGGGCACCCGAGGAGTTTGAGCACCTGGGGGCGATCGCTCGGGATATGGGCTTTTCCCATGTGCGATCGGGACCATTGGTGCGGAGCTCTTACCATGCTGGTGAAGAGGCGTAATCATCCGTCCAGATTTGTAGATAGGAGCACACTTAGCTTGCGCCCATCTACAGAGCAGTTGCCAGGCAAAATTATTCCAAAATATTGAGTTTTGTCTGTGAGCGTAGCAATGGGTACAGGTTGGTTAATAATGGCGACAGAGGTTCACGGTTGAATTGATTTTTAAGGACAATCGCAATGACTTCCAAACAAGCACAAACTAAGAAGCCCCCTTATACTTTCCGCGCTGGCTGGGCCTTGCTGCTCCTGGCTATTAACTTCCTCGTGGCGGCTTATTATTTTGGAATTATTCAATAATCCTTTTGGATTAACGAATGCCTTTGTTTCCCCTGGATCTCTGCTCTGGGGGATTTTTTTGCTTTCTACGGAATCTCAGTTTGAGCTGACGGTGTTTTCGAGGGCGGCGCTTCGTGCCGTTCTTGAAAACGCCCATTTTGCGTGCTAACGCGCGCAAAATGGGCACTTCGGCTTATTTTGAATTTGGGTTACTGAAATTAGGTGAGTAGCACGAATGGCACTGACATAAGCTGGGATGCTTGCATAAACCTGGCTTGGGGGCGCGTCGCCCCCCAAACCCCCCGACTGGGGGGACGGCTGCCCGTCCCCCCAGACCCCCCTCGGCAAGGAGGTTTTGCATAGGAGGTGTCAGGTCGCTTCGCTTTGCTGGGGTTTTGAAGCAGACCCCGGCCTTTCTCTAACGTAGGTTTGGGCTTATTTCAGTGCCATTTGTGGGTGGCACCCATTTCACAAAGACTACATTGTGCCTCTAAAAATCCCCTGGGGTCGGATCAACAGCACGGCTACCATCAGCACCAGGGCTACTGCCAGCTTGTATTCTGCTGAGAACAGGTAGGTGCTAAGTTCTTGGGCAATGCCGATGACGTAGGAGCCGGCGATCGCCCCATAGGGATTGCCAATACCCCCCAGAATCACCGACGCAAACATGGGCAGAATCAGGAACCATCCCATGTCGGGACGGACGGCTGTAATCAGTCCATACATGGAGCCTGCAATAGAGGTGAGTCCTGCGGCCAGAATCCATGTCCAGATCACGACTTGATCGACATTAATGCCGGTCACTCGCGCCAGGTCAACGTTATCGGCGACCGCGCGCATCGCTTTGCCGACCTTGGTGTGCTGTAACAGGTAGTGCATCCCCAGCATGGCGACGATCGCCAAACCCACCACAATAATCCGAGTCATCGTGATACGGATGCCACCGAGGTTGAGGGCCGCTAGCACGGGCAAATCGTACTGCTGGTTAGCGGCTCCCCAGGCCAGAATGATGCCGTTGCGGAGGAACAGGGCGAGGCCGATCGAAATGATGATTAAGGTCGTAGATGAGGCGCGGCGATCGCGCATGGGCGACCATATGATTTTTTCGAGGAGCAGGGCGACGGCGATCGTCAACAATGCACCTACGACCGTCGCTAGCCAGATGTTGATCCCCAGCGCATTGGCTGTCCATGTGAAATAGGCACCCAGGGCCATCAAGTCCCCGTGGGCAAAATTTGCCAGTCGTAAAATGCCATAGGTTAAGGTTAATCCCACGGCTGCCAGGGCAATAATGCTGCCCACGGCCACCCCATTGACTAATGTTTGGATAAGCTGTTGATCCATCGGCTAACTCCATTTGGCCCCAATCTTTGTAGCCTATCAGAATTAAACTCAAACGGATTTTGTGAGCGGAGAAGCTCACATACTGAAACCTTTGTGGTAGGGATATGGCATACAACGTCCCTATCGCATAGGTTTTAGCGCGATAGCAAAAGCTAGTAGCCTGCGGCCTAAGTTCGCAACCTATGTTTTGTGTGGGGTGCTTCGCACCCCACACAAAACATAGGTGATGGATTTCCGCCTCAGCGTACTAGTCTAGGTGAGCAACGTATTGCAAACACCGTTCGTATTGCTCGGGGTAGTCTCGAGCGACGCGTTGTTCTAGGCGGTGGGCGATCGCCACGTCATGCTTAGCATTGCCGATTAGATGGGTGTAGCCCAGTTGCTGGGGTTGTTCTTCTGAAAAGGCCGATTCAGGGGTGGCAAACAGACACTCCATGGCAACGCCGGGAAAGGGGGTGTTGGGGTGTTGCCGGTGATAGTTCACGCAGGCCGCTAGAAAGTATTGCTCAATCAGCAGGCAATCCCCTGGCTTATTGTCCATGTGCTCAAAGGCAGCTTGGTTGCGGGGGTGGGTGGCGATTTGTAGCGCCAGGTCGGCATAGTGCCGAATAAAATCTACCTGGGTGCCGCCAAAAATGCCGCAGCAGTAGGCCCGGTTAGAGCGTTGCACAAGATAGGCGTGCCATTCGTCGGGTAGCCATCCGCCCGTCTGTCTGACGCGCTGATCAAAGATCTCAGGTCGGTACCACCAGCAGGTGGCGTCATGTTCTCCAAACACAAAGTATTCGGGGTTTTGGGTGAGCACGGGGGCCGTGGCCAGATCCGGGGGCAATGCCTTCCAGAGAAACACGTCGCTGTCTACATGGATGAACGGATGGCTCTGGCTGCGATAGGCCCACAGCTTGCCGAGAACCCACCAATCTGGGTCCTGATCATGCAGAGCGTTTAACTCCGTAGAGACGGCGTCAAATTGTAGCCCCAGTCCATCCACCAGCATCTGTGCGCCTTCGTCGTCCGTGATCAGAGCGGTTTCGGGATAGTGCTTGCGGGCTGTTTCCAGGGAGAGAATCCAGGCCAGTAAATGGTGCTTTTCGCTGAGCCAGATGGTTTGTCGATGGGCCCGGAAGGGTTTTGTCCAGAAGGACCAGACCGAGCGGGTAATGGATGGGCTCATAGCAAGTTCCCTCCGATCGCCTGTCCAGAACCGTAATAGCTGCTGCTGAGGATGGTGAAGGAATCTTGTGTGGTAACGGTTCCAACGGAGGTTTGTACCGTAATTGAGGTGGTCCGGGGAGAGATGGAAGGGACGCGGACGACAATTTGCGTTGCGCTGGTACTGATAATCGCGGCTTGAACCGTGCCAAACAGAACCATGGGGCTTCCCTGGTTGAAGTTGCGGCCTTGAAGGGTGATGCGATCGCCCGGTCTTCCCGATTTGGGAGTGAATTGGTTGGGGGGTGAATTGAATTCGGGCGGGGGTGGCAGGGCAGGCTGCACCACAAACTCCAGCATGAACCGATTATTAGTGGGCGACTGATCCTGTAGCGTGTTGTCAGGGTCAATGATGACGCTGACCCAGTAGGTGCCAGGTGCCGTGAAGGCCGCCGTAAACTCCAGGGATGGATCGGTAGAGGTTTCCTGGGCTTTTAATGGGCCGTGGAGATAGTTCTCCTGAATGATAGTTCTGGGGAGTGTGGGGAAATCATCGTCAACTGGGCGAGCTTGCAAACTGTATTCGATGGGGGGTTGCCCAGAGGTGGTCGTCACGATCCAACGGACGGGGATGTTGGGGATACTGAGGGTGCCCTGGTTGATTAGAGTTGCCTGGAAGGCGATCGCCTGCTGCACCCGGAGAACCCCTGGAGTTTTCAGGGTGATGGTTTGCACCACCAGATCCACGACATGGGCTCGCCAGGGTTTGGTGTTGGTGCGCTGGTCGTTCACTTTGGCGATCACACTACCACTGCCAGTGACGCTCCTGGGCATCTCCACCGTCAGTCGGGTACTGGTACGCTGAATCATCCTCGCCAGCCGATCTTGAAAGTAGACTTCTACAGTATCTTCAGGGGTTCCAAGGTTGCCCCCATCGATTACCACAATGCTGCCAGCAGGGCCGCTTTCGGGCTGAATATCCGAGATAAACGGCCACTGTCGCCACAGGCGCAACCGGGCTTCATCCACTCCGGCTTTGAGCGACACTTCTGTCAGCATGGCCGGGGTTTGGGTCGCACCATACAGGTCGTTGACCGAATGAATGCCTACCGTTCTGAGTCGTTGAATTTCGCTCTCCTGAATATCAGGCAGCGTATTTAACGGTTCCAGTTCATCGGTTTCCAGGTCGACAGATTTGCGCGTTTCCTGCACCTGGGTATCGAGGGCAGGGGTAAACCCTAGCTTCAGTACCGTCGCTCCCGAGTGCCCTGGAGCCGTGGTGCGAAACAGGAGGCGACCATTCGGGTCACGGCGCACGTCCACCTGGAGATCCAGATTGAGTTGGTTCACCATCATCGATAGGCGACGGTTTTGCGACTTGAGGATTAAGGTGTCCTGGGCCTGATCCAGCTCAGCGGTGACCAGTTGGATGAGTTCAGACAATTCCCACTCTTCGTTGGGGAGGGCAGGGGAATCGTTAGGGGTGAGGGAGCGATCGCGATCTTCCACAGGGCTACGCACCGGGGTAAAACGTCAGGGTCATTCTAAAACGGCTTAAGCCTGTTGCCGACTTGGGCACTAGGGGTGATGGCAGGGTTGTCATCAGGCGGGGGTTAGTGCCGGTGTCAGCTTGATCAGGCGAGACGTGGAAATGGACGGGAATCTCCACGGTAATCTCATCCAGATTGAGATGGGGCCAGGGAGTGTTGGGAGGTGGGGAAGGCAGGGAGGATTCGGCCAGGAGTTCCGCCAGAACATCGGGGGGAGGGTCGTAGGTGGCAGGGATGTCGGCGATCGCCCCCACGGTCAGTTCCACCAAATTGCGAAAGGAAATCGAAGGCATTGTGCTGCGGAGAGGTCGTGTGGTTGTAGGGGCTAGACACCCGGTGTTTTTGGAAACACCGGGTGTCTTAACGCTAAGCTAGGCAGCCGGTTTAGAGAATGGGAGCCAGATCAGACTCTTTAACGGAGCCGCTGCTGTCATTCAGGGGTTTGTAATCGGTCTTGAACTTCAGGGTGACTTGACCGCTCATGCGCGTCAGGGTTTCGATATTCCCCACCGAGGTTTGATCCACCGTGCTGACCTTGAGTTGGTTGTAGTGCGCGCTCATGCTGGCACTGCCCCATCCCCAGAAAGCTCCAGCTTTTAGATTGCCACCGTAGCTATTGCGATCGGTGTTGCTGGTCCGGGATGTGTTAGTTTCCTGGGAAGAAACCTGGAAGATTAGCTTGGTGTCGATCTGACCTTCGGTGATGACGATCCGAGCCATGCCTTCCCGCGCCATTTGCCGCAGTTGGTTCATGCCATCGCGGGCTAAGCCATGCTTGATGGCCGCTACAATGTCGGCCATGTCATCGTCGGTATAGATTTTGGAACCCCGAACTTCGATCCCTCCGACGCTATCAAAGTCTTCTTTTTCAAAGATGGCTTTAACTTCGTCCTCTTTGAATTCGGCGGTTTTGGAATCAATAACACCAAAGGCATAAAGAATCGCCGCTCGATAACCGCCGGTGACAGGAGCCAGGTAGAACAAACGCTTGAGATGGTAAGCCCGACGAGGTTCGCCTTTTTTCAGCTCAAACTTTTCGTCCCCTTCAACCAGGGTGAGCTGCTCCAGCTTTTCATTTACCGCATCATCAGAGACGTTGTCAGAGGCGAACTCCTTCAAGCTCTTGGTGATCTCCGCCACCATGTCGCTGTAAGCCTTCATCTGGTCGATGGTGGCTTTGATGATGGAGTTGAACGTACCGCTAATGAGGCCCTGGGTGAAATTCACAAAGGCCATACCGACCTCCTGGGAACCCCGTACTGCCAGGTCAACGGCATTCTTAGAGGTCTGATTTCCGTCAGTGCCCAGCTTGGTGTTCTCGTTGAGGGGAGCAATCAGCCCCATGGATGCCGCTTCCATACTGCCATCCTGGGGTCGCAGGAAGTCGAGCAGAGTTTCTTGAACAATCGTGGTGACACCCTGCCGCAGCATTTGCCGCTCGGCATCATCGTCACCCAGATTCTCAACG
Organism: Leptolyngbya sp. FACHB-8; assembly: GCF_014695575.1. GTDB lineage: Bacteria > Cyanobacteriota > Cyanobacteriia > Elainellales > Elainellaceae > Vacuolonema. Next base: position 120,666 of record NZ_JACJOO010000059.1, on the reverse strand, counting down.
GTTTGCTCGATCACTTCCATTAACCGATCAACACCGCTAGCGATCGCCTCATCAGCCGGTTGCACGACCAGAGAATCTTCCAGATTGGACTCTTCGTTGTTGGGGTTTTCGTTTTGCTTGCGAATGCGAGTCATGATGTTTCCTTTCGTGACGATTTCAGTTGACTGAGACGGATTCAGGATTATCCGTCGTGCGAACAATCCAACCGATGGTGCAACCCCAGGAACGGCTCTCGACCGTTGTCTCTGGCTGACCATGACAGTTGAAACTTTGTGGGGAGAATGTTCGTGCAGATGCCTTTGGCTATCAACATTTGGGATCTGCACGAATTCTCCCAAGCTGGAATTTCGATGCGACCTGTCTCGTAAATGGCTTCAGAACTGTGCCTGTTTCAGAAATGCGAGTTCAATCGGCTGTGATTGTTGAGGGACGGGCATCTTGTCCATCTGGGCGGGTCAGGGCACCTATCCCACAATTGATTGAATTCACAGTCCTCAACTCAACATCGTCTTTTGAGGACGTTCAAGGCGACAACGAAACTATTGACGAAAGGGGCCAAATCGACTTCCAGGAATAGCGGGATCAGGCATTGAGCCCAAAGACACCCGTATCCACCCAATCTTGTTTGAGGAGCACCCACCAATCCACGGAAAGGCCCCGCTGAATGTAGGTGTAGGGCAACCAACCGTAGCCTTCTTTACCCCAACTTGTACCCCAGGAATTCCGGACGAGAATGGCCCCTTTGCTCTTAATGCCACCCGGCTTAAAGTGCTCGATCACCAGGGAGTCGTCGTAGCCCACAGCCGTCATGGCATGACCACCCAGGGGGCGATCGCTACTCACGGGGAAGGGCAGTTGCCCCAGGGTATTCGCCCGACTGGCATGGAGCAACGGAGCATCGAACATCATTGTGCCAAAGGCCAGGGGAAAACCGGCTGCCAACTGGGTTTTGATGGTTAGCAGTAATTCATCATCGTAAGTGTCGGGGGCATCTAACCGGACGTAATGCATCGCCTTGTAGTTGGAGGCAAAGGCGTAGCAAAAGGCGGGAGGCTCTACATTCAGTTGGCCCATTTCGTATGCCCAATACTCTTCGGGGGGCAGCCCAAAGAGCCGCAGGGCTCCCATGGTGGTGCGGAGAAAGACGCCGACGTTTCCCTCCGATTTGAGCAAGTTGCGGGTGGTTTTGTAGAGGAACAGCCGTGAGCGGTGGCGATACTCTTGCGTCGCTTTTTGCTCCAGGTATTCGGCGATCGCCGTCACCACATGGGCGGTGCAGGATTCCATCTTGCCCTGGTCTTCTACCGGGGAAAACCCAGGCCGGAGGTCTACGAAGGAAGGGAGATCTAACTTTTTGAACTGACGATTCTCAATAAACCGGGCAGAGCGGCCCATCACGGTATCGAGCAGAGGACGAACAGCTTTGCTGGTGAGCCGTAAGTCTCGATGGTCGGGATAATCTCGGAGCCAACCCATACCGTGCTGGCGACGAATAGTTTCACTCATGCAGCGTGATTACTTTTGGGGAGACGATTCAGGAACACCGAATCCCGGTGAGAAGCTAAAGTGCGCTTTCCACAAGGATTTTGGGTTTTTTGTGTAGAATTACACAGGAACTCTCTAAACTTCACGTAGTGACCGTAGGATTCCGGACTTTCTCTGATGCCTTTAGCGTAAAGATCCATTACGTACTTTGCTTTTGAGCCAGAACGCTGTCGCAAAGCCGTATAGGGCATTTTTACCCCAAGGATGTTGGGGTGCATCCTAGCTTTTGCAGATTTGGAAGCCCACTTTTGTAGATGAGGCGGGCATTGCCCGCCTCATCTACAAAAGTGGATGCACCCGGATATTGAGATGTAGAAACCATGGTTTCACACTTCAATTCCATGAGAGAGGAAGATAAGATGCGGCGATCGCCCATAACCTTAGGAGGTTATGCTGGACGCAATTTTTCTTTAAGCTCACCTCAGCCTGGTTTGTTGCTTTAGCAGGGTGAATCTCCGCCATGTTCATGCCCATTGATTTTGTGTTGCGTTTGCTAGCCAATCTGCTGACGGTAGTTCTGCTAGGGAGCGGCATTTACATTCTCTACGAGTGGTATGAGGTGGAATTGGTTAGCGATCGCTGGCTCTACCTTGGCATTGGCCTCCTACTCTGGTCATTTCTAGGGTTCCTGCCCATCTTGCTATTGCATCGCCCTGGAAAAGATGAGCCTTCGCCACTGCGCAGTAATCGAGTGCAGCGGGTATCCCGGCCTGATGGGAGTGAAATTCAAGTGGAATTTTATGGCCCCGATCACGCGCCAACGCTCATCCTGACCCACGGTTGGGGACCTGACAGCACAGTCTGGTATTACGCAAAAAAACAACTTGCTGATCAGTTTCGCGTGGTGGTCTGGGATTTACCGGGACTGGGCAAATCCAAAAAGCCCGACAACCGGGATTACTCAACGGAGAAATACGCCCGTGACCTGGATGCGGTGATATCCCTGGTGGATGATCAGCCCGTTTTCTTGCTCGGACACAGCATGGGAGTCATGATTCTGTTGACCTTTTGCCGCTTGTTTCCCGAACGGCTGGAGCAGCGCGTTGCAGGTTTAATCCTGGTGGATGGCACCTATACAAACCCATTGCGAACCACGACGCTGAGCAAGTTGTTACTGGCGTTGCAAAAGCCTCTGTTGGAACCGTTGCTGCATGTGGTGATCGCCCTCTCTCCCCTATTCTGGCTCATAAGCTGGCTCAGCTATTTGAATGGCATAACACTGCTAACTACAGAAATTTCAGGCTTTACGGGTCGTGAAACCCGAGGCCAGCTTAATTTCTCCACCTTAACGGGCCTTAAAGCATCTCCAGGAATTTTGGCCCGTGGCGTTCTGGAAATGTTTCGGTTTGCAGAGGCCTCAACGTTGCCTAAAATTTTGGTGCCAACCCTTGTGATTCATGGCAAGTCTGATATTGCAACACGCCCCTTCGCAAACCAGCGCATTGCTGAGCAGATACCTGCTGCGGAACGGAATGTCCTTGCTCCAGGTGGGCATATGGCATTGATGGAGCGCAATCAGCAGTTTTCAGACATTATTCGCAGCTTTAGTGATGCTTGCTTGAGATTGAAACGGTAAACAGCTTGTTCGCTCAAATCTAAGGCGGGTAATATGCCCACTTCGCAGGAGTTACAGGCAACTACTCGCCTCAGAATTTTTCAAAACTTAGGGCGATCGCTGACAGTTTATTTCAGCGCTATTCACCCATACTGGAATAACCTCAGTTCGGGATAAGCTGAAGTGCTTATTTTGGCGTGCGCAAAGCGCACGCCAAAATAAGCGTTTTCGAGTGCCGCGCAACGCGCGGCACTCGAAAACGCCCTTAACCCGAACTTATAGCGCTGTGCACGTTGATTAAGTACGGTGGTGTGGGGCACTTCGTGCCCACACCACCGTTGCTGTACTTAACGCACTTGCACATTGCTACAGGTTGGAATAGTACTGACGACGCATGCTTGTTGTGTTTGGTGTGAAAATCACACTACATACAGCAAGCATGCGTAAGTCCTCAATATGTTTGAGAAGGTAATGTTTTGTACACAATCCTGCCAGCAGCTATTAAAGGCCTGTGATAGCATCCAACTATTCATATAAATGTTGAAATGCTGAGCTGCTTATGGGTGACAACTGCTGTCAAAACAAGGGTTGTGAGCTAACGAAGCTAAAAAAACAGCAAGCTAAAGTCCTGTGGGCCGTGTTGTTTATCAACCTGTGCATGTTCGTGATTGAATTTGGCTCAGGGCTCCGTGCTGGTTCACTATCTTTAACAGGAGATTCGCTTGATATGCTGGGCGATGCGTTAGTTTATGCCAGCAGTTTGTACGTCATTAATAAGGGTAATAAAGCTCAGGCTGGTTCAGCTTTCTTGAAAGGAATTATTATGCTTCTGTTTGCTATTGCAGTCTTTGCAAAAGCAACCTATCAACTGTTTGTAGGTGCCGTTCCCGCAGCAACCATTATGAGCGTGGTTGGCGTTGTGGCATTACTGGCCAATCTAGTCTGTTTGCTTCTACTAACTCGGCACCGAAACGACAACATCAATATGTCGTCTGTCTGGTTGTGCTCCAGGAATGACATCATTGCAAACACATCTGTTCTTCTCGCAGCCGGATTGGTTTTTCTGACCCAATCCGTACTTCCAGATTTGGTTGTAGGTTTGTTCCTCACAGTTGTTTTTGCGCAATCAGCAGGTAAAGTCCTGACCCAGTCATGGAGAGCAATGCAGCAAGCCTAGTGTAACTTCAGTGTTGCTAGACCCTTGTTGTGGGTATGCCGTGCTCACAATAAGGGTTTTAGAAAAGATGTCTGAGCCTGTGTTGAGTTAGGAAGGGGTGGAGCGTACGCTCCACCCCTCCTTAAATTGAATTTCGAATGGGCATTTCAATATTTGGAGGTGGCAACCAGCAATTCTCATTTTGGAATCCAATCCGAAAATAGCCCGCCGAAGGCGGGCTATTTTCGGGCTTCAAAGCTGAGAGTTCGTGCCCGAAGGGCGCGAACTCTCAGCTTTGAAGCCCATACTGAGAATTGCTGGGTGGCAACTCTGGAGGTATTAGAGGGGTAGGATTCTGGTAGGCTGAAGGAGACGACGGTCTACTCCGGGGAAGCTGATGGATACCAAGGCGTTTAAGCGATCGCTCAACCACTCCGATAACTACCACCGCAAGGGCTTTGGCCATGAAGCCGAAGTTACGGGCATGATGAAGTCGGAGTACGAAAGCCCGCTGATTCAAGAAATTCGCGCCAATGACTACCGCCTGATGCGGGGAGATGTCACCATTCGGCTGGCGGAAGCTTTTGGATTCTGCTGGGGGGTTGAGCGAGCGGTAGCAATGGCCTACGAAACCCGGCAGCACTTCCCCAACGAGCGCATCTGGATTACCAACGAAATCATCCATAATCCCTCAGTAAACCAGCGGCTCCGGGAGATGAATGTCGAATTCATCGAAGTCGATAAAGGCGTCAAAGATTTTTCGGGTGTAGCAAAAGGCGATGTGGTGATCCTTCCCGCCTTTGGAGCCAGCGTGCAGGAAATGCAACTGCTGAACGATCGCGGCTGCACCATTATCGATACGACCTGCCCCTGGGTTTCCAAAGTGTGGAACACCGTTGAGAAGCACAAGCGGGTAGAATACACCTCCATTATCCACGGCAAGTACAACCACGAAGAGACGATCGCCACTAGCTCCTTCGCTGGCACCTATCTGGTAGTGCTGAATCTGGAGCAGGCTCAGTATGTGGCAAATTACATTCTGAACGGGGGCGATCGCACTGAATTCCTCGCCAAGTTCAAAAACGCCCATTCCAAAGGATTTGACCCCGATCGCGACCTGGAACGGCTGGGAGTGGCTAACCAAACCACCATGCTCAAGAGCGAAACCGAGCAGATCGGCAAGCTCTTCGAGCACACCATGATGAAGAAGTACGGCCCGGAAAACCTCAACGACCACTTCCTCGCGTTCAACACCATCTGCGATGCCACTCAGGAACGGCAGGATGCCATGCTGAATCTGGTGGAAGAAAAACTAGACCTGATGGTGGTGATTGGCGGTTATAACTCTTCCAACACGACTCATCTGCAAGAAATCGCTATTGAGCGGAATATCCCCTCGTTCCATATTGATAGCAGCGATCGCATGGGTCCCGGCAATCGCATCGAACATAAACCCCTGGGGCGCGATCTGGAAGTCACCGAAAACTGGCTTCCTTCTGGCCACCTGACGATTGGGGTAACATCCGGAGCCTCAACTCCTGACAAGATCGTGGAACAGGTGATTGAGAAGATTTTGGAATTGAAAGGGGCAATGGCGATCGCCTGAGCTACCATTTCCTGAAACTACACCCTGTTGTAAAACTGTCTGAAAGGATTTTTTTATATACGAAGCGCACGAAAAAGATAACTTCTGAAACGCTTCTAGTAAATGAAGCCGTTGATACTCATCAACGGCTTCATTTATTGGATGTCTTCTATTGCTTCGCAGGCTGCTAAGGGTAGTGGGCGATCGCGCATGAACAAAGACTAATCACGTACGGTTTCAAGCATTTTGCTGGAAAAATAAAAAACTTTTCTAAGCTTTATTTCTATGGTAATTAACCTCAGTTCGGGATAAGCTGAAGTGCTCATTTTGGCGTGCGCTTTGCGCACGCCAAAATGAGCGTTTTCGAGTGCCGCGCAACGCGCGGCACTCGAAAACGCCCTTAACCCGAACTCAGGTTAATTAGATTCCCTAAAACGGCTGTTTCTAGCCGTCATTCTTCCGATTCCTATTTTTAAATATTGGTTTTACTTGCCATTATTTGCGCCATCTGCCAATGAATTTATGATTGGTTTTAATAGGAGAATCTATTGATCTTCTCGTAATACTGGAAAATGTTCAGGAATTAGTATGAATTGTAGCGGTAGAAACAAATAGATCATAAAGCTTTGGAAATAATTGAAGTCTGATTTGATTGGGTATTCAAAAGCTTGATAGCCTGCATTTTTCCCATAAAACTGTGAGAAAAATGGGCTCCAAACACTTGCACACCTACATTTGTGCTTTAGCTGAGTCAAGTAAGTATCCACACAATCAGAGTTAACGATCTAATTTTTTCACCTGAATATTTCTATGCCGCGTCGTCGTGATTTTCTTCTTGGCAGCGCCGCTGCTGCTGCTGCTGTGTCTGTCTTGCCTAAGGCTCGTGCTCAAGAAACCGCGCGGCCCGAAATGGCTGCCCTACAGGAAGGCTACGTAGGGCAGTATCAGGGAGGCGTCTATCTGCTCCCAGCTACGGATGAAACGGTGCAGTGGGGTTGGTTCAATAATGCTGAGCCACCACGGGCCCGGATCAAATCGGGCGACACGATTATTCTAGAGACGATGATGGCTTCCCAGAATCAAATTCTGCCGGGAGTCTCCATTGAGAAAATCACAGAGTTGCGGGTTAATTACCCTGGACGTGGCCCTCATACCATTACAGGGCCTGTGTATATAGAAGGGGCAGCCCCCGGCGATACCCTGAAGGTCAAAATCAATCGCATCGTTCCCCGCACTTATGGGGCAAACTGGAATTTGCCCGGAGATCTGAACCTTGGGCAATTCCCCAGCGTCTTCACTGAACCCCAGGTAAAACACTTTTTCCTGGATCTGAATCGGAATAAAACAGAATTTTTACCCGGTATTGAGTTACCCGTGCGCCCCTTCCCCGGCATTTTGGGGGTAGCCCGTGCCGAGAGTGGCCAGTACAGCACGGTACCTCCCGGCCCCTTTGGCGGCAACCTGGATTGCCGCGAATTGGTAGAAGGTACAACGATCTACCTGCCGGTTTTTGTGGATGGAGCGTTGCTGTGGTCGGGTGATTCCCACGCCGTGCAAGGAAACGGTGAGATTAACCTGACTGCCATTGAATCGGCCTTTAATGAATTGAATCTGACAGTCGAAGTGATTAAGGGCAAAACCCTGAGTTGGCCTCGCATTGAGTCGGATACCCACTGGATTACCCTGGGCTACGATCGCGATATGAATATTGCTCTCGACATTCTGCAAGAGGAAACCGTCAAGTTTCTCGCGGAGTGGAAGGGGATGCGTGCCTCAGAAGCACGGCGCTATATGGCAACCTATGGGGACTGTCGGGTTGCAGAAGTCGTGAACCAATTGAAAGGGGTGTACTGTATGCTGCCCAAGGATGACGATGCACGTCCCTTGCCTCCCAATCCTACGGCTGATACCCGTAGCAGCTATGTCACCTACGCCGTTGATGCCAATGGCATGGAGGCCATGAATAAAGCGGCGATGAGCCTGATTGAACGGATGCAGGCGGAGAAGGGTTTGAGTGCGCTGGATGCTTACGCGTTGGCGAGTTTGGCGATGGATGCTCGCATGGGTGAACTGGAACCCGGTGCCAAGCACATTCACTGTTTAATGCCAAAATCCCTGTGGGTGTAAAGGATATTCGTGCCTGCTTCTTGGGTAGTTGAAGTGTGATTATCAAAGTGCGGTGCTTTACGCCGCACTTTTTTAGTCGCAATGCTGCGAATCACTACGAAGGCTTAATTTTTTACGGGAAGTCGACTTGTAGAAAATAGAAGATTTTAGAATCAGTTCTAACTTTAAACAGACAAATCTACTAGAAAAATCACGCTACCATTCACCGAGAGCGCTCGTGGTATTCCGCTAATGTAATTTCTGCGTTAAAGAATTCGTTTGGGAAAATGGATTGGCGATCGCTAAATCTGTCCTCAAACGCGATCCAAAATCACGTGAGGAAACAGGGTTATGGATGCTCGGACTACAAAAGGTGCCCTGCTGATTGTGGGAGGTGCTGAGGATAAGGAGGGCTCCTGTACTATCCTGCGGGAGTTTACGCGGTTAGCAGGAGGGCAGCGGGCTCGCATTGCGGTGATGACGGCTGCAACCAGTTATCCCGACGAAGTGGGGCGAACCTATACCGATGTATTTTTGCGGTTAGGGGCAGAGGCGGTGGATGTCGTGGATACCCGCGATCGCCGCGATTCTGAAGCCTCTGATCTGATTGATGTCATTCAATCTGCCACTGGTATCTTTTTCACAGGGGGTGACCAGGCCCAAATCATCGACCGTATTAAAGATACGCCCCTGGACAAGGCGATTCGTGAGCAACATGCCAGTGGTGTTGTGGTTGGAGGCACCAGTGCTGGAGCCGCGATGATGCCTGACATGATGATTGTGGAAGGAGATTCTGCGACCAATCCCCGGTTAGATGTCGTGGAAATGGGGCCGGGAATGGGTTTTTTGCCAGGAGTCGTGATTGATCAGCATTTTGCTCAACGGGGGCGTTTGGGGCGATTGCTGTCAGCTCTGCTGATTGAGCCCAGTATTTTAGGATTTGGAATTGATGAGAATACAGCGATCGCCGTCCAGGGTGATGAACTGACGGTGCTGGGGGAAGGTGCGGTGACGGTCGTAGATGAATCAGAGAGTACCTACAACAACCTGAAAACAGCGCTAAAAGACGAAGATTTAGCCGTTTATGGTGTCAAAGTTCATATTCTGCCCCGTGGGCATCAATTTAATCTAAAGACACGCAAGCCCACTCCACCCTGATAGTTGCAGGACTTCACCACACCAATTTAACAGGTGAGATGAGGCGGGCTTTGTCCGCCCATCTCACCTGTTACAGCGCTTTTTAGCGCTTAAAATTTGGTTGTTTTTGTGAGAGCCGCGCGGAGCGCGGCTCTCACAAAAACAACCGTGACTGATTCAAGCGCAAAGCGCTGTAAATTGGTGGCCTGCTGTTATAAAAGTTACATGAAAGCTGCGTAATTCCTTTGACAGATAGTTTTCCGCGAGTTATCTCTGAGGAGAAGATTTGCTTTCATTAAAAAGGCTTCTGCCATTGACAGGAGCGGGAGCACCTTCGTATGTCCTTCTGGCGTTTCTAAAGCAATGGTGAATTTAGCAGCCCCCGTTCTCGACACATCTTTAGATTTGCAACTGGCTCCTATCTCTAACACGATTACGGATGCAGCAAATACTGGCATTACTGTTGCCGAGCTGATTGATGGCCTCATCACAGATGCCGATGCTGATGTAGGAGCGATCGCCATCACCCAGGTAGACAACTCTACAGGTACCTGGCAATACTCCCTGGATGGTGGGGTTAGCTGGGTCGATTTGACCAACGTGTCTGAAAGCAACGCGGTGGTATTGGGCTCAATTCCGCTTTTTGCTCCAGGTGTCAACGGTACTCCTGACCCCAGCGATCAGTCATGGCTCAGTCTTACTCGCTTTTCTCAAGGAAGTTTGTTCTCCCCGGGGGGAACTGAAACATCAACGGGTGCCGGGACAACTCTCAACACAACCCGAAGCGGTAATGAGAATGATACCTATGCCGGGTATAGCAACTACTCGGTAAATCTCCTTAACCAAACCTATACCCTCAAAAATTCTGCTTTCCCTTCCCTCAATCACAATGATGGCTTTCAGATCTCCTTTGAAGCGCAAGTCATTAGCAATACCCTAGCGAATGATGATCGTGCGGTGTTCAGTATCACGCTGGTGATGGCTGATGGGCAAACTGCCATCGAGCTTGGCTTTCAACGGACTGGCCCAGGGCAAGGACGAATTTTTGCCCAATCCGATGATCGGACTCCAAATCCGGGGGGCCTGCCTATGGAGCTCTTCACCTCGGCTGAAGAAACGACCTTTGATACCACATCCAGTCTGGTTCGCTATACCCTCGATGTCTCTGAAACAACCTATTCCCTAAAAGCGAACGGCACCCAGATTTTGACGGGGCCTCTACGCAACTATACAAGCTTCGCTCCGCAACCCATCGGCGGATTCACCCCACCCAATCCCTATACAGTGGCCAATTTGCTGTCCCTGGGGGACAACACGACCTCAGCCGGGGGCAGCTTTACTCTGGGGGATGTGTCGTTGCAGATGGAGACGCGCCTGCGCTTTGTACCTACGGCAAACTCGGTAGGCTCGGCGATCTCGTTTCGTGCCTGGGATGGTAGCGATGGCCACGCTCCGGGGAGCCGGGTGAATACGACAGCGAACGGTGGCACTACCCCCTTTAGTGCCGCTTCGGAGACGGCTACGGTTGCGGTCACCTCGTCTACTGCCATTTATGACTTTAGCGCCGCTACCTATCGGGTCATTGAGGGGAACACGGCTAATACGGTTAATGCGGTTGTGCTAACCCGCTCAGGCAATACAAATATTGCCTCTACCGTAACGGTTGTGCTGGGCCCAGACACCACCAATCCGGCTGCCCTTAACGATTATGGGACGTCGAGCGTAGCGGTGTCCTTCGCCGCTGGAGAAACCCAAAAGGTGATCCCAATTGGGATTTTTGGGGATGTGCGTTTTGAACCGGATGAGCGAATTGCCCTATCCCTGACAGCTCCCAGTGCTAATAGCAGCCTTGGAACACGCGCTACCGCTATCTTGACCCTGGTTAACGATGACCCTTTAAATGGAACCCCGAGAAACGATAGCCTCACCGGGAATGCTGGGGCCAATGTGATCAACGGGTTGGCTGGTCGAGATTCACTCGTGGGAGGTGGGGGGAATGACTCCCTAAACGGAGGTTTGGGAGCCGATACCCTTAACGGTGGAACGGGGGGCGATCGCTTCCTCTACCGGGGCACCAGCATCATTGCGGCACACGGCAATTCCCTCGTTGCGGCACCCGATCGGATTGTGGGTTTTTCGTCGGTGCAGGGCGATCGCATTCAGCTAGATTACGACAACCGCCTGAACACTTCCAACCGCCCCACAGGCGTCTTTAACGCAGGCGCAAAAACTGGAACATCTCTGGCTGCTGCTACCCGAGCAGCCTTTGCCGACAAGAACCAGGCTTTAGGCGGGCAACAAGCTCTCCGAGCTCGTGAAGCTGTCTTCTTCCGCTGGCGCAATCAGACCTACCTGGCTGTAAACGACAACCTGGCTGGCTTCTCCGCGAGCCGCGATTTGATTGTCAATGCTAATGGCATCCAGTTTGCTACGGGAGACGCGACGCGTGGTGCTTTAAACACAGCCAACTACTTCGTGTGACGCCATCCTGGAAAAGCCAAAGAGCAGATGTTTCTGAAAATACCCGCTCTTTGGCATCTGACAGCTTAACCATTTGCAGCACATCCCAGTCTAAAGCCTGGGGCCTACTTTAAGGCGCGCCCTGGTCTTTCACTACAGGATAGATGGGGTAGAGTTCGTTTGCTCCGTCTATCCTGTGATAGAGAAATAAACCCTCAATGACGTAGGGCTATAGAGCAATGTGCAAGTACGTTGATTAAGTACGGTGGTGTTGAGCACTTCGTGCCTGACGCCGTACTTAATCAACGTGCACCGCGTTATAGAACGTTTCGCCCAACCATTGGAGAAACCGTTGAAACGTTTGATTTTTCCTGCACGACACCTGTGAAAAATCAAATTTGTAAACAGAGTAAATTTTATTCGCCTTATGGTAGAGCCCGTATACCAAAAAATGTACTTTGGGGTCGCCAGACCGGGGGATTTTGCTTATAAAAAACTTTGCCAGAATAAGACTGTCCTGTCAGAAAATCTTTCGCCTAGCCCCCCCGTCGAAAGGTTGTAGATCGAACAGCTACAAGCACTCATTCGCTTACCAAGGTCTGTCATTCCTATGAAAATTGCTGAGCAATCTGAAGTCCAGCCTTCAGGTTCTCCAGTTCTCCTATCTACACAAAAACTACTCAAACGTGGGTGGGTCGGAATCCTTGGAGGGCTGGCGGCGATCGCCCTATTGGGGACTGGAGCTATGCGCCTCATTTCCGTTGTCTCTGCTCCGGCTGAGCCTGATTCTGCCGTCGAGGCAGCCCCCCAACGGGTAGAAGTTGTTGCTCTGGGCCGCATCGAACCTCAAGGCGAAGTCCTACGGGTTGGTGGCCCTACCGGAGAACGCATCGCCGAGTTGCGGGTTAAACGGGGTAGCCAGGTTAAAGCGGGCGATGTACTGGCTGTGCTGGAAAGCTACGACGAGCAAAAAGCCCAACGCGATCTTGCTGCCAGTCAATATGCCGAAGCTGTGCGCCGCCTGGAAGCCCAGACCCGTCTGGGTCAGGCTCAGATTCAAGAGGCTGAGACCCGCGTTAGCCAGGCGGCTGATCCTGTTGAATTTGAAATTGCCGCCCAACAAGCCAGGGTACGAGAGCTGGAAGCATCTCTGGATCTGGCCGAGCAAGATTTACAACGCAACCAGAGCCTATACCAGGAAGGAGCTATCTCCCGGCAGGAGTTAGATCAACAGGTCACTCAGGCACAAGAACTGCGAGAACAGCTTCGCAATGCTCAGGCAACACTGGTACAGGTGGAGCGATCGCGTAGCGCCGACATCCGCAACGCCCGTGCCCAACTGCAATCCCAACAGGCCAACCTGACCCTTTCCCAGATTCAGGCAGAGGTTGAGTCTAGCCAGCAAAACTTGAAGCTAGCTGAAGCCCGACTGGAGCGCACCCTGATTCGGGCTCCCCGCGAGGGACGGGTGCTGCGAATCATGACCGATGGTGGAGAGGCGATCGCCCAGGACGGCGGAGTGCTGGAACTGGGGGACACTCGCCAGATGTACGTGGTAGCCGAAGTTTATGAAACGGACATTGGCCTTGTAAAAGCTGGCCAGAGAGCGGTCATCACCAGCCGCAACGGTGCGTTTGAGGGCACCCTGACGGGAACTGTTGAGGAGTTGGGTTGGCAGATTTATAAGAATGACGTGCTAGATGACGACCCCGCCGCTAATGCCGATGCTCGGGTGATCGAAGCCCGTATTCGCCTGGACAATGGGAAGCTGGTCGAAGGGCTGACTAATTTGCAAGTGGATGTCCGCATCGACGTGGAGCCGTAACCATGCGTACCCCGCTGGCTTTGATGAACCTGGTGCACGAGCGGACGCGATTGGTGGTGGCGATCGCCGGGGTTGCTTTCGCGGTCATCCTCGTCTTCATGAATCTGGGTTTTTTGGGCGCGCTCTCCAAAACGGCCTCCCTATTCTACGGGCGCTTTAACGGAGAACTCTTCATCATTTCGCCCCAGGCGTTAGAAATTACGACCACCAAACCGGTTCCTATTGAGCGGATTTATCAAGTAGCAGGGGTGCGCGGCGTCGAGCAGGTAATGCCGATGTATTTGGGATACATGCAGTGGCGCAATCCCGAAACTCGCCAGAATCGAGCCATCTTTGTGTTTGGTGTGAATCCAGATGACCCGGTATTTCTGTTGCCGGAATTGCAAGATGCTCAAACTCAAGCCGCATTGCGACGTCCCGAAACGGTGCTTATTGATCGCCTTTCCCGCCCCGAGTATGGCCCTCAAACGACAGGAACCGTAACGGAAGCCGATCGCCGCACGGTAACCATCGGTGGGCAGTACACCATGGGAGGCGGGTTTGCAGCGGATGCCACGTTGATCATGAGTGATCAAAACTTTCGTCGTTACTTTGATCCCTTTCCCTTAAGCCAGATCAGTTTGGGGTTGGTGAAGCTGAAGCCGGGAACCGAGGCAGAACAGGTGAAGACCGAGATGCAGCGCATTCTGCCAGAGGATGTGGTGGTCTTGACGAAGGAGGAGATTATCGCGCGCGATCGCGACTATTGGATTAACGCGACGTCTACTGGATTTATCTTTGGTATGGGTGTTGCCGTTTCCTGCATTGTGGGTGTGGTGATTGTCTATCAAATTCTCTACACCGATATTTCCAGTCATCTCAAGCAGTACGCTACCTTAAAGGCAATGGGATATCGCAGTGGTTTTCTTTTCTCCACCGTGATTCAAGAGTCCGTTATCTTAGCCGTATTGGGTTATATTCCTGGCTTCATCGTTTCTCTGTTGCTTTATCAACTCACGTTGTGGGCGACCAGTAATGCCTTACCTGTTGAAATGGAGTTGCTGCGGGCGATCGTCGTATTTTTCTTGACGATCATTATGTGTACTTTGTCGGGGCTATTCTCCGTTAACAAAGTTATTCAGACCGATCCTGCGGAGGTGTTTTAACCATGCGAACGCCTTTAGCCTGGTCAAATCTCACCTATGAGCGCCGCAAATTAATAACGGCGTTAGCCGGGGTATCCTTCGCCGTACTCCTGATGTTTATGTTCCGTGGGTTTGAGAATGCTCTGTATGATAGCCAGGTGCAACTTCTCAAGATGCTCAACGGTGAGATTGTGGTTGTTAATCGCTTGAAGTACAGCATGTTTGTGCCGGAGCAATTTGCTCGGCGGCGGTTGTACCAGGCACAAGCGTTTGATGGGGTGGAAGCGGCCTACGGTCTGTACATGACCACGGCAAACTGGAAAAACCCTGAGACCAAAGCCGTGCGACCTCTACGGGTATTGGCCTTCAACCCGGCAGAACCAGTGCTACCCTTGCCGGGGATTTTGGCAAACCGGGCCGCCTTGCAGTTGCCCTGGACGGCTGTAATTGATGACAAATCCCGCTCAGAAGTTGGACCCACCCTGGCTGGGGTTGAGACAGAACTGGCGGAACAGCAGATTACCATCGTCGGCACCTATAGCCTGGGAACGGATTTTGCATCCGGCAACGGTAATCTGGTGATGAGCGACCAAAACTTTCTGCGGTACTTTGCCAACCTTGGCCCTGAAGAGGATAGCCGCACCCTCAGTACGGTTGATATTGGCTTGCTCCGATTATCTCCAGGGGCTAATGTTGCTCAGCTCGCTAAAACCTTGCAAGATCGACTACCAGATGATGTGCTGGTCCTGACCAAAGATGAGTTTGTCAATTTTGAATTGACTTTCTGGCGTGAGAACACCAGCATCGGCTTTGTATTCACCCTCCTAACCACCATGGGCTTCGTGGTCGGGATTATTCTCGTTTACCAAATTCTCTACACCGACGTATCTGATCACTGGGCCGAATATGCCACCTTGAAGGCCATGGGTTACAGCAACCGCTATTTGCTCTGGGTGGTGGTACAGCAGGCTCTCATTCTGGGGGTTATGGGGTTTGTGCCGGGGTACTTTATCGCATTGGTGCTGTATCACATGACCGCAAACGCCACGGGGTTGTTAATGGTGATGACCCTGACGCGGGGCATTAACGTGTTACTGGCGACGGTCGTGATGTGTCTGATTTCGGGGGCGATCGCCGTCCGCAAGGTACAGGCCGCTGACCCCGCCGAAGTCTTTGGAACGTGAAGGAGACCTCATGATAGAACCATCCTCAATAGCGCCTGGAGGATTGACCCTGGAGGCTCCTGCGGTTCGTATCCAGAATCTAAATTACTTCTTTGGGCAGGGCGATCTGCGGAAGCAGGTGTTGTTTGATATTAATCTGGTGCTGCCCAGGGGGCAGATCGTCATCATGACGGGGCCATCCGGTTCCGGAAAGACGACGCTGTTGACGTTGATCGGCGCACTTCGTACCGTGCAGAACGGGAGCCTGGAGGTGCTGGGACAGGAGATTGTTGGGTTGAGTAAGTCTCAACTGGTGGAGGTGCGGCGCAACATCGGCTTTATCTTCCAGGCCCACAATTTGTTTGACTCCCTTACGGCCTCCCAAAATGTCGAGATGGCGATCGAACTCACCCATGACTGGAAGGAGAAGCGCCAGCGGGCTGTTGATGTGTTGAGTCAGGTGGGGCTGGGCGATCGCGTCGACTACAAGCCCAAAGCTCTATCGGGGGGACAGAAGCAGCGGGTGGCGATCGCCCGTGCCCTGGTCAACCAGCCCCCTCTCATCCTGGCCGACGAACCCACGGCGGCTCTGGACAAGAAATCGGGGCGCGACGTGGTTACTCTGATGCAGAAACTGGCGAAGGAAGAGGATCGCACCATTCTCATGGTGACCCATGACAACCGCATTCTAGATGTGGCCGATCGCATCATTACCTTAGTGGATGGGCGTCTGGAATCAGACGACAATCTGGATCAATTTGTCGTTAGCCATGACCCCAAAGCCCTGGATCGCCGAATGTTTATTATCTGATGACCTATGGCTCTGTCGTTTGCCAGCAAAACTCAGGAATTGTCCTACACCAAAGTCGTGGACTATCTGCAAACCTCTACCCTGTTCGAGAATGCGGTGCAGTTTTCCACCACTCAACCTCGGATTAACCTGACCTACGGCTCAGCCCGTGTTGCTGTTGAGGTGCTGACGTGGGACGTGCATCCCTGGGAAGAACGGGAATTGGCGATCGTGCGGGCTTCGAGCTGCGTGACGGTCAACAGCCATCTTGGCCCGGAATTGATGGATTTTCTATTGACAGAAAATCAACGCATGCGGTTTGGGGCCTTTCATCTGGGGCCGCAGGGTGAGGTGCTGTTTGCCCACAGTGTTCTGGGGGGCGAGGGAATGGATTTGTTGGAATTGCAAACCTGCATCCTGTCCGTGGTCACCATTGCAGATACCTATGACGACCTGATTGTTGAGCAGTTTGGGGGGCAACGGGCTTTGGATTTGGGGATGTAGCGATCGCCACTAGAATTGCAGAAGCAATAGCCCTAATTGTTTTGTGCATGTAAAGTACCCACAGAATAATCAGGGCTTCCCGTGTCCGAATTGAATTCTGTCCATAAACTCCATTGACTGCCCATGATAATGCGGTAATGTGGATGTCGCAGAGTACCAGTCGGATACGGACTTCGCTGGAGCCAAAAGCTTTTCGCGTCAGCCCTCCACGACTTCGTCTCCGCGATGGTATGCCTGCTGTGTGCACTCTTCCCTGATTTACGGACTGTCCCGCTCGACCTGCTATGTCTTCGGAGCCGATCGCCATTGTTGGAATGGGTTGCCGCTTCCCTGGAGCCTACGGCCCGGAAGCTTTCTGGCAACTGCTGCGGGATGGTGTCGATGCCATCACCGACGTCCCGTCTTCTCGCTGGGATGTGGCCCAGTTCTACGACCCTGACCCTCGGCAACCGGGCAAGACGAACTTGCGCCATGGGGGTTTTCTCGACGGCGTTGACCAGTTCGATGCATCTTTCTTTGGCATTGCCCCCCGAGAAGCTATCACCATGGATCCTCAGCAGCGGTTACTGCTGGAAACTTCCTGGGAAGCCCTTGAAGATGCTGGATTTGTGCCTGAGCAGTTGCGTGGCTCCCAAACTGGCGTTTTCATTGGCATCGGCACCCACGACTATTCCATCCGCATGTGGCAACACCTGGTGGATGACCCCTACGCCACCACGGGCACGGGCAATTGCATCGCCGCTAACCGGATTTCCTACAGCTTCGACTTCAAAGGCCCCAGCTTGGCGGTAGACACGGCCTGTTCATCCTCTCTGGTCGCGGTGCATTTAGCCTGCCAGAGTTTGCAAACGGGCGAGTCCGATCTGGCTCTGGCCGGTGGAGTGAATGTGTTGCTGCTGCCGACCGTAACAGTCGGTTTTAGCAAAGGCGGCTTCATGTCTGGAGCAGGCCGCTGTCAGAGCTTTGATGCCAATGCCGACGGCTATGTGCGGAGTGAAGGGGCTGGAGTGGTGGTGCTGAAGCGGTTGTCGGAGGCGATCGCCGATCAAGACCCCATCTACGCCGTCATCCGGGGCACTGCCGTCA
Source organism: Leptolyngbya sp. FACHB-8 (assembly GCF_014695575.1). Taxonomy (GTDB): domain Bacteria; phylum Cyanobacteriota; class Cyanobacteriia; order Elainellales; family Elainellaceae; genus Vacuolonema. The sequence continues at coordinate 102,630 of NZ_JACJOO010000059.1, read as the reverse complement.
ACCAGGACGGTTTCAGCAACGGCATCGCTGCGCCAAACCCGCGTGCCCAAGAGGCGGTTTTGCGGACGGCTTACCGTCAGGCAGGCGTCTCTCCGGGGCAAGTTCAATATGTTGAAGCCCACGGCACCGGAACCAAGCTGGGCGACCCTGTCGAGATGGAAGCCCTGGGCACCGTGCTGTCTGAGGGGCGTGAATCTGACCAAATCTGCACCGTTGGGTCAGTTAAGACTAACATTGGCCACAGCGAGACCGCTGCTGGGGTCGCAGGGCTGATCAAAGTTGCCCTCATGCTGAAACATCGTCAACTGGCTCCTAGCTTGCATTTTCGGGAACCGAATCCGGCGATCGCCTTCGACCAAATTCCTCTCCGGGTTCAAACTTCGCTTACGGATTGGGTTCCGCCCGATGGAATGCCGCGTCTGGCTGGGGTGAACTCCTTCGGCTTTGGTGGCACCAATGCCCATGTGGTTGTCGAAGAGTGGTCGGAAGCAGCTCTCTTGCGCACAGAGGTATCTGAGCCGGAGCCAGCCTGGCATATCTTGACTCTCTCAGCAAAAAATGAGGCAGCTCTGCAAGCCCTGGCGGGGCGTTACGCGGAGTTTCTGACCCAAAATCCCACGGTACCTTTAGTGGATCTTTGCCGGATGGCAAATGGGGGGCGATCGCACTTTTCCCATCGCATTGCCATCCCGGCCGTATCCGTTGAATCCATGCGGCTGGTGTTGGAGGCGATCGCCAGCGGGACAGCAGTCGAGGTGCCCAAAGGTGTTGTGGGCAAGGGCAAGGGAACTTCAGAACTAGCTCCTAATATTGCGTTTTTGTTCACTGGGCAGGGTTCCCAATATGCTGGAATGGGGCGCGAGTTGTACCAGCAGTACCCGGTATTTCGGGAGGCCATTGATCGGTGTGCGGAACTTCTGCAACCTCATTTGGATTGCTCTCTGTTGAGCCTCCTGGATCTACCTCTTGCGCAACCGGATTTGCGTTCTACCGAACTGCTAAATCAGACAGCTTATACGCAGCCTGCCTTATTTGCCGTCGAGTATGCCCTGGCGCAGCTCTGGCAATCCTGGGGAATTCAGCCTGCGGTGATGATGGGGCACAGTGTGGGAGAGTACGTCGCGGCCTGCTTGGCCGGGGTATTTTCTCTGGAAGATGCCCTGACGCTGATTGCAGCGCGCGGGCGGCTGATGCAAGCGCTGCCCCCCAATGGCGGTATGTTAGCAGCGATGGCAGACGCGGCCACAGTAGAACCGTTGTTGAGGGATGGAGTGGCGATCGCCGCTCTCAATTCCCCGCAGAACACCGTCCTCTCAGGCTCCCTGGATGCCCTCATCACCCTTAAGCAAGCTTTAGAGGCGCGAGGTATCAAGGCCACTCCTCTGCAAGTTTCCCATGCCTTCCACTCGCCCTTGATGGAGCCGATGCTGGAGGAGTTCCGGGCGATCGCCTCCCAAATCACCTATCGGCCACCCCAACGCCCCATCATCTCCAATGTCACCGGCGATTTTGTCGAGGAAGAGATCGCCACTTCCGACTACTGGTGTGCTCACATTTGCCAGCCTGTGCAATTTGCGCGTAGCGTGGAAACATTGCATGAGGCCGGGTATCGGCTCCTGCTGGAGTGTGGTCCCAAGCCTGTGCTACTGAGCATGGCGCGATCGGTGCTGTCTGATACTCAAAATCTTCACCTTCAAAATGGGGAGTCTAACTCCACGATCTACCTGCCGAGCTTGCGCCCACCGCAGCCAGAGCCACAGCCCTTACTGCATAGCCTTGCCAGTCTCTACACAGCAGGCTTCCCAGTAGATTGGGAAATAATTGATGGAAAGCTTCCTCGGCAGCATCTGCGCTTACCCACTTACCCGTTCCAGCGAAAATCCTTCTGGTGGAACCCACCCCAAACGCCTGCCCTTGCCCCTGCCTCTGCCGCTCTGCCCGTACCCGATCGCCCTCACCCTCTATTAGGGCAACGGGTTAGCGGAACCGGAGTCATGGGATATGAGGGGGCGATCGCCGCTTATTCCCCTGCTTATTTAATCGATCATCAAGTTGGTGAACAGGTAGTTTTCCCGGCAGCCGCTTTTGTGGAAATGGCTCTGGCCGCTGCTACCCGGCAATTGAAGACCCCTACGGTTTCCATTCAAGATCTGCAAATTGAGCAACCTCTGCGCCTGTCAGAAGCTCCTGTAATGCTGCAAACGGTGTTGCATCCTGAGCCTGCCGGAACCTATAGGCTGGCCATTTATAGTCAGCATGCTGCTTCTGACTTTACCCGGCATGGAACGGCTTGTATTGGTTTGGCAGAGCCAGGAGTATATCTCTCTCTAGCAGAGCTAAAGGCCGCTTTTTTCGGTGAATCGGCTCCCATGGAGGCAGCACAATCGAATGCTGTTTCCGCCTACTACGACCAACTGCGTCAGCAAGGGTTGCACTACGGCCCGGCCTTTCAGGGTATTCGTCTGCTGGCACAACTGCCGGGACAAGCTCTGGCCCGGTTGCAGCTTCCTGCTGAGGTCAGTGCTGAGGCGTATGTGCTACATCCGGCTCTCCTGGATGCAGCTTTCCAAACCCTGGGAGCAGCGCTGGGGGCATCACACCCCGGCACTTATCTACCCGCCGGGCTGGCACGTTTGCAGGTATACCGTCCAGCGGGCACATCCCTCTGGTGCTTCACCCAGGTGCATCTGCCTCAAGGTACCAATGGTAAAGCTTCGGCAGAGCTACGAGCCGACCTGTGGTTGATGGATGAAGTGGGTACTGTAGTGGCGCAAATTCAGAGAATGTCTCTGCGCTACCTGCATCCCAGCTCCCTCCAGCGGCTATTTCAGGGGCCACCCTCGGTTGCATCAGCGATCGCCCCCGCTTCAACGAACTCCGCATCCAATCAAGAGAACTTAGAACCCCAGATTTTTCAAACATCTACAGAACTGGGTACACAAACGTTGCCAACGGCATCATCCGCCGATCAAGCAACAGCTATCATGCCAGCCACCGATTGGCTCTATGAGATCACCTGGGAACCCAGTGAAATTCCAGCCACGATCGCGGCTGAATCAAGTACCTGGCTGGTGTTCCTGCCCTCGACGGCCATAGGAACGCGGTTGCTGGAGCAACTGCAAGAGCGTGGTGACTCGGTGCTGCGGGTGTATCCCGGGGAGGGGTTTTCTCAGGAGGGCGATCGCTTCACGGCGAACCCCCTCAACCCTGAGGATTTCCAGGCTGTGGTGCGGGCTGTCGGGCTCTCGACTCTACGCGGTATCCTGCATCTGTGGAGCCTGGAACCCACAGAGAAGGCTGATCCAATGGCTGCTCAACGGTTGAGTTGTGCCAGTACACTGCACCTGATGCAGACACTGCTCAAGACGAAAACCGCTGCGCCATCGCCCCTATGGCTGGTGACCCAAAATACCCAGGCCGTTCAACCCACCGATGCCGTTGTTCCGACCCATGGTTCCCTCTGGGGATTGGGGCGCGTGTTGCGGTTGGAACAGAGCGGCTGGCCCTGTCTCAATCTGGATCTGGATGGCACGGAAGCCTCTCTCGATGGCTGGCTGGCAGAGCTGGATGCGCCTGTACAGGAAACTCAACTGGCCTACCGGCGGGGCGATCGCTACGTTGCCCGGCTGACCCGTCTGTCTGACCCTGTCTCCCGTTCAGCGGATTTGCCTGCGGAGCCTTTCCGGTTACAACTGACGGATTATGGTATTCTCGACAACCTGATCCTGGTTCCCATGGAGCGGCATGCTCCGGCTCCCGGTGAGGTGGAGATTCAGGTGGCGGCTTCAGGGGTAAACTTTCGGGACGTGCTGAATGCCCTGGGAATGATGCGCCCCTACCTGGAACAGATGGGCCATGCCAGTGCAGACCAGGTGCCCTTTGGAGGCGAATGTTCTGGTCGGGTGACTGCTGTTGGAGCTGGAGTGACAGGGTTGCAGGTGGGCGATCGCGTCATCGCCGCTCAAGCAATGGGTAGCTTGAGCCAGTACATCACAATGGATGCCCGCTTCGTAGTGCCCATGCCAACGGGCCTGAACTTCGTCGAAGCGGCAACGGTGCCAACTACGTTTCTGACAGCGTACTACGGGTTATGTCGGTTAGCCCAGGTGAAGGCGGGCGATCGTGTCCTCATTCACGCGGCTGCCGGAGGAGTGGGTCTGGCCGCTGTGCAAATAGCCCAACAGCTCGGTGCGACTGTCTTTGCCACCGCCAGCCCTGGTAAGTGGGACTACCTCCGCTCTACAGGGGTGGAGTACGTGATGAACTCTCGCACTCTAGGCTTTGCCGATGAGGTGATGCGCCTGACGGATGGAGCCGGAGTGGATGTCATCCTAAACAGCTTGAATGGGGATTTTATTTCCAGGAATCTGGAGATTCTAGTTCCTAATGGGCGTTTTATCGAAATTGGAAAACTTGGCATTTGGAGTGCAGAACAGGTACAGGAGCAGCGCCCTGATGTGGCGTATTATCCCTTTGACTTACTGGAGGTTTCCAACGCGCAACCTGAATTAATCACTGAGATGTTGCAAGTGCTCATGGCCGAGTTTCAGGCCGAGCGATTGCAGCCCCTCCCCCACACAATTTTTCCCATTCAGGAATCGGCCAATGCGTTTCGCTTTATGGGGCAGGCCAAGCATATCGGTAAAGTGGTAATTACGCTGCCGCGACCCCAGGTTCCAGTCTCTATCCAGCGTCATGCAACCTATCTAATTACGGGTGGCCTGGGGGATCTAGGCTTGCAGGTGGCTCAGAAACTCGCAGAGGCAGGGGCACGGCATCTATTGCTGATTGGGCGAAAGCCGCCATCCGTGGAAGCGCAGGACGTGCTGCAAAAGCTAGATGCTGCCGGAGTTCAGGTGTCTGTACTGACGGTAGACGTTAGCGATCGCCCTGCCCTCGCGGCTGTTCTGGAACCCTGGCTTGCGCCCCAATCTGCAACCAATGCTCCACCTTTACGAGGCATCATTCATGCCGCTGGCGTGTTGCAAGATAGCCTGGTGCCGCGTCAACGTTGGGACAGTTTTGAGCGGGTGATGGCTCCAAAAATCTTGGGTGGCTGGTATCTACATGAATTGACATCAGCTTTGCCGCTTGATTTCTTTGTAAGCTTCTCGTCCATTGCCTCTCTCTGTGGCTCACCCGGGCAGGCCAACTATGCGGCTGCCAATGGCTTTTTAGACGCGTTGATGCACCATCGTCGCCAGGCCGATCTGCCGGGTCTCAGTCTCAACTGGGGACCCTGGGCGGCTGGCATGGCCGCACGTCTGCCCGATGCTGAACAGCGCTTTGCGGCTGCTGGTTTGCGCCTGGTACCCCCGGCTCTGGGTTTGGAGGTTATGCGATCGCTCCTCTCTGCACCGTATCCCCAAATTGGCGTCATTGGCTTTGATTGGCCCACCTTCTTGCGTCCGCAACCCGCTACCACCCTTCCCTTCTTTACCCACCAACGTGCCGAGGCTGATGAACGGATTCTCCCTGCGGCTGAAGCCCAAGGTTCTACTGCGCTAGAACCCATCCCGGCTGAATCCGATCCATCTCTCAATGCGACCGAAGCAACGACCCCGCCATCCCCCTCTTTGCCTTCTATGAGCCCAACCACCGAATTTCTGCAACACCTTCAGACCCTGGCTGAAGGCGATCGCATCTTCCATTTGCGCCATCACATTCAAGAGCAACTGGCTCGTGTCATGGGCTTTGCCTCCGCTGATGCCATCGATCCGCAGGAAAACTTTGGCGATCTCGGGATGGATTCCCTCATGGCTGTGGAGCTGACCAATCGCCTGCAATCCAGTCTGGGGTGTGCGGTCGCCCAATCTATGCTATTCGACTACCCCACTGTCGAAGCCCTGACTGTCTGTCTGCTTTCCCTGCTGGCCGAATCTCTATCAGCTCAGCCGCGACAGGCCGCTGGTCAAGCCCCCATGCCTGCCTCCCTGACCCCAGCACCCGCTTCTACTCCCCCAGTAACCCCGATTTCCCAGCCTCCTATCACCAGTGGTTCTTCAACGACTATCCCCCAGCCATTGACCACTAATGGTTTCCAGAATGGGGCTATTCCTCAACCCCTGGCAAACAACGGTTCTCAGACCCTATCTATCCCTCAACCGCTCACAGGCAACGGCTCTCAACCCGCCGCTATTCCTCAGCCGTTCAACCATCTCAACTCTCACTCCCCCTCTCAAAACGGCCAACGCATTGCTCAAATCACGGCTGGCCCATCCACCCATTCACCCATCTACCCATCCGCTCCCTCAGCGCCCCTGCCCGATCTCTCCCAAATCCCACCTGCCTATTACCAGCTCTCTCAACTGCCCGAGTACCTTGCCCTGCGGCAGGATCTTGATCGCGTTGAGCCGATGGGTAATCCCTTCTTTGATGTCCACGATGGCATCATGCGTGATACCAGCCGGATTAATGGCCGGGTGGTAGTGAACTACTCCAGCTATAACTATGTGGGCATGTCGGGGGATCTGGAGGTGTCTCAGGCGGCGATGCGGGCGATCGCCCAGTATGGCACTTCGGTCTCTGCCAGTCGCGTTGTCTCAGGTGAGCGCCCTCTGCACCGGGAACTGGAGCGGGAGATCGCTGATTTCCTGGGGACTGAGGATTGCATTGTGTTTATCGGGGGGCATCCGACGAATGTCACCACCATTGGGCATTTGATGGGCGATCGCGACCTCATCCTCTGCGATTCTTTGAGCCATAACAGCCTGCGGGAGGGTTGCAAGCTTTCGGGCTCTACGTTAATGGATTTTCCCCACAATGATTGCCAGGCGTTGGAAACTATCCTGCAACAGCATCGCCTCCAGTACGAGAAGGTGCTGATTGTGGTGGAAGGGGTGTATAGCACGGATGGTGATATTGCACCTTTGCCGGAAATTGTAGCCCTGAAGCACCGTTACAAAACCTTGTTACTGGTGGATGAAGCTCACTCGATTGGTGTTCTGGGGGATACTGGGCGGGGTGTTGGTGAGCACTTTGGAGTGGCCCGTACAGATGTGGATCTGTGGATGGGCACCATGAGCAAAGCTCTGGCCAGTTGCGGTGGTTACATTGCGGGCTGTAAGGAGATTGTGGAATATCTGAAATACACGGCACCCGGTTTTGTGTTTAGTGTGGGGATGGCCCCTCCTAGCGCAGCGGCGGCGCTGGCGGCGTTGCGGAGGCTGAAGGCGGAGCCGGAGCGGGTGGCGACCTTGCGGGCGCGATCGCAACTGTTCTTGCAGTTAGCCCGCCAGAAGGGACTGAATACGGGGATGAGTCGAGACACGCCGGTTATTCCCATCATTGTTGGGGAGCCGCATCGGGCGGTAATGCTGGCTCATGTGTTGTTAGAGCGGGGGATTAATGCGCGTCCGATGGTGTATCCGTCGGTGCCGTTTAATGGGGCGCGGTTGCGGTTCTTTTTGACGAGTTTGCACACGGAGGCGCAGATTCGGTCGACGATTAATGTTTTGGCGGAGGAGTTGGCGCGGCTTTAGGGGCTAAACGGTTCTTTTCGGGTTTGAGTGTCTGAGTAAAGGTTTGACTTGGGGGCGCGTCGCCCCCCAAACCCCCTGACTGGGGGACGGCTGCCCGTCCCCCAGACCCCCTCGGCAAAGGGGTTTTGTTATGCATGAGTCGGGTTGGGTCGCTTCGCATCTGTGGGGTTTTAAATTAGGTCTGGGTGGGGTTTGTCGGTGGGTGTTGTGGGCGGTTGTGTTTCAAGCCTGTGAATGGGTATGTGGAGAAGGGAACATAAACGGCTCCTTCCTATGTGCTGGGGTTGTGACGGAGATAGTTGGGTGGGGAATTTAGCCATGAATGTTGCACTATTCTCCATGGGTTCTGTTCCAATGCTTCTCCTTGATGCAGGTAATTTTTTAACAAGTAAAGTTAAATGCTTATGATAAAAAGTGGCGCGGCGCTTTGCACCGCGCCGCTTTTTATCATAAGCATTTAACCCGGCATGATATTAGGGGTGTTTTAGGGCATGGCGAAAACCTATCGTGTTGCGGCGTTACCGGGTGAGGGGATTGGGCCGGAGGTTGTTGAGGCGACGCTGGAGATTTTGCACGGTTTGGCAGGAATGCATGGGTTTGCGATCGCCCCCCAGTTTGCCCTCATTGGCCCTCCGGCTTTTGCTGCAACGGGCCATTATCTTCCCGATGAAACCCTGGCAATTTGCGAACAGTCGGATGGCATTTTGTTTGGGGCTGTTTCTAAAGGTGGCTTGTTGGAGCTGCGGAAACATTTTGATTTGTTCATCAACCTGCGCCCTGTTCGCCCGTCCCGTCACTTGTATCACACATCTCCTCTTCGCCCAGAGTTGTTGGAGGGCGTAGACTTACTGTTTGTCAGGGAGCTAGCCAGTGGCATCTATTTTGGAGCATCGGGCCGTTCTACAGATGCTCAGGGTGATTATGGTTTCCATACCATGCAATACCACGACTGGGAAGTGCGCCGCATTGCTCGGGTTGCTCTGGAGCTGGCCCAGAAACGGCGCGGAAAACTGACGGTGGCCCATAAGGAAAATGCGCTGCCTCATTTACCCTGGACGGCTCTGACTCAGGAAGTGGCCCAGGATTTTCCAGACGTAATCGTGGAACCGATGTTGGTGGACAACCTGGCGATGCAGTTGGTGATGCGTCCCCAGGAATTTGATGTGGTACTGGCGGGAAATTTGTTTGGGGATATTTTAAGTGATTTGGGTGGGGCGATCGCCGGTTCCATTGGTATGCTCGGCTCGGCGAGTCTCAATGCGAAAGGCTTTGGTCTCTATGAACCGATTCATGGCACCGCCCCCGACATTGCTGGAAAGGGCATCGCGAACCCCATGGGTACTCTGGCTAGCGCTGCCCTGATGCTGGAACAATGGGGCGAGATAGTTGCCGCTCAACATCTGCAATCTGCTCAAGAGCAACTCCTAGCGGAGGGTTACCGTACGGCCGACCTGGCTTCCCAAGGAGGCGATCGCTATCCCTCCACGCGTGAGTTCATTGATCGTCTGGTGCAGAAAATTGAAGCTGTCAGGTAATAGCTTGTTTGGCTGGATAGATGGGTTCGAGCGAGACGGATTTGCTCAGAGTCAGAAACCCGGTGTTTCTAAAACACCGGGTTTCTGGGCTTTGGTTAGGGTTTGAAACTTTTTAGGCGATCGCCATTTCCCCTCGCAAAACTTCTGTTGCTGCAAGGTCAATTGTCATGGTTTGCGGATCAATCACAACACCATATTGCAGCCGTGCATTTTCCAAGCTGACATAATCATCCAGCACATCCTCCAAAACTTTCTGAGGGTCGCGCTTGAGCGGATCGCCGTACCCACCACCACAGGGGCTAATGGTTCGTAAGGTATCGCCTGCGCGTGTTTTACGGCAGGGAAACTTGGAAGGCAAGTCAACCATGTCGCCATCGTAAGCGTTGTAAACCTGTACGGCCCCGGGGGTGCCATCCTTGCCACCAAAAATGCCCCAGGGTGCGTACTTGTTGCCTTCCCCTTCCAGCGACATCTGCCCATTGCCGAGGAATTGAATATCACGAATCGAACCTAAGCCACCGCGAAACTCTCCGGCTCCAGATGCATCCTCAATTAATTCGTAGCGCGATACCCGTAGCGGCAGATGCGCCTCAATGTCTTCGATGGGGTTATTGCGTGTGTTGGCGTAGAGTGTATCCACACCATCCATGCCATCTTTGCCGTGGCGACCGCCATAGCTGCCTTCGGTGATGTCCATATACACCCAGTAATCTTCATCGATCACACCGCTGTAAGACACCACTTTGATGTTGCCGATGCCACCGCTAACGTTCTGCGGGGCAACCTGAGCTAATGCTTTCATCAGCGTATCGGCGACGATATTGCCAGGGCAACAGCGGGCGATGACCGGAGCGGGATAAATCGGATTGGCGAGACAGCCTTTCGGCGCAATGATCGTGATCGGGCGTGTCAAGCCGGAGTTTTGTGGTACATACTCCATTAAGGCTGTGTCGAGCAGAACCGATCGCAACGTCACAAAGATCGCAATATCCACCGTGCCGACGAGGGGCATGTTGATGGGGCGATCGTCTACTTGAGGTGCAGTGCCTGTTAAATCGATGGTCATATCACTGCCGCTGATGGTGACAGTCACGGCAATTTTTAAATCCTTTTTGCTGGGGTCGGGGTCATCGAGAAAGCCATCGATGAAGCCTTCGGCATAATAGGAACCATCCGGTAGTTTTTCAATGGCGCTCCGGAGCATGCGCTCCGAGTAATCCATCAATTCATTACTGGCGGCAAGTACAGTTTCTAAACCGTACTGTTCGACCAATTCCAAAAAGCGGCGTTCGCCAACACGGCAGGCAGCTACCTGTGCTTCAATATCGCCCACGACAATATCGGCACTGCGAATATTCTGCCGTAACATTCGCCATACCTGGCGGTTCTTTTCACCCTTCTCATAAAGCTTCACTGCTTTGAATTGCAAACCTTCTGCAAACGCATCCACGGCATCGACAATGCCGCAACTTCCAGGTGAGCAAGAACCAATATCTAAATGATGTGCGGTTGTGAATGAAAATCCAATCAACTCATCATCTTTGAAGATCGGAATGCCAATGCCAATATCTGGTCCATGGGATGCACCATAGTATGGGTGATTATGCAAAATCACATCACCCGGATAGAACTCTTCACCGTCCTCTTCCATCGCTTTAAGGACACCCCGCATGTATCCCGGAATTGGTCCCAATTGCAGCGGTGTACTATACGCACACTCCGCTAATTGCTGACACTCCGCATCCAGAATGGCGGCTCCAAAGTCTTCTGATTCGCGAATGATACTGGAGTAGGACATCCGTGCAAGCTTATGTCCCATTTCCAGCGCAACGCTATTTAATGCGCCTGCAATAACCTGTGCGGTGACTGGATCAATTTTAGGTAAAACACGTTGTGTCTGTTTGGTGAGAAGAGATGCCATTGTTTCATCCACAAAATTGTTGAGGTCGATCGCTCATTTCCTAATGCTTGAGTAGCGTACGTCTTACAAAACTGCTTCCATCACCATGCGTTTCTCTTCCACAGGTTGCGGTTCTAGATGAATCAGCAAGTTACCATTGGCCTGCACGATCGCCCACGTGTGGGGCGGCAACAGCGTTGTAGAATCCTTCTGGAAGATTACAGCTGGGCCTTCGATCTGAGCGTTAACGGGGAGGCGATCGCGCTCAAAAAAGTTCGTCGAATACTTTTCCAGTTGCCCGTTTACCCGGAAGTAAGTTTCGGTCGTTTTCAGCCAGGCTTGTTCCAGTTCCCCGGTTCCTGGTGTGGGGAGTTCGGAGAGCTTGGGCATCGGGCCTTTCCCGGTAATGCGCAATGTCACCAGCTCGACCGTGTTTTGTGGGAAGGCGTGACCATATTCAACGGTGTGGCGATCGTGGAACTGCTGCCACACCTGACCCAACTTCTCCTCATCAATCTCACCCATGGGAACAGAAACGCGCAATTCATAACCCTGACCGACATACCGACAATCCGCTAACCGTTCCAATGTAATTTCATCATCATTAAATCCATCGGATCGAAGCTGTTCTCGAACCTGTTCCTCCAGTAGTCGCAAATCATGATTAAACTTTCCTAAATTCGGTTCTGAACTGAGCAAAAACTCGTTCTGGATCAGGTCATATTTTAGATCCGTGGTCAGTAGCCCCATCGCAGAGGTAATGCCAGGGTAGCGTGGCACAATCACCTCAGGGATGCCCATGGATTGTGCGACCTCAACGGCGTGGAGTGGGCCTGCACCCCCAAGCGCGACCAGGGCGAACTGGCGTGGGTCATGGCCCTTCTGGATGGTGCGCGATCGAATCGCATTCGCCATGTTGTTGTTGACGATGGTGATCACACCCGCTGCAGCTTCGTAAATGTCTAACCCCAGGCTATCGGCCAGGTCTTGCATCACCTGAAAGGCATTGTCGGGATAGATGTCCATTTCACCGCCCAGGAAGTGTGCTGGGTCAATGCGGTTCAACACCACATTGGCATCCGTCACTGCGGCCTGGAGTCCACCTTTGCCATAACAGGCTGGCCCTGGCGCGGCCCCGGCACTCTTTGGCCCGACGCGGAAGGCTCCCCCTGCATCCACATAGGCGATGCTGCCACCCCCGGCACCGATGGTATGCACATCAATCATCGGCACCATGACGGGATAGCCTGCAATCCAGGTATCACGGGCCGTTCCTTCTACAAAGCCGTCTTCGGTGACAATGCCAATGTCGGTGCTGGTGCCGCCCATATCGAAGGTGATCAGCTTTTGCCGTCCCGACAGGTTGCCTGTAGCCGCACCGCCCAGTACGCCAGCCGCTAACCCTGATAGCAACAGCGTTACAGGTTCCTGAGCCGCCACCTCAGCAGTTGCAACACCTCCGTTCGACCGCATAATATGCAGCTCTAAATCACCGGCCAGCTCCTTCAATCGCTGCCACAGGTGGTCGACATAGGATTTCACCTTCGGCCCCACAAAGGCGTTGATCAGCGCTGTGGTGAACCGCTCAAACTCGCGGAACTGAGGGAAGATGCTGGCACTGGTGGTGACAAAGGCTTCGGGATAAATTTCCTTCACCATGGCTGCCACCTTCGCCTCGTGGCTGTCGTTGATGTAGGAGTTGAGGAAACAGATGGCGATCGCCTCCACTCCTTTCTCTTTCAACGCCTCAATGGCTTCCCTTGCCTCTGCTTCATTCAGTTCCGTCAGCACTTCACCTTTGGGGCCAAGCCGTTCGGTCACAACATGGCGATCGCGCCGCATCACCAGGGGGTATGTCTGCCAGGGGATATCCTGCATGATGGAGTAATGCTGAGGCCGTTGGTGCCGTCCGATGTGGACGATATCCCGATAGCCTTGAGTCGTGATCATCCCCACCCGCGCGCCTTCATGGGTCAACAGAGCATTGGTGGCGACGGTGGTGCCGTGCAGAAAATGGTCAATGTGTTCCGGCGTGATTCCGGCCATCTGGCAAATGGCCTGGATGCCGTCCACCATACCAAGGGAGGGATCATGGACGGTAGTCGGGACTTTGTGAATCCAAATTTGTTGTTGTGCGGTATCAGCCAGAATCAGGTCTGTAAACGTTCCGCCGATGTCTACACCAATGAGCTTCATGGGCTACATCCAATTGGAAATACGGGGTGGAGTGACTGATGGGTAACGCGATCGCCCTCCCACAGAATGCTGGGGGACGCACCACTCACGCACACTGTATACAGCCCTGACCATGCAGAATGTATTTCAGTACACGGTTCACTGAAAAGAAGGGGGAACCGGTTCGTGTTCGTTGTTTCCCTGAAACACCTGAAATCCCTACTGTAAGAACGTTACATCTAATGTCCTTACAATAGGGATTTCAGGTGTTTCAACTAGGGATTAGCCTGCTTTGATGAGGGATTGGGCGATCGCCAAATTTGCAACAATGGTCGACTTCCCGGTGCCTCCTCGAAAGGAGTTGAACGCAATAATCCTGAGCATGGTGGTTCCGTAAGAGATGCAGCTAAGGGAGCAATCTGTTATTACCAAATACGGGAAAAATTACGGCCACTCAGCCATAAACTACGGCAATTCCAACTCGCTTCTCTGAAAAACGCGCGGCTCTTTCGAGAATGAGTAGAAAATTTGAGCGCAAACGCACAGTTTTTAACCTCAAAATCCGACCCAATTTAAGCAGCACGTTCGTAATAGATAGGGGTAATTTTTATGGCACGCATCATTACTGTTGGGGCTGCTCAGCTTGGCCCGATCGCCCGTTCCGAATCCCGTATTTCTGTGGTGAACCGCCTGATTGACTTGATGAAACAAGCCAAAAGTATGGGCTGTCAGCTAGTGGTATATCCCGAATTGGCACTTACCACCTTCTTCCCACGCTGGTACATGGAGGATCAGGCGGAAATTGATCAATTCTTTGAAATGGCAATGCCCAATCCTGTAGTTCAGCCGCTGTTTGATCTATCAGCACAACTCGAAATCGGCTTTTATCTGGGCTACGCCGAAAAGGTTGAGGAACACGGTCAAATTCATCGCTACAACACATCTATTCTGGTCAACCAACGCGGGGAAATTGTCGGTAAATATCGCAAAATTCACCTTCCTGGTCACGCAGAACATGAGCCCTGGCGAGCCTTTCAGCACTTAGAGAAACGCTACTTTGAAGTGGGCGATCTGGGCTTTGGCGTATGGCGTGCCTTCAACGGCATCTTCGGTATGTGCATTTGCAACGATCGCCGCTGGCCTGAAACCTACCGGGTGATGGGTCTTCAGGGGGTTGAAATGGTGCTCCTTGGCTACAACACGCCCCAACATGTTCCGGCCGCTCCCGAACAAGACCACCTCAACCATTTCCATAACCTGCTATCCATGCAGGCAGGCGCATACCAAAATGGCACCTGGGTTGTGGGCGTTGCCAAGTGTGGCCGCGAGGAAGGTTGCGATTTGATTGGCGATAGCTGCATCGTTGCCCCTTCCGGCGAACTAATCGCCAAGTGCCGCACCGTTGAGGATGAATTAATCGTGGCACAATGCGACTTGGATGCAGGGGCTTCCTACAAAAACACAATTTTCAACTTCGCGGCCCACCGTCAGCCTCAGCATTACCAACGCATCTGCGAGCAGGCTGGAACAGTTCTGCTCTGACAACGGCTGGCGCGATCGCCTCCCTTCTGAACTACAGCCAACCATGGGCAGAAGGGAGGCGATCGCTGTTAATCACTGAAGTTGCATAGCTTCAGGGACTTGAACTGACTGAAAGTAGGAGAGGTCAAGTGTGTTCTCCTCACCCCAATCAACACCTTGGAATTGTCCAAGGTCCTTTCGAGCTTGGCGAGAATACCCTAAAGATGCCAGGAGTGAATTGGCGAAAGTAGCACAATTTCTGTTGTACAAGTTGAAATTGATGATAGGTGAATGCGCTTGAAAGTTTTTGGCTGCTCGAATGATGTTCTGAATTTGTTGTCGGCTGTTCCAATGGGGCAGGGGTGGGATGTAATGCCCTTCATAATCCAAATCGGGTGAATACCACCTGACATGTTCTTTGGGGTCTATATATTCTCGAATAGAATGAATGTCATTCTTCTCATTGAATTCACAGTAGATGCGATCACCAAGCCCGTTAGCAAACCCTCCAACTGACATGAAGTAATAGGTTTGCCCGTCTTTCTCCTCTGTGAGGTAGTCAACCTGCATCGTATCGCGTATAAAATCAGCTGCCTTTTGATTGTTGAAGATGATGCTGAGGAAATGATGATTCCCAAGTGGAGAGTTCGCTAAATCTCTTGCAGCCCAGTAAACTCTTCCCAGGTTGTCAAATCTATCCAATTGGGGCGATTGTCCTCCTGTATTCCCTACAAGCGACCATTGCAATTGCTGACCGTTGCTAGACCCTAGCCACCAATTACCGTCATCAGCACAATAGAAAAGTACATCGGTACGACCATCTGCCGTAAAATTGCCCGTCAAGAAACGAATGGAAGGACGGGTGAGATCCTGAAAGCCAGATGTGTTGCCTGCATGAGCCCATTGCAATGTACTGCCATCACTGCGCCCAAGCCACCAATTGTGGTCACCAGCGAAATAGAAGAGGATGTCTGTGCGGCCATCACCTGTAAAATCGCCTGTAAAGAGCCGAATATCACTACGAGTTAGGTCTACAAAACCAGCCGTATTTCCAGCGTGAGACCATTGCAACGTGCCACCATCACTGCGCCCAAGCCACCAATTGTGGTCGCCAGCGAAGTAGAAGAGGATATCGGTACGACCATCACCCGTAAAATCGCCTGTAAAGAGCCGAATGTCATTACGGGTTAGGTCTACAAAACCAGCCGTATTTCCAGCGTGAGACCATTGCAACGTGCCACCATCACTGCGCCCAAGCCACCAATTGTGGTCACCAGCGAAATAGAAAAGGATGTCTGTGCGACCATCACCCGTGAAATCGCCTGTAAAGAGCCGAATGTCATTACGGGTTAGGTCTACAAAAACAGCTGTATTTCCAGCGTGGGACCATTGTAACGTGCCACCATCACTACGCCCAAGCCACCAATTGTGGTCACCAGCGAAGTAGAAGAGGATGTCTGTGCGACCATCACCTGTGAAATCGCCTGTAAAGAGCCGAATGTCATTGCGGGTTAAGTCTACAAACCCAGCTGTATTTCCAGCGTGAGACCATTGCAACGTGCCACCATCACTACGCCCAAGCCACCAATTGTGGTCACCATCGAAATAGAAGAGGATGTCTGTGCGGCCATCACCTGTAAAATCGCCTGTAAAGAACCGAATGTCATTGCGGGTTAGATCCACAAAACCAGCTGTATTTCCAACGTGGGACCATTGCAATGCACTGCCATTACTACGCCCTAACCACCAATTGTGGTCGTTAGCAGAATAGAAAAGGATATCGGTATGACCATCGCCTGTGAAATTACCCGTAAAGAAACGAATAGCATTACGGGTTAGGTTTCCGAAGTTACTATAGCTAGCCATAGATATAGCCTTAAGACAACTTTGTCTTCTACAAACTGGAATTTAAAGACTCCTGATAAAACTAAAAATATTGACGGGGAATTGATGGATAATAAGAAGTAAGATTAAATGCCAATGATAAAAAGTGGTGCAGTGCAAAGCGCTGCACCACTTTTTATCATTGGCATTAACCCGACATGATATAAGGTGACGATCTAAGTAACCTCAGTTCGGGATAAGCTGCAGTGCTCATTTTGGCGTGCGCAAAGCGCACGCCAAAATGAGCGTTTTCGAGTGCCGCGCAACGCGTGGCACTCGAAAACGCCCTTAATCTGAACTCAGGTTAAGTACAGGGCAAAATTGGAGAGCTTGTTGAAACTCATCAATCATTAATCCTATGTTCAGCAGGCTTCCACGTAGGTGGTCAAACCCGTAACGAAAGATGCTTCTAGCTTTACGCCCATGCTTTTTGCATGCCATAGGCTTCTGTTCGGCTAACCATTCTCCTGTGGGAGAGGAAGTTAAAGAACCATCACAAACAGGCGTGTCCTCGTGGACACACCTGTGGCAACATTGGGAATCTTGCTGAAGATTTTATAGCGCCAGTTGCAACAACGTATGAAGCAAAACATTAGCTCCCGCAATCAAATCCTCAGGTGCGGTGTACTCCTTCACATTGTGGCTAATGCCGTGGACACTAGGAACGAAAATCATGGCAGTAGGGCAGACAGCCGCAAGTAAACCAGCATCATGCCCGGCACCGCTGGGGAGACGTTTTGTCGAAAAGCCGAGGGTTTGAGCGGTAGTTTCCACCAGGTCAATCATGGCAGGGTCGAAGTCAACGGGTCGTAGACGTACCAGGGGACGAGCGGTGATCTCGACCCCTTCGGCCTGGGCGATCGCCCCTATCTTCTCCGCCATCCGCCGCTCTGCTTCTTGCAGCCGCAACTCATCGGTATTTCGCAAATCCAGCGTGAATACTGCGGTGTTGGGAATGACGTTCACCAGGTTGGGATGAAGGCGAATAGAACCGACCGTGGCTACCTGATTACCGCCCATTTCTTTGGTCAATTCACGGGCCGCGAGGGCGATCGCCATGGCCGCGTATCCCGCATCATGCCGCAAACGCATGGGTGTTGTACCGGCATGGTTCGACACACCTTTGACGGTATATTCCATCCACGACATCCCTTGTACGCCTGTTACGGCCCCAATCGTCACACTGTCCTGTTCCATCACCGGGCCTTGCTCAATGTGCAGTTCCGCAAAAGCGTGAACGGAAGGGTTACCACATGGAGCATCCCCCTGGTATCCGATGCGTCGTAATTCTTCTTCGACGGTTGTGCCAACGTTGGTGGTCGTGGCGAGCGCTTCTGCTAGGGAAAGGCTACCTGTATAGACCATGCTGCCCATCATGTCGGGATGGAATCGGGCGCCCTCTTCGTTGGTAAAGACAGCAACCGCTAACGGGTGGCGTGGACGAATGCCGGCTTCCTGTAAGGTTTGAATGACTTCCAATCCACCCAAAACGCCGAAGTTGCCATCATAACGGCCTCCAGTGGCGACGGTATCGATGTGAGAACCCGTCATGACCGGCGGCAAATCTTCGGTGCCAGGCCAGGTGCCTACAATATTACCGATGCCGTCGATAGTGATGCTTAATCCCAGATCTCGCATCCATTGCACCACCTGATCGCGTCCTGCTTTGTCGGCATCTGTCAGGGTTAAACGGCAGACCCCACCACCGGCGATCGCTCCAATTTGCGCTAACTCATCAAGGCGTTGAAGAAGGCGATCGCCCCTCACCCGCAATCCATCAATGCCCGGAATGTTTGCAGTATCCGTATATTGAACAGACAACTCAGCAACCATGCTCTAGCCTCCTGTACGTTATGGAAGGTGTAGCTGTTGGCCATATTGACAGTAACCGCTACTCTTGGCTGTACAGCAGACGATATTTTTATTTTAGATGGGGCGAATCCTGGGGTTTTCTACTGACATAATTCAGCCACTTGCGATGGAGTTTTGCCAACGATCTGAGCGTAGCTTTTCGGGTCCATCGCCCCTTCAGTACCGAAGAGGAGAACGCGAGAATCGGCTTCTAGCTGAATTTGCGATCGCAACCCTGACTGCTTAGCAATAGTCAATAACGCCGCCATTCCTGCCGCACCCGATTCTCCGGCGATGATAGGGCGATCGCCCCCCGTCCCCTGGGCTAGCACTCGCATGGTTGCCGCTGCTGCTGCATCGGGGATGGTAACAAAAAAATCCGCTCCTGCCCGCAAAATATCCCAGGCCAGTAGCGAGGCACGGCCTGCCGAAAGACAACCCATCAGCGTATCGAGACTACCTGAAACATCCACCAGTTGATCCTGCTGTGCAGTTTCGTAAAGGCAGGCCGAATTTTCAGGCTCCACCACAATAAAGATGGGGCGGCGATCGCCCAGGCACTCCCAGAGATGGGCGCAAATAGCTGCGGCTAATCCACCTACACCGGCCTGAACAAAAACGTGGGTTGGGCCAGCTTCGCTCCAGAGGGCCTGCCACTGCTGCAAGGCTTCCTCTGCCATGACGCTGTAGCCTTGCATGACATCGCAGGGAATTTCGGTGTAGCCAGGGTAGGAAGTATCTGCAATAAGCACCCAATTATTGGCAGCGGACTGGGCATCGGCCCAACGTACTGAACTATCGTAGTTACCGGGAATCCGCTCGACCCGTGCCCCAAATTGAGCGATCGCCTGCTCCCGCTCCTCACTGACCCCTTCGTGGATAAAAATGACGCAGGTGCATCCCGCTTGTTGCGCACCCCAGGCCACCGATCGCCCATGATTCCCATCCGTTGCCGTTGTCACCACCAAATCTGAAATTTGCTTGGCATAACGCCCCGAGCGCACATCCTCTAAAGAGATATCCGGATCACCTGTGGTCACCTGGAGGTACTGCGCCACCTGACGCATTACGGCATAGGCTCCCCCCAATGCCTTAAAACTCCCCATCCCAAACCGCGTTGCCTCATCTTTGTACCCAATCTGCGTTACCCCCAACGCCTGGCTGAGGCCCGGAAGCGATCGCAACGGTGTTGGCTCATATCCAGGCCACGAAGAGAGTTCACTCATAACGGCGGTTGCCCGCTCTCGATTCAAAATCTGCTTCAGCTCTGTATCGTAGTGCTGGCTACGGTGTGGATTCTTCCAAATCTGTATGGGTTGCCGCGTCATGGTGTTGAAGATAGCCGGATGAGGGGATGAGTTGGTGAGGAATTCGAGCTAGAAATATAGTACGTTTGTCTTTCAGGAATCAAGCCGACCGTTGTTCTTCCAAGAAACATCAATCTACACGCCCTTCTCTTTCTTGTCTTCCCCCTCTCGTCCTCGCTACACCCACGTTCTGGCTTTCTCTACTTTCCCTCATTCATCCACTCATTTACCCCATGACTATCCGCAAAATCATCCACGTCGATATGGATGCATTCTATGCGTCAGTGGAGCAGCGCGATCGCCCCGAACTGCGGGGTAAGCCTGTGGCGGTGGGTGGCCGCCCCGAGCAGCGAGGAGCCGTAGCGGCAGCCAGTTACGAGGCGCGTGCCTTTGGGGTGCATTCTGCAATGCCGTCTCGTACTGCCATTCAGAAGTGCCCTCACCTGATTTTTGTGAATCCGCGTTTTGATGTTTATCGTGAGGTCTCGCAGCAAATCCGCACGATTTTCTACCGCTATACCGATCTGGTAGAGCCGTTATCTTTAGATGAAGCCTATCTGGATGTGACAGAAAATAAGCAGGGAATGCCTTCAGCGACGTTGATTGCAGAAGAAATTCGGCAGGCCATTTATGAGGATTTGCACCTCACCGCGTCGGCAGGAATTTCCATCAACAAGTTTTTGGCGAAGATGGCTTCCGGGATGAATAAGCCAAATGGATTGACGCTGATTCGGCCAGATGAGGCAGAAGCCTTTGTAGAAACGCTACCCATCGCTCGCTTCTATGGTGTGGGGGAGGCAACAGCGGCAAAAATGCATCGGTTAGGCATCCAGACCGGAGCAGACTTAAAGCAATGGTCCGAGGATGCCTTGGTAGAGGCGTTTGGCAAAGTCGGCCACTTCTACTACCGCATCGCCCGAGGGCAGGACGATCGCCCAGTTAACCCCAACCGCATTCGTAAATCCATTGGAGTCGAAACGAGCTTCTTCAACGATTTGCGCGATCGCCCCTCGATTCTCGCCGCCCTCGAAAAAATTGCAGAAGAACTGAAGGAACGCCTGGATGCCAAGCAATCTTATGGCCGTACTCTCACCCTTAAGGTGAAATATGCTGATTACCACCAAATCACCCGCAGCCGTACCGTTACCGAAATCTTGCGCGACCTGCCGCTCATTCAACAATTGGCGGAGGAGTTGTTGGAGATGACAGAGGTCGAGCAAAAGGAAGTTCGCCTGTTGGGATTGACGGTGTCGAATTTGGTTGATGCTTCAGTGGAGAAGCGGAGCGGCCACTCCAATAATGAAACCTACATCCAACTCACCCTCAACTTTTATACTCATAGACATCTTTGTTAACCTCAGTTCGGGTTAAGGGCTTTTTCGAGTGCCGCGCAACGCGCGGTACTCGAAAAAGCTCATTATTGCGTGCGCGAAGCGCACGCAACAATGAGCTTTTAGCAAATTTGTTGTTATGAGGATGCTCCGCGCGATCGCCGCCAAGAATACGTCGAAAAAATTGCCAACGCTGCCCAGATTAGGCCAAACGACACCGCATGGGTACGAGTAAACGGCTCATGATACAAAAATACCCCCAATAGAAGTTGCAAGCTGGGGGCTATATATTGCATGAAACCCAGTGTTGCCAAAGGCAGACGATGGGCCGCATTGTTGAACCACAATAGCGGTAGGGATGTGACCAGACCACACCCGATAAATAGTAGACTCAGTGTCCAGTTAAAACCGAAGTGATTGTTGCCGGCGATCGCCCCCTGCCCCAGCAGTATTAGCGCAACCGGGGTAATGACCAGGGTTTCTACGGCAAGTCCTACCATCGGCTGTACTGGGGTAATCTTTCGCAGCAACCCATATACTGCAAAGGAAATTGCCAACCCCAGGGCAATCCAGGGTATCTTGCCCAGGTTCACAACAAAGTTGAGCACCCCCAGAAATGCCAGAAAAACGGCCAACCCCTGCCATCGGCTTAACCGTTCTCGCAGGAATACGCATCCCATCAACACACTAATCAGTGGATTGATGAAGTACCCCAGACTGGTTTCGACAACGTGGTTGGCATTAACAGCGTAGATATAAATGCCCCAATTTGTGGAAAGAATGATGGCTGTCGTTGTAAACGTGGCAATGTAACGGGGCGATCGCCACAACTTCTGTAATTCCTCCCAGCGTCCCTGTAGCGCCAGCACTCCCAGTAACAGTACCGACGACCAGACAATCCGATGGCAGAGGACTTCTAGGGCCGGAACTCCTCCAAAAAATTTCCAATAAATTGGCAATAAGCCCCAAGCACCATAAGCTAGCAGCGCAAAAAGCAGCCCCTGGGAAGCGGAGGAACGGGAAGAAGCAGTCATTGTAAGTAGCTCACCCACAGTAAAAGAATGCGCAGCCCGTAGCGTGGGAATGCGTCAAACCTTTACCAGGCTAGCAGGCACGACGAATATTGGGGCAATTCATCCATCAACGGAAAAGGTTGCTGCAGGTGTGAGATGGGTTGTGGAAGCGTGGTTGCACAATCCATCTCACACCTGCAGCAGGCCACAAAAAAGAGTGGGAGGTAAACTCCCACTCTCTTCAGCTTTACAGCTTAAGCGGCTGATTGTTTCGCAGGGGCTCGGCTTCCTTCCTGGCGGCGAATATCACGCCAGATTTGTGTGGCGGCGAGAGCTCCGTCAGCAGCGGCCACAATCACTTGGTTCAGCCCAACTTTGAGGTCCCCTACGGCAAAGATGCGTGGGTGAGAGGTGCGGTTCATCCCATCGGTGACGAGGTTGCCGCCTTTGTATTCCAGATCAATACCGTTCAAGTAATCAGCGTGATACTTCGAACCCATCGATACCAGGCCAGCATCCAGGGGAATTAGCGTCCCGTCCCGCAATTCCACACCGCTCATAATATGGTTCTCACCAACAAAGCGGTGCAAAGGGCGCTCCTCTAGCCTGTAGCCGTGAGTACGGAGGCGATCGCGGAACCCATCACTCACGTCAAAGGCTCCCCCCGTAAATAGGGTAATGTCTGAAGTAAACCAGCCCAGAGAAAAGGCGACCTCCAGGCTACCCTCGTTACGGCCAAACACGCCTACCCGTTGCCCCTGCATCTCATAGCCATCACAAATGAGACAAACATGCAGGTTATACCCGGCATAGTCATAGACATTTTGCATGTCCGTGAAGGTCGGCAGATTGTCAATAATGCCACTGGCCGCAATCAAATAGCGACTGCGTAACGTCACATAAGAGGGATTGTTTCGGCCAATGCGAACGCGTAGCGCAAAGGTTTCGCCCTCGTCAGTCGCCTCTTCTACAAAGGCATTCAAATAATCCCCATCTAGAGAGAGGTAGTGCGCTTTGCCCTGCTTCAACAAATCTCGGCCCGATGAATCTGGTGGCAATCCCAGGTAATTGTGCATCTCCTGCATCCAAAGCGACCGGGCCTTGCCTTTGTCAACAATCAGGGTAGAAAGTAAATAGCGCTGTAGGTAAATGCCAGCAGATAGACCCGCCGGCCCACCGCCTACAACCAGTACATCGTAAACCTGATCGGTGCGTTGTTCAGCCTGTTGTTTGGATAGTTGCATAGAAGCCTCCCGGCGAATGATGAGTGCTGGATGAGGTAGCAGAGTCGCAAAACTCCACTCACAAGGAACAGCCATGGGCTGTGGAAAGCTATATCGAAGGAAAGTCACGGGAACTAACAGTCTTGGTAAATGAGCATCTTGACTGTTCGTACAGTTAAGACGCTGAGCTCCACAAACGTAAGGTTAAGCGAATGCATTGATGGAAGCAGGTTCGCAGCGATCGCACACTCCCTGCACTGCAACCTCGTATTGTTCTGCCTTCAGACCCGGCCGTAGAGCCGACAAGTTAACCCCCTGGAAGACTTCCCAGGCAATGTCTTCAATCTCGCCGCAGCATCGGCAGCGGAAGTGATGGTGCGGATGAACGTTGGCGTCGTAGCGAGCGACTCCCTCCTCAAGCAGCACTTCTCGCACTAGCCCTACGTTCTGAAGCGCTTGTAGGGCAGTGTAAATGGTGGCCTGAGACGCAATGGGAACGTCCTGATTAATGTCTGTCAATAATTGCTCGGCGGTAGGATGGTCGCCTCGGCCGCACAGGTTGGCATACACCGCAAACCGCTGTGGCGTAACTCGTAGGCCCTTGGCTTTCAGCAATTCAATAATATGGCTCGACTGTTCGTTCATTCCCTTGGCCGTCCGAACTGATAAATCCTTTGCACGCTTATTTCACTAATCATAACACTTCCTTTATAGATATTGCTCTTGATTCTGAATAATTTGTTTCTTTAAGTCAGTATGACTATTGACTAATTCCTAAATCAGAATTATTCTTACTTCTAAGTCCAGTAACGAAACATTGAGAGACCTACCGAGGTAAAAAAATATGGCCGTTATCACCCGTGTACCCAGCGTTGTGTTCAAGACCCGAGTACGGGACGAGTCTATTCCTGGCCCCAACCCCTACCGCTGGCAAGATCTGACCACGGAAGAAATCTTTAGCGGCAAGAAGGTTGTTCTCTTCGCTCTGCCGGGTGCGTTCACTCCTACCTGCTCCTCCAGCCACTTGCCTCGCTACGAAGAACTGTACGAAGAGTTCCAAGCACATGGGGTTGACCAGATCATTTGTTTGTCAGTGAACGATGCTTTCGTGATGTTCCAGTGGGGCAAACAGCAAGGTGCTAAGAATGTATTCTTGCTGCCCGACGGAAACGGTGACTTCACCCGCAGGATGGGTATGCTGGTCGATAAGTCTAACCTGGGCTTTGGGATGCGCTCTTGGCGCTACTCTATGCTCGTCAACGACGGCAACATTGAGAAAATCTTCATTGAAGAAGAGTTCGGCGACAACTGCCCCGTTGATCCGTTCGAAGTTTCGGATGCTGACACCATGCTGGCTTACTTGAAAGGCGTTGAGTCTGCTGGAGTATCTGCTTCTCGTAAAGAGTTTGTTGGCTAATTAGTTTGCTTCGCTTTGAATAAACTCCAATTACCCACGGGTGATTGGAGATTTTGTGTTGGCAAGTGGAGCCAGTTGTTGAGGTTTGCTTTGTTAACCAGGACTTACGCATTCCTGTTAGGTGTGATGTGCGAAGTACACTACATGCAACAAGAACGCGTAAGTCCTATTACAGTGCTTTGCGCTTGAATCAAGCCACGGTTGTTTTGTAAGAGCCGTGCGGAGCGCTGCTCTTACAAAACAACCAGATTTTAAGCGTTGAAAAGCGCTGTTATGACGGCTTATTTGAGAAAATATAAATCTCCCCTGAACTACCGTAGATTATGCTCAACAATACATTCGAGTTAATCTCCAATTGGAGTTCTCTTATGGCGAGCCATAATCTTTACTCGGTGAGGCTTTGAGAATTTTGCCGGATGGCATGGCTCCTACCGTCCCTGTTCACAATGCTGATTCCTGTGAGGTTTTGCTGTCTGTTTTTATGAAGAATCTACGGTTAGGCTATCGGGATAGGTGACTTTTTGGAAAAGGTGGCATAGAATCTGAAGGTAACGGAGTGCAGTTGTCCAGTTGTTCATTGCACCCACCAAATGATGATGGAACTCATTTGCGATCGCCCCCGAACACCCACATACCCCTCTGAGCCAAGCTTCTATTACTTTGCCTATGGCTCCTGCATGTGCCCTGTGGATTTGAAGCGTACGGTTGGTGAGGCCACTCATCCCCATGTCATCGGTCATGCTACGTTGTCCGGTTACCGGCTGGGGTTTTATCGCCGCTCTGCGTTTCGCAACTGTGGTGTATTAGATATCGTGCCTGACCCGACGGCTCAAGTAGAAGGTGTTCTGTATCGCCTGCCCTGGCGCTTTAGCGAACCTCTTGATATTCGGGAGCAGGGTTACCACCATGAGTTCATCACGGTGCAATGCGGTGGCAAGCGATATAACAACGTTCGCACTTACACCGTGACGGAGAAATTGGGAGAGGAACACGCTCCCAATGATTGGTACTTTCAGGTCGTGATGCGAGGAGCGGTGACTTGCGGTTTGCCTGAGCAGTACTGCTGGAAGCTCTACCACCACATGACGGAACTGCAATTACAGGAATTGCGATCGGCTTAATATAACGTCTGCAAATCGTAAAGGCCTCTACACTAGTAGGCTGCGGCCTAAGTTCACAACCTATGTTTTGTGTGGGGTGCGAAGCACCCCACACAAAACATAGGTGATGGATTTCCGCCTCAGCGTACTAGTAGGCTACGGCATAAGTCCGTAACCTATTTGTCTGTGGGGGTGCTTCGCACCCCCACAGACAAATAGGTTATATATTTCCGCCTCAGCGTACTAGCCAAACAAATACCCGGTGTTTTTTAGAAACACCGGGTATTTGTTTGACTTCTCAGCTCATCAACGTGGCTCAGACCGCTGACCAGAAGTGGCAGTTCTCGAAGAATTGCCACTTCTAGTTTTTGCGTATCAGTCAATTAAGCCTTAGATAACAGCGTTTGCTGTTTCTCTGGCAGGGTTGTGTACTCCGACACGACTTTGCGGAAGGTGTCGCCATCCACGGTTTCCTGATCAATCAGCATGTCTACCAGCTTGTCGATCAAGGGGCGGTGGTTGCGAATGATCTGGCGGGCTTGCTGGTAGCAGCGCATCACAATCGATCGCACCTGTTGGTCAATCTTCGTGGCGATCTCCTCGGAGTACTCAGAGCGCACCATCAAGTCACGTCCCAGGAATACCTCACTATTTCCCGATTCCAGGGCGAAGGGACCCAGATCTGACATCCCATAGCGGGTAACCATGCGACGGGCGTAGTCAGCGACCGCTTGCAGGTCGCTGGAGGCCCCCTGAGTTACCTCATCATGGCCGAAGATTTCCTCCTCCGCAGCCCGACCACCCAGGAAGATGGTGATCAGATCTAGCAGACGGGCGCGGGTTTCCAGCCCAAAGTCACTGTCTTCACTGGGGAGGGGCTTAGCAAAGCCACCTACACCACCCGAGCGGGGAATAATCGTCACTTTATCGAGTGGATCGGTATGGGGCAGCAGCGTCATCAGCAGCGCGTGGCCAACTTCGTGATAAGCGGTGAGGCGCTTTTTCTTGCTGTCCATCAACGGGTTCATGGTCATACCGATGGTAACCCGGTCGATCGCATCGTCAATTTCCTGAGTGGCGATCGCATCCTTTCGCCGCCGCGCCGTCAGAATGGCCGCTTCGTTGAGCATATTTGCCAGATCAGCTCCCGAGAAACCAGGAGTACGACGGGCAATCACTTCCAGCGATACTTCCGGCTCCAACTTCTTATTGCGAGCATGAACTTGCAGAATGCCCAGCCGTCCTTTGTAGCTAGGCAGATCCACCATCACCTGCCGGTCAAACCGTCCAGGACGCAGCAAGGCCGAATCCAACACATCTGGTCGGTTTGTTGCCGCAATAATAATGATGCCGGTGTTGCCCTCAAACCCATCCATTTCTGTGAGGAGCTGGTTCAGGGTTTGTTCCCGCTCATCGTTGCCGCCGCCAATGCCGGTGCCCCGCTGACGGCCCACCGCATCAATTTCATCAATGAAAATGATGCAGGGAGCATTTTCCTTTGCTTTACGGAACAGGTCACGGACGCGAGAGGCTCCCACCCCAACAAACATTTCCACAAATTCAGAACCAGAAATGCTAAAGAAGGGAACAGCGGCTTCTCCGGCGATCGCCTTTGCCAACAGGGTTTTACCTGTCCCTGGAGGGCCAACCAGCAGCACGCCTTTCGGAATCTTGGCTCCGATGGCCGTAAACTTCTCAGGCTTTTTCAGGAAGGTCACGACTTCCTGTAATTCTTCCTTCGCTTCTTCGATACCTGCCACATCGTCGAACATTACCCCAGTTTTGGCTTCCATCTGAAAGCGAGCTCGGGATTTGCCGAAATTCATCGCTTGGCCAGAGGCGTTGGCTGAGCGACGCAGGATCATTAATAACCCCAGAATCAGCAGAAATGCAAGTAACGCGTGGCTCAACAACCACGCAACCGCTCCACTATCCGCCGAGGGTTGAGCATCAATCTCGACCCCATTTTTCCGGGCGACTTCAATAATCGGCTGATTATCGCTTTCGTTGGCGAACAACCGGACTTCCTCCGGTTGCTTGGCGTCAGCCCCCTTGAAGTGAACTTGGGCAACGCCGCGCACCTGATCCAGTTCGATCCGCTCGACCTGATCTTCTTGAATAGCTTCAATCAACCCGGTGTAGCCGAGGGGTTCTTTTTGGGTCGGTGTCTGACTCAAGGCTGGGGGGGCGATGAGAATACTTTGTAGAAGCAACCAGATGCCGGTTACAGCTCCTGAGGTCACGGCTGCTTTAGAGGGCGATCGCCGTTTGGACAGCGAATGGGTATGCCCCTGAGTGTCGTTACTCCGTTGAAAAACCCGTTCCTGCTTGTCAGACCTTGTCATAACGCAAATGAGCCTTCTTACTATCCAGCCGGAAATACTAGTTGATGGGTTTCTGCAATACAAACCCAAGATAAGTTCACGCTTGCCGTCAACACGATATGCCTAGTGTAACCTTACCCAATGGGCTATGGCAGGAAAGCAACTAGTGTCGCACTAATAGCGAATGAGCCAGCCCTATCGCTTTTATTAATAGGACTTTACTTCAAGAGTATTGGCTTCAAAACTAACGTTCGGAATAGAGACCTAAATCAGTTTCATTAGACATAGTCGTAATGAGTATGACTTAGTGGTATGATAAAGAGTACATACAACTTAAGAAAGACTTCGAATGCTCGATCTTTGTTGCTGACACTTGCCAAAGATGAGTCATTAACGAACCTTTCTCCGTGTTTTCTAGGCAGATCAGAGCTGATGAGCCGTGCTGAATCGTCATTTCATTGCGGGCTCTGCGGGATAAACTGCCCAGTTTGCAACGCGCATTTTGTTCTCCTAACTCTTGGGTTTTCTTATGGTCAAAATTATTGGCATCGGTGGTAGTTTACGTCCAGATTCTTACAGCCAACGGGCGCTACTCTTAGCGGCGGAGCGGGTTAAAGCTCTGGGAGCTGAAGTGGAAGTATTAGATTTACGGACGATGAATTTGCCTTTCTGTGACGGTGGCGATGATTACAGCGCCTACCCAGATGTGGCTCGCCTGCGACAGATCGTCAAAGCAGCAGATGGCTTAATTCTGGCGACACCGGAGTATCACGGCAGTGTCAGTGGGGTTCTGAAAAACGCTTTAGATCTCCTGAGCTTCGACGAGCTATCCAACAAGGTGACGGGGCTAATCAGTGTGCTGGGAGGCCAATCCAACAGTAATGCGCTGAATGATCTGCGGGTCATTATGCGGTGGGTTCATGGTTGGGTTATCCCTGAGCAGGTGGCGATCGGGCAGGCTTGGAAAGCATTTGACTCCGACGACAACCTGGTGGATGAGAAATTAGCAGAACGCTTGGATGCGTTTGCTAAAAGTCTGGTTGAGAGCACCCAGAAATTAAGAGGCGTTGCCGTCTAGGTTTTACTTAAGCCAGGAAAGGGATGTGGAAGACACCTACCTTCCTGGCTAGTCAACTGCAATCCCCTCTTGTGTTGTCACGATGCGACAGCACCAGAGGGGATTGCTATGTGTGTAATATCATGTCGGGTTAAATGCTTATGATAAGCATTTAACTTTACTTGCTATAAACAGGATTTGAGTAGAGAGATATTGCAGAGTTTTAAGAGTTGGGAATAAAAGTGCTCTGGTACAAAAACACCTAAAGAATTTTTGTCATGTCGGTAACGTTGCCAAAATGCCAATTTTTGTCGGATCAAACTGTTAAAGCTATAGCCGTAATAGGTATTAAAGAAGAGATTTATATTCCTTCATGTTAGAAGGGCTTGTTTCTGACTTTAGATAGATGTTTTCTATTAAGTAAGCTAACAGATCGTTTTGATAGGAACTCTAGTGATTGCATAGAGAAATATCTTTGTAGGTTCCCATTCTGTATAGCTTCTATAGAACCGCTTTGCCTTCATGAGTTTGTAAGTACTATTTAAAAAAGGCTCTGAATTCAAAGAATTCAGAGCCTTTGGTGATTTATGGAGGTCTCTAGAAATCGGCCTTTATGCTTTGGCCGATAGCTTCACCAGAGTTATTTATAGACCAGCATTTATATAGGGTTGCTGGCGGTTTTGATTCGATACTTATAAGATAGCACGGCCTATTTTCAGAACTTGCGGAAACTCACATTTTCTTTAGGGTTCGTTACTTCTATTTACAAAATAAGGGAAGGCACGATTGACAAAATTATCCTACTGTATTTGTGCTTATGAACAACAATCGGAAGGAGTATTTTTACTGAAATGTGTTTATCTTTTCTTTAAAGAAGCATTTAGGAATGCAAATTGAATAAAAGCCTGTTTTTTATGGAAGGAGTAGCTAAGCCACACCTCCTATAAAAAAGGCTTTTATTCTTTACGAGATGCTTCATATTCACGAGCATTTCAGCTGCTACTAACGAGATACTTGCCGTTGAATGCCCCACAGAACCGCAACGCTAACAGCTCCGCTTAATGCACCGAAGCCGAAGCGCGACCATCCGATGAGGATGCTGCTCACCCCGGCGATCGCCAGCACCATCCAGAACGATTGTGTCAATGTCAACATTCGCTCTAGCGCCTGATTCTGTTGTAGTAATTGCTGGGCCAGGTCACCTTTCTGCATGAGCGGTAGCGTTTCTTTAAGAGTGGGCTGGGCACTCTGATATTTTGCTAAATCTAACTGGTAATAAGTGCCCAGCTCGCTATCACGCATAGGGGCCACAGAGTGCAACCCAAATTGTTTGGCATGGGCGATCGCCTCCCGAATCTGCCGTTTGGTGGCGTAGGGCTGAAGCGCTTCAAACACTGATTCTCGGTAGACACCTGTGCGTCCCATGTCCAGAATTCTTTGGCTCAGCTCTAATGTGCTGAGGCGGCGTGAGAGGTCGGTCATAAGCGGTTAGAGAGCGATCGCCATAGTAATTCTGTACCCTATTATGCCGATTTTGACATCTTCTTTCAGCTTGCAGAAATGATCATGTTCTAGACATGTGGATGGAGTGAAAGGGGCACGAAGTGCCCCTTTCACTCCATCCACACATTAGCGGTCTGTTGAGTCAACATGAACTGTGATATAGGCGATCGCCCCCTTCCACCCTACGGTCTGGTTTTGTAGCGATCGCACAAAGGCCTGCTGTACCGTCGTAATTTCCTCATTCGAAAGCGCTTTGGACAGATAATCACAATAGCTTGGGCGTCCTTGCCCCGGTTGAAACCAGCGATCGAGGAGTTCTGAGGTGATACGAAGGTCAGTGGGGCGGATGTCAAGTTGAATGTCGGCTGTGGCGTTGAGGGTTTCAAAGAGCGATCGCCAATCCGCCACATCCCAATGCAAAGTTCCGGCGTTGCCCTGGGTGTAAATGACCTCTTCGGCTTTAACCAGGCGTTTGTGTAATGTGGCTTTTAAGACTTTCGGTCCTAGCAGGTCATACAGACGTTGACCGAGACGCGGCACGGGTTCCGCCAGAATCAGGGAGCCATCCGGTTGCAGGCGTTGAAGGAGGGATTGGGCGATTTCCTCCCGCTCTTGCTCGGCTGACAGGATGTTGCGTCCGAGGATGGCATCAAATTTTAGAGTGGGTGCTTGCTGATCAAGAATTGTCGCTAAATCCAGTAAGGAACTTTCTAAAACGATGGGACGGTTCAGTTCGGGGAGCATACCGGCCTGCTCTTGGAGGGCGATCGCGTCGGTTTGCTGCTGGACCTGAGCGTATACAGAGCCTTCGGGTACTTGCCGCACCGCCTCCCAGGTGAGGAGGCCGCTACTCGCATTTAAGGTCAGAAGAACATGGTGACGTTGAGGTTGTGCCAGGGTGAAGAGGCGATCGCGCACGTCTGCCAGGCGCTCTCCAGTCTGGTCGAGGGTGCGTTGGAGCCAGCGATCGCGCCCTCGATCGGTGGGGCTGAAAGTGATCACTTCGGGTAAGGCACTACTGCCATCAACGAGAGCGGCCAGTTGTGCTTCTCGCCGCCGTGCCACCTGAATGCGAATTTCATCCTCATAGCCCTGATTGGAGGGCTGATAAAAGACCTGGCCCTGCAAGCTGCCAGGGAGATATTGTTGCTCGACCCAATGATCGCGGTAGGCATGAGGATACAGGTAGCCCTGTCCGTGGCCAAAGCTATGCTTATCCCGGTTGGCATCCCGCAGATGTAGAGGCACATCGTCTTCCCGCTCCTGCTCAACCGCTGCCAGAGCATCGAAAAAGCCCATGACGCTGTTGGATTTGGGACAAGTTGCCAGGTAAAGCGCGGCTTGTGCCAGAGGATAACGTCCCTCAGGCATTCCCACCCGATCAAACGTCTGAGCGCAGGCATTAACGACCACGACTGCGTTGGGGTCAGCTAAACCAACATCCTCTCCCGCCAAAATCAGCATGCGCCGGAAGATGAAGCGTGGATCTTCCCCGGCATAGACCATGCGGGCCAGCCAGTATAATGCAGCATCAGGGTCAGATCCGCGCAGGCTTTTGATGAAAGCGCTGATCGTGTCGAAGTGGGCGTCGCCCTCCTTGTCATAGAGAACGGCCCGTTGCTGAATGGATTCTTCCGCAACGGCGAGGGGAATGGCAACAATACCTTCGGCGTTAGGGGGAGTGGTTTCGACCGCTAATTCCAGCGCATTCAGCAGGGCACGGGCGTCGCCATTGGCAATGTTAATCAAGTGCGCTTGTGCATCAAGGGCAATCTGCACCTTTAGCTGACCGTAGCCCCGTTCACGATCCTGTAAAGCCTGGTGCAAAACCTTTTCCAGGTCGCGATCGCCCAAGGGCTTCAATTGAAAGATGCGCGATCGACTCACCAGAGCTTTATTGACTTCAAAGTACGGATTTTCTGTCGTTGCGCCAATCAGAATAACCGTGCCATTTTCTACCCAGGGTAATAGAGCATCCTGCTGAGCTTTATTAAAGCGGTGCACTTCATCAACGAAAAGGATGGTGCGCTGGTCGTACATCCCGCGCTTTTCCTGGGCAGTGGCGATCGCCTCCCGAATCTCCTTTACCCCCGCCAATACTGCGTTGATGGAAATAAAGTGTGCCCGTGTGGTGTTGGCAATTACCATTGCCAGGGTTGTCTTACCTGTTCCCGGCGGCCCATAGAAAATTAGCGAAGAAATCTGATCGGCTTGAATGGCCCGACGCAGGAGCCGTCCTTCCCCCAAGATGTGATCTTGCCCAATGTACTCATCCAGCACTCGCGGCCGCATTCGCGCGGCTAAGGGCGCTTCTGTCTGGGTTACATGCTGGCGATGCTGCTCAAAAAGCTCCATAAGGGTATGGATAGAACGGGTCTTTCCCCTACTGTAGCGGTATGTAGGAACCCTAAAGGCTTAAAATCCTGGAGAAGGGAATGCGAGCTTAGCTCGCACCCCCTTTGTATGAGAGAAGGCCCAGAAGGGTGTGGCGCTTGCGAAACAGGTGCCACACCCTTCTGGGTTTTATGCTTAATCATGATTACCTACCTACAATCCCGAATTCTGCTGAATAGGGAAGACAACCGTAAAACTTGAGCCCTCACCGGTCTGGGACGATACGAGAATTTTGCCCTGCAATAACTCGACCAACTGCGCCACAACTGCCAGCCCTAAACCTGTTCCCTGATCTTGTACAGAGGCAGGGATGTCACCCACGCGAAAATAGGGTTCAAAGATGTGTTTTTGGTCATCCTGGGTCATGCCGATGCCGCTATCCGTAACCGTAATTGACCAACAGTCATCTTCTAGGGTTTCGCCAGAAACGGTAACGTATCCTTTTTCGGTGTAACGTATCGCATTACTGAGCAAGTTTGTGAGGATCTGCTGTAGGCGTAAGGGATCGGTTTGAATGGCTTGAGGGATGCGATCGCAATCCACCTTTAACTCCAAACCTTTATTGCGAACTAATGGCTCAACAATTTCTAGGACGGCTTGAATTAAATCTGACGGGTTGATCGAAGCGATCTTGAGCTTGATTTGTCCGGCGTTCTGTTGCAGTTGTAGGGTGTCATTAATCAGTCGTAGCAGTAATCGACCACTGCGCAATACCCGCTCAATGCTTTCTAAATGAGCATAGGAATCTTTGGGATGAGGGTTTTGCTGTTGACGCAGAAACAAATCGGCATACCCGATGATGGATGTCAGCGGAGTTTTGAGTTCATGGGCCAGCTTCGACATATTGTCTTGACTGGCGCGTACCAAACGCGTGAGTTCCTGGTTCGTTAACTGTAGCTGTGTTTTGAGTTTTTCTAAATTTTCAATACGACCCTGGGTGTAGCTGTCAAAGCAACGGGCGATCGCTTCATCAACCACCGTGTCAATTAATCGAATGGCCCACAGCACTTCCTTGGGAGATGCCTTAATTAAGTCGTCTTCCAATTCTGAGAAAATGACAGAACGCAACAGTCGGTATTCCCGCGCAATTTCTGCGGGCTCGAATCCCTGCTGAGCTCGGATAACGCCATGTTCTAAGCTGGCCTCATCAATGACTCGAAAATCTTCTAACTTGCCTTCGGCGAGTAGGCTAGCGAGCGACTCCAAAACCCTTGGCAGGCTATCGCGCACCGCGTTAAACGTTAGTTCTTTGGTCGCTTCGATGTCTTGATCCTCGAAAACTGACCTGGTCCACCGTTCAACAATCGTGTCACGCTTTTGATTCAGAATTGTGCTGAAATCCATGCTCATGAGTGTAGGAAACAGGCAGGCTTTTCGTTTGGTGAAAGTATTACGCTATCGCCTGAAGAGGGGCGAGCGCATCTAGTAAAAGGCAGAGGGCCAGTAATATGAGCTCTGGTTGAAGAACCATACTGTGCAATCGTGCGGCGCATTGCACCATGCCACTCTCTCGTACCTCATTGGATCAGAAAACGCTGTATTGAGTCCAATACTCTGAACAGTTTTTCCTGAAACCCTTGATTTTGCGTGCGCTTCGCGCACGCAAAATCAAGGGTTTCAGGAAAACTGTCCGAACTTAAGTAACCTCAATTCGGGATAAGCTCAGGAGCCCATTTTGTCGTGCGCTATGCACACGACAAAATGGGCTTTTTCGAGGGGCGCGCCTTGCGCGCCCCTCGAAAAAGCCCTTAACCCAAACTGAGGTTAAGTAGATAGTTTGTGTGAAGGCCATAACACGCGGAAACCGTGTCAATCCATATCAAAAATTCTTTAATCGAACCATGAGAAAAGATATGAGAGAAGGCAATAAAGGCTGTTGCACATTTTGAAATGCGATCGCACCTCTCTCCCGGCAATGGCAGACTAAGTTCGCCGATTTGCATAACTGAGCAAGCTCTGAACGTTTGGCATTCAGCCTGCTCCCTTTATTGGAGGACTCCTTTATGCCGCGATCGATCTACATGATTGGGATGGGGTTGATGCTGACATTAGCTTACTCCTCCTGGGTCATACTGGGTCAAAACATACCCTTTGGGCAACAGGCTCCTGGTGATAAGGCTGCACCTTCGTTGCGCTCCTTCCAATCAACACAAGAGCTTGGTCGAAACCAACTACCCACCATGATTCGGGTAGAAGATGGTGATACGGTTGTGGTGAGCGATCGCCAACAATCCCTAACGGTGAATCTGGCCTGTGTGGATGCGCCCGAGTTAGGGCAACCAGGTGGGGAAGCAGCACGCGATCGCCTACAAACACTACTGCCATTAGGACAAGCCATACAAATGCGAATGTTGGAGGGCGATCGCTCCACAGGTCCTGCCGCGAGCTGTTTCTGGGGCTTGAACCCGTCGGGGCCCTGCTAGTACACGCTGGAGTTGCTAGCGTCACACCTGAGCTGGCTGAAGATTGTTACGACACCCAAAGCCGCTATTAAGACGTTCTTGTAAATAGGGCTTACACAAGCTCGCTATATCTAACGCATTCTTGTTGTGTATGGTGTGCTTTGCACGTCATACACAACAAGAATGTAGAAGAGCTATTCAAAATTACCTGGAAAGGTCGTCTCTCCCGTACATGCAGCATGTGCTACAACAACCTTAGGAGATTTCTGAGAAACAATATCCCCATTATTTGGAAAAAAGGCGCGGCTTCGCCGCGCCTTTTTCCCAAATAATGGGGAAGTTCTTATCTGGAAATTTCCTTAAAGCAACCCTTGATACTCGACAGGTTAAGCGTTTCTAGGTTTGAAGGTGGAGAGTGTGACGTACCCTCCACCTTCAAACCTAGCTTAGTTTCCTATGAGTGCCGCATTTTGTGCGGCACTCATGGCATCTTTGCAAAGAATGCGAGAAATTAGGCCTGCTGCCAGAGTTCAAGCACTTTGCCAGGCAGGAAGCTTGCAACCTCTTGAACCCGCTCCTGGGAAAGCTCATCCTTCGTCGCCGAGAACACTGCCTTAACCACTTGCTCAACTTCAACCTGAGGAGGTAATCCTGCTTCCTGTTTAATCCGGAACAGGAAAGTCGTATCCCGGATGTGCAGGGCAGGGCGAATGCGGCTGAGGAAGTGAACGATAGGATTGGTATCTTCCCACAGATCCTCTACCTCAGTGGCCAATGGAGTGGCCGTGTAAAGAGTTTTGTCCTTGTCGTTTTCTTGCAAGGGAGAATGCAGTTCCTCTGCAACGTGCTCAACCGCCTCGTTGGTCATCATGTCGCGCATCGTGCGGAACACAACTTCGGTAATATCGCGGGCATCGTACAGATCGGCCAGTCCACCCTGAACCATTACCTTTTCCAGAAAAGATCGATGCTCTTCGGAAGGAAAAGCACGAGAATCTTCAACCTCGGTTGGATCGATTTCTGGAAGAGTATTGTTATAAACCTGATCTGGCATATTTCTTTCTCCCATGCGTTCTACATAAATGGCACGTTGGCTAAACCATTCTTTCGCTCCCAAAGACTCTGAAAGCTAAATGATGAGCTAATTGTGCTGTCAACACAATGCCTGAGTTGAAAAGATTCAACACCAATCTGAGGTTTGAGTTTGCCGCAACCAAAAGTCATAAACCGATGGACGGTGCTACTCAGTCGTTTATGAGATGCTTCTTGAGAAGCGGATCGAATGGACTCACCTGGCGGCTCAGGAAGCCATTGAGATTTTTATATACAAACGACTACATCAGGCGAGTAGGTACAATCAAACATAAACCTGGAATGTTGTATTACCTAAGAAGTTGATGGCACGACGCTCTGGGCTTTATGTTTAATAAAGTCGAATTACTGACAGGAAGTAATGATTATGTGTATATATTTTCAGATATGCAATCATTACTTTGGTAAATTTGCCGACATTGCCCAACAGAATTAGATTTCCAAGTCTTGAAGAATTCCGAGAACTGAACACTTAGGAGGTTTCTGCATAAGAATTTACCCAGAATGTTGGTGCTTTGCTCGCGAAGCGGGCAAAGCACCAACATTCTGGGGGTAATTTCATTACTGGAAATCTCCTTAGGTTTTCCTTATGTAGCCATATTTTGCATATTTCTAAAGCTAAAGCCCAAAAAAATGATTTTTCTGTTTCAAAGCAGCTGACAAATCATCCTTTTGGGTTTTGGTGCTGGATTCTAAGTATCATTAGCTCGGGCAGTTTTTTGAAACCCTTGATTTTGTGTGCGCGAAGCGCACGCAAAATCAAGGGTTTCAAAAAACTGCCCAGAGTATTGAAGTATGGAAGTCCGAAAGTTTTCTTTAAAGGGCGGACTGGAGGTGAAAAAATCTACCTTTCAAGAAGCATTTAACATTTAACAAGTTATATAAAAACGGTGTATATCTTGTCTACCCATCAGTTCGACTCCAGCAATTCTCATTTTGAAATTAGGCCCGAAAACCGCGCGCATTTGGCGCGCGGTTTTCGGGCATCAAAGCCAAGAGTTCACGCCCGTAGGGCGTGAACTCTTGGCTTTGATGCCCATACTGAGAATTGCTGGTTCGACTCAACTAAGGTGATTTCTGGAAAAGAACTTCCCCAAAAGATGGGGATATTCTTTCTCGGAAATCTCTTAAGCATAAGAACTGCCTACTCTTTTGAAGAACAGGACTCATATTTTGTCTCTATCTGGTAACGGCACAATGTAATGCCAAGTGGGGTTAAGTAGCAGACGTAGAATGAAGTCCTATACCCAATTAATCAGAGGCATAGGTTCTGGTTTTGGTGTAGTTGTAAGATGAGCCCCGCTTTTTCTTTAAAACATAAGCGATTATAATCAAAGGCCCCTTTCTAACTTTTTTCAGAGAATAGGTAATTTTACTAGGCTCTGTGCCCCAGATTACGGTTTGGGGGATTTGTCCAGGATATGGGGAATTCTAAAAGAATACGGAATGCATAATCCAGCCATAACATTATGGATGTACAGGAGTTACTGAGTCACTATTCCACAGGTATTCGAGACTTTCGTGAGGTGAGCTTCATTGGAGCTGATCTGAGTGGGAGAGACTTGCGGGACGTCAATTTACGCCGAGTGAATCTGAGCCGCGCAAACTTGCGAGGGGCCAATTTGGTCATGGCCAACCTGCGAGAGGCCAATTTAACGGGGGTAGATCTCCGGGGGGCTATGCTTTCCCAGGCCAACCTGATTGGTGCAGAGCTACATCACGCTAACCTCAGCGAAGCAGATTTGACTGAAACTGGGCTGCGGGGAGCTAAATTAATCAGTGCAACTCTGACCCAGGCGCTCTTGAAAGGGGCAAACATGGCAGAAGCTACCCTCGATCGGGCAGACTTGACGGGAGCTAATTTGAGTGAAGCTTGCCTCAATCGTACCAAATTCATCGGAGCGAATTTAACAGGTGCATCCCTGGAGAATGCTAACCTTTCCAATGCCCTGCTCAACGAGGCAATCCTGGCCTCTGCTAATTTGAGCAATGCCATCTTGCATGGTGCCAGCCTGGAGGAAGCCGACCTGCGAGAGGCTGATTTGAGTCGAGCTCGATTGACCAGTGCCAGCCTGATTAACGTCGACCTGAGCTATGCCAGTGCGCGGGATGCCAATTTTAGCTGGGCATCGTTACGAGGAGCCACTCTCCGGAAAACGAACTTTTATCGGGCACGGTTGAATTGGGCCAACTTGAGTGAAACAGATATGACAGAGGCCTTGTTGCTGAGCGCCCGGATTAATGGAGCCAATTTCCAAAACGCCAATCTTATGGGAGCCTTGATGCCGGATGGCATCGCTCACGAGTAATCTTACGTTAGGGTTTGCAAAAAATTGTGCGTGGCACAAAACACCACTTGCAAGATTGAAACTGGGCTCCCTTGCTACCGCTACAAAGGCAGAAAGGGAGCCTGATTTTTAATACAAGACTATGGTTAACCTGAGTTCGGTTTAAGGGCGTTTTCGAGTGCCGCGCCTTGCACGGCACTCGAAAACGCTCATTTTGGCGTGCGCAAAGCGCACGCCAAAATGAGCACTTCAGCTTATCCCGAACTGAGGTTATGGTTACGTAGCGCTTCTCGCTTTGGTGTATCTAGCATTTTCCGCTCTAAGGTTTGTTCTAAAGGTTGTTTTTTCGTGTGCTTCGCTTACGAAAAACAACCTTTAAGGCATGCCTGAGGCCCGAGAGGGCTGTGGGACGCTATCCCGTATTCCTCTCTCGCACCTCCCTATAGCGCTATGCGTGTTAAGTACGGTAGTGTGGGGCACTTTGTGCCCCACACTACCGTACTTAACGCACTTGTGTACTGCTATAGATTGGAGAAATATAAAAGAAGCTTATCAATAAAAAACGCACAGTACCCCAATTTTGAGTTAGGAATGTCAAGATTGGTAGAGAGAAGCAGCCTTTTGAGTGGCTATGCCTAACCATCCCGGCTCCCTTGCGCAACATTACCACGAGCGTACCAAGTACGCCCCTGATACGGTCGCTAATCATCCCCAACCTGATTGGAACCGACAGCCTATTCCCTTCAAGGAATACAAACTAGGCCCAACTTACGACTTGCGGCCCTACTTGACGACAACCGACGAGGATGATCGCCTTTGGCGGCGGCTCTCTCGGGTACTCTTCCACACCTATGGACTAACTTACAAAACCACGTTAATGAGTGGTGAGGCCGTTTATTTGAGGGCTGCACCGTCTGCTGGGGGCCTGTATCCGGCTGAAATTTATCTCATTTCGCGGGGAACTCCAGACCTGCCCCCCGGACTGTATCACTACCAACCCAAAACTCACTCACTCATCCACTTCTGGGAAGATCGAGTGTGGATGTCTCTTCAGGAAGCGTGTTTCTGGCATCCCTCGCTAGAAAACACGCAGATGGCGTTGATCACTACAGCTATTTTTGCCCGTTCAGCCTGGCGCTATTTCGACCGAGCTTACCGCCGCATCTGCCTCGATAGTGGGCATCTGTTAGGTAATCTTGAGCTGGCTTGTGCTGTGCATGACTACCGTCCTCACCTGATGGGTGGTTTTGTCGATCAAGCTGTGAATCAGTTGTTGTATTTGGAACCGGGTGTGGAGGGAGCGATCGCCGTCATTCCCCTAGCTGACCTGTTGGAGGTGAATCAAAACCTTTCCCCTGCCAAAACTGCATTACCCTCCCCCAAAGAGACGGATTTCCCCGAAATTCCTGATGGGCAGCTCCTGGCTCGCCTGCACCACAGCAGCCAGATTCCTCCAGACGCTGAATTGGTCATCGAAAAACCAGTACCGCTTCCTGTCCCCAGGTCTACGGAGCCTCCAGAACCGGTTCAAGACAAATATAATTTTCCCTTCTGTTTGAAGGTGTCTACGGTCTGTATGCCCATTGAATGGGGGGAAAATCTGACGGGGCTGGAGCAAACGATAATCAAGCGTCGCTCAACCCGCGCCTATACTGGGCAAAATTTAACCCTTAACGAGTTACGCCAATTGCTCGATTTCACCTACCAGCCCGAAAACTCCATAGAGCAAGGGTTAGACCGCGCCCCCGATTACTTTGACCTCAGCCTGATTGAAACCTTCATTGCTATCTCCGGAGTGGATGGTTTGGAGGAAGGCTGCTATTACTACGCTCCTAGAGCGCAGGAGTTGCGCCAGATCCGCTTTAAGAATTTTCGGCGAGAGCTGCATCGGCTTTGTCTGGGGCAGGATCTAGGTCGCGATGCTGCTGCCGTGGTGTTCCATACTGCAGATTTGGCAAAGGCAGTGGAGGTGTATGGCGATCGCGCCTACCGCTATCTCCACCTGGATGCCGGTCATCTAGGCCAGCGCCTTAACCTGGCGGCTATTCGCCTGAATCTTGGGGTGAGTGGGATCGCGGGCTTCTTTGATGACCAGGT
Source organism: Leptolyngbya sp. FACHB-8 (assembly GCF_014695575.1). Classification (GTDB taxonomy): domain Bacteria; phylum Cyanobacteriota; class Cyanobacteriia; order Elainellales; family Elainellaceae; genus Vacuolonema. The sequence continues at coordinate 61,735 of NZ_JACJOO010000059.1, read as the reverse complement.
CAACGAGGTATTGGGCATCCCGGCTGATGAAGCCGTTATTTATATCACGACCTTAGGCCGACCCAGGCAAGTTTGAGGGGGCATTTAGACCTGTGGATAAGGTGAAAGGGGCAGTTCGTGCCCCTTTCACCTTATCCACAGGTCTAGAACAGTATTCGTCTGAAGCCTCGGGCTATTCAAGAAATTCCAGGACGTTGACTTTGGGAGATTCGAGGGCCTGGTATTTGGCAGCGCGGGTTTCGATCTGGCGGAGTTGCCCCAGGGCGAGCCCGCAAGGACTCCCATATTTTGCTCGAACGCGATCGCTCGCAATGTTTAAAGCGGTGCGCGATCGCTCCACGAAATCAACCAGGTCATATAGGGTACCGGGTTCAAAGTAGTCCTTAATGACCAGGGATGGCGAATAGCAGGTTTCCTGGGTGCCGTCGGGCCATTGGATTTGGAAGTGCATTTCGGGCATAGTTTTTGTAAGAAATGGATAGGGGATGAGTTAATAGGGAGATGGGCTTGGTAGTAGACAGAGTTACTCTGTCGGTTTCCCTGCCCTCGGTTCTAGAGCGTGCTGGAAGGGTTGTTGCGTGGGCCTCGTGTACAAAAAACAACGTCTTAATTCTCGTTTCTACGGCGAAGGCATTGCTGATAGTGGTTAAGGTGAAGTTGGGCAGAGTGCTGCCAGGTGTATTGGGAAAGAATGCTTTGGCTATTTTGGACAAGGGATTGGGTAAGGATTGGGTTTAGGGCCGTGAGCATGGCCTGGGCGATCGCCTCCGGGTCTTCTGGATTGACTAATAATGCTTGGTTGGGCGTGAGGAACTCGGTGAAGGGGTAAGTGTTGGCGGTGATGACGGGGAGGTGGGAGGCGATCGCCTCCAGGGTCACGAGCCCCCAGCCTTCCTTGAGGGAGGGAAAACAGAAGACGTCGGCCAGCCGATACAGGGCAGGAAGGTCGGCTTCGGGAATGTTGCCGGGGAGGAGGAGCGATCGCCCCACGTCGATGTTTAATGCTTGGGCCGTTTGAAAGAAGTGCTCGCGGTAGGACTGGTAGTCAAACAGGGTTGAACCGCCTGCAATGACAAGTTGGGATTTGGGGTAGAGCTGGAGCACTTGGGCAAAAGCTTGCAGCAGGCGAATAGAGTTTTTGCGGGGTTCGATGCCTCCAACGGTGAGGAAGATGGGTGCGCCAACCAGGTCGTAGTAATTTCGCAGGGTAGCTTCTTGTCCAGATGGTACTGGGGAAAAACGGTCTAAATTCACGCCATTTGTAACGCGAGGGGCATCAATTTTGTAGTCGTTTTTGAGGATCTGTTGCCAGCGATCGCTCACACAAAAACAGAGATCAGGTTCATAAATTGAGCGTTCCTGACACTGTTGCAAATATGGGCTTTCATAATCCTCAACGTGATGTATGGTGCGGATAATAGGAACGCTTTGAGGTTTCTCGCGCCATTGCAAGAGAGCATTCGCACTAATGCAATCCTGAGCATGATAAATGTCGTATTCTTGCGCAACGGATTGTAAGCCACTGATCATTTCTTGAATTCTTTGCTGAATCAGCGCATCCATTCCGGTAGGGGCGGCAGCCGTAGGAATCAGGTGGGTCGTGCATTGGGGCGATCGCTCGAACCCACGTCCGTCCTTGTCGAGGGCAAAGACCCCAACCGTATGCCCTAATGCTGTTAATGCGTTAGCAACTTCCAGGGTGTGAACGACACTCCCACGAGGCTTAGTGGCATAGGTGAGCAACGCAATACGCAACAGATCAGAAGCGGACATGGAATGTTGGAGTTGTTGAAACGGTAATGGTGGTAGAGCCAGCTTAAGGAGCTTGCGTTGAAAAACCCATCAGTGGCGTTGCTTTAAAGTCCCAAAATGGTAAGGATTCGTCACCCAATTGGAGTGTTAGAGTGTGCTCGGCTCCCTCATTCTCCAGAGATTTCGTCACCTCCCCAACGACGGCACAAACCAGATTGCGTTTGTGAAAGAGGGACTGGATTTCAGGCACCCTTTCGGGGCGCACACTGAGCAAAAATCCATAACTGGGAAAGCTTAAAAGCCATTGTTCCAGAGAGATACCCGCCGGGCAGGGTACGGCATCTAACTTCAACACAGCACTACACCTGGAGGTTTCCATTAGCATCAAACAAGTGCCCACTAATCCACCCATGCTGATGTCTTTGCCTGCATCGCATAAGCCCTTTTCGGCTAGGGTTGGCAGCAATTCTAGATTCATGCGGAGCGTGAGCGGGTCGACCTGGGTCGCAGCATCCCAGAAAGGATATTTGGAATGAGGTTTGCCGTTAAAGTCGCTAACAAGCAGGAGTGCGTCGCCGGGCTGAGCGTGAAAGCTGGTGATGAGCGATCGCGCCCGTCCCAAAATAGCTACGGAAAGACCATCATAGGGGCTATGCAGATTGGTATGACCGCCCACAACGGGGACGTTAAAGGCACGGGATGCCGCCAGCATTCCCTCCCAAATTGGCTCTGCTTTTTCAGCCGATTGGCTCCATAAGGCATCCACAACTGCGATGGGGCGACCTCCCATAGCGTAGATGTCGCTGACATTGACCAAAACGCTACACCACCCGGCAAACCAGGGCTCAGCATCCACCAGCGTGGGCCACATCCCTTCGGCGGCTAACAGCAAATAACCTTGCCCATCGGGAATGGCAGCACAATCATCGCCTAACAGAATGGGAGTTGCTGTGGAGCTATCGGGCACCCAACGTCCCAAATGGGAAGCGATCGGCTGGATATCCTGCTTGTGCAGAATTCCCAAAGCCTGGCTCAATTCAGCGGCGATCGCCCTCAGCATTACGACACCTTGCGATCTAGAGACAACATGGGGCGAACTTCTGTGCCGGGGGGATAGTGGGCCAGTTCTGCTTCCATCAAATGATGGGGGCGATCGCACACCACAATCTCTTCAAGGGAGCCCCAGTGCAACCGCTGGAAAAAGCGAACATTTTGCATCTGAACCGTGGCGAGGAAGCGATCGCAACCCCAGGTGTTGGCTGTTGTCACGGCTTTGTGGATCAGCCCTTTTCCAATGCGCCCGACCCGCCGATAGTCAGGATGTACGCCCAATCGTCCGCCATACCAGAAGCGGGGTTGTGTCTCATAAATCCGCACGACTCCGACAACTCGTTGGTCATAGGGGGCTTCGTGATCGATGGCAATGATGGGGTAGGCGGTGTTGTCAATTTCGTCCTCATCGTTGCTTGCGAATAAGCCTTGCTCTTCGCAAAAGATGGCTTGTCGTAGGTCGAAATAGGCCTGGATGTCTTCGGGCGATCGCGCTAATTCGAAACTGTAGCGATTTGGGGACATGGGGCTATGGTGCTTGAGGATAAAGGGTAAAGGGTAAAGGTTGGATGTTGGGAACCCTGCTTGGGGGCGCGTCGCCCCCCAAACCCCCCGACTGGGGGAACGGGGCGCCGTCCCCCAGACCCCCTTGCGCTAAGGGGTTATCGGTGGGAGGTGAATGTGGCGCTTCGCATCGGTGGGAGGGGATCAGGTTTATGTGCTGTTGGGGGCGGATTTTTCTTAGTAATTTTTCGTGAGGTTATTGGGTGTTATTTCTCGAAGCTGGAGAGGGCGGAGCAGGCTCCGCATTTGGCGCATCCGGCGTTGATGTCTCCGGAGGACATTTGGGCTTGTTTCAGCAGTGCGCCCACTCGCTGATAGACCGCAAACATAAAATCAGTACTGGGTGCCGGATGGCTTGCCAGAGGGGTTTCGCTAATGGGAACGAAAGGAACAACAAAGGGATAGACACCGAGGGTGATCAGGCGATCGCACATCTCCACCAACGTCTCTAAACTATCTCCCAGACCTGCCAGTAAGTAGGTGCTAACCTGTCCCCGTCCAAACACGTTGACGGCTGCCTCAAATGCATTGAAATAATGGTTCAGTGGCACTTCTGCTTTGCCGGGCATAATGCGGGCACGTACTTCGGGATCGGCGGCTTCCAGATGCATACCCAAACTGTCAATACCTGCCGCTTTCATGCGTTCGAACCAGACAAAGTCATCGGGTGGTTCACATTGAGCCTGGATGGGAAGGTTGACGCGAGCTTTGATGGCGCGAGCGCACTCTGTCAGGTAAGCGGCCCCACGATCGCTGGTATTTGGCGTACCCGTCGTCATAATCATGTGCTTTACCCCATCCAACCGGACGGCCGCTTCGGCGACTTCGGCCAGTTGATCGGGGGTTTTGCGGGCGATAGTGCGGCCTGCATCCAGGGATTTCTCAATCGCGCAGAATTGGCAAACGGTGTCGCTGTTGCGATAGCGCATGCAGGTTTGCAGCACCGTGGTCGCCAACACATCCTGGCTGTGCAGCAAGGCTATTTTCCAGTAGGGAATGCCATCGGCAGTCGTGAGCCCATAAAACTTGGGTTGTTGGGGAAAGGAAATGGGGGCGATCGCCTCGGTTTCCCGTTCCAGAACCACCTGGGAGTCAGCCTTAATTCGTGCCAGGAAGGGAGACTCGCTGGCGGTTTCCGTGTAGATGGGCACCATGATTGTGGTTCCATCGATCATCACCGCCTTATGATCCGATGGCCCGGCTCCCCCTTTTCGCCCTGAGGCTCCTACTGAGGGATCAACCAATCGCAAACCGTGAGACTGCAATTCCGTGATCAGACGTTGCTTATTCATGGGCCAATAGGAAATTAGGGATACTCAGCGTTGTGTCGTCAGCACCCAGGAACGGATTACAGATTTTCAGAAGCTCAAAACTTAGAAATCAGCGTGTAGCATCCGATTCCACAGAGTTAGACAAAGGCATATTGAGCGCAGGAGATTCTTCAAGGGCTGGGATAGCCCCGGCGGGAATAGCTGTTGTTGCTTGCATGACATTCCAGGCGCTTTGATTTACCTGCAACTTGAGCAGATCGGGGCGTGAGTAGTGACCCACCGAATCCATCATGCGCTTGCGTTTGGTGATTAAGGAGAAGTCAAGCGTGGCGATCGCCATCCCTTCCCCTTCGGTAATGGGGGCCGACAAGGGCACCCCTTCCGGGCTGATGATGGCGGTGTAACAGCCACCGCTCAAAACTTTCTGCAATTTTTCATCGGGGGTGATCTGTTGCTTTTGCTCGGGTGTGAGCCACCCCGTTGCATTGACTACAAAGCAACCTGACTCAAGCGCATGGTGACGCATGGTGACTTCGATCTGGTCGCCAAAGATTTGGCCGACCATCGAACCTGGAAATTGCCCACAATGAATTTGTTCGTGCTGTGCCATTAACGCATAGCGGGCCAGGGGGTTGTAGTGCTCCCAGCAGGCGAGAGCCCCCAACCGACCAACCGCAGTATCCAGTACCGCTAAGCCAGCCCCATCGCCCTGACCCCACACCATGCGCTCATGGTAGGTAGGGGTGATTTTGCGCCGCTTCATCAACAGGGAACCATCCGCGTCGAAGATCAACTGCGTGTTATACAGCGATCCTCCGTCACGCTCGTTCACCCCTAACACAACCACCATGGCGTAGGAGCGCGCTGCCCGGCTGACCGCGTCCACCACAGGACCCGGTACCGTCACCGCCTCCTCATACAGCCGCATATGCTCGGCCCCCATCAAAACAGGGGGTTGTACAAAGGAGAAATAGGGATAGTAGGGAATGAAGGTTTCAGGAAAAACCGCCAGTTGCACGCCTTCCTTGGCAGCCTGGGCGATCGCCTCCAAGACCTTTTCCGTTGTCCCTTCCCGACTATACAACACCGGACTCAACTGTACGGCTGCGGCTCGAATGGTTTTGGAATAATCCAACATAAGTTCGTGTGTGAGAAGCGAGGATGAGTTCGGCATCACAAAGACACCGCAACACGAAACGGGTGTTTAACGGTCTGCTAGGGCAAATTACGTTTGTCTGGCTCTAAACCAGGGTTTTAATCTTTTGGGTAAACGATAGGTTGCCCAGTCTTAACAATGAACTTCGTGGGTAAGGGCGAATAGCCATTCGCCCCTACAGGTGTTGATTAGAGCGTCCAGGTATCAATAATCAGTGCGCCATCCTTGCGGTGCATGAGCACCAAGTCCAGCACATCCAGGGGATTGATGGGCCGAATTCCGGGAATGAGCGACGGTTCACCATGACCATAGAGTGCTTGCAGGGCAAAGCGGCAGGCGTAAACCTTGCCACCCTCTTCCATAACTTTTACCAACTGGTTGTTGAAATTCTGGTGGCCTGGAAATGCCGCATCGCCCAGCTTGGGGAAACCCCGTTGTACCCCCAGAGTTACCCCTGGCCCATAGAGCAACACCGAAGTTTCGAACCCTTTGCGGATCAGACGCGTGGCTTGCAGCAGATTCACGAACCCAATCGAACCCTCGAACGCAACGGTGTGGAACGTTACCAGGGCTTTTTCACCCGGCTCAGCTTGAACATCAGGAAATACTTTCTCTTCGTAATCAACGAAAAAGTCACCTGTCTGGTGGGCAGGAGTGGTTACTTCAGGCATGGAGGGAAGTCCTTAAATATCGAGAACGAGCAAGCAGAAAACTGTGGAGTGTTTGAAGGAGATTCATGAACCACATTTAGTCAGCACCTTACGGGGGGTGAAAGGTTGTCCCTGTATCTGCTTTTACAAAATCGTTAGATCTGGCTGTATCGATAGGGGATCATTCTATTGCAATGGAATGATGGAGTGATTTGTGCGATCGCCCCTATCGAAAGTGCCAGGTTTCTTACCTCAGGTCTGTAGTGATCATGCCTTAACGTAACCTGAGTTCGGGTTAAGGGCGTTTTCGAGTGCCGCGCAACGCGCGGCACTCGAAAACGCCCATTTTGGCGTGCGCTTTGCGCACGCCAAAATGAGCACTTCAGCTTATCCCGAACTGAGGTTAACGTATGAATGGGATGTAGTGGAAGGGGCGCTTCGTGCCCCTTCCACTACATCCCATTCATACGTTTAAAGCACTACCTACTATTCAAATCAATAGGTAAATCGACAAAAACTTTGTGATAACGCTTGAGTCAACCTGCCCTACCTATAAATACCGCTAAACCTCCACGTTCTGTAACGCAAAGTACAAGGCTGCACGGAATCAGCCCTTAAGGTGCAAACACAGCACTCCCAAGCAAACATTCCTGAGGTTGCGATACATGCGGTCACACTATCCGGTTGTCATTGTGGGCGGTGGGCAGGCAGGTTTATCGATGAGCTACTGCCTGAAAGAGCGCGGCATCGAGCATCTTGTCTTTGAGAAGTATCAAATTGCCCATTCCTGGCGCTCGAAACGTTGGGATTCCTTCTGCCTCGTAACACCCAACTGGCAATGTCAACTGCCGGGTTTTCCCTACACGGGAGATGACCCCCAAGGCTTTATGGGACGGGATGCGATCGTCGAGTACATCGTGAACTATGCCCGCTCTTTTGAGCCGCCCATTCGTGAAGGTGTGGAAGTCACCCGTCTGCGGCAGGGCGAAGCGGGTGGCTTTGAAATCGACACCTCCATTGGTGACTACACCGCAGATCATGTCGTGATCGCGACAGGTGGGTATCATAATCCCCGAATTCCAGCGATCGCCGAACGCTTCCCTGATTCCATGACTCAACTGCACTCATCCCAATACAAAAATCCTGAATCCTTACCAGAAGGTGCGGTATTGGTGGTGGGCACAGGGCAGTCAGGTTGCCAGATCGCGGAGGACTTGCATCGGGCTGGACGGCAAGTGCATTTATGTGTGGGGAGTGCGCCGCGATCGCCTCGTACCTATCGGGGTAAAGATGTGGTGGATTGGTTGGATCAGATGGGTTACTACGATTTGCCTGTAGATGAACACCCCCAAAAAGACGGTGTACGCGCCCGTACCAATCATTACGTCTCTGGCCGCGATGGGGGCAAAGAAATTGATCTGCGCCAGTTCGCTACCGAAGGAATGCAGCTTCATGGTCGCCTACTGCGAATTCAAAATAACCAATTGGAGTTTGGCGACGATCTGAAGACCAATCTCGATCAGGCTGATGGTGTCGCCGAGAGCATCAAGCGCACCATCGATACCTTCATCGAGAAGCACCACATTGAAGCGCCTACTGAGCCGCCCTATGTGCCCCTGTGGGAACCGACGGAAGGGGAAGAAGCGATCGCACTCCCCGTCACCGAAATCAGTACGGTCATTTGGGCCACAGGCTATCATATGGACTTTCGGTGGATTGAACTGCCTGTTTTTGATGGCAAGGGTTACCCAGCGCACAATCGGGGTATTACTCCCTTGCGTGGCCTCTATTTTTTGGGCTTGCCCTGGCTCTATACCTGGGGCTCGGGTCGCTTCTCAGGTATCGCCCGCGATGCCCACTACCTGGTAGATTGTATTGCTTCGCGCCATCAAGTTACCCCTGTTGTGATGCAAACGGTCAATGAGGTTGCCATCGGCTCATAGCTTAGCCTAAAGGCTTTCAGCCTTTAAGGTTGGGTGAATGCTGGGCTGGAATGATGGCCTTAACTACATCTAGAAAACGCTGAATGGTAGGAGAGACTTGTTCCTTCTGCCAGATGAGGGCGATCGCCGCCTGAGGGGTTTCCTCTTGTAACGGGCGGTATATGACTCCCGTACGTTTCAAATTTTCCAGAGATAAGGGGACAATTGCTACCCCAATCTCTGCTGCTACCAGGCTGACAATAGTTTGCATCTGAATGGCTTCCTGAACCACACGCGGGCTGAAGTCGGCCCGCTGGCAGAGGCTGATAATCTGGTCGTAAAGGCCGGGGGCGAGGGGGCGGGGGAACAGGATGAAGGGTTCTGAGGCGAGCGATCGCAACGGTACCATGGCTTCCGCAGCCAGAGGGTGGTGGGCAGGCAGGGCTACCGCTAAATCCTCCTGAAAAACGGTCATACTGGCGAACTGCTCGTCCGTCATGGGGGGGCGAACGAAGCCGACATCTAACCGTCCTGCTCGCAAACGGGTGAGTTGCTGGTCGCTGGTCAACTCCTGCAACTCCAACGTTACATCAGGGGCCTGAGTGCGGAAGCTTTGCAAGATCTCGGGCAACACGTTGTAGGCTGCCGAACTGACAAAGCCAATGCTCAATTGTCCAATTTCACCCCGGCTGGCCTGTTGCCCTTTCTGAATGGCCAGATCTAGCTGCTGAAAAATCTTGCGGCATTCCTTGAAAAAAATCTGTCCCGCCTCTGTCAACTCGACCCGACGTCGGGTGCGATGGAAGAGGTCAAACCCCAGTTCTGTTTCTAACTGACGAATCTGCTGGCTGAGCGGGGGCTGCGCCATGTGGAGGCGTTCGGCTGCACGGCCAAAGTGCAGCTCTTCGGCAACGGCCATGAAATAGCGCAGATGCCTGAGTTCAATCACAACGGCTCCTCACGAGGAATGAACCGTTGGCAGTTGGGCCTGGAGAATTGCGAGCTGCTGCTGAAGCTCGGCAATTTGCTTTTGCATGTCTTTGATCGTCTGTTGCGTTTCGGGGAGCCGACTGCTGAGAACAGAGCTGCGTAGCCAGGTTTGGTGGGGTATGGCAGGATGCCCGGATACAACACTGCCCGGTTCCGTGTTGCTGATGATGACCGATCGCATGGTGGCTCGGGTGCCTCGGCCCACAACCACGCGGTTGCTGATGGCAACCTGTCCTCCTAAAACGACCTCGTCTTCGATTTTGACACCACCGGCGATCGCCGCTAACGCCGGAATGATACAGTCTTTGCCGACCTTCACATCGTGGCCAATTTGATTCAGGTTGTCTAGCTTGGTGCGGGCTCCCACGCGGGTTTCTCCTACAGCGGGGCGATCGACGGCTGCATTGCAGCCCACCTCCACTTCATCCTCGAGAATCGTGCGGCCTGATTGTTCCATCTTGAACCAGGTACCATCCCCACGCGGCACAAAACCAAATCCTTCGGAGCCGATCGCGGCACCGCTGTGAATGACACAATCACGCCCAATCTGCGTTTGCTCATGGATGACGCAGTTGGCATGGAGGATGGTGCGATCGCCAATCACCACGTCAGGATAGATCACCACATTGGGATGAATGCATACCCCATCCCCAATGACGACATCGGGCTGAATGACGACATAAGCCCCAATGGAAACGTCACGTCCCAGTTTTACAGAAGGGTCGATGATAGCCGTGGGATGAATGCCTGGAGCTGGTTGGAAGGGTTTGTAGAAGAGGGCGATCGCCTCCGCAAACAGCAGCCGTGGGTTGCGCGAGCCTATCCACACGACCTCGTGGGCCAGGGCTTGCTGCTGCATCTCCCGATCCATCGGTAAGATGAGCCCCTGGGCAATGGTAGTTTTCAGGAAGGTCTTGTACTTACGGCTTTCGATGTAGCTCAGGGTGCCTGCCACGGGGCTTTCGATGGCTGACACGCCGCTAATTTCAGGGTTCAGGTCGGGGCGCTCATCGAGACTGCTGCCATCGACCGCCCCAAGTTGTTGGACGACCTCACTAAATTTCATTCCATCGCTCCCACGGGCAAAGTATTGTCATCATACTCATATAGCGCTACGCGCTCAGAAGCGGAAGTTTATTTTTGAACAGCCACACTTCGCATAGCTGTTCAAAAATGAACTTTTCTGATCAGGAGTGACACAAGTCCGCTAGGTGCGAGTATTGCTGCGAGATATCTGAAGTTTGGACTAAATCTGCCTGCCGAATTGCGAAACGCCCTCACAGAGGGCGTTTCGCAATTCGGCAGGATTTCGGATTTCGTAAGCTAAAAAGCTGGCGTAGCCAGCTTTTTAGCTTACGAAATCCCATTTGCTCCAAACTCCAGCACGAAGGAGTAGCGCACTGTGCGGCCCTTGATCCCGGATCCAACACGTCAGGTTTTGCTACCGCATTACAGTGGCAAAATTTGGGTTTCGGTTTGGGGTGCAGAATATGGGGGCCGCGATAGTCGTTCGCGCTCAACAGGCCGGTAACGTTGGCAATTGAATCGTAAACTCTGTGCCCTCCTTCAGAGAGGAGTGAAATGTTAACTGTCCATGGTGCTGTTCTTCAATGATGCGGCGGCTCGTGACAAGACCCAGCCCGAGCCCCTGCCCAGCGGCTTTGGTGGTGAAGAAAGGTTCGAAAATGCGCTCTTGGCGATCGGGGGTAATGCCAATGCCATTGTCGTGAATGCGGATCACGATGTGATCAGACAAGTCAGTGGGGACAACGGAGGTGGTGATGGTAATCCTTGGGGAGGCAAAGGTTGCGCTTTGGCTTTGCCATTTCTCGGCGATCGCATCAACCGCGTTACTCAAGATATTAAATAACACCTGAGCAATTTGCTCAGGGTAACAATTGATTGAGGGGAGCTCGCCATAACACTTTTGAATGTCAATATTAAGTCCGTCTTTTCCGTTGCCTAATCGGTGCTCCAGAAGAATCAATGTACTCTCAATATCCTCATTCACATCAATCGTTTTAATGGTGGCTTCATCAAGGTGCGTGAAGTTTTTGAGTGCCTGAGTAACGCGATGAATCCGCTGGGCCCCATGCTTAATCGATGTCAGCACTTTGTGGGTATCATTCAGCATAAAGGGCAAATCAATCTGCTTCTTAAAGTCCTCTACTTCAGGAATCGGCGTTGCAGTATTGCGTTCATAAATCTCCAGTAATGTTGCCATGTGATCAAAGTATTGACGCGCTGGATCAACGTTACAGGCTACGAAACTGAGTGGATTGTTGACCTGATGCACAACTCCGGCTACCACCCGTTTGAGGGTGGTCATCTTTTCCTGTTGAATCAGATTTTCTTGAGCGCGTTTCAAGCTATCTAAAGCGGCTTGCAATTGCAAATTCTGCTGCTCTAGATTTTTCTGAAGTTCGCTAATGGTTAATTGGGTTTGAACCCGCGCTAACACTTCTTCTAATTGAAATGGCTTGGTGATGTAATCGGCACCGCCCATTTGGAAGGCTTTAAATTTATCCGTTACATCGCTAATTGCACTCAGAAATATAATGGGAACCGCTTGCGTGTCTGGATTCTTTTTCAGGTGTTGACAGAGGTCGTAACCACTCATGTCACCTAAGTTGATGTCTAACAGGATCAAGTCTGGAACGAGAGCAGCGATCGCCACCTGGGCCATACGACCACTGGTTGCCTTACGCACCGAGTAGCCATTACTCACGAGAAATGTTGATAGAAACCGAAGATTATCTGGCAAGTCATCCACGATTAAAATATCTCTTTTTTCGCCCTTAACCATTTCCATGACCTGCAATTTCAAATTTTCAAAATCTCGGTTTCCAGTCTCTAAAGCTGTCACATCCATAGCAAATGCGTAGAATCCTATCGATGGGGTGGCGAAATCCAAATGGCTCAAGGTTTGCTCAAATCCAAGACTTTTTTAGTTACAGCAGCAATCTGCTCAAATTCAAACTCTTGAATGAGGTAATTTAATGTTTGTGCGAGCACCCGACGATCTGCAGGAATGTCAGCTAGGAGTTCAGAGATCCAAAGGTCGTTACCTTGTGTTGCAGCCTGATGTAAGGCTTGCACCCAATTGGGTGGCATTGACTCTAGAAGTGATGGCTCTAAACGTAGGGTTGTGGGGGTGTTCGGTAATGACGACGCTGATATTAGGTCTTGAGCTTCATAGAGATATTGGACGGGTACATAACTGGCGATTTTTTCAAAAATTCGGTTGCTCTTAAACGGCTTGGTTACGATGTCGTTGCAGCCCGAGGCGATCGCCTCCTGCTGCTGATCTTCAAAGGCGCTGGCCGTCACTGCAATAATGGGGGTTAAGCGAGTAACCCCCATAGCCTGTTCAATTTCACGAATACACCGGGTCGCATCGTACCCATTCATCCCCGGCATTTGAATATCCATCAGAATTAAATCGGGTTTCCAGGACTGCCAGAGAGCGATCGCCGCTTTTCCATCCTCCACTTCCTGGATCTCAAATCCGGGTAAACTCAACATTTTTACCAGTAATAGACGGTTGACTGGATGATCTTCGACGATCAGAATTCGGCGTGTTGGTTCGTCGCTTGCCAATCCCTTAACCTGCCCCTGAATCGTGACGGGTAAGGGCAGGGGGAGCACGTCCGACAGGCCAGCCTGAATCGCCAGGGTAAACTTACTTCCCTGGCCTAATTCACTTTCGACTGTAATATTTCCTCCCATTAACTGGGCGTAACGCTGGCTGATGGCTAACCCTAATCCCGTCCCTTCCATCGCATTGAGGCCCGTCTGGGTTTGAAAGAACGGCTTAAACAGATGGGGAATTTCGTCGGTAGCAATGCCAGGGCCATCGTCTTCTACCTCAAATACGAGCTGGCAACGCGTTGAGTGAGAGCCGGGGGAGGGCCTAATTGGCAGCTTTTGCACTCGCAGGCTGATGTTGCCCTGGGACGGTGTAAATTTCACGGCATTTCCCAACAGGTTGATCAGGATTTGATTCAGCTTGTTGCGATCAGTCGTAATCAAATGGGGCAAATTGGGTGTCCAGGAAAAAGATAGATTGAGTCCCTTTGTCGCGGCCCGTACCTGCATCATGGACTGCAACGTGTCCAGGATGTGCATCAAGCTAAAACTTTCCTCGTGAAGCGGGATTTCCCCGGCCTCAATCTTCGATATTTCCAACACATCATTGATCAGTGACAGCAGATGCTCGCCACTGCGGCCAATGGTTTCGAGCTGATGAAGGTGCTTCTCGGGTAGCTCTGAGTTGCGACAGAGCAGTTGGGTCAGGCCCAAAATGACGTTCAAGGGAGTCCGTAGTTCATGGCTAACAGTAGCGAGAAATGCCCCTTTGGCTCGGCTGGCGCGATCGGCTTCCTCCTTGGCAACTTTCAATTCTTCGGCCTGCTGCTGGATTTGAGTAAACAACTCTGCTTGCTGCACAGCTACCCCTAACTGGTTGCCGATGCGTACCATCACTTGAATTTCGGAGGAAAGCCAGTGGCGAGGTTGGTTATTTTGATAAGCTGCTAGAAGCCCCCAGAGTTGATTGCGGCAGAAGATGGGAACTGTTATGTAAGCCCGAGCCTGTAAAACAGCCAGTAGCCTTAGATAGCAAGGCTCAAACCCAACTTCAGAAACGTCGGAAACACAGCGATAGTTGTTGGGCTCTTGATAAATACCACCCTGGGTTTCTTTGAAGTAGGTGTCATCCCGCAGCAGCTCCTGTTCTTCCAGATGTTTAGCGATGCAGGCGGGCTGATCTACTGTGTGCTCCAAACTCGAGTCTTTGAGAGTGCTAGAGCGTAGAACAGGACGCCATTCTGGTCCGACAGATTCAGCGATGACCTCACCACTCCAGTCTGGGGTGAAGCGGTAAATGAGGGTGCGATCGCACTCCATTGCCTGCCGCAACTCGTCGGTAGTAGCCTGAAAAATAGAGTCCAAATCGAGGCTCTGGCGCATTCGTTGTAACACCAGAGCCATCGTATGCTCCTGTTTTGCCATTTGCTGGAGATTGATCTGAATGGCAGTGCGTTCGCGTATTTCCGCTTCAAGGGCTGCGTTGGCCTGGACTAGAGCCGCAGTGCGTTCTTCTACACGGCTCTCTAAGAGAGCTTCAGCACGCTTGCGCTCGGTAATTTGTGTTTCTAATTCCTCGTTAATGCGCTGCAATTCCTCAGGGCTCTTGAGAGAGAGAAACTGAGGAAGCAATTCCACCAGGGACAACGCGGTGTAGCCTGAAACGATAGCTGTCATTGCCTTCTCGATGCCGGATATCCAATAGACGGGATACCACAGCGTCCAAATATCAATTAGATGCCCAGTTCCACAGAGCAAGATAAACAAGCTGAATAGAATGAACACCTTTGAAAAAGGAATATCCTGGCGCTGGCGGACGAAGTAAATGAGCAGGATGGGGATCGAAAAGTAGGCGATCGCCGTCAACCCATCACTCAAAATATGCAGCCCTACAAGAGGGGTTTGCCAGAGGTAACAATGACCATGGGGAACGTAGGCATTCGGGGAGAAAACGTGCTTGAGGAGTTCCAGCATGAGGGCCTTCGAACAAATCCTTCAACGGATAGAGCAAGATGTAGTTGCAGTTTCATCGAGAAGACGTCCCCATAGCCGTCTCAGCTTGACAGCGCCAAGCTGAGGGACAGAAAAATCTATACTCCATCTAGGCTAAATTTTTCTGTCCCGACATCTAGACGTAGATAGAGGACAATCTAACTTCCTTTAGAAAAAGCGTCCACGTGCACAACAGAAGCTGGGCTATAGCCCACTAAAAATTAAGTACAAAGAACTTAAATAGGGATAGCCAAAAAGGGTTGTACTGTACCTTTGCAGTAGTGCTCAGATTCCGTAAGGAGCCCCAAGCAAATGTTAAAAAACGAACGTCAGCAAAACTGATTCCAACTTAATCTATTATTACAATTCTAAGTTTCGTCTATATTCCACTTTACGGTCTATTTACAAAATAGATTTTTATGTGTAGCGGACACAAGATATATCAGTAGATGGTTTATAACCAGTCGTTCGAATGCTGCTCTAAAATCCTTGACTTTATATAACGTTTTTGGGTCGGGCAAGGTAAGAATTGTTCAGTACGTCATCTACCAAAAGTAGCAACTTTAGAAGAGCTTTTTAGATGTCGTCACACTACATTAGTCTGCCAGATATGGAGCCTTTATACCATCCTGCATAGCCGATGAAATCCGCTAACTATGACACAACTTTACGCCATCTAAGAGTTCGATTGGCGAACTGAGACTAGGGTATGGGTAGTGCCCAATACGTGTGGATGGGGTGTGAGAAAGGGAACATTTCGTGTCCCTTTCTCACACCCCATCCACACGTTTGAAATATGACTTTTTTGTATGCAGAGCACCTTAGGACGGGAGAGAACCCTTCTCAAAACTGGAAGTTTCTCGTTCAATAGATTTACCGCTGCAACGGAAAAAACTATGGCTTTGAGAAGGGTTTTCATTTCTTGACCTGTACTTGGGCCAAGCACATAAAAAACAATCCTTTCAAAGAGTTTCCAAGCTCGCTCTAATTGAGAAACTTGAGAGCGTGAAGCGATCCCAACTCGTCACTACCGAGGCATGCGTTGCAGAAACGCAGCACATTCCACATGAGTCGTTTGTGGGAAGAAATCGGCAGGCTGGACACGAGTAAGTTGATAGAGTCCATCCGTGCACAGCACTTTCAGATCGCGGGCTAAGGTAGAAGGGTTGCAACTGACATAGGCGATGCGTTCGGGCTGCAAACGACGTAATGTCTCCAGGACGGCACTATCGCAGCCTTTGCGCGGAGGATCTAGCAGCACAATGTCGGGTTTCACATCCAGGGTTGGCAAAAGCTTTTCTACGGCTCCCACATGGAATGTGACGTTACTGATGTTGTTAGCTTCCGCATTAAGGCGAGCCTGGTCAATGGCTTCGGGTTGAATTTCGAGGGCGATCGCCTCCCCCACCTTCTGAGCGATCGGCAAGGTCATCGTGCCAATTCCACAGTAAGCATCTACGACCCGTTCTGTTCCCTGTAGTTGCAACTCATCCATCACTACCTGCACCAGAGCCTCCGCCTGCTCGGTATTCACTTGAAAGAAGGTCGTTGGATGCACCCGGAAGGTTAACCCTGAGAAGGTCTCATTCAAATAGGGCTGCCCCTCGATGAGGCGGGTTTCTGGGCCAAAAATTGCATTGGTCCGGCGAGGATTGACGTTGAGCAGTATCCCTACCAGGTTGGGATATCGATCGCGCCAGGCAGCCGCCTGTTCAGCTAAACCGGGCAGGCGATCGTCTTTGGCGACCAGGGTGAGCAGCATCTCTCCGGTGCGCCGTCCAATGCGAAGTCCCAGGTGGCGCAGCGTACCCTGGTGTTTGTCCTCGTCGTAAACACTCCAGCCCCGTTCTTGAAGATCCTGCTTCACCTCTGCCAATAGTGGATCCAGCCGATTATCTTGAATAGGGCATTGGTTCAGATTGACGATGTGATGGCTGCCCTTCCGGTAGTAGCCTGCCTGAAAGTGCCCTTGAGTAGAAAGGCCCAGGGGATACGTTGCCTTGTTACGGTAATTCAGGTCGGCATCACGATCGGGCGGCAGTGGGAGCAGCGGGTTCACGGGAGGATTGGAAAATCCACCAATGCGTTCTAGATCCTGAATGATTTGAGTCCGCTTGGTCTCCTGCTGGAAGGCATAGTCGATGTGTTGCCACTGGCAGCCGCCACACTTGTCGGCCACAATGCAGCGGGGGCGAATGCGATGGGGCGACTCTTCCAGCAATTCGTGCAGTTTGCCATGGGCAAAGGTGGGTTTGACGTGGACCAGGCGGGTTTGGATGCGATCGCCTACCACCGTCTCAGGCACAAATACCACACGATTTTCCCAACGACCTACCCCGGCTCCATCATGGTTGAGGCCGGTAATTGTGATTTCCAGGAGCGAGCCCTGCTGCCATAGGTCAGGGCTATCCGCTTTTATAAAGGAATGTTGCGATTCCATAATACTTTTCTTATAGGCCCTCAAGTCGTTAAAATACAGGACGATATTGAATTGCCGCTCTCAAATCATCGCCTTAATTATGAGTGTAGTTAGCCAGGTTATTCTCAGCGCCGATGACGAACTTCGCTACCCCAGCAGCGGAGAACTGAAAAACATTGCAGACTTCTTTAAGACAGGCGAACAGCGCACGCGGATCGCCTCGACGCTGGCTGATAACGAAAAGAAAATTGTTCAAGAAGCTAGCAAGCAACTGTGGCAGAAACGCCCTGACTTTATCGCCCCTGGTGGTAACGCCTACGGTGACAAGCAGCGTAACCAGTGCCTCCGCGACTTTGGCTGGTACCTGCGCCTGGTAACCTATGGCGTGCTGTCGGGTGACAAGGAGCCCATCGAAAGCATTGGTCTAGTGGGTGTCCGTGAGATGTACAACTCTCTCGGTGTACCCGTTCCTGGCATGGCAGAAGCAATTCGCTGCCTCAAGAAGGCGTCCCTGTCTCTGCTCGCTGATAGTGATGCAGAAGCAGCAGCGCCCTACTTCGATTTCATCATTCAAGCGATGTCGTAAGGCTCAATCTCCAATTTTTCATGAGTCCTTTCGATCCTAGCTATTCTCAACGAAAGTTGAGTCCCTATAAAACCCAAATATAGAGAGTGCGCGGTACTGTGTGCCGCGCACTCTCTATTTCAGCCCATAGTTCTATAAATTTCAGGACTTACGCAAGTCCGCTATATCTAGAGCATTTAAGTTGTAGGGGGGGACAAAGCACCCCACCTACAACTTCAATGCGTAAGTCCTGAATTCTTTAAGAACATCTGTTCCTTCTAGCGGTAAAATTCGGGCATGATACAACCACAATGACCCAGAAAAGGTTCTTTGAAGGGAGTCCCTTCAATTGGGCCGGGCCGATGTATACCCGGGCAACGGTGACAAAAGCATCAGTGAGTCAATTTGTTGAGGAGACGGAGTTATGCGCTTAGGAAAAGTCGTCAAATCTAACTCCCATTGTGACTATGTGGTGCAAGTCGATGATGTCTGGGATATGAACGATGCTCCCCAGCCTGATGACTACGGCTTTGGCACCTTCGTTAAGCTGATTGACCCCAGCGGCCGCCTGTGGGCTGTCGGTTTAATCTATAACTCTCAACTATTCAACCCAGCTTTTCTTACTAACGGGCCACGACTGTCCAGCGAGCCGGATCCCATTTTTACCCCTGACCTCATTCGTGAGACGCGAACCCTCCTGGGAGTGGTGCTGGTGGGCTGGATGGAGCCCCGAGGAAGTACTGAATGCGGGGCGCATGGTATTCCTCGGGTAATCGTTCCCATCGATACACCCGTTTGTGCCATGACCGCTGATGAAGTGCATCGCTTCCACTGCTGTGAGGATGGTCGCCCACAGTTTTCCTATTTCAGCCATCTGCTGCGTTGTGGTGGCTTATTTGCTTCTTCTCTGGCACAACAGGTTGTTAAAGAATTAGTTGATAGTAATCTTTTTTCCGGGGCAGACCAGCGGGCCTTGGAAATTCTGGTTAGAGAAATGTCCTGGAAAAATACGTTGGGTGCGATTCGCTAAGTTTTTGTAGAGAGAGCAGCAAAGCCTTTCTCTCGGTTGTTATTGCCCGGTTAGGACATGAGACGCGATTGAAGGCATTGCCTTCAATCGCGTCTCATGTCCTAACCGGGCTAAGGCTATCAGAAAACATGGTTTGAGCTCGCAGCCTCTACGGAAACCCAAAATTCCTCTAAGAATGGGTTTGACCCACTATGCCCATAACAAGAACGCAATATATAACGGACTTGCGTTCTACCGCCAAAAAAAATCCGACAGGTCTCAAAGAGGCTGCCGGAGAGTTGTGTGTTCCCTGTTGATGACTCGGCTAGAGTTGAGTCTCTTTAAGTATGCCGATGTGTGGACCGACCCAACAGGATCTAGATCATGTTTCTTGGTGATCTTGATCACAGCTATTTTTCAGTTAGTATCAAAACGTGAAGTTTTGCAGCTATGCCCGGTGGGGGTATGAAAGCCTACGGTTTGGTGTGATTGCTCTCTAGCGGTGTAGGGCCGAATTTTGGCAAAATGCCAGGCGGTCTAAAAAAATTCTGCCGCCTCGAGAACTTCCTGGATAGAGGCTACCAAAAAATGGCAAAAAGCCAGGGGGGACTTCTCCCTTCAGGCCAGCGATCGCCCGACCATACACTTTTCCCCACACCTCATCCTGGGATAGCCAGATAGACTGAGCATTGCCGCCGAGGAGCCGCTGTCCTACCTGGCTGTGCTCGTAGTGCAGCCAACCCAATTGCTCACAAAAGCTCTGCCAGGTTTCCAGGGGCGATCGCCCCCCAGGTTGCTGCTGCCAAATTTGCAGCTGTACTCCAAATCCCAAATGGCCTTCGCTATACGTGAGCCACAACTGATCGAGGGTTTGTAAATCGGTGCAGGGTAACTCAGCTAACTCCTGGAAGGTAAGGAAACTCCCATCAGCACGGCCCATAGCCTGAAGCATAAGGCGGCAGGTCTCCGCATCGGCCCGGTGCCACTGAGCCTGTTCCAGCAGACCCTGTAGACCCGAGTAGTCGATGCCAACGTCGGAGGGTAGGGTTTGGGGTAGGGGAGATTGGGGTGCGATCGCCCGCGCTTTGACCATTCGCTCCAGATCGGCCATTACTTCAGCCGCAGACCCATAGCGTTGGGTTAGAGGACGGGCAATCATCTTATCCAAAATTTGAGCCAGAGCTGGATCCACAGTCTGGGGTGCCTGCTCAGCCCACACCCAGCGGTCTTCCCCATAGGAAAAAAGACCGAAGGGGTCAGTTCCCGTCAGCAGATGCACACAGGTTACTCCCAGGCTGTAGAGGTCGCTGGCAAACACAGGTCGTCCACCCATCTGTTCTGGGGCCACAAACCCGGCACTGCCAATGGCCGTTGCAGTTCGAGCCAGGGCCGTTGCGGTTGCAACCTTGGCCGCCCCAAAGTCTACCAGCACAAGACCCGCTGGGCCACCTGCTGTCGCCATTCTCCGATACAAAATATTTTCGGGTTTAATATCCCGATGGATCACTTGCCGCTGATGAATAAAATCCAGCACCGGCAGGAGCCCTCGTAAAATTTGCACAATCTTGCCGGGCTCTAACGGCCCCTTGGCTTTCAGGACGGCCCCTAGCGTTGGCCCATCAATAAATTCCTGAATCAGATACTGCTGCCCATCCTCCTCAACGTGTGCCAGCAGATCAGGGATATGGGGATGCTGCCCCAGCCCCCCCAATCGCAGAGCCTCCTGGGAAAAAAGTTGAGAGGCTTTGCTGCGGGTTGCTGTATCTTGCGTGCCGGGGAAAAATTGCTTAATGACGCAGGGCGATTGTCCTTTCTTGTGGGTAGCGATCGCCAAAAACGTCCGACCAAATCCACCTTGTCCCAGAGGTTTCAAGGCCCGATACTGCCCCCGTAGCACTAATGGCTTGCCACATCCCAGACAAAATTGAGCATCATCTGGATTGTGAAACGTCGTGCAGTGGGGGTTAAGGCAACAGGTCATGGAAGTATTTTGCCCAGGCGCGGCAGGCAAGGTAGCTCTAGTATTCCCTTCCCGATGGGCTAACCGTCTTTGGTTGAGAAATAATTTGTGGAAAGAGAAGAATGCGGGCGGTCTATATCGATCCTCTATAGCGCTGTGCAAGTGCGTTAAGTACAGAAACGGTGGTGTGGGGCATGAAGTGCCCCACACCACCGTACTTAATCAACGGGCACAGTGCTATATCTCCTGACTTCCCCTTCTGCTATCGCTAATCCGCTAGATTACACCTTTTTCAAAAGGTATATAGTGGGCGATCGCCACAATTGCGCCCCCCGATAGAAAGCCCAACAACATCTGCTCAACCCTTCGACCCTCACATGTCAGGCGATCGCTATAGGATAAAAAGATGAGTGCTTCCATAGAAGCAAGCTGTTGAATTCAGTGGCCTATCCCCTTTAGAATTCACAGATCGAGCGGTAGACCGTTTTAGAAGGAAGAGAACGCGTGACGCAGGCTGGTTCGGATTGGTTGAGTCATGACAACCCAGCAGATTGGGCCTGGCCCTTCTGGTTTACGGTGCCTATTTATCCCTATGGCCGCCGTCGCACCCTCCGGACGGAAGTAGTGCCAGATACTATCTGGACGTTTGACCAGGTACAGGGCATTTTTTATGTGACCGTGCCCATCCGCATGACGGTGGTACGGCTGGAGGCCGGTGGTTTACTCGTCTATGCTCCGGTCGCCCCTACCCGCGAATGTATTCGCTGGATGCGGGAGCTGGAAGCCCGTTATGGAGCCGTTAAATACATCCTGCTGCCCACCGTCTCAGGGATTGAGCACAAGGCTTTTGTAGGGCCATTTGCGCGTTGTTTCCCCACGGCTCAGGTGTACGTCGCGCCTCACCAGTGGAGTTATCCGGTGAATCTGCCCTTGAGCTGGTTAGGATTGCCGGGAAACCGCACCCAACGCCTGCCAGAAGATCCCAGCCAGGTGCCCTTTGCTGATGAGTTTGATTACGAGATTTTGGGGCCGATTTCGTTAGGGTTAGGGCCGTTTGAAGAGGTGGTGCTATTCCATCGGCGATCGCACACTCTCCTCGTAACGGATACCGTCGTCTCTGTACCGGATCACCCCCCTGCCATTACCCAGCTCGATCCCTATCCACTGCTCTTCCATGCTCGGGATGCAGCAGATGAGCCCGTTCAAGACACGCCAACGAACCGTTTAAAGGGATGGCAGCGAATTGCGTTGTTCTCCTTCTACTTCCGGCCCAGCGCACTGAAGACCGTGCCGTTGGGGGAGACGTTGCGGGATTCCTGGCGGGTGGGCGATCGCTCTCGCAGAGCCTACTTTGGGCTCTACCCCTTCCGTTGGAAGACGGGCTGGCAGCAGTCCTACGAGGCATTGCGGGGGAATGGGCGCTTGTTTGTCGCCCCCATTTTGCAAACGCTCATTCTCAATCGGGCTCCCCGACAAACGCTAGATTGGGTGCAGCGAGTAGCGCGGTGGAACTTTAACCGGATTATTCCCTGCCATTTGGATGCTCCCATAGAGACGGGGCCTGAACAGTTTTGTGCAGCCTTTGGGTTTTTGGAACCCCAGGGAAGCCGAGGCGAGCGATTGCCAGATGTGGATTTTGAGTTACTCCGAGAGCTGGATACCGTCCTGCATAAGCGGGGCATTACGCCACCTGCGGTGTTGGAGTGAAATCCAAAGCCTTCTATATCCCTATGCACGTTGACTAAGTACCGTGATGCGGGGCACTTCGTCCCCGCATCACCGCTGCTGTACTTAACGCATTTGCACAGCGCTATATCGCTATATTTTGCTTTGAATGAGAGCGGAACTTATGAGTGTGATGAAAGGGATGTGGAGTGCCCTTTCACCACATCCCATCCACAGGTCTAAATGACTCGATACTGGAGCCGCAGGGTGGCCCAGCGGTTGACATCCAGAGCATAAGCATCTTCAGGGGAACGAGGGCTGCTGAGGTCTTGCAGAATGGCTTGAACTCGGCTCAGAGAGGTTTGGACGGCTGTATTGTTTCCTTCGGTCTCCTGCTGGCTCTGAATAAGGGCTGTGGTTTGAGGGAAGGGGTTGCGGCTGGCGATCAGGAATAGATCCACCAGGCCGCTGTTGAGAGGGGTAATGGGAAGGGAACGGGATGTGCCGGGGGCGATCGCCACCATCGGTGCATCCGCTACGGTGTCGGGTAGTAGGGCGATGCTCAGGGGTCGGTTCATCTGCGGCAGGGTGACCCAGAGTAAGTAGAGGGGAACCTGGCCCAGGTTTTGGACGCGGCATTGCAGAGCCGTGCCAGATGCCACGGTGGGGAGTGCCAGCCCTAGCGAGGGTGGCCTATCTGACGCCGCAGAGGGGGTACTGAGTTGGGCGATCGCCTGTGAGTTCGTCTCCGTCGGTTCCAGCGTTGCTCGCAGGGCCAGACGAGACGTGGTGGCATTTTCCGTCAGGCTGAGGTATTTCATCGCCAGCAGCCGGGGCAATTTGGCGGTCAGCCGAGTCACAGCCGTTTTGACCGCTTCATCTGCGGTGGCGATGGTGCCCGGTACGGCTAAACGGGGGGGATAAAACAATCCATAACTTTTGGGCAAAGCTGGGGTCGCCGATATGTCGCTGGAAGCCGTCAGGGTGGTAGCTTTTACCTTGCCAAACAGTAAGTCGGCGGTTTGCTCGCCAGCCGCGACTACCGTTACCTTGGCAGCCGCAAAGGCACTGGTGGCATCGACGCGTTCAATCCGCTCCAGGGATGGGTCCAGTGCAATGGTCAGCCCCAGATTGCGGGAAATGAGCCGCATGGATTCTCGAACTGGTTGGCCGACTAGTTCCGGAGTGTTGATCGGGGTGGGATCTAGAACATCGGCTTTCAGAAGGAGCCCGGTGCGCGATCGCCCCACCAGGGGTACGGCTTGCTCTCCGCTTCCCGCTAGAAGAACGGAGCCTTCTCCATAGCACTCCAGCACACGGGGCGGTACTCCTCCTAACCACACCTCGACACTACCATCGGTGCCCTGTTCCCACACGGCCCCTTGGCTTTCGGGTAAAGCAGGAGGGAGGGAATAAATGCTCTCCACCGATGATCCCGCTTCCAGTACCGGAGTTTGCAGGTTGTCAACGGTTTGGTGGATACGGCTGACCAGGGAAGGAAAGAAAATTTGAATGGTTTTCGGTGGGGTAGCTTCCCACAGGTATTGGGTCAGGGCGTAGGTTAGTAGGCCTGCGCTGAAGCCGCTCCACTGGCCTTCCAGGGCGGGTTGCCCGGTTTCGGCTGCTCCTAGATACAGGCCAGGAATGGTTTGGTTAATCGTTTTGGTGGCGGCTTTTGCCAGCTGCTCCTGAAGTTCTTGTTCAGCAGGGTTGAGGCGACCGCTGGGGGTGCTGGGGCGCGATCGCACTCGAAAATTACCCTGCAAAGGTGTACTGCGTTGAAGAAACGCTGCATCAATGACGGTCGTGACCTGCTGGGTAGGAAGCGATCGCAACAGCGCCCGCAGAGTTGCCAACCGTACATCATTGAAGGTGGGATGGTCTTCTGTTGGCAACGTGCCATCAATGGGCACGAGCGTTTGAAAAGTCAGGTTGGTTTCCAGGGAGCGCACCTGGCTACCCAAACCACTGAAGTGAAACAGTACCCGCTCGTTGGGCTGCGCTGCCATCAGGTGGGCCTGAAATGCATCTTCAATGCTCCGACGGGTGGCAGCTTCGTCAGTCAGGGTGAGAATATCCGTGGCTGCAAAACCAAACCGATGAATCAGCAGCTCTCGTTGCAATTCCACATCGGTGATGCATCCGGCCAGGGCCGTTCCTTTAATAGGAGCAAAGTCGCATACCGATTCGGGGTATTGATTAATACCAATCAGAAGGGCGCGTTGACGGCGGGTAGGTTCTGCCAGGGCTTGCTGATAGCGATCGCCCAGGGCAAAGAAACTCGACTGGCTGAGGCCCAACGTGGCGATCGCCCAGCCTGTGCGTTGTAAAAATGCCCGTCGCGTCAGTGCCATGCCCATCTGCCCTGCGGTGTGCGAAGCAGGCGAAAACGGCGGTAAGGGAAGCCGCTTTTTCCTTGCCCTGCTTCTATTTCACCACCAAATTGTAGGGAATGTGCTAGACCTGCTGGTGATTTTTACAGAATTTCGATCAGGATTGAGGGTATAAAGCTTTAGGTTCTATGCCCTCAATCCTGATCGAAATGATTACTGCTTGTTTTACCCTGAGTTCGGGCTAAGGCTTTTTCGAGGGGCACACCTCAGCAATTCTCATTTTGAAATCAGGCCCGAAAACCGCGCGCCGAAGGCGCGCGGTTTTCGGGCCTCAAAGCCAAGAGTTCACGCCCGTAGGGCGTGAACTCTTGGCTTTGAGGCCCATACTGAGAATTGCTGGGCACACCTTGTGTGTCCCTCGAAAAAGTCCCTTTTGGTGTGTAGTTTGCGCCCGCCAAAAGGGACACTTGGGCTTGTCTCGAATTGAGGTTGGTTTACTTGGGAGAAATCACCATAACAACCCCAGCCATGATGAAGCCCAATCCGACGATACGCAGGGTCGGTAGGGGTTCTTTGAAGATGAAGTAGCCCAGTAAGACTGAAAACACATAGCTTAGAGCAACAGCAGGCCCTACAACGCTGAGCTTGACTCGGGTCAAAACTAAAATGTAAGCAATAGATGCCAGCCCGTAACAGGCCAGTCCCGTGACCAGCTCAGGAGTGGTAGCAATTTTCAGAATTTGCTCCACAGCGTTACTGACTTCAGCTTTTCCTAACTTCAGAGCCCCTAATTTCAGGAAAAACTGGCCCGCTACTCCAATCAAGATTGAGGTTAACAACAGCAACAATTCTTGTAGCGACACAGGCACCTCCTCTTAGATCCCCATTAGTGTACGGTATCCGCACCGCCTTCACAGTCATTTTCGTCAGAACAAACGAGTACCTGACCATACTGGCCTTGACCGGTGAAATGTAGCGGGCTTCGTCGGCCACATCCTATCGGCCACAATTGGTGTGCTGAAATATTGGGGTTAGAAGTTGTTTTTTCGTATGCAAAGCACATAAAAAATAACCCCTCCAATCAGCTTTAAAATACGCCCTTGTATTCGCAATACTCTGGACAGATCTTCTCAGGCTCCGTGCTCTCTGTAGGTTCGTTGTACACAAAATCAAGGGTTTCGAAGCGGTTGTTGAATAAACGAGCTCAACAATCAGTTCAAAGAAATAATTTTTCTACCCTTTAGGTACGAACCATGACAGCTGAAAAATCGTTCTAGAGTAGTCGGAGTTCCCCATGTGCTACGAAAGTGAACTTAATAAAGAGGGAATTTTCTGGACGCTGAGTTTGGTTTGGGTGTAGAACCGAACAAGGTTATTCCTTCGCGCTAGTTAAGATTGAAGAAACATACTCCCGTTAGGAGTTTCTACAACCTGCTGATTGAATGATGTTTATGACTGGCACTGTTAAATCTCTCTACACTCAAGAGCAGATCGCCGTCTGGTTACAAGGGCTGCTGGCGATCGCCTGGGCCGATGGTCATTTTGATCCTGAAGAACAAGACCTGATCACAAGCCTCAATGAGCTGGAGCCAGCCCCGAAAGTTACCCTTGACTCAGCCACTACCCTTTCCCCTCAGGAAGTAGCTGCTGTCATTGGGCAGGATCGGACGATGGCCGAAAACTTTCTACGAACTGCTGTGATGGTGGCGATCGTGGATGGGGTGTATTCTGAGCCCGAGGATGTGTTGCTGCACCAATATTGCACACTACTACAACTTGACGAAACCATTCTGGAATCCCTACGGGCAACCCTTTACCCGGCAAAAACTGCTACGGCAACTTCTGTCGCTTCCTTTTCAGCGGATGCCGATGAACATCACTACCGCCCAGTTTTAAAGCCTGTGCAACAGTGGCTAGATGAACTGGAAATCCACGATCCCCGCCTGGCTCGCTTCCTGTGCAAACTGATTCCGCCCCAATGTCCCTTTGAGCGGGATGTGGTGCTTTTTGGCCGCAAGCTTGTTCACATTCCCCCTATGTGTAAGCTCAACCCTCTTTATGAGCAACTGGTAGGGCTGCGGTTTAGAGCGCTATCCTACTTAGCGGATGATTGTGGGGAGGATGTGACTCCGTATTGTTAAAGCAAAGGGCGCAAGCCGATTTAACGAACACTGCATCGCCCGATTCGCGCAAACAAAAACACCCAGCAATGCAGTAACTTTGTTGCCCACATGCCCCCTACACAGGCGAACCCTGCGGGCCACCCACCCCAGGAAAACCCCAGCGGAAAACACCCTGAGGGTAATGCCAGAGAGGGGCTTAGCTTCGAATATTCCAACCACTGCCCATGTTGTCGCCAGCCGACACGATCGCCAAAAGCCTGCCAGACCGCATGATCGTGATCCGTCGGAGGGGGGCCGTCCGGGATTCCGCCACAATCCAAATAGATCTGTCGCTGTACGCTAAACCCAAACCGTCCCTGGCTGTAGTGTGTCCAAAGTCCGTCAATTGTGCTCAAATCCTGACAGGGAAAGTTCTGTAGCTCCTTGGGCCGAACAAAGTCGTCTTCCTTGCGACCGACCGCTTGCAGCATGCGCCAGTTGGTTTCCCAGTCTGCCTCTTTCCATTTTCCCGCTTCTAGCAATTCCTTCAGTTTTTGGTAATCGATCCCGCACTCTGAGGCTAGCTGATTCACATTAAATGCAGGGGTTTTTGGTTGAACGGCGGGGAATGTGGGCGATCGCTCCCCTCGGCCTGCTTGTACTAGCCTCCCGGCGGGGACTGAATTTGGTAGTGATTGAGCCGCAGGAGTGGCTTTCACCAGCGAGGGTGCTTTTTGCCGGGTTGTCTTCGTATGTTGCAGTAATTCTCGCAGGGCATGCTGGGCTGAGGGATAACGATCCTTCACGAGGCTTTGAGTCATTCTGTCTAACACTGCAGCGAGCCCAGGGCTAATCTGACGCCCACCGAGAAACTGCCGCCAGATCAAAATTCCCTCCATCGGGTCATACAGTTCAGAAGGCTTGACCTGGGTCAGGAGATGCAGGCACATCACCCCCAAGCTATAGAGATCGCTGGCAAAAACCGCTTTGCCATAAATTTGTTCAGGGGCTGCATACCCTGTGCTACCAATTGTGGTGCCTGTTTCCCCCATCAGTGTAATAGTCGCTGCCTTCGCAGCCCCAAAATCAATCAACACCAGGCGTTTATCACTGCTGCGCCGAATCACATTTTCAGGTTTGATGTCTCGGTGGATAATATTCTGGCTGTGGATGAACTGAAGAACTGGTAGCAAATTAAGCAAAACCGATCGAATTTGCGTCTCGTCGAAGGGTTTACCTAGACGCGTGAGCAGGTCGGCCAACGTTCGCCCTTCAATGAATTGCTGCACCAAATAATGGCTGTTATTTGCCTCAAAAGCCTCAAATAACGTGGGGATCTGTGGGTGCTGATCCAACTGTAAAAGCCGCTCAGATTCTTGCTCAAACAGGCGGAGCGCTTTTTCTAAATTGCTACCACCCTTACGCAGGCTGGTATTGGGAATGAACTGCTTAACCACAACGATGGTGTTGCCCCGGTAGGTGTCATTGACCAAATAGGTACGCCCAAATCCACCTTGGCCAAGGGTGCGATCGCACTGATACCGCCCTCTCAACAGAAAAGGCATACCGCATCGATAGCAAAAATTTGCCCCGACGGGGTTCTCGGTTTGACAATGCGGGTTGAGGCAATGCAACGTGTTCATAGTTCTATCATGACAGGTCAAGCTAATTGGCCATACCCGTCGATGTTGAGAGGTTGTTGTTCCGTAAGTTCTACTTCCGAAACACCCCGTTCAAGGGGTGCATTCCACTTTTGCAACGTTGGAAACCCACTTTTGTAAGTGAAGCGGGCAACGCCCGCTTCACTTACAAAAGTGGGATGCCCCCCCGTTAAAGTGCGTCAAAATCGGGAATGGTGCCTAGTTTGCGAATGGTTACTTTCACATCCATGCCCAGATAATCTTCGGTATTGCCAAACCAGGAGCCGGCCAGGGGAATGACCTGAGCAGGATGGCGGGCGATCGCCACACGAATCAAGTCATAGCCTGCGGTAATACGGTTCGTCGGGTCATAGGCTCGCCATCCTGCCCCCGGAAGATAAACCTGGAGCCAAGCATGGGTTGCTCCTGACCCGGTCATCCCGACCTCGCCACCATCCAGTGCAGCATCATAGAGATAGCCGCTAACGAAGCGACAGGCAAAACCCAGGCGTCGGAGTGATTCAATCATCAGCCAGGCATAATCTCGGCAGGTGCCTGATTTCAACCGCAGCGTTTCGCTAGGGGATTGTGTGCCCTCTACCTCACGGGTCTGGTAGGTCAAGGTTTCGTTAATCGCGTCCATCATGCGTTGCAAGACATCGAGGGTATCGTCTTGATCGCCTGCAACGAAGCTTTTGGACCAGGCGGCCAAGCTACCATCCGGGTCTTCAGCATGGGGACGCATGAATGCCGAGAGATCCACCCATTCATCAGGGGTGTATTGAACGGGTACTTCTTCGGCACGGGTTTCGAGAGGGAAGTCGTCGATCGCCCGAATCCCATGGTGCTCTCCTCGAACTCGGCAGGTAACCTGCAATTCTGTGGCAGGTTCGCTAAATTCCAGCACGGCTACATTGTTAGACAACGTATCCATTAACCACCGGGTTTTGGCAGGAATATTCGTTTCCAGGGAATAGCTTAACGTTCGTCCCGCGTAACCTAAACTTGGCAGAAAAATAGCACGGTGTTCACCAAAGGTTACTGGATTGGCATAGCGATACGTCGTGATGTGTTCAAGATCATAAATGACAGCCATAATTCATAGGGGCAACGGGATTATCAATACTCTAAACTCAGATTTTGTACCGAACCCAGAACCATTGTTTTTTGTCGCGAAGCAATGAAAAAATAATGGTTCTGGGTTCGGTTTTAGAAAGTTGCAAGATGTGAGTAGCTGACTGAGGATGCTGTAACCTCAACAGTAAACGATGGCCTAATCCCTTACTGTTATGGCAAATAAATCTTTAGGGCTCAGTTCGGAACTTCATGAATATCTCCTCTCCGTTTCCTTAAAGGAGGCGGATGTTTTGCAGCAGTTGCGGCAGGAGACGGCACAGCATCCTCAGCAGATGATGCAGGTGACGCCTGACGAGGGGCAGTTCCTTGGGTTTTTAGTGCGGTTGTTAGGGGTTCGCAAAGCCTTGGAAATTGGCGTATTTACAGGGTACAGCTCTCTATCGGTAGCCCTGGCTCTGCCGGACGATGGTCAGCTGATTGCTTGTGATGTGAGTGAGGAGTTTACGGCGATCGCCCGTCGCTACTGGGAAAAAGCAAACGTTTCCCATAAAATCGACCTGCGTATTGCGCCTGCCCTCGACACTCTGGATACCCTTCTAGCCGAGGGAGCCGCTGGCACCTTTGACTTTGTCTTTATTGATGCCGATAAGCTGAATTATTGGAATTACTTTGAGCGATCGATTCAGCTCGTGCGATCGGGTGGGGTAATTGCTGTGGATAATGTCCTCTGGTCAGGTCAAGTCATCGAGCCCAGTAACCATGAACCTAGCACTGAGGCAATTCGCACCTTCAACCAAAAACTGTATCAGGATAATCGTGTGACGGTTTGCATGTTGCCTGTTTCTGATGGCATTACCCTGGCTATGAAGCACTGATGAGAATGCCTTATCTCAATCCCTGATAACTCTTACCGCATTAAATAGGATATCAGGAATAGCAAACTCGGATTTGTGACCCCAATTCGAAATAAGCTTAACTGCCTTTTTTGGTGTGCGGAGATCGCACATCAAAAAGGCCTTAACCCGAGCTTAGGTTTTGTGGATTACAAAGTGTCAAAACTTTCAATTTGTGTTGTGGGTGGGGTGCGAAGCACCCCACCCACAACACAAATTGAAAGTTTTGGAACAGTGACTGTATGCCAAAAGATGGCAATGGGTCTGACTCAAGTAGTATGTGATGATTTTGACGCGGCTTTAGAATTGCCTTAAAAGATGTCAGTATAGGGGTTCCTTGTATGAAGAAGCTCATTGGTTTACTCATGGCTGTAGGCCTGGTTGCCATTCTGGGAGCCTGCGAAGCGAATGATGTCGATCCTGATGAGTCTCCTGTCGTACCTCCAGCAGAATCCCCTATTCCTTAAGTCTTTGTCCTTCTTATCTCCATAGGGTTACGTCCAGACCGCTGTACTTTGCTTTGGAGTACAGCTTTTTTATCGAACTTCTTTAACCGCTTACTAAAGAACAAAACCTCTATAGCGCTGTGCGGGTTGATTAAGTACGGTGGTGTGGGGCACGAAGTGCCCCACACCACCGTACTTAACGCACTTACACATTGCTATAAAACTCAAATTTTTCGTTGTTGGGGCGAAGCTCCAATAACAAAAAAATTGGGTTTTGGAGGTAGTTTTAACCTCAATTCGGGATAAGCTCAAAAGCCCTTAACCCGAACTCAGGTTAGTTTTATTTTTTTGTCTGCTATTAAGGTTCGGCCTACACGATCTACGTTCGCGTTAAGGGCTTTCTTGTGTTCCACGCGTACAACAATAGGCATAGGCAAAACTTAAAGACCGAGGCCCTATTTACTTCATCTTGCGTTTCAGTTCCTCTAATTCGTCGTCAGTTTCCCACTTCTGGAAAGCTTGCTCGAGAGGATCGGCACTGCTGGGTGAGGGGGAGAACCCTTGATTCCATCCGATAGTTTGCCATTGTTGCTCAGACTGCTGGAACGCTTGAGTTGAGCGGTTGGCATAGGCCTCTGCTACCTTGGTTTTGATCTCTTGGCGCTTGACCTGGATTTGCTTCTGAAGCTCAATAGCCTGCTGAATACGCTGCTTAACACCCTCCATTCGGCCCCAGAATTGATTACCCTGGCGCAGAAGGGCGGCTTCTCGTTCCTCAGCAGGTTTAAGCAGGTCAACCCGATTAGCATTACGCGCTTTTTCTACACGCTCATGCCAGCGCTGCACTTCCTGGGCTGTGTTGAGGATTTCCGTTTGCAGTTGTCTTTCCTTCAAGCGCAAATCTGCCAGCAGACGAATCACTTCATCCTCCTGGCTACGAAGCTTGTCCTCCAGAGCTTCCAGTTCCAGATGGGGATTCTCCCGCAGAAACTCGTCCAAGCGCTCCTCCAAAAAGGTGCTGAAGTCTTCAAACAGGCCCATAGAGTTTCCTCGCGGTGGTATCGTCTCTGGAAAGTCTGATTCTTCGTAGAAAATCTACTAAAAATCTAGCTTACCCCATTAGAACTGTTGCCCAGTGTAGACCGATCGCACTTCCCCATTTCGGCGGATAATTGCCTCTTGCCCATTCACGGAAACCAGACTCCATCCACTCGTCCCGATCATTTCTCCCAGGCCAATGCGTTGGGTCGTGCCGTTAATGGTGAAGAGAGCGGCTGAGCGATCGCCCAAATTCAACACGCCCACCAGCGAATGGCTGGGAGCCCCTGCAATGTTGGGTACCGCACTGCTGCTGGGGCTGGGAGCTGTTGGAGCCGCTGCTACAACCGATGGGGCCGCCACTGGAGCCGTTGGAGCTGTCGGGGCGATGGGGGCAACCGTCACCCTTTGCGGGGGAGGAGAAACAGACGGCGTCACCGCAGCCGGCGAATTCCCTGGAGGGTTCTGATACACCGGAACGTAAACACGATCTAATACGGTCGGAGGTGTGGGTGTCGTGTTACCACCGGCCACTGCCACATCAGGTAGGGCGCTGGGGCTGTTCGACGCAACGGTCGCGTTTTCCTTCGCCAGGTCGGCTTTGCGATTGATCACATCCAGCGATCGCGACATATAAGTCAAAAACTCGCGATCGCCCTCGGATACCGTCGCTGTGGCTGCGGCCTGCACAGGGGTTGTCGATACGACCCTGGGAGACTCCTTCCAGAAAATCTGCGCCACTAACCACAACCCCCCGGTCAACAGCACTGAGATGCTAGCCAGGGTTAACAGCAGTTGATCAAAAGACTTTTGGGTAACTTTCGGTTCTGCCGTGGAGGGCTCCAGGGTCGCGAGGTCGCCTCCTTCGGTGGCGATCGCAGCCAGGTCATCTACATCCAGGTCTTCCAACTCCTGGATTGCGGTTTCTTCAGGCGGAGCAGGTTTGGCGACCAGCAATGAGGGAATTAAATTATTGGCTAGAGACGACAGCGGATTGCTGGGTTTTGGTGGCGGTGGCGGGGCTACATCATGGGGGAGGCTACCTTCCCGCAAGATCCGCTCTACGTCTTCAAATACGTCATCCATCACCGCATCGGCGGATTCATCCATCACCGTATCGGCTTCGGGTATGGGCTCTAGAAATTGAGCCTGTAGAGGGTCTACCACGGCCATGGCGGAAGGATCCAGGATGGGTTTCTGGGTGTTGACCTCGTGAGACATAGGTATCACCAACTCGCGTGAGCTATTGCTTCAAAGGAATCGAACAGTGGGATTTGACTCCCAAATTATGGCGCTTGACTGCTGAAATTTCCAGGAAATTTCTCGAAAGAGACACCCTTTGGTGTCCTACATCCTAGCAGCAACCTCCTCCATTCGGTTCGCTCCTCAAAATTATTCATGTCGTTATAGCGCTGTGTACGTTGATTAAGTACAGCGGTGTGGGGCACGAAGTGTCTCACACCGCCGTTGCTGTACTTCAGCGCTACGCCTCTCCCATCTACTGGATTTAATCGCTATATCAGGCTAAACGCTGGATTAAATGTTCACCTACCCGCAGTGCGTTCGCCATCACGGTGAGCCCTGGGCTCACGGCTGTGTTGGATGGGAAGAAGCTGCTATCGACCACATAAAGGTTGTCCACTTCATGGGTACGGCAGTTTAAATCCAGGACTGATTTTGCTGGATCTTCACCAAAGCGGCAGGTACCGCACTGGTGAGCGACGATAGGTATGGGCATATCGCTACGAGGGTGAGTGCTGCGATTAAAGAGTTGGGGTTGGGCAGTTTCCACTTGTCTCAAGATATCCACCCAGCGGTATACAAGGCGATCGTGGGCTTCCTCATTGTTGGGCTCATAGTCTACCCGCAGCTTGTCACCGAAGAACCAGACGCGGTTGTTGGGGTTGGGCAAATCCTCCGTTTGCAGCCACCAACCAATAGAGCGGGTTGCTAACTGGCGCAGACCAAAGTTGGGAATCGCGCGGGCCAGGGCCGAGAAGATGGGAGGGGCTTCCGAAAAAATGACATCCTGAAAAATACCCCCTGAATTCTGCACGTGGCCCATGGGATACGGAAAATCTTTATCACCCCAGTAGAAGTCGTTGAGACCCACTGTCCGGGGAAACAGGCCAGAATGAGATGAAGCGGTCAACTGCACCACCACAGATAGCAATTGCTTCATCAGGTTCCGCCCGACCAAATCAGAACGGTTCGCAATTCCATTCGGGTGCTTCTCGTTGGCCGAACGTAACAGTAAGGCCGCCGAGTTCACAGCACCACAGGCCAAAACGATGATGTGCCCGGAGAACAGGTAGGAATGGTGCCCAATCTTGACCTGAACACCCCGAATCTCGGAGCCTGAGGGATTGGTATGCAGAGAAATGACTTGAGCTCCGGTTTTCAGCGTGACATTCTCATGCTTTAAGGCTGGAGAGACTCCTGTATCTTCAGAATCCGTTCGGCCCTGATCGCCTAAACCTAAGGGCAAATAGGCGGGATGCAACCCTTGTTTGGAGAGCGTATCAAAAACCGTTTGAATATCGGGTTCATGGGCTACTTCAGGTTCAGGATAGCCTGAACTGTGGGGCGGCTCGGTCGGATCATCCCCGATTCGACCGTGAACTTGATAAAGCTGTTCTGCTTCTGTGTAGTAGGGTTCGAAGTCCGAATACTTGAGAGGCCATTCGGGTGATAGGCCATCTTGGTGCTGCACTGTTTCAAAGTCGCGATCGCGCATCCTCAATAGCACCCCGCTCCAGATCTTTGTATTCCCCCCCACGCAGTAGCGGGTCTGAGGATAGAAGGGTTCTCCAGTGCGATCGTGCCACGCTTCCGGCCCGTGAAATTGTTCTTTCTTAAAAACTTCGGTATCAATCAGCTGCGAGCTTTCCCGCTCCAGAAAATCGCCCCGTTCCAGGATCAAAATCTTTTTGCCAGTAGGCGCAAGTTTCCGAGCCAGGGTGCCGCCACCGGCTCCGCTGCCAATGATGATGACGTCATAGTGTTGGTCGTCGATGATCATAGGAATATATCCTCTCTCGCTTACTGCCAGACGTAGATCAGAACAAACAAAATAATCCAAATGACATCAACGAAATGCCAGAACAACGACGTAGCTTCAACGCCAAAATAACCGTTGTCGTAATTGTGGGGGTAGAGCGATCGCCCCAACATCAATCCCTGTAAAAGAATGCCAGTGAGTACGTGTAAACCATGGAATCCGGTCAACAAATAGAACGATCCGCCAAATAAACCAGATTGCACGGTGAACGGCAAATGACTCCACTCCACTGCCTGACCGTAAAGGAAGTAGGCACCCATCGCCATGGTGGCGATGAGAAATGTGCGAAAGCCCCATAACTTGCCATCGTGCAAGTAGCGCTCTGCCACGTAGATGACAAAGCTACTCGATACCAGAATGATGGTGTTGATCGTCGGCTCATGGGTTTCCAAACCCGTCACGCCAGGGGGATACCAATCCCCCACTGTTGTCGTTTTGTAGACGATATAGCCGACAAAGAAGCTAATGAAAATCACACTTTCAGATAGCAGGAAGACAATGAAGCCAAACTTACTGTTGCCGGCCTCGTCATGCTCCTGCGTGTGGCGGACATCGGATTCGACGTCTTGGGCGATCGCTCTTTCAGTAGTCATAGTTGTGTCTATCCATCCTACGAAGTTTGTGCGACTGGTTCTTGACCCGCCACCAAAGGTTGATCCTTGCCGTAACCGTAGGGGCCAGAAATAACCGTTGGGATCTCTTCAAAGTTTTCAACGGGGGGCGGTGAGGAAACCATCCATTCCAGGCCGTACGCCCGCCAGGGGTTATCCCCCGCCTGAGGGCCACGAATCCAGGAACTCACCATGTTGAGGATGAACGGCAAGGTAGACATGCCCAATAGGAAACCACCCAGGCTAGCTAGCACATTCCAGTAGGCAAATTCGGGGTCGTAGGAGGCCACACGGCGCGGCATTCCCAAGAGGCCCGCTTCGTGCATGGGCAGAAACGCCAGGAAGGTACCCGCAAAGGTCAACACAAAGTGGAGTTTGCCTAATCCTTCGTAATACATCCGGCCCGTGATTTTCGGGAACCAGTGATAGAGCGCTGCATAGATCGCCATGACGATCGCCCCATACAACACGTAATGGAAATGCCCTACGACGAAGTACGTGTTGTTGACGTGAATATCAATGGGCACTGAACCCAGAAAGATTCCTGTAATTCCAGCGAATAACCAGTTTGTGATGCCCCCCAGCGCGAATAGCATCGGGGTAGTGAAGCGAATTTTGCCACCCCAAACCGTTGCGACCCAACCAAATACTTTGATACCGCTGGGCACCCCTACCAGCATGGTCGTCACCATGAAAAACATCCGCATCCAGCCGGGTGTGGCACTGGCAAACATGTGATGCACCCACACAGTCCCGCTGATAATGGTGATCAGTAGGGACGAGGCCGCAATAATGCGATAACCAAACAGCGGCTTACGAGCATGGACGGGCAGCACTTCGGAAAAGATACCGAAAGCTGGCAACACCATCACGTACACAGCCGGGTGAGAATAAAACCAGAAGAAATGCTGGTAGAGGACAGGATTACCACCTCGCTCAGGTGCAAAGAAACTGGTGCCAATGGTTAAGTCCAGCAGCAGCATAATGGCTCCGCCCGTCAGAGCGGGCAACCCATAGAGCTGGATTAACTGCGCCGACATCACCGCCCAGACAAAGGCTGGAGTCCGAAACCAGGTCATCCCCGGTGCCCGCATTCGCACAATGGTCGTGACGAAATTTACCGCCCCCATAATGGACGATACCCCGGAGATCGCCACCGCCAGAATCCAGAGAAATTGGCCGTTAAACCAGCTTCCTGTGGGTGTCTGCAAACTGACCGGAGGATAGGCCCACCACCCCGATTGAGACGGCCCGCCCGGTACTAAATAACTGCCGAGCATCAGAATTCCCACGACGGGAATCATCCAGAAAGACACCGCATTCAACCGGGGAAAGGCCATGTCTCGTGCCCCAATCATCAGGGGCACCAGATAATTCCCCAGGCCGACCAGCACAGGAAAGGTCCACAAAAACAGCATGATCGAGCCATGCATGGTGAACAGAGCATTGTAGACGGTGCGATCGACCAGATCCGCATCCGGAGTAATCAACTCCCCGCGCATGATCATGGCTTCAATCCCACCTACTAGAAAAAAGAAAAAGGAGGTGACGATGTATTGAATGCCAATAACTTTGTGGTCGGTACTGAAAGTAAAGAACCGCCGCCAGTTATCCGGTGCGCCAGGATACGGCTGGCCACGGGTAATTTCAGGGGATTCTGGGGAAATGGTGGTCATGGGGATAGGGGTGGATGGTTGAATGGGTCGATGAGTGACTGGTTAAAGATAAATTGCCTTCTACGCAGGTGGGCTTGTAGGTTGCTTCGTTGGTGGCGCGTAGTTCACCTCAGGAGGTGGAGCGGGGGCAATGCTGTCCCAGCCTTTGACGATCGCACTTCTGCGGGTGTATTCGGCGATCGCCGGGTTGTAAGCCGTTGTCAATTCCCGGCTTGCCGCATCAGCCAACCACTGCTCATATTCCTCAAGGGGTTGCACAACGACATCAGCCTGGTTCGCAGCAAAGTAGGTGCCGCTAAACATAGAGTCTCGCAGGCGATAGGTACCCGCGCGGGTAGGGGTGAGTTCCATTTCAATATCGTGATTAGGAACCACATCCTGCTTCAAACGGAATGCTGGAATGTAGAACCCATGCAGCACATCCTCGCTATGCAGCGTGAAGTGGATGCGACGATCGATCGGCAAGTGCAACTCGGTGCTGGTGATATCGGCTTCGGGATAGCGGAACACCCAGGCCCACTGTCGCGCCAGCACCTCAATGTTCTCTATAGGCTTTTCCGCTGCGCTCTGAATTTCTTTCTGAGGCGAGCTGTCGAAGGGGTCTGCGTAGGCGGCAGGAATCAGGGAAGGCGTATGCAAGTGCACCAGTTCCATGGGTCCCCGGATCGCCATTTTTTCGTAAGTTTGATAGCTCACCCAGGACAGGGTTAACACCAGCACGATGGGGATAGCTGTCCAAATCACTTCCAGCGCAGTATTGCCTTCGATGGGTGGGCCATCGCTCATGTCGTACTTTTCGGCCCGGTGAAAAATGAGGGAGTAGAAGAACGGCCCAATTACCCCCAGATAAATGAACGTGCCTAATCCGGTGAACAGGCTGAACAAGTCATCAACCAGCTTCGACTCGGAAGCAGCCTCGGGAGGAAACCAGGAATAGGACTGCTTCGCCATCCAGAAGCTAACAAAGGCCGCGAAGATGGCGTAGAGCGTCATGATGATGGCTGCGCGGAGTTTCATCATATGAGAGTAGGTGGGTGAGGGGATGGATATGTGAGGAGCGGGGGAAGAGGTTTAAGGAGGTTAGCTGAATTGCTTGGAAGAGGGCCAGTATGCAGAAGCTCCCCTGCCTATTGATCTAAAGCTTCTCGGCTGGGTTTTCCCCCAGATGCAGCAGTTGATCAGCTGTGATATGAATGCCGAATTCTGTGCCCAGGTGCGCACCTAGCGTGCCCTGGAGGAACATCAGGAGGAAAACAATCAATCCCGCCCCAAGGTAGCTCCATTGCACTTGGCGGGCCATATCTCGACGCCAGCGAAAGCGCTGGAAGCCTCGCCAGACCGTCATACCGACAATCAGTGTGAGAATAATGACTCCACCGACGCCGTGCCCGATCATGGTTTGCAGCGCTCCCATACCCCAGGGGCTTTTCACATCGGCCAGGGGAGCCGCCAGAATAATTTCGAAGAAGCCAGTCGCAACCGTGAAGAAGGTGATGACAGAAGCGGCTACCAGGTTATACCAGCCCACGTCAAACAATGCAGAGCGAGAGACAGGGATGGCCAGGTATTTGAAAACAGCTTTATCGACAGGGTAGAGCACACCGACAATGTCGAAGGCGATCGCTGCAATAAATAACCCCAGGGTCAAATGCACTAAGTTTGGGTGGATCGGGAAGATGTAGGGTAATCCATTAGGCCCCAATATGTTTCTCCACTGTTCCAGCAAATCAGGATTCATGACAGCCCTCCCGAACGTGTGGCTTCCACGACCGGCGTACTATGCAGACCGTATACCCATACCAACAGATCGCCCAAGTAGGTTTGAAATAGTACTGCACCTACCAGGCCCACACTAACGACTAAATATGGAATGGGAAGCTGTTGCTTTTCCTGAGTGCGGATAACGTAGCGCCATCCTGTAACGGCGGCTAAAAAACCAGATAATGACCAGCCTAATAAGGTATGTAAGTTGAGGGTAGAAACTGCGGAACCATAAGGTTCTGCCAAACCCGCTTCAATTTGCCCGAAGATAACTGCAATAAAGATCGAAACCGTTGCAAAAGATAAATTCCACCAGCTCACTTCATAAAGCCGAGAATTCTTGGTGAAATATCCAACTAAATCACAGAACACTGCAAATAACACCATCGCAATGACAAAATGCACCACGATGGGATGAATGGTGTCAGGATAGGGCAGATTGTGTTCATTAAGGGGAGGAAGATACTCAAACACAGCTTCTTACGGTGGGGGTGCAGTAAGCTCCCAGCAAAGATGAACGTACGAGTTGGCATGCATTAGGTAATACTGCCAGTGCTTCAGTACGTTCCCTGGGAGGCTCTGTTTGGAGAGTAACTCCACCTCTTGGGTTACAAAATCTGTCTAAAGAATGAGAGCTTGCTTATAATCTTGAATTGAGGCTGTTTGCTTTAGAATTCGTTTCAAAACATTGAGTTTTCATGTCTTTTTAGCAGGAAAGATCGAGTCTTTTAAACACTTATTAGTTTCTGCCTTTTAAACAATTTCTTAAGAGTTACAGCGCTTTGCGCTTGAATAAAATGCAGCTATTTTTGTAGGACCCTCGCGGAGCGAGGCTCCTACAAAAATAGCTTGTACCTCATAGGCTTGAAAAGTGCTGTATAGGATTTTTTAGTTCAGGAGGCATAAGAGATGGATGTGGGACAAAGTTTCATATCTATTCTTCTTACCTCACTAAACCGGAAAGGTTTATGGTGCTACGCGCTGGTAGGGTTCTGGGCATGTGGATGGGGTGTGGTAACAGGGGTACTTTGTGCCTCTGTTACCACACCCTATCCACATGTTTGAAACATGACCTAGTTGGTTATACGAGAAGCTTTGGAGAGATTAATAGCTGGGGATTCAGCAAGGGCGATCGCCCCAAAACCCAGATCCCTCACCTGCATGGGATCTCAGGTAACACATTGTTAAATCTGACTGAAACTGCAACATTTGATACATTTTGGCGTGAATGTCTATATGTAATCTAAGCCAGAAAATATATGTCCAATAGGGCTTGGCTCGCAAATTTGAAGATGTGCACAGAATAATCAGGGGTGCTGAGTAAAGGTGAAGCTTGCTTACGGCCTCTGGATTTCTTGTTTAGCAAGGCTTCCATCTCAGCCTGCCAAAATTTGCCAGTCAGTTCAAAATTGACATGCCTGCACCACGACTCAAAGAGCGTTACCCATGTTGCTTTCAATCGTAGCTCTTGCAGCTATCAGTTTAACTCTATCATTGGGTCTTTTTCCCCAGGCAGTGCTAGCGCAGACTCCTGATCCCTTAGAAGTCGCTGCAACTGCTCAGGTTTCTGCAGATACAGCTTTCATGCTGATTTGTGCGGCTCTGGTGTTATTGATGACACCAGGATTGGCTTTTTTCTATGGTGGCTTTGTTCGCTCCCTCAATGTACTTAATACATTGATGATGAGCTTTACGATGATGCTATTGGTTGGTGTGACCTGGGTGTTATGGGGATACAGCCTGGCCTTTGCACCAGGCACTTCCTTTATTGGCGGGTTGGAATGGTTATTCCTGAATGGCGTTGGCTTAGAAACTACCGATTACCTGGTGGGGTCTCAGCCAGAGGCGGTTGTGTCCTACGCCCCTACCATTCCCCATGAAGCCTTCATGATGTATCAGGGCATGTTCGCGATGATTACGCCTGCGCTGATCTCGGGGGCGCTGGTAGAGCGCATGAAGTTTCGGGCTTACTTCCTGTTCACGTTGCTCTGGTCTATCTTTATCTACTGTCCCTTAGCTCACATGGTTTGGGCCAAAGGTGGGCTCATGGGCCTATATGGTGGCTTCGGAGCCCTTGACTTCGCAGGAGGCACCGTAGTCCATATCAGCTCTGGAGTTTCTGCTTTCGTGGCAGCGATCATGCTGAAAAACCGTAGAATCTACCCCAATCGTCTGGTTGCTCCTCACAACGTGCCCTTCATCATGTTGGGTGCCGGTCTACTGTGGTTTGGGTGGTTTGGTTTCAACGCAGGTAGTGCCCTGGCTTCTGGTGGCTTAGCGACTGCTGCCTTTGTCGCGACCAACTGTGGGGCCGCTGCTGCTGGCCTTGTGTGGATTTTGATGGAATGGTCTCTAATGGGTAAGCCGACTGCTGTTGGTCTGGCGACTGGTGCTGTTGCAGGTCTCGTGGGGATTACCCCGGCCGCTGGTTTTGTCACCCCCGTTGCGGCTCTGCTGATTGGTGGTATCACGGCCTTCTGCTGTTTCTATGCCATTCGTATCAAGAACAAGCTCGGCATTGACGATGCCCTCGATACGTTCCCAGTTCATGGTGTGGGCGGAACTATTGGGGCTATCCTCACGGGTCTGTTTGCGACCACAACGGTGAATGCGGCGGGTGCTGATGGTCTGTTCTATGGCAATCCTGGCCAGTTGTTCAAACAAATTGCGGCGGTATTAATTGCTTATGCGATCGCGGCCGTTGGTACCTTTATCATCATTAAGCTCCTGCAAGCGACTGTAGGTATTCGTTCTTCTGAAGAGGTCGAAGCTCAGGGTCTGGATCCCTTTGAGCACAGCGAGATTGGTTATGGCGAGTTTGGCATCATGGATATGGCTTCCTCTTCCCATAGCAGTATCGATAAGTCTCTGAAAGACGGCTAAGTTCAAATTCAGTTCAATAGCCAGAAAGGTGCGGCGCTTAGCGCCGCACCTTTTCTTTGGGAAAATGCCTTGATAACAATGCCTTTACCCGCACTGAGGCTACCCAGCAATACCCCACTGACCGAATAAGAATGCGTAGTCCATTGCGATCTCCTTCAGGTGCTCATAGCGGCCTGAGGCACCGCTGTGGCCTGCGCCCATGTTGGTTTTGAGCAGCAGCACATTCGAGTCGGTTTTGAGCGCGCGGAGTTTG
The DNA here is from genome assembly GCF_014695575.1 of Leptolyngbya sp. FACHB-8. Classification (GTDB taxonomy): domain Bacteria; phylum Cyanobacteriota; class Cyanobacteriia; order Elainellales; family Elainellaceae; genus Vacuolonema. The sequence goes on along the minus strand of NZ_JACJOO010000059.1, from coordinate 19,408 downwards.
GCTGTCCACTTAGCGGGTTCCCAGTAGGAGACGCGAGGATCGTTGAGGCCGGCGGTAATCAGCATGGCGGGATAATCCTTCGCCTCAACATTGTCGTAGGGAGAATAGGACTTCATGTACTCGTAATAGACCGGGTCATTGGGGTTGCCCCACTCCTCCCATTCACTGGCCGACAGGGGCAGCGACGTATCTAGAATCGTCGTCACGACATCGACGAAGGGAACCTGGGCGATCGCCGCCTTAAACAGATCCGGGCGCAGGTTCACCACAGCTCCTACCAGCAATCCACCTGCACTGCCCCCCTCGATCGCGAGATGCTGGGGAGAAGTCCACCCTTCTTTAATCAGGTGTTCGGCACAGGCAATGAAATCAGTGAAGGTGTTCTTCTTCGCTAAAAATTTACCATTCTCGTACCAGCGGCGGCCCATCTCAGAGCCACCCCGGATATGGGCGATCGCCATCATTACCCCACGATCCAGCAACGTCAGGCGGGTTGAGCTAAAGCCAACCGGGTAACTATAGCCATAGGAGCCATATCCCTCCAACAGCAAGGGATGATCGCCCGTCTTCTCAAGCCCCTTCTTGTACACCAGGGAGATGGGAACTGATGTGCCATCAGCCGCAGTGGCATGAAGTCGCTCCGTCACGTACTGAGTTTTGTCGTAGCCTCCCAGCACCGGAGTTTCCTTTTTCAGTTCTCGCTGACGGGTGTTCATGTCGTAGTCAAACACCGAACTGGGGGTTAGTAGGGAGGTGTAGGTAAAGCGCAGCACCGACGTATCAAATTCGGGGTTGGCTCCTTCATACACCTCAAAGCTGGCTTCGGGAAACTCAATGTTGTGTTCGGTTTGAGTAGAGAGCTGACAAATGCGAACCCGAGGAATGCCATCCTCCCGCTCGTATACCACCAGGTGGTCGGTGAAAGCGCTCACCCCTTCCAGCAGCACCGCTTCCCGATGTTCCAGCACTGTCTCCCAATGCTCGGAGGACGGGGTGCTAACAGGAGCCTTCATGAGCTTGAAGTTGATGGCGTTTTCGTTCGTGAGGATATAGAAGCGATCGCGGTGATGCTCAACGCTATATTCCACGCCCTGAGTTCGGGGTTGAAATACTTGAAACTCGCCTGTTGGCTCATTGGCATCCAGGTAATGCACCTCGGAGGTGACCTTGCTGCCCAGTTCCATCAGCAGATAGGCCTGACTCCGGGTTTTACCAATGCTGAGAAAGTAGGCGTCATCGGTTTCATGGAAAACCAGTGAATCTTGCTGGGTGTCAGTGCCCAGGGCATGACGGAACAGCTTATAAGGCCGATTGGCTTCATCGACCTGGGTGTAGAAGACGGTGCGGTTATCGTTGCCCCAAGCGAAGGAGTAGTAGACGTCCTCGACGGTTTCGGGGTAGAACTCGCGGGTTTCCAGATCGAGGAAATAGAGGGTAAAGCGTTCAGCCCCATTGTTATCAACAGCGTAGGCCAGGATCCGGTGATCTGGGCTGACCTGAAAGATGCCCAGATCAAAATAGTCAAGACCTTCTGCTAGAGCGTTTTGGTCAAGTAGCACCTCTTCAGGAGCGTCCAGGCTACCTCGCTTGCGGCAGTGGATGGGGTAAGCTTTGCCCTCTTCGGTGCGGTAGTAATACCAGTAGTCGTCTTTGCGGAAGGGGACGGAAAGATCTGTTTCCTGGATACGAGCCAGCATCTCCTGGTAAAGCGATTTCTGGAGCTCTTCCGTGGGCCGCATGAGGGCTTGAGTGTAGTCATTTTCGGCATTGAGATATGCCATGACTGCCGGATCTTGACGATCGCGCATCCAAAAATACTCATCGAGGCGGCGATCGCCGTGCAGCTCGTGAATGTAGGGACGTTTTTCTGCAACAGGGGGATTCAAGGTCACAGATAATTCAGGAACTTGCGTTTGACTCATACTGGGTAGAAAGGCCCCGGCTCTAGGGATAATGCTGAGCATAGTGCTATACGCTCAGTGTAGAACTTTCTTATTGTTCCCATCTCATTTCCGTTGTAATTGTTTGACTCCAATTCCGTAGCAATACTCTGGACAGCTATCCTCAAGTCCTATGTTCTGCGGGCTTTACGCATAAAGAGGAGTTTGTGTTGAGCATGAGTTCGGGCCGTTTTTCTGAAACCCTTGCTTTTGTGGGCCCTTCACGCACGCAAAATTAAGGATCGCGCAGAGTATGGGTTAAGTTGATGTACGATGTGTGCCCGGCAAATGATTGTTCTTAGTGAAGCCTCCGATGCATTGCCCCCTTCCGCCAGTCGTCGAGATTTGGAGGCGGCAACGGCGATCGCCAAACTCATGGGCATCCCCACCTATCACATCCCCTCCCATGATGCCCGCCTTGGGACAGTGGATGATGCCCTAGCGCACATTCCATTGCAAACTGAGCCTACTCCTGCCGTGTGGTTGGGCTATATTCCCTCTCCCGAACATTACGCCGAAATTTACCAGGCAGCTTACAGGCGAGGGTTGTACCTGCTCAACACCCCCGACGAACACTTGACCGTGCAGGAATTTGACCGGGCCTATTCTCATTTACAGGGCTTAACGCCCGAAAGCATTGTTCTCACCTGTTCTGAGCAGGCGCAACGGGTGCCAGCCGAGTGGGGCTTTCCGGTCTTTGTGAAAGGAGCTATACAGTCGCGCAAATCTCGGGGATGGAAGGCCTGTGTCGCTCACGATGTGGAAGAGTTACATCACCTGGTAGACCTGTTGCTGGCTGACCTTTATCCCTGGTCACGGGGGCGCGTGATCGTGCGGCGCTTAGTGCCTTTGCGTCATACCCGCATGGCTCCCGATGGGTTTCCCCTGGGCCGTGAGTTTCGGGTGTTACTCTACCGCCAACAACCCCTCAGTTATGGCTACATCTGGGAAGGTGACGACCCCGACAAGTTTCTGTCTGTTGCGGATGAAGTGGCAATGTTGGACTGTGCGATCGCCGCTGCCCAACGCCTCTCTACCCCCTTGGTCACCCTGGACATGGCTCAGCAAGTTGACAATACCTGGATTGTGATTGAAACCAGTGATCCCCAATTTACGGCCTTTACCCATTTGCCTCTAATTCAAGCCTGGCAGCAGTTGATGCACATTGTATAGCCCTTCAGGGAAGTACATTTTCCCCTCGACAGCCACGGTTTAAAGCTTGAGAACAGTTTAGTGGTGAAAAACCGTGTTCCACCGGCTTTTCACCACTAAACTGTCTGCTTCTAGGTGCGTAGCGCTATAAAAAAACAAGGGGGCAGTATTGCCCCCTTGTACTTTAGTTGGATAAGAACCTACGCCACTACTCGAAAGTCGGTCGCTGCAAGGGCGGGCCGATTGCTCAAGATAGCGATCGCCCCTCCATCGCCAAAACCACCGTCTGTAGCGTTTGCATTGTAGGATAACACGCCGTTGCTGGTGTTATACACGAAAATTGCCGAGCTGGCTGCAGCGGCGGCGGCCGTCGTTACCGTCGCGAATTCTGCCGCACTCAGCGATCCGCCGATGACGCTGGTGAGTGCCGTGAATGCAGTGCGAGATAGACCGATGCGATCGCTTCCCCTCACAAAATCCGTCACGGTATCGACCCCGAAGTTTGTGGCGGCAAAGGGTATCTCCGAGCGGAACGCGAAGATGTCGCTGCCAGCGCCACCACTGAGGGCGTCATCGCCAGCGCCGCCACTGAGGGTGTCATCCCCTGTACCCCCAACGAGGCTGTCATTGCCTGCCTCGCCTCGCAGCAAATCGTTGCCGCTGAGCCCGTTGATAGTGTCATTTCCGCCCTGGGCATTAATCACGTCGTTTGAGTTATCAAGCCCAGACGTGTTGTTGTTTAAGCCATTCAGAAACGTCACCGTATTCCGGTTCCAGATGCGGCTGAGCGTGGCGTCGGCGTTGAAAACATCAAAGCTGTCCAGGTTAGCGGTCTGATTTTGGAACAAAATATTGCCCAGGTTTACATTGGAACCGGTACTTTGGGATAGATTCTCCAAATTTTCAAGCAGAAAGTTTTGCAGGGTCACCTGGGTTGCAGCACGTCCCTCAAACCGCAGCACAACGTCGCTGCCTACCTGCTCAGCCAGGAGGTTCTGGGCGATCGCCCCGGCTCCCGTAAATTGCAGCGTATCGACCTGGCTTGCATTACCCTGAAACTGGCTTCCACGACCGACCCCAACAAAGTCGCGCACAACGGCTGCCCCAGGGGTATCCACGGCAATCACGATTCGGTCAGCCCCGGTGCCACCGGTAAAGGTATCGTTCCCGGCGACCCCAACCAGAGTATCGTTGCCTCCCGCACCGTCCAGCACATCGTCATAGTTACTACCAACGATGTTATTGTCCAGCTCGTTGCCGGTGAGGATGCCTCCCAACACCGTGACGGTAACGGTGGCTGTATCTGTATTGCCGGCTGCATCGGTGATGCTGTAGGTAAAGGAATCCTCACCGGAGAATTGAGGGAGGGGGGTGTACTGAAGGCGATCGTCGGTGTAGTTATTGGGGGTGCCGTTGTTGTTCAGTACAACAGTGCCATTGAGAGGGGACGTGAGGATGGCGATCGCCAGCGGACTGCTGTCATTAGCCAGCACATCGATCGTGATGGGCTCTCCTCTCAGGGTCGTGGCCACATCATCGGCCGCCACAACGGTCGTGACAATCTGTGCGGCACTGCCAAAATTAACCTCTGTACTGAAGCCACCCTCAACCTGGGTTAATCCAGAGTTGGGAGTGGTTTGAGTAAAACCCGGCATCGGCACCTCCCGCACGGTATAAAAGCCGGGAGTTAAATCTATGAATTGGTAGCTGCCATCGCTGCCTGTTAGGGTTGAAACCTCTCCAGCATCTAACAGGCCATTGTCATTGATATCGAGATAAATGGTCCAGTCTGACAGGCCGGGTTCTCCAACATCGAGTACCCCATCACGGTCGAGGTCGTTGAACTTGATGCCACTGATGCTGCCATTGGTGAGTGCATCGTCATTGTTGATAATGCCTGTAGCGCTTCCCCCCGTCACCAGGACGCTGCCACCCGAGGTGCCAGTAATACTGTAGACAAAGGTTTCGTTCGGCTCGATCAGGGTGTCTCCAATGACATTCACGATGGCCTGAGCCGTCGTCTGCCCCGCCAGAATCGTCACCGTTGAGCTCAAACTATTAATGTCAGACCCGAGCGACGCTGTCCCTCCCGTAATTCCCAGATTAACGACGATGTCTTGGGTCGCTGGTTCTGAGAGGGTGAGAGTAAACTGATAGGCCGTTAAACCATTGTTACCTTCGATCAGGGTCAGATTACCAGGAGTCAAACTCAGCGTCGGGAGGTCATCATTAACAATGGTTCCCGTCACCGAGCTTGTGGCTGGATTAATGTTGGCGTTGGTCGCGCCCAGAATGGTGTAGCTAAAGGTTTCATTGGGCTCGATAGTGGTATCTCCGGCCACCTGAACAATCACCTGGGTGCTCGTACTGCCAGCCGCAATCGTGGCGGTAGGGGTAAAGATTAGATCGGTGGCAGGGTCAGCTGTTCCGCCAGTAATACCCAGGGTGATGTCTACGGGTAACACAGCCGCCTGGGAAAGGGTCAGGGTGTAGACAAACGTGGTGACTCCACTATTCCCTTCATTCTGGCTTACCTGCTCGGCGCTGATGGATAAGCCCGGAAACGCAAACTCAAAGGCGCCAATATCCACAATACCGCCGTTGGTGCGGATACTGCCCCGCTGGTCAAACGGTAAGAGTTCTGTGCGATTGCCATCCCTGTCTAAGTCGGCCACATCCCGGGGGATGTTGCTGCTAAGACCACCGTTTACAGCCGGGCTTGTACCCAGGAGGGCATAGGTTGCGGTGGAGCCGCCGTTATTGGTCAGGGCTATCAGCCCAGGGTTCGTGATGTTGGGGCGATCGCCCGTTTGAGTAAATACCGCTGCTGCTGCATTGGTGGTGCCAATCAAATTGCCGCCCAGGCTGGTCAGCGTTGCCCCGGCTGCCGCCACATCAACGGCCGTTCCCGAGGTGTTGCCGGAGATAATCGTGTTGCCTACGGTGGTGAGGGTAGCCCCAGCCGCGTTGAAGAGGCCCGAACCCTGATTATTCGGAGCGGTGTTAGCGGTCAGGGTCGCGTTGAGCACCTGTATGGTACCGCCGTTGTTTTGAATGCCACCACCCGTAAACACAGCCGTATTGCCGGAAAGGGTAGAGTTCAATACAAAGGCTTCCGAGGTGCCCCCCGCTGCTGCAGCCGAGGTGACCAGGCCACCTCCCGCCCCGGCCCGGTTTCCCTGAAGCGTGCTATTAATCAGGTACAGGGTGCCACTATTGGCAATGCCCCCTCCACTGCTGGTAGCTACGTTGCCCTGGAGGGTGCTATTGACAACGGTGAGGGTCCCAACGTTTTCGATCGCCCCTCCACTTGTAAGGGCTCGGTTGTTGCTCAGGGTGCTGTTGCTAATCTGTAGCGTACCCTCGTTGCGCACGGCCCCTCCGCCTCCGGAGGTGGTGCGGCCATTGCTCAAGGTCAGGCCGTCCAGCTCAGCGCTGGCTCCAGCCGCGACGCTAAACAGGCGACTGAACGCTGCACTATTGCCAGAAATGGTAACGGGAGCGCCTACTCCCTGAGTGCTGATTACGGTGGTATTGGAGTCTGTGAGCACCAGCTCCCCGCTGGTTAGAGTGATGGTATCGGCACTGGCATCACTAAAAACCGAGCCTGAAAAAAGAATGGTGTCCTGCTCGGTGGAGTTATTTGCATCGGCGATCGCCTGCCGTAACGAACCTGCCCCACTGTCGTTGGTATTTGTAACAAGAATAAGCATAAGAACAAAAACTCCAGCTCCGAACGATTCGTCTGTACCCTCATTTAAGGATTTGCATGGTTAGACGGGTGCTATACCCGAGCAGGTAAACGCCGAGGCCAAAGCCCGCCCCTGATGCCGATGTAGTGTCTCCTGATTTCACAAGTTGCTACATCTTGCCGCTGATGATTCGGTAAAACCAAAGAAACAAGCCTGTGGGCAACCGGATCTAAGTGGCAATCCTCATCCGTATTAATTCTCAGATAATGTCATGCAATATGTTCGAATAACTTATCCCTTGGCGCTGGCGTACACAGACTAAATTCATCAACTCTTTATGAAAGTTCGTTCCCAATCTGAGGAGTAATGGTTAATATGAATCTCTTAATAAAGTTTTTAGAGGTGTTCATCCAAAAAGCCTGAATTCCTTAAGCGCTCAGGCTTTGCGTATATTTCAAGCCTGGGGTCTGCCTTAAAACGTACTCTAGAGACAGGGTGTGGAAGCAAGGGATGCATGACTTTGCTTCCACACCCCATCCCCTTTACCCTACAAGGCTTCCTTCACAGCATTTTCCAGCTTAAGAAACCTGAGTTCGGGTTAAAGGCGTTTTCGAGTGCCGCGCAACGCGCGGCACTCGAAAACGCTCATTTTGGTGTGCGCAAAGCGCACACCAAAATGAGCACTTCAGCTTATCCCAAACTGAGCTTAAGAAGCATTGGAAACCTTTCTGAATCGCAGGGTAATAGCACTGCTTCCACCGAGGGATGCTCCCGACCCGAGTAGGCTCAACTGGCCCTCAGCATTCACTTCTACCGAGAGTTCGACTTCTTCCAGCTCCATGCCCCCCATATCCTGAGCTCGTTCTTGAGCGTGCTTCAACACCCGTCCCATGGTGTTTAGGAACTCGGCCATGCCTTGCTCCAGCTTATTGGCTGGGATGGGAATACCCGGGCGACTGGCAATTTTGGGCGATCGCACCACATCTTCCCCGGTTGGGCTGCGTGGAGTATCGCCTCGTTGTATCTCGACTGGCATGGAGTCTGTCACAATCCAGATATAGTCTTCTGCCATGGTCCGTGTTGTTTTCTACGTTCCTCAGTTTAGGGCTTCCCACGATAGGCGTCACTTGAGGGGCTATCCGAAAGCCTAGTAGGCTGCGGCCTAAGTTCGCAAACTATGTTTTTGTGTAGGGTGCGAAGCACCCTACACAAAAACATAGGTGATGGATTTCCGCCTCAGCGTACTAGTTTGGGGAGTGAGCCGTACATACGCACGGCTCACTCCCCAAACTAGGCTTTCGGTTTTCGAGTCGGGTCTTACTTGCTGCAGTTTTGTCGCAGGACGGGGTTCCCATTCTGAAAAACCCGTAATTCAGCGAAACCACCGGGAGCACTGCTAGAATCCCAGGCGTCTTCCAGCACGTAGACGGTATTGGCGTTGACAAATTCGTAATTCCAGGAGTAGCCACTGCCGATCCGCTGACCGTTGGAGAGGTTAAGGTTACCCTCGCTGCTCCGGGAGCTGTAGGAGTACTGGTCGCGGCCTGTTTCCGTCAGCGTTACGGTGTAGGCACCACAGACATACGTATGAGCCCAGCGACCGGGTGCTGGTGTTGGTGTTGTGGCGGGTGCTGTTCCTGGTGTTGGCGTTGGTGTTGTTGCGGTTTCCAGTTGAATGAAGTCGCTCCGAATCCAGCCCCGTACGCCAGAGGGGAAGCTGACGTAGTACCAGAGGAAGCCATCGGCGGCATTGGCTCGTGTCAGCACTTCGACGCGATCGCCCACCAACCCATAACTGGGACTGGGTGCATTGAGGGAGGGTTCTGTTCGTATATTGACTTGTGAGCCAGGGCTGCTGCCGACAACCCGCGCTGGTTCTGCCAGGGCAGGTAACCCCATACCGATAGCCAGTAGTGCCGTTGAGAGTGTTTTTAGAAGTAGCGATCGACCGGGGAAACCTTGTTGCATGGTATCTCTTGGGGGGTTACTAGAAACGACTAAAACACGACAGAAATATATTGGGATAACGGTAGAAATGCATTATCCAAATTTTCTATGGAATACCTACCACATTGGTTTAGGAGAATGCAAATAAATAAATCTGTAATTAAGCTCTCGATCCAAAATAGATAGACTCAAATCTTGCTCCAAACCCTAGAGGTCTATTTGTCGTACGAGCAATACACAAAAAATAGGGTTTTAAGGTTTGGTAAAATCCTAATTTTGCGTAAGGTGCGGCTTCGCTAAGCCTCCCACAAAAATCGGAATTTTATTCAATTTGCATTCCTCAGGAGATTTCCAGATAAGAACTTCCCCATTATTTGGAAAAAAGGCGTGGCGAAGCCGCGCCTTTTTTCCAAATAATGGGGATATTGTTTCCCAGAAATCTCCTCAGTAGGGAGCCATAATTAATTCAGTTGAGCTGACCTTACTTTGTAAAAGGAATAAAAGAAAGAAAGCTCTACCTCTGGGCAGATCGAAGCGTTGAAGTTTTGGATCTACTATTACTTTGGGTGAGTAGATCTTCGTCCATTGGCATAGGTTGTTTGCCCATGGCCTATATCTAAAGCCAGGTTTCAGGGACATATACCCGGCCTTCGATATATGCGGTCTGAATCAATAATTTTTAGATTTATTCCCTTACCTATTGTGTATCGAATTGCCCTGAGCCTGCTGGCTCTCGTGCTGGCTCACGGAATGGCGTTGCTGTTTCGGGTTCAACCAGCCGTATCTTTGTGGTTTCCACCTTCTGGCGTGGCGATCGCCCTAACCCTCTGGCAGGGCCCAATTGGTGCTGTTTTGGCGGGGGTGGTTTCGGTATTCATGGCGCCCCTGTGGGGAAGTGATGGCTGGAGCCGGTGGGTGGGTGGCCTGGATGCCCTGGAGCCTCTGGTGGCATGGTTACTGTATTGCTACTGGTTTCGGGGACCGCTTGCCTTGCAACGGTTGCGCGATGTGCTTCTATTTCTGGTGAGTGTGCCCCTGGCGGCATGCTTCACATCAGCCCTGGTGGGGTGCTTGACCCAGGCGATGTTGGGCCGTATTGCGCCTGAGCAGTTGGAGGCCGCCATTGGCCATTGGTGGTTGGGCAATGCCCTGGGCACAATGGCCATTACTCCATTAGGGCTGTTGTCTCTGAACTATACTCAGCCAACGCAGCGTCTCCCTTTCTTCCATCGCTATGGTCGCATTCCTTACCTGTTTGTTCATCCCCGCCGTCTGGAAGTTGGGTTAATTCTGGTACTGGTTTGTTTCTTTGCCATACTGACCGTCAGCACCACTCAGACGGATGTTTTTGAGACCTTGCAGCTCTCATTGTTGGGAGTTTTGCCACTGGTATGGGCAGTAGCTCGCTTTGGTGTATGGGGCGGAGTTTTGACGGCGAGCTTTACTGTCCTGGTGACATTGGTTAGCTATCTGATGGTGTATCCCAATGCGATCGCTCAGCCCATATTCCCCGTTGACCCACAATTACTGCATACCCATAAGTTGAGTCTGCTCCTGCAAACCGTGGTGACTCTGGTCATTGGGGTAACCATTACAGAACGGGAAACGACCTACGCCGCATTGGCGGTAGAACGGGTTAAACGTGCGGAATCTGAAACGCGTGCCCACTTGAACGAGCGCTTGATTCAGGTGATGCGGGATAGTCATCACCTGGTGCAGCAGGTCACAGATACTATCCCACAGGTTTTGTACGTTCATGATCTGATTCATCAGCGGAATATTTATGTCAACCGCCAGATTGTTCAGATTCTGGGATACACCCCCGAAGAGGTGCAGGAGATGGGGGAAAATGTGTTGCCTGCATTACTTCACCCCGAAGATCTGACCGTTGCTCTACAAGCTCGCGATCGCTTTCACCATCTAAAAAATGGCGAAATTAGTGAGGTTGATTATCGCATTCGTCATGCCAATGGCGAATGGCGCTGGCTCCATTGTCGTGAGATGGTCTTTGCGCGTGATGCCCTGGGAGAAGCAACGCAAATTTTAGGGAGTGCAGAAGACACAACGGAACGACGGCAAGCAGAAGCAGAGCGACATCAGCTTATTTCCTTAATTGAAAGTAGTACGGATTTTATTGCCCTTGCCACGTTAGAAGGGCAAATGACGTTTGTGAATGCGGCAGGACGACGGTTCATTGGTTTGGAGAGTCCAGACGCCGTGAAGCAAACCCATATTCTGGACTGCTTTCAGGAAAGCGATCGCCCCTATATTGAAAGAGTTGTTCTACCCCAACTGAGTGCTCAAGAACGCTGGCAAGGAGAATTGCAGTTGCGCCATTTGCAGAATGGGCAATTGATTCCAATGCTCGTTAATGCGCAACAGGTGCGAGATTCTCAAACAGGGCGGCCTATTGCCTATGCCACCGTGAGCCGCGATATTAGTGAACGCAAGCAAGCGGAGTTGGCCCTCAGCCAAGCCAATGAACGGTTTCAGTTAGCGGTTGCCGCCCTCAGCGCTACGATTTACGACTGGAACTGTGTGCAAAAACGGGTTGAGCGAACTGAAGGGCTGTACTCCATGCTAGGCTTCATGCCCGAGGAGGTAGAGCCTACCTATGACTGGTGGTGGCGGCTGATTCACCCTCAAGATCAAGCTCGGGTGCAGCAGCAAATGACGGATATTTTAGCGGGTAGCCCGCAGGGGGACGACAAAGCCCAGCGCTACTCACTGGAATATCGCATGCGCCATCGCAGTGGTCATTATGTCTATATTCACGACCAGGGGCTGTTGCTGCGAGATGATGCAGGGCAGGCGGTGCGGATGGTCGGTAACCTGACAGATATTAGCGAACGTAAACAAGCGGAAGTTGCGCTTCAAGAGAGTGAAGAACGGCTGCGTTTAACTCTGTATGCCGCGAACCAGGGTTTGTACGACTTTAATGTTCAAACTGGGGTCGTCATCGTCAGTTCTGAATACGCCCAAATGTTGGGTTACGATCCAAACACGTTTGTGGAGAACGAAGCAAACTGGCGCGATCGCCTTCACCCCGATGATCGAGAACATGCCGACCAGATTTATCAGGACTATGTAGCCGGAAGTCGAGATGAATACCGGGCTGAGTTTCGGCAGCGCACCCAAACGGGCGAGTGGAAGTGGATTTTGTCCGTCGGTAAGATCGTTTCCTGGGATGAACAGGGGCAACCGTTGCGGATGTTGGGAACCTATACAGACATTACAGAAAGAAGGCTGGCGGAAGCCCAAAATCGGCAACTTGCATCTATTGTCGAAAACAGTACAGACTTTATTGGGATTGCAGATTTAAACGGTAATCTTACATTTCTGAATAAAGCAGGAATGGATTTGGTCGGTTTAACCGATACAAGGTTTGATGCTGGAATTCCATTTCTTGACTATTTTGCAGATGTAGATCGTGAATGGATTCAGGATGTTATTTTATCCACTGTTTTACAGTATGGAAGTTGGCAGGGAGAACTGCAATTTAAACACTTTGGGACGGGTGAACTGATCCCTGTTTTCTACAATTTGTTTGTGATTCGTGATCCCATCACCGGGCAGCCAGCCTCCCTGGCAACGGTGACTCGTGACTTTCGGGAGCGGAAACGTATCGAACGGGTGAGAACGGAACTGTTGCTGCGGGAACAGGAAGCGCGTAAGCAGGCCGAATCTGCTAGCCGCATGAAAGATGAATTTCTGGCGATTGTGTCTCATGAGTTGCGATCGCCCCTCAACGGCATTCTCGGTTGGTCACAACTGCTTCGTACCCGCAGCCTCAGCCCTGAGAAAACGGAGCAAGCCCTGGCCTCGATCGAGCGTAATGCCCAGGCCCAGACCCAACTGATCGAAGATCTGCTCGATATTTCGCGGATTATTCGGGGACAAGTCCGTCTGACCCTACGGCCCCTCAATCTGGCAACCATTGTCCAGGCGGCTCTCGATACGATTCGCCCTACGGCTGAAGCCAAATCAATTCAACTGATAACTCATTTGGATTGGAATACAGGCCCTGTTTCTGGCGATTCTGAACGGCTTCAGCAGGTTGTTTGGAACTTGCTATCGAATGCGGTGAAGTTTACCCCAACAGGCGGTCAGGTCGAGGTAAGGTTGGCAACCCATCAAACCTATGCCCGTATTCAGGTCATGGATACGGGAAAGGGTATCAACGCTGAGTTTCTGCCCTTTGTATTCGATCGCTTCCGGCAGGCTGATGCGACGACCACCCGTAATCATGGTGGGCTGGGTTTAGGACTGGCGATTGTGCGCAATCTGGTGGAGTTGCACGGGGGCAACGTCTCTGTAACCAGTGCTGGGGAAGGGCAGGGAGCCACATTTATCGTGGAATTGCCGTTGTTGCCAGATGCCCGGTTGGAAGGGGAAGAACATACCCTGGGGCCATTTTTAACGGCTCATCCCAACTCCTTGAAGGGTTTGAAAGTGTTGGTGGTGGACGACGAGAAGGACACGCGAGAGTTTCTGGTGGTCGCTTTGGAGCAGGCCGGGGCGATCGCCATCTCTGCCAATTCCGCTCAGGAAGCTCTGCAAGCCATGCATCGAGATAGACCACACATCCTGCTCAGCGATATTGGGATGCCCGATGAGGATGGGTACGCCCTGATCCGTCAAATTCGGGCATTACCTCCAGAGTTGGGCGGCAACATTCCAGCGGCGGCTATTACGGCCTATGTGCGGGGAGGCGATCGCCAAAAAGCTTTGACGGCCGGATTCCAAATGCACATTTCAAAACCCATCGACCCAACGCACCTACTCCAGGTGGTTGCCCAATTAGCCCAGATATAGAGACACCGGGTGTTTCTCAAAAACACCCGGTGTCTGTGTTGTCCTCAGTTTTCTACAGCTTCACGTTGAGATCCGTCACAGCGCCCAAACTGCTGGAGGAAACGAGGCTGGCATACTTGGCCAGAACACCACGGGTATAGCGGGGGGCCGGAGGTTGCCACTGCGATCGCCGTTGGGCTAACTCCTCATCGGACACGTTAAGTTGCAGCAAGCGATTATCTGCATCAATCGTGATTGAGTCGCCTTCCTCTACCAGAGCGATGGTGCCCCCAACATAGGCTTCAGGCGCAACATGGCCGACCACCATACCATACGTGCCCCCTGAGAAGCGGCCATCGGTGATCAGCCCAACAGAATCCCCCAAACCCGCGCCAATAATGGCAGAAGTGGGAGCCAGCATTTCCCGCATGCCGGGGCCGCCCCTAGGGCCTTCGTAGCGGATGACAATCACATCGCCTGCATGAATCTGGTTCGCCAAAATTGCTTTCAGGCAGTCTTCTTCAGACTCATAAACTCGGGCTGGACCAGTAATCTGCCGCAGCTTTACCCCAGTCAGCTTGGCAACAGCCCCTTCCGTCGCCAGGTTGCCCTTGAGGATACCCAGATGGCCTTCCCGATACATGGGGTTATCCCAGGGACGAATCACATCCTGATCAGCACGGGGTTCTGCAGGAATATCCTGGAGGAGTTCGCCAACGGTTTGCCCGGTGATGGTAATACAGTCTTCATGAAGTAGACCGTGAACCAGCAACATTTTCATCACCTGGGGAATGCCGCCGGCACGGTGCAGGTCAGTAGCGACATAGCGGCCCGAGGGTTTTAGATCGCAGAGAACAGGAACGCGAGCCCGGATGGTTTCAAAATCGTCCAGTGTGAGGGGAACACCAGCGGAGTGGGCGATCGCCAAGAAGTGCAGCACGGCATTAGTCGAACCACCCACGGCCATAATCACTGAGATCGCATTCTCAATAGACTGGCGAGTAATAATGTCACGTGGGCGGCGATCGGCGCGGATGGCTTCTACCAGCGCTTTTCCAGCCAGCAATGTATTCTCGGCCTTCTCTGGGTCTTCTGCTGCCATGGTGGAAGAGTACATCAGGCTCATTCCCATGGCCTCAAACGCCGACGACATCGTGTTGGCCGTATACATGCCGCCGCAAGATCCTGCCCCTGGGCAAGCGCTGCGCTCGATGGCGTATAGCATCGATTCTTCAATGCGGCCCGCGCTATATTGCCCCACGGCCTCGAAGGAACTCACCACCGTCAAGTCTGTGCCGTCCAGGTGGCCTGGCTTGATGGTGCCACCGTAGACGAAAATGGCAGGGATATTCATTCGGGCCATAGCGATCATGGCACCGGGCATATTTTTGTCGCAGCCACCGATCGCCAGCACGCCATCCATACTCTGAGCGTTGCAGGCGGTCTCAATTGAGTCGGCAATCACATCTCGCGACACGAGGGAGTATTTCATCCCCTCGGTGCCCATGGAGATGCCATCGCTGACGGTAATCGTGCCAAAGGTTTGTGGCATCCCACCTGCGGCTCGTACACCCGATTCGGCCTGAATGGCGAGAGGGGCAATTCCCATATTGCAAGGGGTGATGGTGCTGTGGGCACTGGCAATGCCCACGATGGGTTTTGTAAAGTCATCGTCGGTAAACCCAACGGCGCGTAGCATCGCCCGGTTGGGGCTACGTTGAATCCCCTGGGTGATTGCCTGACTTCTGAGGTTCTCAGCCATCCTCAATAATCCCAATTACAAAGGTGTTTCGTCAGTGTGTAGCTACCTTGGAAGGAAAACCATGCAATAGGTGAAGCTGCCTTTCGTCGGCATTTATGCAGCCAGCCATTGGCGTCATTTTCGTCCCAAGGCTTTCTATTTTCCCAAAGGGGCGACGCTTTCCACTTTCCTTTTACTAATGCATGGAATAGAGTACCCGCACGGCAAATGGCTTTGATGGAGGTTGTGTTTCTAAATGCGCGATGGTTGTGAGAGGGGCGCTAAGTCCCTCTCACAACCACCAACCAGTAACCAATTTAAAGACCCTTGGAGAATGCGTTTGGGGGAACCAAAAACAATCTCTAAGGGACGTGTTAGGACGCGACTGCGGTTTGCCTATCTGAGGGAAGCGTTCCTACTTCACCACAGACTTGCCAGCATAGGTGGCCTTGTCACCCAGCTCTTCTTCGATGCGGAGCAGTTGGTTGTACTTGGACAGGCGTTCGCCCCGGCAGGGTGCACCGGTTTTAATCTGGCCTGCGCGCGTGGCTACCGCTAAATCCGCAATGAAATCGTCGGGGGTTTCACCAGAGCGGTGGCTCACCATGAAGGTGTAACCGCCTTCGCGAGAGAGCTTGATGGCATCCAGGGTCTCAGTGATAGAGCCGATCTGGTTGACCTTCACCAGGGTCGAGTTACCCACACCATCGGCGATCGCCTGCTTAATAATGCTGGGGTTGGTCACAAAGGCATCATCGCCTACCAGTTGAATACGGCTGCCGAGGCGCTTGGTCAACTCCTTCCAGCCATCCCAGTCCTCTTCGCCCAGACCGTCTTCAATGGAGAAGATCGGATACTGGTTAATCCAACCTTCCCAGAGCTGAATCATTTCCTCTGAGCTCTTGCGAGACTGATCCGACTTCCAGAACAGGTAGTTGCCCTGCTCTTTGCGATACAACTCGCTGGTAGCGGGGTCGAGGGCGATCGCAATCTCATCACCCGGCTTTAGCCCTGCCTTGGTAATCCCTTCCATGATCACATCCAGAGCTTCCACATTGGATTTCAGGTTGGGGGCGAAACCGCCTTCGTCACCGATGCCGGTGCTGTAGCCCTTGCCCTTGAGGATGGATTTCAGGGCGTGATACACCTCGGCTCCCATCTGCATCGCCATGGAGAAGGAAGGGGCACCCACAGGGGCGATCATGTATTCCTGAAAGTCCACGCTGTTGTCGGCATGGGCACCGCCATTCAAGATGTTGAAGCAGGGTACCGGCAGCAGCGTGGCCTCCTCGCCGCCGAGGTAGCGATAGAGGGGCAGCCCTTTAGACTCAGCAGCGGCCCGAGCGATCGCCATAGAAACCCCCAGAATGGCATTGGCTCCCAAGTTTTTCTTGTACTCGGTACCGTCCAACTCCAGCATTTTCTTGTCGATAGCGGTCTGATCGGTGGCATCCATGCCTTTTAAGGCTTCAGCAATGGTGGTATTAACGGTTTTGACCGCCTTGAGTACACCCTTGCCGCCGTAGCGTTTGGCATCCCCGTCGCGTAATTCCAATGCTTCCCGAATCCCTGTTGATGCACCGGAGGGAACGGCAGCCCGTCCCTTGCTCTTGTCCTCCAGCACGACGTCGACTTCGACGGTCGGATTGCCCCGAGAGTCTAAAATTTCTCGACCATGAATTGATGCGATCGCCGACATATGCTTCTCCCAAATTGTCCTGTCGAAGGTTGAACCTAAACCGGAGGAATTATTTCACAATACCGTTTAGTTGTGCACCCTTAATCTACGACATCCGCCGAAGCGCGTAGATCGCACCGGAGCCGGCCTGAGCCAAGTATCTATTCCAGCTCCTAAAAAAAATAGATTTGCGCCCTAGTTTGGGATCATTAAGGGGTCAGCGTTTGCGTAGTAGCTCCAAAATCTATGGCTGAGCCGCTGACTACTGCGCTGCATCCCCATAACCGCACAAATCGTCTGATTTGAATTTAGACTGGTTCACCTTAAATTAAGGATTTGCGTTGGAACAGTAATACTTCTTCAAATCGAGCACTGAGAGATGAAGCAAGGAATGTACGAGCTTGCCTGTTTGGCAAGGACGCCATAAACGCGAATGAGTGATGTCTATAAAACGCCCACCCTCAGCTTTTAGCGCCTCCTAAATAACGTCAGCTCGGGATAAGCCGAACCGCCCATTATTGCGTGCGCGACGCGCACGCAATAATGGGCTTTTTCGAGTGCCGCGCGAAGCGCGGCACTCGAAAAAGCCCTTAACCCGAACTGAGGTTAAATAATGTCAGTCTTCAATGGAGTCGTGTTGCTCTGCACCCATCATCCCGGGGTAGAAAGAAACATTGTTTTCTCATTAGTTCGGACAGTTTTTCTGAAACCGTTGATTTTGCGTGCGCGAAGCGCACGCAAAATCAACGGTTTCAGAAAAACTGTCCAGAGTATTGTTTTCTGAGAAGTTCGGATTAAGGACGTTTTCCGAGTGCGCTATGTACACCTAAAAATGGGCACTTCAGCTTATCCCAAATTAGGATAAAAAACTCTATAAAAACTTAGCCGTCAGCTCTCAGCCTGTAGCATTTGCTAAAAACTTTAAGCCCAGTCCAGGGCAAAATTTGATTTGCGTCAAGAAAAACGTTAGCGATCGCGACTTTTTTGCTTTAATGATGCCAACGTTGGTGACGCATCTCCGCGAGAATCTGACCTATGACCTGGCTAATACCTTTTCTTCTCACTGTCATTATTCTGGCTCTGAGCTTACTTTTGATTTCAAAGTTGCCTTTAGGGATAGAAGTCGATAGCCTCAACATTGCTTTTCTAGCTGGGCTCGTTCTGGGTCTGTTGAACGCCCTGATCCGCCCTTTATTGGAGCCTGTTTTTGGGGCGACCATCATTAATATTCTGACCCTGGGGTTAGCATCAATATTGCTGAATGCGCTGATTTTTGGATTAGCGGCAAAGCTCGTCACAGGTTTCCGCCTGAGATGGGGGATATTGAGTGCCCTGCTTGGAGCCTTTGCTCTCAGCATTGTCTATAGCGTTCTGTCCAATATTCTCATGCGGTTAGGGCTGATGACCGTAGGTTAACGAGACGGGGTTGCTGTGAAGATTAGAAACCCGGTGTTTCTGAGAACCCTGGGTTTCTAAGCTCCTGCTAACCCATCTGCCTCAGTGTTGAGTGTGATGGGTGGAACAGCCAGATTCAACAGGCAGGTAGCAACCTTGATTTAATTTTCATTAGTTCGGACAGTTTTTCTGAAATCAAGGATTTCAGAAAAACTGTCCAGAGTACTTTAAAAAACTATGGGGATCGCACGGATTGGCGACAGAACCCTCGTAGAAGCTGAATAATAGCCTTTCTCAATAGCCGACAGCGGGTGCCTATCTAGTAGGCGGATAGGGGATTGAGCGATCGCTCCCCCTAAATGTGGTGCAAATTTCTAAAACTGTATCCTGGGATACGGTTTTTCTCGTATTCCGCCTTATATAGTGTTGAGGCTAATAAGCGCTTACTACATATAGCGTATTGGGGTTCATCTCATTCCCCGTAGATTCAAGCTTTCGATTGCAGTGTTTGTGGCTCGTTTGGATATAGGCGTCTGATACGTCAGGTGCCGTTGCTTCGCCTCGATGTCCTTCACCTAAGAGATGCTTTTGACGCTATGAGTTACCAAGAACAGTTAAACCCGTGGGTTGTTCACAAGCTAATGCCCGATTTTAAGCAGGCTGCTGTTGCCCGTTTTCGTCATCGCAGTGATGCAGAAGCTTACCTGAAGATTGTGGCCCGTATGATACCTCAAGCTCGGTTTGCGATCGCCTTCGATGTGCAACAGAAGATTCAGGGCGCTACCCCTAGTGCATCTGAGGCTGTGGCCTAAGCCACCGTCCTAATTTTTGGCCGAGATCGTAAAAACTATCAAATTTTCAGCGGGGCGTCAATGGCACCCCGCTTTTTACAGCAATATGGGCTTCAAAGCCAAGAGTTCACGCCCTACGGGCGTGAACTCTTGGCTTTGAGGCCCGAAAACCGCGCGCCTTCGGCGCGCGGTTTTCGGGCCTGATTTCAAAATGAGAATTGCTGCGCTTTTTATAGCAATATGGGCTTCAAAGCTGAGAGTTCGCGCCCTTCGGGCAC
>NZ_JACJOO010000058.1 GCF_014695575.1 Leptolyngbya sp. FACHB-8 | reverse complement strand
AAACTCCTGACCTCGGAACTCGACAAGATTTCCCCTGAAAGGGTTGCGTCATTGACGTCCTACGATTTCATTCTCGAAGCCCTATTTGGCGCAGCTTCATATTAAAACGGTATTACAGCCTCTTCCAACAAATTCTGGCTAAACTCAAATCTTGCACCAGACCTCCGAACCTTTATTTCTTCGTCAAAAAGCGACAAAAACAAGGGTTCGGAAGCTTGGTTTTAGAAAGGTAAAGGTGCAGGATTTCCTACAGCCTGCCTGAAGAGTTGTAGGAAATCTTGCTGTGTTCCTAGTTCAACGATCCATCCAAAAATCTAGGGCATTGGCAGTGGGTTTGTAATGGGGCCAATGCCGTAAGTACTGATCGGTAGCGTTGCTAGGTGGCGCGGGTAACCCTAACCCTAAACACAGATGCGTAAGCACCTGCACAAAATTTTGCTCATGACCAGGATGCCCAACGTGAGCATGAGCATACTCATGCACCACCAGGCTCAACCAGCTCTCCGGCTCTACCCGCCCGACATCCAACAAAATAGTGACGGGAAGCAGCCGAATGTTGCAGCATCCATCAATTCCAAACTTTTCGTTAATAGGCGCAGCCAGGATGCGAATTGTACGCTGCTGTTGCGGGTAAAAGCATTGGTGGCAATGGTGCAGCAGCTGTTCCAGACGCCCATTAATGGCCTCAATGCGAGTACCAACCCAGGTACAGAGGCGAACGCGATCGCCCAAATTATCAGGAATATAAACCATCTCTGGCTCTAGAGCCAGAGATGCAGCGTGATGCAGGTAGGCGAGGCCCCGATCATAGGGGGATTCAGCAGAAATATTACCAACCAAAGCTCGAAGAATAGGTTTTAGCAGCAGGAACGGCAGTAGCGGACTCAGATGTGGGAGCTTCTTCACTCGCACGGAACTCTGTGCAGAAGGAGGCGGTGCTGAAGCCACCAAAACGCTTAACGGTGCTGCTGCGTACCCGCAGATCAGGAGAGATAAACCAGAAGCGCTCAACGGAACTCATGGTCTCGTAATCAGTGGTCAACACCAGCCCATTGTCGTCATCCACTTCGTAGTGTCCGATAACGGGTACGATTTCGGCATAGCCACGCTCCCGCAAAAGCTTGCCTTGCCGGGGGTTGTCAGCATCCGGTACCAATACAAAAACCGTAGAACCCTGGTGGCTCTCATCCCCTTCCTGGTCCCAGGACATGGCTCCGTGCCAGGTTACATACGCCCCTCCAATTGCAAGGCTGGGGTCAGTGTCATGCATCTGACAAATTTCTAAAACTTTAGGATCGTCTACCGGGAGGGTTTCTACTTGAATTTCGGAATCTCCCGTTTCTGCGCGGCGGAAGGGAAGGTGATGAGTGGTGCGTTGCGATCGCCACTTACCCTCACTCATCCGAAAAAATTCCATCGCATCCATCATGGGGCTCCTAACCTTTTTAAACACACGATTATTAATTTGGCCCCAGTCGCGCTGGGCCACATCTCTCAATCTATCCTAATATCAAACTTGCTCAAAGAACCGAGGCATAGACAGGGTGTGGTACGTTGTGCCACTCCTGTCTATGCCTCGGTTCTATAGATAAAAGAAAAACCCCCGGCCGCGAAACCAGGGGTTTTGAATCAGGGTGCATCTACCATTCCACTCTTCCAGGGAGACTGGATGTCATCAGGACACTGTCATACTTTTTGGAGGAGAAAACTTAAGCTGTGTTCTACGGTTTTCTTTTCGTAGATCAAAGCACAGGAAAAAACAACCTTTCAAGCAGATTCTATAGCGCTGTGCGGGTTGATTAAGTACGGTGGTGTGGGGCACTTCGTGCCCCACACCACCGTTGCTGTACTTAACGCACTTGCACATTGCTATAGAAAAAAGAAAACCCCTGGCCGCGAAACCAGGGGTTTGAATCAGGGTGCATCTACCATTCCACTCTTCCAGGGAGACTGGATGTTATCAGGACACTGTCATACCTTTTTTGACGAGAAAGTTGTACTTCACTTGAGTTCGGATTAAGAGCAATTTTCGAGGGATACGCTTGAAGCGTGCCCCTCGAAAATGCCGTTTTGGCGTGTGCCGCGAAAAATATAGCAAAAAGAAAACCCCTGGCCGCGAAACCAGGGGCTTTGAATCAGGGTGCATCTACCATTCCACTCTTCCTAAGCAGGCAGCTGCTATCAGGACACTCCCGTAATTTTTTGGGCAACGCCCCGGCATTGCAGAATGGAAATCAACCTATGCTTGGTGATGTGGCCTCACATCATCAAGCATAGGCAAACTTAAGTTGCATAAATCTTCCCCCAGGAAAAATCAGAAAAAAGAAAGCCCCTGGCCGCGAAACCAGGAGCTTTGAATCAGGGTGCATCTACCATTCCACTCTTCTTAGACGAGGAGATGCCATCAGGACAGTTTGCACAAAATCACGACAGATGAGTTCGAACAAGGCGCAATCTATAGCCACTAGGAAGGTAGAAGCAATGGCTGGAAGCCGTGCTTCAGGGACACTTTACCGATAAGGTCCATTTTATCCAGCGTGATCTGGTTGCGGCCCCAGGAGAAGTTGGTGTACAGCTTCTCGAACTCTAACAGCATCGATTCTGCGAAGCAGGCAAAGAGCTGACGAGCGGGGGCATCCATATTCACGATGTCCATGATTTTCCACTCGATGTCGAGGGAATGCTCTACAATTCCGCCGTTGAGAACGTAAACGCCAGAATGCTGAATCTGGCTCGCCATGTTCTTGGGATAGCCGCCATCAATCATCAAGCAAGGCTGCTTAAGACTGTCGAAATCGATCTCCATCCCTTTGGGCATGCTGGCGACCCATACAACAATATCGGCATGAGGAAGCGCTTCTTCAAGCGGCATAATCTTGCCTCGCCCCAACTCCTCTTGCAAGTTTTGCAATCGCTCCTGGTTACGGGCAATCAGCAGCAATTCTTTGGTATCAGTGCGCTCGTTTAGCCAGCGGCAGACGGCACTACCGATATCCCCTGTAGCTCCACAGACAGCTACAGTTGCTTCGGAAAGATTGATACCCAGTTGCTTCGAGGCCTGCTCGACCTGACGGCAGATAATATAAGCCGTGTGGGTGTTACCCGTAGTAAATCGGTTGAAATCCAGGGTGATATTACGTACCTGTGGAATTTGAGACAGGTTAAAGTTTTCGAAAATAATCGAGGAGAAGCCCCCTAACGCTGTAATATCAATGCCGTGCTTCTGAGCGTGGGCCATCGCATTAATGATTTTGCGAGTGGCGGCCTTAATGCGCCGGGTGGCGAGCATTTCGGGTAAAAAGCAGGACTCAACGTATTGACCTTCAATTTCCTGCCCAGTGACGCTTTTGACTCGAATGTGATCGACGGTTTGCGGAGGGGCGCTACACCAGAAATCGAGCCCCTGATCGGCGTACTCAGGGTAACCCAGCTCGCGGGCGACAGACTGGGCGTGTTCTAGACTTGTGAGATGACCAATTAAACCAAACATTGATTGTTCTGATTTCCCCTTATCGACAGGGATAGCGAAGGTGGATAATGCAGTTGAACTCGATAGCGGGCGGTGGGTTTGACGGACTAACCCCCGCTAACGCCGAAATTCGACCCGATATTGAGGTTTACACCGAACAATACGGTTAAAAACGTCAACAAGAATACTATCAAATTGATTTGACCTATGTTTCTCGCCCTGGGACGGTTTCCTAAGGCGGGACAAGGTTTTGTGCGCTCTGATGAAAATTATTTACCCCTCCGCTACTCCTACACGATAGAAATCAACGTAGGCTTGACGGTTCGGAGTGCAAAACACTTCACCCCATCATGACGCTACCTGAAACTAGATGGCTGGTGGGTGAGCCAGCAGAGGGGCGGCTTGGAGAAGGGTTTGGGTGTAAGGGTGCTGGGGATGGTTAAAAATTTGCTCGGTGGTTCCCAATTCCACAATTTTCCCAGCGTTCATAACGGCGATGCGATCGCACAAAAACCGTGCTAACCAAAGGTCGTGGGTAATGAACAGATAGGTCAGGTCAAATTCCTGCTTGAGTTCTAACATCAGGTCTAATACCTGGGCCTGCACACTGGCATCCAGCATACTGACGGGTTCATCACAAATCAGTAGCTTGGGGCGAGTGATGAGGGCACGGGCGATCGCCACGCGCTGTTGCTGGCCTCCGGATAGATCTCCAGGATAACGGTTGTAATAATCCTCGACCGGAGTCAGCCCAACTCGTTCCAGCATGGCTTTCACCTGCTCGCGGGCTGCATCCAGAGTGGCTAACCCATGAATCAGTAGGGGATCAGCAATGCTATCGCCCACAGTCATCAACGGATTGAGGCACGCGTGAGGATCTTGAAAAACCATCTGCATTTGCCGCCGCTGGGCTTGCAGCTCAGTGCGGGGTAGGCCCGTGATATCTTTGCCGAGGAAGTTAATACGGCCTGCGGTGGGAGGGATGAGTTGCAGGATAGTACGCGAGAGGGTGCTTTTGCCACAGCCCGATTCACCCACGAGCCCAAAGATTTCTCCGGGGTAGAGATCTAAGTTGATGTCGTCTACAGCTTTAATGACGTTTTCGGGTTGGCGGTTTAGCAGTCGGGCGACGAAATTTTGCTCCAGCATATAGTGCTTCCGCAGGTTATCCAGCCGCAGTAGGGGGGCAGGTGCAGCTTCTGCTGCTGCCCGAGCGAGGGGATCATCCACATGGATGCGGAGAGCCGCTTGCAACAGCATTTGAGTGTAGGAATGCTGAGGGTTTTTGAGGATGTCCTGGGTATTGCCGGTTTCGACCACTTTGCCCTGGTACATGACGGCGATGCGATCGCAATATTCCCCCACTAATGCCAAATCATGGGAAATCAGGACCAATCCCATATTGCGCTCCTGGCAGAGTCGGGTCAGCTCCTTCAAGATTTGGGCAGCGACAGTGACATCCAGGCTGGTGGTTGGCTCGTCAGCGACGATGAGTTTGGGATTGAGCAGAAGGGCGAGGGCGATCGCCACCCGTTGCCGCATCCCCCCACTAAACTCATGAGGAAACTGGCTCCAGCGGTTGGCTGGAATTTTCACGGCTTCTAGCGTGGCGATCGCCTTGGTCTTGGCTTCTTCCTTAGAAAGTTCAGGTTGGTGCGCCTGTAGGGTTTCCAAACAATGCTCGCCGATGGTCATCAATGGATCCAATCGAGTCATTGGGTCCTGGAAGACGATAGATACCGCTTCTCCCCGAAACTTGCGAAGCTCTGCCGGAGATAGGTCAAAGACCGATTGACCGTTGAACAGAACGTGCCCTTCCACCTGGCTGGAGGATGGAAGCAACCGCATGGCCGCTCGTCCTAAAGTCGACTTACCGCAACCCGATTCGCCAACCAGGCCTAGCCGCTCTCCGGGATTGAGCGTTAAGGTCACATCATCCACAGCCCATTGAATAGTTGCCTCACCATTCGCAGCGGCCTGCCCTCGCTGGTGCGGATAGGCCACACGTAAATGCTCAATGTGGAACAGGGCATTGGTCATAAGTGAGTGAGCGAGTGGAAGTGGCGACGTTGCTTATTATACGAGGCAGGGGGGCGCAGGGGCAGACGGGGCTGGAGGCGTAGCTTGTTGGAGAGGAAGGTTTTTGTTTGCGAGCAAGGAGGTGTGGGAAGCCGTACGGTTGAGTGCGCCTGTCCGGTATAGGGAAAGCGGGGTGAGGGTTTTAGAATTTATGAAGAAACGTAACACAGATAGTTGTGATAAGTTCTGCGATCGCCCCAGACTTGCTGAAATACTGGGCTAAAACCAGTTTGAAGCAGCACTGGCCTCAATCGAACTCTCCCGAACTGGCCTGGAATGCGATCGTTATCTTTCCCTAAGTGGGTCCTTGATTCAGAAATTTTTGTGGTTGAAATCAACAAAAATTTCTCCATCATTCCCTGCGGGGTAACGTCCTGACGGAGGAACGAATTATGAATCAGATCAAAACTGTAAGTTTGCTAGGGCTACTCAGTGGTTTACTTGTGGCGATCGGGTATCTACTGGGAGGTTCGGGTGGAGCCTTGATTGGGTTGGTCATGGCCGGGGGGATGAATTTCTTTTCCTGGTTCTCGTCCGACAAAATTGCTCTGGCCGCTTATGGAGCGCAACCAGTGAGCCGAGCCGAGGCTCCGCAGTTATACGCCATGGTAGAAAAGCTGGCTCAGAAGGCCGACCTGCCAATGCCGGCGGTTTATATTATTCCAACTGCTGGGGCAAATGCATTTGCGACGGGTCGTGATCCGCAGCATGCCGCTGTTGCTGTGACCCAGGGCATTCTGCAAATGCTTCCGGCTGATGAGCTGGAAGGGGTCATTGCCCACGAACTGAGTCACATTAAAAACCGTGACACTCTGACCCAAGCTGTAGCAGCGACGGTGGCCGGGGCAATCTCCTATTTAGCGCAGATGCTGCAATTTGGCATGATGTTTGGTGGCTATGGTGGTCGAGACGATCGTGAGGGAAGTAATGCCATTAGTGCTCTGGCAACTATTATTCTGGCTCCTCTTGCGGCAACCGTTATTCAAATGGCAATTTCTCGTACCCGTGAGTTTGAGGCGGATGCTAGCGCAGCGCGTATTACAGGCAAGCCCCGAGCATTGGCCAACGCCCTGCGCCGATTGGATGCAGCAGCCCGACAAATGCCTATGGCGACAAACCCAGCTTTCGAGCCCCTGCTGATTATGAATGCAGTACCCAAGCAAACGTTCAGCAACCTGTTTTCAACACATCCCTCAACAGAGGCTCGGGTTGAAAACCTGCTGAATGTTGAACGGGAATTGGTCGGTCAGCGCTAGGGGAGTAGTATTCGTATTTGCTAAAACCCAGACCTTAACTTTGCTTTCGCAACGACATAGTTAGGGTTTGGGTCTTTACGATTGGAATTTAAAGTTCTTTGGTTTATGAGAAGAAAAGTATTAATCAATTGCCAGTCACTTTGTGCGTTTAGGGCCTATTCTTAAGATTGTTTTTTTGTACATGAAGTGCGAAAAAAAACGTTTCAGTAGACTTAGAATTACGCTTCAAGGTAATAAACAAAACGAATTCTTAAAAATGTATTCTCAGTTTTAGGTCAGTCGCTCAGGCTCATTAAACACAGAACGTAAATGGCCGTACAGCCATAAAGCAGACTGCATAACCCTTTGGGTCTTATGTTTAATTGCAAGCACCAACTTAAGTGATCCTAGATTAAATTGCTGATGCGAAAAGCCGCAGCTCTTTAAAGACCGATTCCTCTCAAACTTTGTTCCATCGTGGCTCTAATTTATATCCTTAGCATCCCAAGCTATATAGAGTATATAGTCTACAGATCCTTCACAAGATGGAGCATTGATAGCCATTTTTCTATCCAATGCGTGACGGAGAAAAGCGGGCTCATTCTTTAGGATCAAGCATAGTATCAAGGACTTTTTAAGACTTGCACTTCGATCAATCCATTAGCTTGCTAATTGGGCTGATAAATGGTTTTAAGGTGACAGGCGTGGGGGGGTATTTGTTCATCCGCTTAATGAATTAGAAAAGAAGTAGGGCGATCGCTACCCTCTCTTCTCCTCACCCTATCCTCTTATCAAAGGCGTTTGAGGAAGGCACTGTTCCTCAAGAAAAGACTTCATTAGGGGAGCAGAGTTCTTTCGTCCAGCAATTTTAGGACTGGGTACGGTTTGCATCCGGACAAGAAATGGCTAGAAATCGGAGGTTAATACCGAGCTGTGAAGTTGAATGCCTCTGAAAAAACATATTGTGGTCGTTTTTCAGAGCACCGATATTTATGCCTGAGTTCAAGTCAGGCATTTACCAACACTTAAAGGCGTGATATGTCTAACGAAATCGAGTTCAAACTGCTTGCACCCAACAACAAAGCCGTTTCATTGATTGGTTCTTTTTCTGATTGGAACGAGATTCCAATGGAGAAGGATGACAAGGGTTACTACCGCACGTCAGTTAAACTCGATGACGGTGCTTACGAGTATAAATTTAGAGTGCAATCTAACAGTTGGACGCACCAGCCTGATGAATGGGTTGAGATTGATGATCCTTATGCAAGAGAATTACACCCTGATAGCTGTAATAGTGTAATTCGTATCAAGGATGGCCAGCGTATTGTCGATGATTACGTCTGGACCCATGACGATAAGCCACTTCCCGCTAATAATCAACTCATCATCTACGAACTATTCATTTCAGACTTTTCGAGCGGTGATGAAAACTGTTCAGCAAAAGGACAGTATGAAGCTGTCATCGAGAAGCTCGATTACCTTTGTGGTTTAGGGATTAATGCCATTGAATTGATGCCCGTTAATGCAGCCCCCGAAGATGCGTCCTGGGGCTACTTGCCGAGTTTCTTCTTTGCGCCAAATCCTAAGTACGGTTCGACAAAAGACCTGAAGCGATTTATTGATACCTGCCATGGTTGTGGTATTCGGGTTATTCTTGACCAGCTTTACAACCACTCATCCGACCACAGCCCCTTATTAGCGATCGACCGCGATTACTGGTACTACCACGATCGCCATCATCCTGATCGCCCCGAAGACTATTGGGGACCCGAATTCAATTACGAAACCTATGATGAGCGGTACGATCGCCATCCAGCCTGGGAACTGATGGGCGACGTGGTGCGTTATTGGATCGAGGAATATCACATTGACGGCATCCGGTTTGATGCGGTTAAGGAAATTGATAATCCCGAATTTATGAATTGGGTTTGCCAGCAGACAAAACTCGCGGCTAGCATGAAGCCTTTCTATAACATTGGTGAACGCATTCCTGACACACCAGAAGTGGTGCGGCCGGAAGGGGCTTTGGATGCCTGTTGGCGAGAGACGTTTTACTACTTCTTAACGCCTCATTTGAAAGGCGAGGAAGAAATTGATATTCAACGTGCGAAAGAGCTGCTAGACCCGACACAGCATGACTATCCCGATCGCACGACTGGAGCCGTTCACTATTTATCTAGCCACGATCGCCCCCGTTTACTGGATAGCCTAAAAGAACAGGGGTTTTCCGAAGACGATGCCTTCCAGCGAATTAAGTTGGGTGCTGTAATGCTGATGACGGCGGTTGGGGTGCCGATGATTTTGATGGGTGAGGAATTTGGGGAGGTGAATAGTATGACTCCCAATAGTCCACACCCGCTGGATTGGTCTTTGATCGAGCGCGATCGCAACGCGGATCTCCTGACCTATTACCGCAAGCTTTTTGCGTTACGTCGTCAGTTCTCGTCGTTGCAAAACTCGAATATTGATTTTTTCCACGAGGATGCAGACAACCAGGTGTTGGCTTATCAGCGGTGGAATGAGGAGTCCTGTGTAGTCGTAGTGTTGAACCTGAAGAATATGGAGTGTGATCATTACCATGTGCACAACATTCCACAGGGCCACGTCTGGCATGATTGGCTTCAAGATACCCCCGTTGAGTTGCACGATGACCAGCTGATCTGCTCCCTGCGGGGTTACGAGGCTCGGGTTTATATCTTGCGTTAGTCAGCCCCTATCTTTACGGAACTAGCCAAAACGGAGCTCTTGCTAAGGAGGGCTCTGTTTTGGCCATTTTTGTGAGCATAGGCGATCGCCACTGGATTGTTATATGGCTGACATACTCATCCATTACTTTGGAAGCAGAACGAGTAAAGATATGGCACCCAACAACAGCCTGACTGGAGAACGGATTCACCTACGGCGGGGAGTTGAGCTTCAGGTATGTCATACGCGTGGGCGATCGCCGGCCTGGGTGTTCCTGCATGGGGGATTGGGAAATCGATTTAACTGGCGATCGCAATACGAATTCGCGCAAGCGCAAGGCTATGAGGCATTAGTGTACGACCTGGCAGGGCATGGGGATTCGCAACCCTACCCGCGCTATTCCATCGGACGGCACCAGCGGGATTTGCAGCGTCTGCTGCATCGGTTTCAGATTCATCGACCAGTTCTTTGTTGTCACAGCTATGGTGTACCCCTGGGGCTGGAATGGGCACAGCGGCATTCGGCCAGTGCAATGGTGTTAATTGCAGGGGGAACTCATGAGCTGGATCCCTGGTGGGAAATACCATTGATGCGATTCATGCACTCCGGTGGAAGGCATGCGTTTCGAGTGCCTCTGCTGCAAACGTGGGCTGCGCGACTCACAAGCACCCACCGCCACGGGACAGTGCAACAGTTCTTTAAGGAAAGCCCAATTCCGGTTGAACGAGAGCCCTATCAGGCCCTAAAAATCTTTTGGGGTTACAACTTCTTCGCACAACATCAAACCAAACACTGCTATGAAGTGCCAACATTAGTCATCACCGGAGCAAATGATCCCACCTTTACCTATGACATGGGAGAAAATTTAGCTGCTCTCTTTCTCCACAGCGAACATCTTCACCTACCAGGAGCTGGGCATGTCTTAATGGCGGAATTTCCGCAGGTCGTGAATGAGGCGATCGCCGACTGGGTTCATCGCTGGGCCGCGTGAAGTCGATGCTGTTGTTTCCTCTTGATCAATCGCTCCAATCAGTGGATTTCCTGCATGAATCGTTGCGCGGCTTTGCCGTAGAACAATCCACACAGAAAGCCTAATTAAAATCAGGCCCAAAATAGTGGATCTCTTGCTTTCCAAAAGGCACAACATTACTGAAAATCAACTTCAAATAAGCTTTAACGGAGCCGTTGTTTTACTTCAAAAGCGCCTAGCAGAATTACAGCAATCATCAGTGGCAGGAGATAGTAAATAGCTCGATAGGCTAACAAAGTGCCGAGCAATGTTGCTGATGAAAAAGATTTGGCCAGCAACCATATCATGACTGTTTCAAAAACCCCTAATCCACCGGGTACATTACTCACAACTCCCGCAAATTGAGCGAATAAGTAAATCCCTACAAATGTTGGGTAAGGTAGGTGAGCAGTTTCTGGTAATGTTTCTGGTAATAATGCATAGAAAACACTAGCAGCTAACGCCCAATCCAAAGAACCAACAAGAGTCTGAAGTAGGCTCAAGTGAGGGGAAATATGGGGAATGACAAATTTACTGATAGAAAGCGATCGCCCACTCATCCAGTTCCACATTCCATAGCCTCCAATCAGGCCTAGAAATGCCGCTCCGAGAGGGCGCGTGTCCACAAAGGGCAGCATCAGGTTTCGAGGAATCGTAATGGGATGCCAGACGAAAAAAATACCCCCTACGACGAACAAACCTAACCAGAATGTAATGTGGCAAAAGGTAACAATTTGAGCAATTTGAAGAGTTGAAATATTTGACGAGCTATACAGCCGGTAGCGAACAGCCGTTCCACTTAATAAGGAAAAACCAAGAGCATTTCCAATGGGAATACTGGTCAGCGCACCAAGAGCAGTTTTGATATAGGGTAAGGGATGGTGGATATAAGAAACCGAAAGGGTATCGTATCCGGTAAATACTAATAAATTGAGACAGGTAAGGGCGATCGCCACTACGACCTGTTGTTTAGGGATTCTAGTTAGCTGATGCCAAATTTCATCAATAGAGTAGTGCTGAAATTCTCGATGTAGCACCCAGATTGATGCCAGGAGTAACGCAACACCGACGAGGGAAGGAAGAATCGATTTGAGGCGCTGCATGTCCATAGGAAGCGGCCTGAAATAAAGGATTAACTGCCGGGTTTAAAGTAGTCGAGAAGGCGATCGCCCGAGTCTGCCCGCACTAGACCGACTAGTATGTCGGGCAGAGCAACCAGGCTGGGATAGACCAGATAGCGCGGTTCCCACCGGGGAGAAAACTTTTCTTTATAGCTATGAAGACCTTGAAAGTTGTAAAACTGATTGAGGTGTTGATAAAGGTAATGCACAGCTTTTTCTAAACGAGCCGCTTCCTCCGTTTGACCGACTCCCGAAAGAGCAGATAAGCCTAAGTTAAAGCCGTCATATCCTCGCTCTTTATAATGCTGAAACATGCTCGTAAAGAGGAAGTCCATCGTGCCATGTTCAATCTCAATTCGCCGCCGCATTAAGTCAATCGTGATGTCATTGTGTTGATATTCGGTGATGACATTGGCAAAGGCACTAATGTGTCCGTCAGGGGTTCGCACTAAAGCAATTTCGCAGTCTTGTAAGTATTGGTCATCAAACCATCCGAGGGAAAATCGCTTTTCAGATCCGTTCACTAATCGCAGCCATTCATCACTCACTGTCTTCAATTCGTGGAGCAATGCTGAGCCAATTCGGGGTTGATGAAATTCAACCGTATGCCCTGCCTTCGTTAACTTATTACGAGCCGTGCGTAGGTTTTGAGCCGCTTTTCCACTTAAGGTAAATGTGTTGAGATCAACGATGGCCT
Organism: Leptolyngbya sp. FACHB-8; assembly: GCF_014695575.1. Taxonomy (GTDB): domain Bacteria; phylum Cyanobacteriota; class Cyanobacteriia; order Elainellales; family Elainellaceae; genus Vacuolonema. The sequence continues at coordinate 99,023 of NZ_JACJOO010000058.1, read as the reverse complement.
CTTCTCCAATTTGTAGCACTCGAAATCCCAGACTATAGTACAATTCCAAGTCATCGGGAAGGGTTTGATAAAACGCAGGATACCAATCATTTTGGGCACAGAATTTTTGAAAACTTAAGATAGCTTCTCGACGTTCTGATGCAGGGCCAATGGGATCACCCAGGGCGATCGCCCCTCGCCCCTTTGCCACATAAGCAACCACTGTCTTTCCTGATGGGCTAAAGTAATAGCTTTTGTCATCCAATAATGTGAGCCGTGCTAGAGACGATCGCCCATAGGCTTCCACAATCGCTTGGGCATGTTTATGCTCCTTTGTACTCGCTGCACCACGCAACAGAACGGGTCGTAGTAATAGAGTTAACGCATAGCCAAAGGTAACGATGCTAATAATATAAATGGAGTCAACAAAGTATTTTCCAAAACGAGTTGTTGGGCGTAACCCAGCATTATCATCGGTGAAGAACAGAACTATCGTTTGACGAAGAGCTGGAAGCAAATCAAACTCAATCGAGTAGTGGCGATCCAGAAAATAGAATCCGGCTGTACCGTAGGCCAGAGTAAAGAGTAATGCTCCTAATAAAACTCGCGCTCCTTGAGCAATGGAGGGGCGATCGGACTGAGCCGTAAATACCGGTCGCATAGTTATTAAAACCACTAGCAACCCGGCCGATAAAAGTGCCTCTTCATAGTCCCAGCCCTTCACCAGATGGCTGATGATGGAAATTACTAGAAGAATGACTGTTAACAGCCAGGCAACTTGCTTACGGCGTAACAAATTAGTGGCCAATGCTAATAGGAAAAAACCCGCTATGGCAGCGAATAAGTGTCCTCCCGTACGCACTTCGAAGGGGAAAATTTCGCGTAACCAGGCAATACGATTGGGAAGGCTCGGCGTAACAGCGGAAAGAAGATTGACAAGCCCCACAAATCCGGTCAGGAAGGCCACCATCCATAGGGCAATGCGTGTACGAGAATTTAGCATCAGCAATTTCCGTTAACTAACAGGTGAAGATGCACGCTGAAATTCTGCTCCGATATAGGTTAGGGAATCGTACAAATGCTTATGGAAATAGTTCCATCCAATATTAGGACCAGAAAGGCCATGACCACCCGGAAACGCATAGAATTTATTGGTTACACCAAGGCGGTTCAAAGTCTCGTGGAACTGCTGAGTAGAAGTTAAGAAATCAGTATCATTCTCCCCTGCATCTAGATAGACACCCCGCAATTGTTTTAATTGCGCCAGAGGTAGTGTTTGGATGAACTGATTAGGGCTATTTGTGGCTCCACTACTATCTGTAAAGTAACCACTATGGCTAAACAAGATATTAAAGTGGTTGAGGTATCGCAACCCAATATTGAAAGCACCCCAACCTCCCGAAGAAATCCCTCCCATGGCCCAGAATTTAGGGCTTTCTGAAGTACGATAACGTTCTTTTACAACTTGCACCAATTCTGATCCAATTAACGTTGCAACTCGACCATTAGGGCCGTCGAAGTATTGAGGATCCCATAGGGGGCTAGAGCCTCGTTGATCATTGCCATCAGGGGTAATAATGATGGAGGGTTCTAACTTGTGGGATTGATACAGGTCAGCCAAAACCTGAGCCATTCCATACTTATCAATGTAGGCACGGGCATCATCATGGCCACCGTGCAAAAGAAAGATGACAGGATAGTGCTGCGTTGAGTTTTGGCTATAACCAGGTGGCAGAATAACGCCATAGGTACGTGTAGCCTTCATTGCCTGGCTCATAAAACTTTCCAGGTGAAACGATAACCCCTCTTGCTGCATCTGTTGAGCTGATTGCACCAGGGGCGGATCCAACTGAGGAGCCCCCGCCATAAAAACATACCAGGCACCCGTACCGAGCATAACGATCGCCGATCCCCCGAAAGCCCTCCAGATGTTTTGAGGCTTCATATTTCCAAGCTCGCTGTGGTAGTTCTGTGCAGGGCTTACGGGTTGGCTGTAGCGTCTTACCTGAAGTCCTGTAGTTTTAGAATCGCAGAGAGAATTGTCAGTCAAATGCTAGTGCTATGACACTTCCATGACAATTCACAAGATCCTTGAACAAACCTCTTTGTGTATGCCCTAAATGTTTAGAAATGAGCTCTTCATTACTGAAAATGACTCACACAAGGAGTAGATTCCCCACCTTAGCCATCTAGAAATCCGCCCTACGGGTTCTTTCATTTATTTCAACAATAAAGGAGTAATCACTGGGAGAACGAAGCCATGGCTCTGAATGGATCCGACAGCCCTGAATATTGGGATTTGCAGGGCTGTGCCTTGTGTGAAAAGGAAGAGTATCAGGAGGCGATCGCCCACTTCGACCAGGCTCTCCAGCTCAACCCACACTACTGCAAAGCCTGGAACAATCGAGGCAATGCCCTCAGCGGCCTGAAACGCTATGCAGAAGCACTAGTCGCTTACGAACGGGCCGTCACCCTCCAACCGGATTACCACCAGGCATGGTTCAACCGGGGATTAATGTTCGCGGAAATGGGGGCCTATGGGAATGCATTGGAGTCTTATGAGCGGGCGATCGCCCTCCACCCCAACCCTATGTATCTCCATGCCCAGGAAGATATATGGTTAAAACGTAAGCTATTTGTCACGATATAAAAACCCGTTTGGGATGTGAGTTTCTCGACGAAAAACTCACATCCCAAACAAAGAAAGATTGACTCCGACTTGACGCATATCTTGCATCGAAACCCAGAACCCTGAACTTTGAGTGGAGCGAAGGGATATTTTGTGCCCCCTTGCTCCACCCAAAATCCAGAACTCTAGCGGCTGGCTCAAAGTTGCACATGCGTAAAGTAACTAACCTCAACTCGGGATAAGCCCAAGAGCCCATTTTGTCGTGCGCAGAGCGCACGACAAAATGGGCTTTTTCGAGGGGCGCGCCGGGCGCGCCCCTCGAAAAAGCCCTTAACCCGAACTCAAGTTAACTATGGGTTAGCCTGGAATGGTTTAATGGATTGTTTGGAAACCCTCACCAGCTTCTCCCCCTCAAGTCAGTTCAGAAGGGGTAAGGATCCTGGATAATGGAAAGGTTTTCAGTGTTGACTCTATTCTTTTCCTGCCATTTCTCTCATGATGCGAACCCACTACTGCGGCCAACTACGGGCAGAACATATCGGTGAAACAGTCTCGCTGTGCGGTTGGGTCGATCGTCGCCGAGATCATGGCGGGGTCGTGTTTTTGGATGTGCGCGATCGCACCGGCATCGCCCAAATCGTCAGCGACCCTGAGCGTACGCCCCTCTCCTACGAAGCAGCCGACAAGCTGCGTAACGAATACGTCGTGCGGATTACAGGTCGCGTCAGTCGTCGCCCTGATGAGTCTCTCAACCCCAAGCTACCGACGGGGGAAATCGAGGTCTATGCCGAGCAAATTGAACTGCTGAATGCGGTACGGAAGCAACTCCCCTTCCAGGTATCCTCCGCTGACAACGAAACCGTGCGGGAAGACCTGCGCCTGAGATACCGTTACCTCGACATTCGCCGTGAGCGCATGGCCCGTAATCTGCGTCTGCGCCACGACCTGATCAAAGCCATCCGTCGCTTCCTGGAGGATCAAGAAGATTTCCTCGAAGTGGAAACCCCGGTACTGACTCGCTCCACTCCTGAAGGGGCGCGGGATTATCTGGTGCCCAGCCGGGTCAATCCGGGTGAATTCTTTGCGCTGCCCCAGTCGCCGCAGTTGTTTAAGCAGATTTTGATGGTAGCGGGATGCGATCGCTACTACCAGGTTGCCCGGTGCTTTCGAGACGAAGACCTGCGAGCCGATCGCCAGCCCGAGTTTACCCAGCTCGATCTGGAAATGAGTTTCATGTCCCAGGACGAATTGCTAGATCTGAATGAACGCCTGGTCTGCCACATCTTCAAAACCCTCAAAGGCATCGACATTCCCCGGCCCTTTCCCCGCCTGACCTATGCTGATGCGATGGATCGCTATGGCAGCGACAAGCCCGATACCCGTTACCGTCTGGAATTGACCGATGTATCGGATTTGATGAAGGATTCCGGCTTCAAAGTCTTTGCGGATGCCGTGAAAAAAGGTGGAATTGTCAAAATCCTACCGATCCCCGGTGGCAACGACAAAATCTCTAATGTGCGGATTAAGCCGGGTGGTGATCTGTTTAAGGAAGCGGCCGAAGCTGGAGCCAAAGGTCTCGCTTACATTCGGGTGCGAGAAGGTGGCGAAATTGATACCATCGGCGCGATTAAGGACAACCTGAGCGAGGAGCAGAAGCAGGAAATCCTTAGCCGTACAGGAGCCGAAGCGGGGCACCTGTTACTGTTTGGGGCGGGCGATACCGCAACCGTCAACAAAACCCTCGATCGCCTGCGTCAGGTGATTGCTCGGGAAATGGATTTGATTGATCCCGACAAGATTAATCTGCTGTGGGTCGTCGACTTCCCCATGTTCGAGTGGAATGAGGACGAGAAGCGCCTCGATCCGCTGCACCACCCCTTCACGGCCCCCCACCCCGACGACGTGGCTGACTTAAAGACCGCACGCACGCTCTCCCATGACCTCGTTTACAACGGTTTCGAAGCGGCAGGCGGCAGTATGCGGATCTACCAACCAGACCTGCAATCTCAGGTGTTTGACCTGATTGGTATTTCTGAGGAGGAAGCCCACAACAAGTTTGGCTTCCTGTTGGAGGCATTTGAGTATGGCACCCCGCCTCATGGAGGTATCGCCTATGGTTTGGATCGCTGGGTGATGCTACTGGCCGGTGAAGAATCGATTCGCGATGCGATCGCCTTCCCTAAAACCCAACAGGCTCGCTGTCTCCTCACCAATGCCCCCAACGAAGTGGACGCGAAGCAACTCAAAGAACTCCAGATCGCTTCCACCGCTGAGCCAAAGGACAAAGAAAAGGTGTAATGGAGACGGTCTAAACGATTTGAAAGCCATAACGGGGACGGTAATACCGTCCCCGTTATGATTTGGATTTAAGTCTGGCCTGAACCATAACCCATTCGTCTTCCGAAAGGGGTTCTTCCCGCAACGTCACTCCAAACCATTCTTCGGCAGCTTGGGTGAGAGTCGTGATGGCGGTCGCCCGCCTCTCCTCTAAATCCGCTACCAGGGGTAGATCAGGAACCTGAATGGCTGTGCCAAACACCTGCTGAAACAGATCGGGATCAGGACAGAGACGCATAGAACCGTGCTGTAACACCGCTCCATTTCGCCGCAGTTGCGCACTGCCGATGAGCTTCGTTCCATCAGCCATGATCAGATCCGCTCCTGTCGCGGTTTCGAAGCAGTCAGGGTTATGGATGTAGCCCCGTCCTGCTTCACCATAATGGAGGGGGACGGCAAGCGATCGCCATCCCTGTACCAAAAACTCACAGAGGTACTGATAAACCTCGATGCGACCGCCCTTAAAACCAGAGCCAACAATGGCATAGGTCAGGTCACCCTGATGCAACACCGCACGGCCTCCGCTGGGGCGGAGGATGAGGGGAAGCGATCGCCCCTCCCATTTCAGATGATTCCAGTGTTGTGGAATCTGGCGTTGATGGTAGCCCAGGGAAAGGGCGATCGGATCCCAGGCATAGAATCGCAGGGTAGGTGGTATTGCCCCGGCAGCATGGCGTTCTAGTAGCCAAGTATCCAGAGCCATTTGTACAGCTCCAGATGCTGTAAGAAAGGGAATGAGCCGCCAGGTTGCCAATGTTCTTTAACCCTGTCCAAATTCCTGTTGCAGTGCTTCGTCGTAATTGTCTGCGACCGTAGCAACCACAGTAATATTGCGCGAGACTTCTGCCGGAGACAACTCGGCAACAGTGCGCTGAGCCAGCACAACGACCTGATCATCAGCGATACAAAAATGCGATTCAAACGTCTCTGACCAGTTCAGTTCTAACAGCTTCCGGTTCAGGGCGGGTTCGTCTTTGGCAGGCAGCTTGAGTACAGGAGACCAAACGACCAGCATATCTTCTTCGGATTGCCCAGTCAGTTGCACAAAGACTTCTACGCTGCCGTATTTGAACTTCCACAGGCGGCCCTGCTCGGTTTGGCTGACCATCGCGCTCTGGTCTTCCTGAAGGCTAGCAATGACCGTTTCAATCACCTCGACGTGATTGACCGACATAATTTCTTCACTAACCAGAACCTGGGTCGATTCAGCGTCCATAAAAACCCTCTCAACTGGACTTTACAACGATTGCCCTGTTCCCAACTCTAGCTCTTTCAGCTAAGGTCGGCATGATTCTCAGGATTTTCTTTGCCTTTGGAAAAAGCAAGCCCTGAGACATACTCCTTATGAATCGTATGGTCGGTAAGCTGGAATTGTTTGATTTGAATCCGGTGTAGCTGACAAATGGCTTTTCTTATGGTCGTCAGGCCACCCCAAAAGGGTTAAAGGTTTACTCCAACGCGTTCCATCCGCCATAACAACAACGTTTCACGGTATCAAAAACAATACTCTGGACAGTTTTTCTGAAACCCTTGATTTTGCGTGCGCGAAGCGCACGCAAAATCAAGGGTTTCAGAAAAACTGTCCGAACTAATGAAAAATAGAGCTCCATTTTGCTGTCGTATTGCAATCGCAAAATGGAGCTCTGACTTTATTTCAAGGTTTAAGAGAAGGGGATGCCGTATATCTACGGCATCCCCTTGAGTAGGTATTCAGGCACGTTTTAAAGCGCGCTGAAGGAGTTGTTTGTTCGTGCACTTATCACATACAAACAACTTTTAGAGCAGACTCTAGAGTTTCGCCTTTTCCGCTGGAGTATTGCGGTTCAGGCCACCCAGGAACAGGGGGATGAACTTTTCGACAAAGGCCTGAGGGTCACGGCTCCAGGCACGTTGAGCGATCGCAATCCGAGTCCGTTGCAAATCGGGAGCCAGGAACGCGTGGGGTAAGCGTTCTGCTAAATATTGAGGCCGTTGCCACAGAGGCATCGTGTTGGCAATATCCAACAGGTTGCCAACACGGCGCAGTTCCGCGCCCAGGGTAATGTCCATGCCACACTCAAAAGCCGCCTGCTCGATCGCCGCGTACTTTTGCTTGGCCTGGTTCACCTTCTCTCGGTACTCAGGGCTCTTGTCAGCCCATTGGGCCAGCATACGGTTGCCCCAACGCACATGCCCGGCCTCCTCCGGCAGGATTTTCTCGATGGTCTCACGAATTTTAACGTTCTCCTCAGTTTGAGGAGCCTGCTGCAGAGCATAGATGTGAGCCGAGAAATACTCACACCCGCGCTTCTCAGTGACATTAATCGCGGCTAGAGAGTTAATAACAAAATCATCCACATTGTCAGGAGAATTCTGCTCCTGATCCAACAAACGCTCGAATTCTTCGATGTAGGACGAGCCGGGTGGGGTACCGACATCGGCTCCCAGGTCTGTCAGTAGATCCGTCAGCCACATGGCATGGCGGGCTTCATCCGAAATGTGTCGGGAAAGGTCACGCACAAGAGCAGCAGGTTGGCCGTTCAGTTGTTCAATTAAATCGGTTAAATCTTTGCAACTCCGCTGTTCGCTGAAGCGATAGCGGTTCAACGTGATGTGGTGAATTTCGCGATCGCGCACGACTTGCCCTAAAATGTCGCGGGCACTCATAGCACCTAGGGAGCTTTGAAACTTACGAGGGTAAACAACAGCCATAACAATTGCTTAAGATTGTTGCGTTTTGTAAAAGTATTTTGATCCTAACCTAACTTCTTGGTTAGAGCATCCTCAGCCATTGCATTTCAGCCATTCTCCGTTGTATCTCACCCAACGGGAAAGGGTTATAGGTGCATCTATGCGACCATCAGTTCCCTGACAAAGGACGCTCCCGGAAAAGCGTTATCTCGGCGGGTAGATATACAGGTGTGCGCTCTGTAAGGGCGAGGGGAAAGGAGTATAACACTCCTGCCCTTAACCGTAGCGTTTAGCACCCGTGGACCCATCCTTACGCTTAGTTTGCAACCAACGGTTCCAATTCAGGCCTTTGCAGGCAAAATAGCAGAGGAAAGCTGTCCGCTTCCCCCAAACTCATCCACTTGCCAGTATGTCCATCAAAAACATTGTCTTTTCGGTTCTACTTATCTTTGTACCCATCTCTGTAGTGGCCCATTATCAGCACTGGGGGCCTCTCGTGGAGTTTGGATTGGCCTGTCTTGCCATTCTGCCTCTGGCCGCCTGGATCGGCACGGCAACGGAAGAAATTGCTGTTGTGGTTGGGCCATCTCTAGGTGGCTTACTGAATGCCACCTTTGGCAACGCAGCTGAATTGATTATTTCGCTCGTTGCTCTAAAAGCTGGACTTGTGAATGTGGTGAAGGCAAGCCTGGTGGGTTCGATTGTGGGGAACTTGCTTCTGGTTATGGGGCTGGCCATGTTTTTGGGAGGGCTGCGTCACAAGGAGCAAACCTTTCAGTCAATTGTCGCCCGCACGAACGCCTCTGCCATGAACCTGGCGGTCATTGCTCTGCTGCTACCGGCTGCTGTTAACTTTACCTCCGAGGGGATTGAAGAACCCCTCATGCAGAAAATTTCGATCGCCGTTGCCATTATCCTGATTCTGGTTTACATCTCCAGCATCTTCTTCTCCATGAAAACTCACAGCTACCTCTACGACGTAGGTGTGGCCGAATTTGAGGGAGGAGAAACTGACGCTGAGCACAGCAACCACAAACCTAATCTGAAAGTTTGGATTTCAGTACTCATTGTCGCAACGGTGTTCGTTGCGCTGGAATCCGAATTGCTGGTCGGTTCTCTGGAAGAAGCCACCAAAATTCTGGGGTTGACTGAGCTATTTACCGGGGTAATTTTGCTGCCCATCATTGGTAACGCCGCTGAAAACGCCGCTGCCATTGTGGTGGCAACCAAAAACAAGATGGATCTGTCTCTGTCTGTTGCGGTGGGTGCCAGTATGCAGGTCGCCCTGTTTGTCACCCCCGTTCTGGTGATCACGGGCTGGTTTTGGGGTCAACCCATGGATCTCAACTTCAACCCATTTGAATTGGTGGCGGTGGCGATCGCCGTCCTAATTGCCAACTCGATTAGCTCTGATGGACGCTCCAACTGGTTTGAAGGGCTACTGCTCCTGGCGGCCTATGGGGTACTGGCAGTGGCCTTCTTCTACCATCCTGTGATTGAAGGGATCGGTTAGGGTAGAGCCATTTTTCAAAGAAGGGAAGGATATGTTCACACATATCCTTCCCTTCTTTATGGTTATTTTTGAAAAGTTGCACATCAAAAGGGGCAATTCAGCTTATCTCAAACTGAGGTTCGGTTAATTTCCGCTGTGCAGGACCAGGAGTATTGCATAAAACAAAAGCTTGGAGGTAAACCTCCAAGCTTTTGTTTTATGCAATTAAGAACTTAACCGCGGAAAGCACTACCTCCAAATTTCAGGCGAATTTTTTCCGTCATTCCGACGTATCGCATGATCAGGATGATTCCAATGACCTTAAGCCTCAGGTCTATCCGTTGCAGGCGGCTATCCTGCCAGGCTTTTCTGATGTTCTTACCAATCCCTAGTAACAGCAGATCAGAAACAATAAAGCGGACAACGCGTTTGTTGCGTTTCCAAATGGAGTTTTCCTGAGTGACGTACATGTCATACATGCCGCCCACCAGACGAATAGTTCGCTTATATAGCTGTTGGAAGGAATCACGAGCCGGGTGAGCGATACGGGCATTGTCAGCGTAAATCAACTCATAGCCAGCGGTATGAACTCGCTTTCCCCACTCCATATCCCCGTGGGATTTCATTTGAGCTTTGAAATTACCTACCTGGTCAACCACATGTTTCCAGGTAAAGACATTGGCAGTGGCACCTGCCTTACGCTTGCTGATAAATTCGTCCTGAGGAAACCCCATAATGACGCCATCGTAGAGTTCGACGGCCGTCGGGTTCTCGGAATCCTTGTAGAAGATATCAATACGGCCTGCTACTAACCCACAGTGTGGGTGCTCTAAAAGACAGTGAACCCCTTTTTCAAGCCAATCTGGGGCGGGGATACAATCTGAATCGGTGAAGGCAATGATGCTACCCTTGGCGACACTAATCCCTTTGTTCCGAGCGGCATAGGAGCCGGGTGTTGATTCTTGCGTAAGGACAACCTGAGGAAATTGTGCGGCTAGCGCCTCAATTTCTTCAAAATTTTCAGAACCATTATCTACCACAATGACTTCATAACTGTCAGGTCGATAGGTTTGCTGAGCCAACGCTGACAAACAAGTTTTAAGTTTTTCAGCATCGTTAAAAACTGGAATAATCACGGAAACAAAGGGTTCAGGCATGGAATCCAAAGTGGATGCAAGGTGCTCATTTGTCTGGCAATTGTATTGCATAAGAGATCGCTCTGAATTTTGCTAAATTGCAGTCACAAAAGCGTCACCGGGGTAGACATGGCCTGACGGACCCTATAGATCTGCACAATCCTAGATACATTTCAAGAAAACCTTTTTCGAAGACGAAGAAATTAGTCTGAAAGTTTCCGGAAAAACGTACCCGTAAGATAGGCAAAATCTAAACATGGGCGTTGTTGTTAACGGAGAAAATCTTTTGTATGGTCAATTAAGATACAAAAGATTCCTTATCTGAACTATTAGGACTTTGAACAGTTCTCCGAAAAGGTAACGATATATTTCTAAAGTGCCAAGGGCCAAAGGAATGTTGACTTTTCCCGAGCTCTGTGCATTTACATCTACCTGAGTCACTTTTCCAGATTTTCCGTCTATATCAGCATGTCGCTGCTCACAAGCATCTAGTTTTAGTCCTCCAGAGTTTATTGACACAACTTTGGAATATTTAGCAAGAATCCATGCGGCTTACAGAACGAATTCGTCAGCTATTTCGTAGCGAATTGATCCGTCATACGCTAATCATGGCAGTATCCCAGGGGGTTCGTCTGGGGATTCAAGCAGGTTATTTTGTAATCATTGCCAGGACGCTAGGCGTCGAAGGCTATGGATTATTCATGGGTTTGCTCTCCCTGGCTGGAGCAGCGGCTCCCTTCGCGACCTGGGGTAGTGAGCATTTGTTGGTGAAAACGGTATCACGCGATCGCACCTGTTTTCGCGATCGCATGGGTAGCTCCGTACTTTTGAGCCTGTTCTCAGGTTTGTTGCTGACCCTGCTCTGCTACATTATTGGCAAATTGACCCTGCCAGCCTCTACCTCTGGTCTTATCATTGGGCTGATTTTGATCGCCGAATTGGTGGGGAAATCTGTTCACACTCAGTCCTATAACGCATTTCTAGCGGTCGATGACATTCGCACCTGTGCGATCTTGTCAAACCTCGTCAGCTTCAAAAATCTGGTAGCGGCTCTGATCCTGCTGTTGATTGCAGGACAAGGCCACACTCTTATCTTATGGACAGTACTCTACACGGCCAGTACCTTACTGGCTGCTGGGCTCAGCTTATGGGTTGTGTCCCGGAGAATTGAAGCACCTCGATTTGCGATCGCTCCCCTCAAGCAGTACGAGTTCCGCGAGGGCTTCTATTTCTCCATCAATCAATCGGCCTCCAGCCTTAATGCCAACCTGGATAAAACCATGCTGGCCAGCATGGGCTCTCTGGAGGGAACAGGTATTTACGCAGCAGCCTATCGCCTGATTGAAATCTCCTGCGTACCAATCCGGGCTATTATGTCGGCTTCCTACGCCAAGTTCTACAAACATGGGGCGGAAGGCGTTCGCTCGGGAGTACAGTTTGCTCTGAAGGTGCTGAAGCTTTCGGCAGGATATGCCCTGCTCATGACCCTGATACTCCCCCTGGTGGCCCCCATTGTGCCCATCATCCTAGGCCAGGAATACAGTAATGCAGTAGACGCGATGCGTTGGCTAGCTCCCATGGTTTTACTTCTGGGTCTACGATTTCCGGCAGCAGATTTAATCTCAGGCTTGGGACGACAGGGGTTACGGAGCACCATTCAGGTGTTTGTAGCGGGAGTCAACTTTGTCCTCAACCTGTTCTGGATTCCACTTTTTTCCTGGAAAGGGGCTGCTTGGGCGACACTGATATCGGATGGGCTGCAGACGATCGCCGTATGGGCTATGATTTGGTTCTTGATTCGCGCCCAACAGCGCCGTGAAGCTTAATCAGAGGTTCCAGATAACCTGTACCCGCAGGAGAGAGGTGAGCCTACGTCTCACCCCGCTCCTGCGGGTACAGGTTGTCCAGCACAGTACATACCCATATTCAACATCCTGCATCAAAACCCAGAACCGTTAGTTTTTGTCGCTTTGTGACGAAAAAACAACGGTTCTGGGTTTTGGCGTTGGAAAGGTGCAAGATGTGAGCATAGCAGTCAGCAATAGAAGGTCGGTACAAAGTACCGACCTTCTTCTTATATAAAAATAGCTGTAACGCTATTAGCGACGGCGACCACCGGGGCGACGGCCTCCTTCATCGTTACTACCGCCGTGAGGCCGTGAATTACCAGGATCACATCCTTCAGAACCATTGCCAATACCCTGATTGCAATTACGGCGACGGGGACGACCCTGATCATCGTCGTCGTCATCTTGATCATCATCTTGATCATCGTCATTATCTTGATCATCATCCTGATCATCGTCGTCATCTTGATCATCGTCGTCATCGCCACCGACGCAACCCAGATCACAAGTGGTGTTAATACTCCCAACATTAATGCTGGTGTATTGAATAGCGTAGGACGTGATCAGTTGAATAACCTGGTAACTCGAAATAGTAGTCGAGCTGACTGCGATAATTCGTGTGACTTCCCCTGGAATGGCCACGATCGCATTAACCAAGTTAGACGAGAAAACGCGAATGGTGCGGCTCACTACTTCAAAGGAACCGCTCTGGAACGAGGTGGGATAGATGCAGCCGCCCCGGGGAGGATTCGGCAATGTATTGACCTGGAAACTGCTGACATTTATTTGTTCGGTTGTGCGCAGGTAGGTGACTCGGGACTCGCGGTAGTTCTGGGTATTGGTAACCCGAGTGAAATAGTCGTAATAGGTCGTGCTGGTATCAATGCGGTTATCTTGATTGGCATCGGAACCATACACCGTTCTCACCAAACCGTCATTACCCACGGTATTGGAAAGGACCAGAGTGACAAGACTTTGACCCGCCAGCACTTCAAATTCGCTGTAGCCAATAAAGCGATTTTGGGTATCAAATAGGCGGACAACGACGCGATCGCCTGCTGTCAATCCTTCCACAAATTGTGCCGTGTCATTAATCCGGTAACGGAAGTCGCCCACAAATCGTTCCTGCGCAAAGCTCTGGCCATAGCGCTGCCGCAGTGAGATACGAGCGGTTACCCCTTGCAAACTGGACTGGGTTTGCCGAATCGCCAGAGAGAAACGGCTGGACTCCACTAACCGGAGTTGGCTGAGCTGAGTGAGGTTAGAACGGCCCAGTTCGCGGTAAACGACCGTACGTTCAAATTGGGTTTGGCGATCGCGCTGCCCGCCCCGTAGGTCATAGCGGCAATTCACCACAGCGCGAAACTGTACGTTCGATAAATCATTCACCCCAAGCTGCTGACGAATTTGTTCTACAGACACCAGTTCAGGAGGGAGGGCAATGCCTTGCTGAGAGTAGGTGATTAGCCGCGAACCAGACGTTGTGTAGACTTCCCGCCACTGCCCCTGATGGTAAGCATATAGTTGGTAAACCGCGTTGGCATAACTGGTTTCGGGCATATCCAGAATGTCAGCCAGGATTGCCAGGTGCGTAGTTTGCTGTTGCTCATTCACCACTTGCACAATTTGGCTGGCAACACGCCAACCATCTCGCTCTTCAGCATCATCGACCCGCTGGGCCAACCGTGTTGCAGTCGTTGGGGAAGCAACCTCTGGAGTGACAGCAGAGGCCAGGCTAAAGGGTAGCATTGGCCCTGAAAAAAATAATCCAGATACTAAACCCAGGGTCAGGGAGGAATTGACAGACAGGTGGAACATGAATGAAGACTCCAAGTACAGGTTTCGACTGAGAATATTGAGCCGTGCTAGCACCCTTTATTCGGCCAGGTATTCTTTGTTACTTACAACTTCTGGCTTGAGACGACTAATACTTTCACCGCTAAGGGAATAATTGGGCACATCAAATTTGCCAAACCATGCGTGGGCTTAGATTCGCCGAACATCATGAGATGGCGCTACGGTACTTCAGTTTTCGAGACTGGGAGTGAAATCAGTATGTTCCCAGTGGTTTCGGAAAAATATGACCGCTATGAACTTAAGTGCAGGTTAAGGGTGGTTTCGAATACTGTGTATTGGTGGACACTCAAAGCCACCCTTGTAACCCGAACTTACACGAATCCGATTGCAATACACTGGATTAGCGATGTGTGGCGCTACATGCTCAGAGCCAGGAAGTTTATTTTTGAAAAGCTTCACGGCGTGAAGCTTTTCAAAAATAAACTGTCCTAACCAGATTGCGTCAGTCTATAAATGCCATGCTGAGTAGTGGTCTGTCCATGTTCAAGTGCGGGGTTATCTCACATTTGAACATGAAATTTAAGGAGTTTTTGAGGGGTCTACGACCCCTCAAAAAATTACAAGGTTGCAGAGTGTTTTGGACGGGCACCGTCCGTCCAAAACACTCTGCAACCTGCTAATGCTGAGAAAGAAAAACCCGGCAGATTCTGCCGGGTTCATATTAAGAGGAGGTCGTAGCAATCGGACAACAGGTTAAGACTAAATCCCAAAAGTGCTGCGTTAAGCTTTAGGCTGGCGGTAGCGAGACCAGAAATCGAGCTGTCGGCGCACAGCATCCCGGTCAGAACCAGGATTGGTGTAGTAAAGCTGATGACGCAGTTCCCGAATAATTGTTTCTCGCTTATCCATAACTGGAAGGCTCCCAAAGGCTTGAGGATGGCAAATCCTTCTATGACTTAATACTACGAAAAGTCTCTGGCATGCTCATCATCCATATGGATAACCCTGATGGGTGAAAAATGCATATCGAAAATTTTCTTAAGAAGGAGAGCACGGTCTGAAGCGCCCATCCCCTCCTATATCTGAGGATTGGTGAGCTTGCGGGATTGTAGAGCTGTGACCGCCATTAAAACCAAAACACTGCCCAAAATTTGAGTCAGGCTGAGGGATTGATTTAACCAGAGCCAGGCAAACAATGCTGCTAAAACCGGCTCTAGAGTAGCAGCGATCGCCCCTCGTTCCGCACTCATTTGCTGAATACCCCAGCACATCAGGGAAAACGGCACCAGAGTTCCGGCAATGCCCACAAAGAGCAAACTGGGAAAATGAGCAGGTTGAAATAGCAACATTGATGGGCCCTGGGGCACCAGATAGGCCAGCCAGAACAAGCTTGAAATGAAGAAGCCTCGAAACATCACCCCTGTCGCCCCTAGCTGATGAACGAGGGATTCGCTCAGTAACGTATAGCTGCTGAAAAATAGAGCACTGAGGCCAGCAGCCATCAGGCCAATGCTATCCAACCGCAAATCCTGATCTCCCAGACCTGAAATCATGGCCACCCCTAACAGAGCCAACAGAACAGCCATGCCAACAGCCAGACTGGGTCGCTTGCGGTTACGAAACGCCGTCCACAGCACCACCAGAGCCGGAGCCATATACTGAATCACCACCGCTGCCGAAACAGAAATGCGAGCGATCGCCACATAATAACTGGCTGTCACTAACCCTAACGACAACCCCAGGGCCAACACCCGCCCATCTATCCGCCAGCGAAATCCGCCCCTTCCCAGAGATACTGCCCCCAGGCCCACAGCAGCGATCGCCGATCGCCCCCAAGCCAACTGAAACGGCGTTACCCCTGCATCAAATAGCTGCCGGGCCACAATAGCTGCGATGGCCCACAGTGCCGCCGCTATTGTAATGGCCAGTAATCCTAATCCAACTCGTTTGGGCGATCGCACCGCCATCAAACCCATTCCCATCACCCTTCCTCCAAACACATGCCACAGCGCTGATTGCCTCGTCAGCCGCACTGCAAGCTGGCGCAGACAACGTCTATAAACCTGTTTTAAAGCCTACAGATACAAAAGACCCAACACGTCCTCTGCACCCTCTTTTTTGACGAGAGGTGCCGGAGGACGGGCAGATGTCCCACCAGCAAGGGGCTAGAGGCAACACTCTCAAGCCAGCTTTTTGCAATCATCGCTCGTGGTGTGTGATGTGTGACGCACAGCACAAGAATGTCTGAGGAGATTTCTGAGAAACAATATCCCCATTATTTGGAAAAAAGGCGCGGCTTCGCCGCGCCTTTTTTCCAAATAATGGGGAAGTTCTTATCTGGAAATCTCCTGAGTTCCAACAGAATGAACTCACGCCACAATTTTCAACGTCGCAGACACCAATCCCAAAAACGTTAGAAATCCTACGGCATCTAAGGTTGTCGTTAGTAATGGCCCACTGATCAATGCTGGATCCAGATTCAACCGCTTCAAGCCCATTGGCATAAGCGTTCCCATCGTCGCCGCAACAAACACATTGATAATCATCACTGTTGCCGCCACCAGTGCCACCCATCGATCCGCTGCACTCGACCAGATCAACGACAAAATCCCCAAGGCCAACCCCAGCGACAGGGCTGTACCAATGCCTGCCAGGATTTCCTTGCGCAGAATTTTTAATGTATCGTCGGGTGTCACCTCTCCAATCCCCAACCCCCGTACCGTTACCGAAAGGGATTGGATAGCCACATTCCCACTGGTGTTCGACAGAATCGGCATGATCACCGCGAGCACCGGCACCAGGGAAATAACGTTTTGGAAAGGCGCGATCGCACTCGCTGCCCCGATATACAGCACAATATTTGCCAACAACCAGGGCAATCGCTTGCGAATGGTCACGGCTGGAGGTGAAAGTGCGGCTTCGTCTCCACCGGCAACCCCCGCCAGCTTCTGAATATCTTCAGTGGCCTCTTCTTCTAGAATGTCGACGACGTCGTCGATGGTGACAATGCCTACCAGACGATCTTCTCGATCAACCACCGGAAGCGCTAGCAGGTCATAGCGCTGCATGAGGTGTGCTACCTCTTCCTGGGAGGTCTCTGTGTAAGCCTTGATGACCCGACTGCTAGCAATCTCCCGCACCGGGGCTGTAGGAATCGAGAATAGCAGTTGTCGCAGCGAAACAACGCGCACCAGCTTGCGCTCATCGTCAGTGACGTAGGCGTAGTAGATTGTCTCCTTGTCCTGGTCACTCTGCCGGATTTTCTCTAGAGCTTCGCCAACTGTTAACCCCTGTCGCAGCCGCACATACTCCGTTGTCATCACGCGGCCAGCCGTGCCTTCGGAGTATCCCAGAATGGTGGCAGTTGCCTGCCGCTCCGCTGAGCTGAGCTGCTGCAACAGCCGCTTCACGACCGTAGCCGGTAACTCATCAAACAACTCCGCCCGGTCATCCGGGCGCATCCCCTCCACCAGTTGCCGCACCTGAGACGCGTGGAGCGACTCAATTAACGACTCCTGAACTTCGGGGGGCAGGTATTCAAATACATCCGTAGCCTGAGCTTTATTGAGCAATCGGAACGCGATCGCCCGTTCTTCCGCGGGCAAATCCGCAATGTAGTCTCCCACGTCTACAGCGGGGAGATGGTTCAATTCCAGCTTGAGCCGGTTGAAATCACTCAGATCCAAAAGGGCATCGCGGACATCCTGCGTAAGCATTGTCACCTCCTGAGGCTCCTCCGCGTCAGGAGACCCAAGCTCACCCAACGCTAGAGGAGTCGATTTATGTGTCGTATATAAGGAAATGGACTTCGGTCCATACCGGTAATCAACTCAACATCGGTGTCCGATTGGAAACCGCTACGGTCTATCGTAGCTTCTTTTCGGCTAAACTAACCCATCTGAAAGGACGGAATTCATGCAATAAAAGCATCTTGAGCCTCTGATTTATCCCAAAATTTACAGATGAGCAGCCTGAAGTGTATTTCTCAAGCCATAGAGGCTGTATTCATGGAGGTTCACATCCAATCCGGTCGAAGAACTGGAATCAGGGGTCATACGAACTCTGCTTCGTATAGGAATGGTATGTTTTTTGCTGAAATGCCCAGATAGCAAGCGCCTCAGCCAAAAATATACGGCTACTCGATAGGCAGATCCCAGCAGGTTTCGAATGACACCGCAGGTGATGTTTCAGATGCGTAATTGGATGACACGAAGTAACCCTTCTAATTCACCTAATCACACGTCTGGCACACTCCCAAAATTAGCGTTAGCGCTGTACAAGCAACCGTACGCATTGAATGAATTGTTCTGGATCTAGGGGCTTTATAGTGTGTTGCTGATAGCCACTTTCAAGCGCCCGCTGGCGATCTGCATCTCTGGCATATGCGGTTAGAGCGATCGCCGGAATTTGCCCCCCCTGCTCCGGAGACAAAGCCCGAATTTGTTGAATCAGAGAGTAGCCGTCTAAATCGGGCATTCCAATATCGCTGATTAGGAGATGGGGCTTAAAGGTTTCGAGGCTGGCCAGTACTTCCCGTGCAGAGTTGACGGCCATTACTTCGGCTCCATAAAGGGTGAGAAATGCCGCAACCAGCTCACGAGAATCAGGGGCATCATCAACGATAAGGACGCGAATGCCCGTAAAATCAGGTTCCTCCCCAGAAGGTATGTTGGAGGGTTCAGAGTTGACTTCAGTATCTAAGAGGGGCAGGCATACCGTAAAAGTTGCCCCCAACCCTTCACCGGGACTGTGTGCCGTTATCGTACCGCCATGAGCCTCGACTAACTGACGGACGATCGCCAATCCCAGTCCTAACCCGCCAAACTTGCGCGTGGTTGAGGCATCTTCCTGTCGAAAAGACTCAAAGATATGGGGGAGAAAGTCGGGGGTAATGCCTTTGCCAGTATCCCGAACAATCATGTGGACCTGATGATCCACTCGCTTCAACTGAATCTCGACTCGTCCATTGTTGGGGGTGAATTTGATCGCATTCGACAGCAGATTCCAGGCGATTTGCTGAAGGCGTGCTGCATCACCAGACACCCGCCCAATTTGAGGTAACACCGAATGAATCAGGATGTTTTTTGCAACGGCTGAGGCCTTCACTGTACCAATGGCAGCTTCACTGACAAACGCCAGATCGACTGGAACCATTTCCATGGTGAGTTTGCCACGCAGAATTTTAGCAACGTCTAATAAATCATCGATCAGTTGGGCCTGAAGTTTAGCATTGCGTTCAATAGTTGCCAGGGCTTCAGCCGTTTTAGCTGGGTCAAGCGTGCGATTTTGTAATAGTCTTGCCCAGCCCAAGATGGGGTTGAGCGGGGTTCGTAACTCATGGGAAAGAACCGCCAAAAACTCATCTTTAATGCGGTTCACTCGCAGAAGTTCTTCGGTCTGTTTCTGAAGCGACGTTAATAGCTCAGAACGTTCCAGGGCGATCGCAATCTGGTCACAAATAGCCTGGAAGAGAGACTGTTCAGAAGCAGTAAATTCAGTACGAGTGAGACTACCAAAACTGAGTGTGCCAAATAACCGTTCCCCAGCCAGCAGGGGTTGGCAGGCACAGGCTGTAGCTCCTAGCGATCGCGCCAGCTCTAATTTGGGATCATGCGAGTGCTGAATATCATGCTGCACGATCTGGCATCGTTGTTGTGCAACAGTACCACATACGGCTTCCCCCAGTTCTAGCCATTCAATTTGTTGAGCAACGTTTTCTGGAATACCACCATAAAAGGTTAGATGTAGCTTCTGCTGTTGTTCATCCAGGATGTAGTTGAGATAAACATCCAGACCCATTTGGTCTCTGAGTTTATTAAATACCGTTTCAATTAAGGTTAACGGTTGGGTGGAAGAGAGCAAATCACGGGTTGTTTCATACAGCAGTTGAATATGATTGCTGCGCTCTTGCAAAGCGGCTTCGGCTTGTTTGCGATCGCTCAAATCTAGAATAAATGCCACTGTCTCTTCCCGGGCCGCTCCAACCAGGGAATAGCCCAATAGCACCGGAATTCGGCTGCCATCTTTGCGAATGTATTCTTTCTCATAAGGGGTACAAGCTCCATGGGCTTGTGCTTCTGCGATCGCCTGCTCATCTAGCACCAAATGCTCTGGAGGCGTAATGTCAGCCCAACGCAACCGTCCTGTCTGTAAGTCTTCTCGGGTGTAACCAACAATCCTCAGCAATTCATCATTCGCATCATGAATGTTTCCATAAATATCACCGTAGAGCATCCCAACCACATTCGCTTCCACGAATCCTCGCAGTCGCGCTTCATTGGCAGCCGTGATCTCTTCAACTCGTTTTGAGTCATGAATATCTACCGCGCAACCAAACCATTTCTCAATGGTGCCTACACGATTGCGTTGAGATAATGTGCGGAAGCGATGCCACCGATATTTGCCGCCTTTGCTGCGGTAACGCACTTCGCCCTCGAAAATATTACCGGTCTGGCAACACCGCTCCCACTCGGGCAAAATTCTGTCCATATCGTCTGGGTGGAAAACATTCAACCAGCCCAAGCCCAACAGTTCCTCTGGGCAAAGCCCTGTGTATTCGCAGAAGCGCTCATTCACGAAAATATTTTCACCCGTTGGCAGGGCAACCCAAACGATGGCAGGTGCTGTGTTGGCAATGGTGCGAAACTCAGCCTCGCTGACGCGTAACGCTTCTTCTGATTGTTTGCGAGCGTGAATGTTTTCGGTTGTACCGTACCAACGGATAATCTCGCCCTGCTCATTACGGCGGGGTAAGGCGCGCGATCGCATCCAGGTATAGGCACCATCTAGGAGTTTAACCCGGTGTTCAATATCGTAAGGTTCGCCGGTTTCAATAGAACCTATCCACGCAGCCTTCATCGCAGGCAAATCATCGGGATGAACAATTTGCATCCACCCAGTTCCGAGCACCTGAGAGCGTGATATGCCAATTAGATTCAGCCAGCGATCGCTGCAATGGGTTAATTCCCCCGCAGGGTTCGCGTTCCAGGGCGACTGTGGGCTGAGTTCTACGGTGTAGCGTAGATGTTCTTCCGATTCGCGCAATTGTTCTTCTATTTGTTTGCGCTGGGTAATATCTTCGGAAAAGATGAGAACACCGCCAATCTCTCCATTGTCGAGGTACCAGGGATGAACTTCCCAGCGCAACCATTTCACCGAGCCATCCGCCAGAACTAAGCGGTCATCGTCACATTTTTCAATAGCACCGGTTAATCCTTGTTGGTGGGATTGTTTCCAATGCTCCGGGAGATTGGGAAAGAATTCGTAGTGAGAATGCCCGAGGACTGCATCAATAGAACCCAGATGATAAGCATCGACCCAGCATTGGCTAACCGCAAGGTAGTGCATGTTGCGATCAAACATCGCCACCCGGATGGGCGCATATTTGACAAACGACCTTAACTTCTGTTCACTTTCCTGCAAAGCTAATTCTGCTCGTTTGCGCTCACTGACATCTACCGTTGAGCCAACTATCCGAACAATCTGGCCCTGCTCATCTCGAATCAAGCATCCCCGTTCCCAGACATCAACCCAGTGACCATCTTCATGGCGCACCCGATACTCCTGTTCATACAGGTCCGTTGGGCTGGTTAATAAGGCAGCCCACTTCTCCTGCAACAAAGCCCTGTCGTCTGGATGGCATCGTTCATGCCACCAGGTTAGGGTCGGTGGAGCATCCTCCGCACGAACCCCCACCAGATCCAATAGCTTTTCAGAACGGTACGCGTGATTTGTGAGTAAGTCAGTATCAAAAACCAGGCCATCAACCGCTTGTAAGACCAGACGGAGTTGCTCCTCTAAGCGCTTCTGTCGATCAATATCGGTCAGGGTGCCAATCCAACCAATGGTTTGTCCCTGGCTATTACGCGTGGGCACTGCCCGGCTGATGAACCAGTGATAAATCCCGTCATGCCGGCGGAGGCGATATTCGATATCAATGGGTGCTCCACAACGAACAGACTGCTCCCACTGCCTCAGGGTGCGATCGCGATCATCCGGATGAAGGGCGCTAACACAGTTAAGGCCCATAGATTCTGCTTCGCTCAACCCAGTGTAATCGTACCAACGCTGATTTACGTAATTAATCACTCCCGTTGCATCTGCCGTCCACACAATTTGAGGCATGGCTTCTGCCAGCTCTTGATAATGGTAGTGGCTAGTTTTGGAAATAATTCCTGCTGGTTTAAGTTTAGAGGTATCTATATCGAACAAGGTTCCTAGTTCAGGAAACTGCTGCATTAAATCCTGAGTTAGGGTGTGCTTTAAAGCTTGCTTTAAAGGTTGTTCTTCCAAATGTTTTGCATATGAAAAAACAACCTTTAAAGCAGATCGGAGTTGTTGAATGGTTGCGTCAGATTGTTCTTGCTGCCTAATCGTTTCGGTAATGTCACGCCAGGAAGCGACAAAACCATCATTCAGCTTACTTGCTCGAATATCAAAGGCCCGAGTTAACTGTCGTGCTCCATACGTGTCTTCGTAAATGAGCGACTTTTTGATCAATGGTTTTCCAGTATCAACCAACTGGCAGTATTCATCAAACAACCCTGATTCTCGGTGCTTGGGCAATACCTCACATAACCCTCGCCCAATTTGCATTTCTCTGGGCATCTGGTTGTTTTCACAGGCTGCTTTATTGAGATAATCAATTCGAAAATCTACAATTTGCCCTGCATCATTGCGGATTGATGAAAAGATGCCAAAGCAATCCAGCATCGTCTCAACGGACGTTCGAAACTGATTCTGGCATCGTTGCAGTTCTTGTCGTAACTGTGCATTTTCAACAGCATCCCGCAACGCCAGTCGCAACTTATCTGGAGTGATTTGTTCCTGAACTAGATAATCCGCTGCCCCATGTTTAAATGCCTGTACCGCAGCTTCAATATCTCCATGACCAATCACGACAACGGGTGGGCAGTTTTCACCCATCTGTTGCTTCAATTGATTCAGGTAATTAAGGCGATCGCCTCCCGAGGCAGATACCTCCAGTAGCACCCCATCAATCCGCTGAGATTGACATGCTGCCAGGATGTTAGATTCCTGTTGCTCGGTTAGAACGGTAAAGGTTTCATCCAGCTGTAACGGGTATGCATCGCCCTCATTCGAAATGTTGTCGATGACCATTAAAATTTGGTAGGGCTTTGGCATACTCAGCATCTTCAGAGGCCACGGCAGGTTAAACAGAACAGAATGATGACAACGTCAAGCAGAGTAACCCTACTGCCCTGGTTGCGGGCTACTTGCAAAGGGATTGAGAGCGCCACTCTCGGACAGAAATCATGTCGGGTGTCACCAACTCCACTGCTTGCAGCACTTTCAAGACCTGACGAACGCTGGATTGGCTAAGTTGCGTGTGTTGGGCGATCGCCTCTACGGTCATTGGGTGCTCTGTATTACAACAATCCAACACCTTGAGTGCCGACTGATAGGGCTGTGCTAAGTAAGGACGGATTTGATATTGCACGTCGCGCGACAAACTAGAGTGAAACCAGAGTAAAAACGAGCTCGCAGACCCTATCTTGCTCAAACTTGAGTGGTGCATAAGGAGCTAAAACAATAGAGGCTTCTTAAAAACTGCTTCATTGTTACCCAAGGTGGGCCAATTAGACCCAAGGTATTACACGGAGGGACTCAATATATCTATCCAAAGGCGGACAGAGGCATGAGCAAAGCACCTATACCCAAAAGAGAGCGGGACGAAATCCACCACTCTCTTTAGAGGACAAGCTACCTCAGATCTTGATTAACCTGAGTTCGGGTTAAGGGCGTTTTCGAGTGCCGCGCGTTGCGCGGCACTCGAAAATGCTCATTTTGGCGTGCGCTTTGCGCACGCCAAAATGAGCACTGCAGCTTATCCCGAACTGAGGTTTGATTACGGCTATGCAGCCAGTTGGCGCAGGACCTACGTATTCTTAGTGTGTAGTTTGCGTCGTACACCACACACAACAAAATATAGCGAGCTTGCGTAAGCTCTATAGTCCATCAGTGCGCCGTTTTTTTAGGCTGAAGTTGCTGGTAGCCACCCAATAGTAGAATCCACACAGCCACTACCGCCCAGTGAAATAGAACCAGCCCCATCAGCGAACCTGTAAACCCATAAAGTGCTGTACAAGCAATTCCTAGCAGTGTACACAGCAGTAGAAATGGTTTGCTGAAAAATAAGGGATACCCGGCATGGTAAAACATACGGGCATTCAAAGGATGGTAAATCACATAGACAAACAAAGCCAGGTTTGCCCATAACCACCAGGCCAGGTAAGACATCCCTTCCGTTGGGTGAGGCAGGATGAGAATTCGTCCAAACTCTTCAACCAGAGCGGGAAGAAAGAAAATGCGCACCAGTAATATCGCTGTTTGGGGAGGGGTGAGCCCAGCATAGGTAGGCGTCAGGAACCCGGTGTGAATGCCGATCGGAATGGCGATCGCCGCATACACTCCCAATATCAGCAAGAACACCGCCCATTCATGGAACCGGAAGGGCGCCAGTACTGCCCCTAGCAGACGATTCAGCAATTTTGAGAAGACGGGCAATTGCCCCAATGCCATCGTTGGAGCCACCGGTTCAATACTGGGGTCAAGCCCACCTACCTGATCGGTGCGGAGGAACCAGAGTTGTGCCCCTGCATTTAACAGAATTCGACTGACTTCATCATGGGCCTGGCGAGGGAGAATGGAGCGCCAGCTTAGCAGCGCGTTTCTGAGCGTTGACTGACGGCCCAAATCGCCAGATCCACTAATCCCGGCTAAAAACTCCGCATTCTTCTCCCAGTCTGGGCGCACGACCCCTCGAGGCACCAACAAATCATTCAGCACCTTTCCTAGCTCCACGACGCGTTGAAACCGACGTGTTTCCGGATCCTGAGGATGATTCTTAATCCAGTTGAGAACATCGGGCCGCTTGAGGATCTCTTGCTGAAGCCGAGATAACGCGATATAAAGCGCCTGGCTAGAATCCTGCACACAGGATGTGGCTGGGGTTACAGCAGCCAGCCCAGTGCCGTCTCCGGTTCGGTAACGGGCTGCTATAACCTGGGTTTGCAGCATCAGTTCCCGCAAAATTGACACAGGTACTTCCTGATCGCCAAACTTAAACGGACGAGCCAGAGCATCCAACTTAATCACGATGTCAGACACCGGGCGGCTCCCCATCCAACCTCGCTGCAAGTCGCCCATATAGGCTGTCCAATCCAAACTGCCAGATACAATGCCATTTGTGTTATTGGCATAGATCTGCTGGTAGGTCATATCAAATTGCAATTCTTGGGTCAGCGGCTCCCGCACAACCTGGGCGATGCCATAGGAATAGTGCCCAGTAACGGTCCATCCCATCACAGGATCGCCATTTTCGCCACCGATGCCACCAAACAAGTGAATGAGGAGAGCCTGGTCTCCTTCCTTCCAGTCAGCGATCGCCTTCTCTGCTTCCCGATGCACCGGGTCCAGCAATACAGTATGCAGGGAGCCCTTGCGCTCAGCCATATCCCCCCAGTTGTGCTGGCTGATGTAGGTACGGCCCCGCCGCTTGCCCAGCAGCACTTCACCAGGGGCCAATTGGACGAGCGATCGCGGTTTAATTGCCTGTACGGTAAACATTCCTCCCGCATCAAAAGCCCCATAGATGTACCAACCGGCCCGGCCTGCCGAAGAACTGGCTAATTGATGGGGGGTTGAGAAAAATCGCCCACCTGCATCAGGGGGTTGCTGTGGAATCCGAATCACATCCTCAGGCCCATCGAACTGTTGCGTTTGAGGATTGTAGTGTCGTACTCGGTAGAGCTCACTCTCACACAACCGTTGCTTGACCGGACACGTTGCCGGGCGCACATTAGGCTGCTCCGTTTCGGGAGCTACAATACTGACCAATCCATACATCCGTCCCGTCACCTGTACGGGTTCGCGTTCCGTCCGAAGGACGGGTTCTCCCGCAGTGTTGGTCGTCAGCTTGACGGTGCCCAGGCTGGCTTCGAGATCATTATTGGGGCGAGCACCTGCCAGCGATTCCAACGGCCCAACCCGCCTCCATCCATCCAGACGAGTAGGAATTAGATTTCCCATTCCTTCAAATTGGCGAGCGCGATCGCTGAGGCGGACGTTGGTGGTGACGATGGGAGGGTAGTTCTGGGCAAAGGAAGAATCCCCCCATTCCAGTTTCACGGTCTTCCCAATCAGATCTTGTGAGTCTGGCGGAGCCTGATGCACTTCAAACCAAACCCAATCTGTAGCCCCTCTGGCCCGAAGTTCGGGCAAAATGAGGCGACCCACCCAGGGTTTTATTGGACGGTAGAATTCTGTTTTTGCTCCAGTGGGAGGGCGAAGCGGATAGTGATCGGGGCGGTTGAAACCTGCTTCCTGGCTCAAGGCATAGCTGGATCTCTCTGTAGCGTTGATCGGGTGGGCAAATAGCAGGATGGCGATCGCCACCCCCAGTCCCAACCCTACCCATCCCCAGACTGAGCGACGTTTCATCACCAAGAGCTTCCAGTAAATACAGGCTGGACTTCATGCTATCCCACCCACTTACCATCCACCCTCTAAAGTCCGTTAAATGTAACCATTGACGGTTGCCTTTATAGACGAAGTATACTGATCTCCCAGGTTCATAGAGGCTTGCACAAGTCTACCCTGTTGAGTGCATTTTTACTGTATGTGATGTGCACCGCAAACCACACACGATAAAAATTGTGTAAGTTAGGAGGTTTCTGCATAAGAATTTACCCAGAATGTTGGTGCTTTGCCCGCGAAGCGGGCAAAGCACCAACATTCTGGGGGTAATTTCATTACTGGAAATCTCCTTATGCTTCAGCGCAAGATATCTAAAAAAGTGCAGGAACCCAATAGGGCTCCTGCATCAAGGAGATTGATATCTTTAGATTTAGAAGGAGAGCAAGCCCCGAATGGCTTCAAAGTTCGACAGGATCAGGTAAGCAAAAACGGCACTTCCTGCGGCCCCAATAAAGAAGCCTCCTGCATACTCATTCCAGCCTTCCCCTGTATTCAATGATTCAGGAGGACGAGGGGTGGTAATCGTGCGGGTTGGATGGGGAGGATTGCTGGCCCCATACAGAGAAATGGCGAGAGTAGAAATAACAATTAAGCCGATCGCCGATAGCAAACCCGCTAAATCTGCACTGTCAGTATCCCGCAGAGGGCCAAGCCAAGCGAAGGGACCAACGAGCCAGAAACCATGCGCTAAGCCAACTTCTAAACCTCTTCGCAAGGCAGATATTCCCTCACGATAGGCTGGCAAGTTATTAATATAAACTCGTGTGAAATGAGAAAAGTTAATCGGTGTTGCTAAATTACCGACCTCAGGTGTAGCGGCAGAGTGAACGACCTCACGATTTCGGATGTCATTCGGATTGTCATTGTTACGAGTAACAGCTTGTACCATAC
The DNA here is from genome assembly GCF_014695575.1 of Leptolyngbya sp. FACHB-8. GTDB lineage: Bacteria > Cyanobacteriota > Cyanobacteriia > Elainellales > Elainellaceae > Vacuolonema. Next base: position 71,747 of record NZ_JACJOO010000058.1, on the reverse strand, counting down.
TAACCTTACCCAACATTATTGAGGTTGTGAGCATGATACGGGAGCCGTACTACAGCAAGCCTCACCCCAAAGGCACATCAGAAAAGCCAAACAGCTCATGCATTAGTATTGGATGAGGCATTTCTCCAACAGTGCGAATGCTTATCTAGAAGTGAGTTTGCACAAAGTCTGAAGCTACCAGAAAACTTTTTAAAGAGTTTCTTTTTCTACTTATATCAAACCGGGGGCATCCCACTTTTGTAAGTGAAGCGGGCTTCGCCCGCTTCACTTACAAAAGTGGGTTTCCAAATGCCTACTGGCCACAGAAATTACTTTGACAATTCTCATGGAAGTGTAGAGCACTGCACACTTCCATGAGAATTCTTTTAACGCAAGTGAACGCCTTGCAACCCTCGTTGGCGTTGCCGCATCAGCCATAGCACGGACGCCATCGCCACCACCAGCGCTGGAATAGCAGCATAGTTCAACGTTACCCAACCAAAGCGATCTAGCAGTTCACCTGAAAGGTACGTGCAAAACGCCACAAAGGTGTACATCAAGAAGTCATGAGTGGCCTGAGTTTTAGCCTTCTCTGCGGGGGTGTAGGTTTCCGTAAGCAACGTCGTTGCACTGACATACATAAAGTTCCAACCGACGCCAAGCAAGGTCAGCGCTAAATGGAAATGGCTAGTGCTATCACCCATCAAATTGGTGCCAACACAAAGCAGATTCAATACGGCCCCCAGCAACAGCATCGTTAAGACGCCAAAGCGAGTAATCAAAAACCCTGTGAAAAACGACGGCGCAAACATTCCCAAAACATGCCATTGAATCACAGAGGCAGCAGAAGGAAAGGGATGCTGCATCGCCACCATGGCTAATGGGGTAGCGGTCATTAAAAACGCCATTACACCGTAACCTGCCATGCTTCCCACTACGGCCACACCAAAAGCGGGTTGTTGCATAATTTCTGTCAGCGATCGCCCCCGCTTCTGCCGCTCCGCTACCGGCAACGGCGGAATCTTCACCCCCAGCAACACCAGCACTGTGGGAATTTGCAACGCTACAACTACCAGCAACGTACCCGCAAACATGGCGTTCGAAAACCATTCGCTGGAGGCGATCGCCATCCCAGGCCCCAATAGGGCTGCCAGTACACCCCCGGCAACCACAAATGAGATCGCCTGAGGGCGGAAAGACTCATCGGCGGCATCGGCAGCCGCAAAACGGTAATACCCGGAAAAGCCGCTAAAAATACCAATGGAAAACAGCCCCAGGCTGAAGAGGGGAAAACTATTGATGAGAATGGCGTAGGCGGCGATCGCCCCTCCCACCATGGCAAACCCCGAGCCAACCATGAAGCCCAAACGACGACCCACCTGCCGCATCAGCATGGAAGCCGGAATGGTCGCTAGCATCACGGCCACTTGCATTAAGGCAATGGGCAAGGTTACCAGCACCTTATTATCAGTCATCTCATTGGCGGCCAGTGCTGCAACCGTAATCAGGACGGTCATCGTGGTCATGGCTAATGCCTGACAGAGCACTAGTAGGGCAACATTTCGCTTTGCCGGGTTCACAGTTCTCCTCCAAACGGAATCTCTGCACTGTATCGACCTGGGCTGTGCCTGGCTTCCCCCGCCTGGGTGACAGCCTATCACTTTGATAACGGGCCATGGGGCTATTTCCCAAATTCTGGCCCTTATGGCTGTATTTCGACGTTAATCGACATTTTTAAGATTCGTAGCATCCACCGGGCCCAACCGGGGACTCGTGATAAGGTGCTCCGATAACATTGTCATTCCAGGAATGAGCCTCCCATGCCTGATTTTCGCAATCAATCAATCCTTGGAACGCTAATTGCTGTGGGGATCGCGATCGCCCATCCCCTCACCGTCATTCAATCTGCCCAGGCTCAAGCCCCGGCACCTGCACCCAACCCATCTGCATCACCTTCTCCCGCAGCGGCTCCTCCCGCAGCGGCTCCTCCCGCAGCGGCTCCGGCCCAAGCCCCGGCACCCACGCCAACTCCCGCCCCAGCAGCGACTCCTGCTCCCCGAGCCGACCTTCCCCTTGTAGAACGTACAACCTACGTGGGCACCTGCCGCAGCAGTGGGAGCACGGCACTACCCGTTTATTCCAGCTCCACGCTGGGTCAGACCGTCGCGACGCTTCAACCCTACACCCGAATTGTGCTGACGGGAGTTCTGGGAAATGGCACCGCCCAAATTTCAAACCCTTCCTTGGGATGGGTGCGATCGGCAACTCTATTAACCGACTGCGACGCTGGTGAGGAAACAGGTGGACGAGGTGCTTGTTATCAAGTGGCTCCTGCTGTATTAGCAGTACGGACTGCCCCCTACGGTAATCTCATTGCTTCGCTGGCCCAAAATCAACGGGTCTATGCCACGGCTCCCCCAAACCGTCAAACCACGTCTGATGGCCGTATCTGGTTGCAAGTCTTTTATAACCAAACCTCCAATCTAGGTTGGATGGCTCAGACCGGAACCGGGGGATTGGGAGCTAATTTGGTGAGCTGCCCCTAACAGTGCTTGAAAAGCTGGTTTTCGTGGATTTTACCCACGAAAATCAGCTCTATCATTCTGTCTTCTGCCTTCCGCCTTTCCCCACACCTTCTGCCCAATAATCGCCTACCATCAGATCAGGAAGTTTGTTGGATGGCGATCGCCCATGCAGTTTATTGATCAGGCAGAAATTCAAGTTCAGGCTGGGGATGGCGGCGATGGAATGGTGGCCTTCCGGCGTGAAAAATATGTACCTGCTGGAGGGCCAGCGGGAGGAAACGGTGGGCATGGTGGCTCGGTGTATCTGGTCGCCGTTGAGAATTTGCAGACCCTATTAGATTTCCGTTACGCCCGCCTCTTCAAGGCTGATAATGGCAAACGGGGCGGCCCCAAAAATATGACGGGGCATTCGGGGGGCGATCGCATCATTGAAGTACCGGTAGGCACCGTCGTTTACGATGCTGAAACAGACGAAGTGATCGGTGATCTGGTAGCTAACGGCCAGGTTCTGGAAGTGGCTAAGGGCGGAAAAGGTGGACTGGGTAACCGTCACTTCCTCAGCAACCATAACCGCGCTCCAGAGAAAGCGTTACCGGGTCTACCGGGCGAAATGCGCATGCTTCGTCTGGAACTGAAACTATTAGCGGAAGTGGGCATCATTGGTCTGCCCAATGCTGGAAAATCGACGCTAATTTCATCCCTTTCGGCGGCCCGTCCTAAAATTGCTGACTACCCCTTCACCACCCTGGTGCCTAACCTGGGAGTGGTTCGTAAACCCACCGGAGATGGCACGGTTTTTGCCGATATTCCTGGTCTCATCGAAGGAGCCCATGAAGGTCTTGGCTTGGGCCACGATTTCCTACGGCATATCGAGCGGACGCGCGTGCTGTTGCACCTGATCGATGCCACCCAGGAAGACCCCATCGCCGCCTATGAAACAATTCAGAATGAACTGGAGGCTTACGGTCGAGGGTTAAGCGATCGCCCCCAAATTCTTGCCCTGAATAAAATCGACGCCCTGGCATCCGAGCCCGAGCAGGTAGAGGCGATCGCGGCTGAACTCCGCCAGCGCACCGATGTTCCCATCTTCACCATCTCTGCTGTTGCTCGTATCAACCTGGATACCCTCATGCAGGAAATCTGGGACACCCTGGACCGGATCGCACCTCCGCCAGTGCCTGCTGAGGAACCCGACGCCCTCACACCTGCCGCCGACCTGGAGCTTTCCTTGTAAAAAAGCTGTGGATCTGGATTGATGAAGTACATCAGATAGTGTGTAGTGACACTACCCGATGTACTTCATAAATTTGAATACCGATACAACAGTGGTCACAGAGCTTGCATAACCTTACGCCATTTGGTTAAGACAGTTTTTTGAAAAGCCTCCGGGTTCTGAACGCCCAGCGCTATCGCAATTCGCAAGTGCGTTAAGTACACCACCGTTCTTAATCAACGTGCACAGCGCTATATACCAAAGCAAGCCCGTTGCTGGGAGCTATGAAGATGGGATGTGGAACTGCGGTTCCACATCCCATCTTCATAGCTCCCAGCAATACCCAAGAAAGAAGGGCAGCGTATTACGCCACCCCCTTCGATTGGTCTGAATGTCCTAATATTGGCTAGAACTGCCAGGTGAACAGCGATCAACTATCAGTGCAACGATCCGGCAGATTGAGCTATTGCCCCATAAAAGGCTGAGAGGGCTGATCAGAAGACGGAGAAGGTTGCACAGAAGGTTGTCCCAACGGATCTCCAATGGAGGGCTGCCTAGAAGGTTGCTCGGTTAGAGGGCGGAAGCTGGGTAAAACGTTGCGGGGGCGATCGCCTGCCGCAATACAGCTCTCCATAGCCACATCTGTGGAGAAATCAATCTCTTCCCGAAGCCCCACAACACAGTTCGCAAAGCGTCTGGGCAACAAGCTCCGACGGCAATTATCGAGCACATTAACTGCGGCACTCGTGCCATCAATACCGCGAATGTCATTGAAGCACCGAGCCATTTCATCAGGACGGCGCACACGGCGGCACGCATCCAGCACCGCCGTTGCGGTTAAGGATTCGTTGTCGATACCTGCCACACAATCGGCAAGGTTCTCAGGGTTGAGGGCAACACCACAGGCCTGGGCCGCTTCTTCGGGTGTAATGCCTTCGCCAATCAGCCCTGCCGCGCACTCACGGTAGTCCCGTCGGGGAGGATCCAGGTCATAGCCAAAATCATAAAAAATTGCACGCGCTGGAGGTACCACTAGAACCGTCAAAGTGGCAGCAGCGAGGGCATAGGACGCATATTTGCTGAGGGGCGATCGCCCACCCACTGGTTTCATAGACAATCTCCAAAGGGGACTGAACAAAAACTACGGCAAAAATGAGGGCACCGCATCACCCAACCTGCCATTTACTTCAGCATCTTATCGCAACACCCTGAATAGTTTTTTGAACTATTTCTCACGTTCACCGTTATAGCTGTACTCACATCTTGGACCTTCTCTAAAACCAAAACCCAGAACTGCTGTTTTTTCGTCGCTTTGCAACGAAAAAACAGCAGTTCTGGGTTAGAGTTTGTGTGAACAAAACCGATGGCTACGCTACTATGGCTGGAGGACAGTCATATTAAGAGGGCGACACCTGACCATTGACCAGGGCTTTTCCCTCAAACCTATGTCATCGTTGACTGAGAGCCGATGAGATGAACATTCGCGCAGAACTCAATCGCCAGCGCGTCAAGCATATTGTCAGTAGCTATCAACTAGATGGCGACGAATCCGTTTCTTTTGGATCTGCTTTAGACGAGTTGCTTAGCCGCTATCCTCACGGTCTCATTGAATTGGCTCTAGTGGAAACCCTACTGGATGTTTGGATTACGGTGCCCCTGGTGCGAGGAATGTCATTCCTCAAGCAGGTACAGCAAAAGCTCCGGGTTTGGGAAGAGCAGCCCATTTGCAGTACTTTAACTCCCGCCCAGTTCAGCCAGATTACAGGTTTAGACCCTTCGCCTATTTTCGGTTCTGGTGAACTCCCTCCTTCCTGCCCAATTCAAGCACCCTCTTAACCATAATTTGAGATAAACCCAAGGGCCCATTTTGGCATGCGTAGAACGCATGCCAAAATGTTTTTTTTCAAGAGGTGCAATCAGTTTGGGTTAGAAGCTATTTTGGCAGCAGTACAGAGTACCACTCTCAAAAACAACTATTGGTGTGAAACGCCTCCTAAGCTGGTGGTCTGTCAATGTTCAAGCGTGGGGTAACCCCCAATTGAACATGAAATTTGAGGAGTTTTTGAGGGGTCTGCGCCCCCTCAAAAACTCCTTGACAGAGTACTAGGCACTCTAACTTGTACCGAACTAACATAACTGGACTTACACACAATAGGAATGCACTGAATATAAGGAGATTGCGTAAGTCCTAACCTCAGTTCGGGATAAGCTGCAGTGCTTATTTTGGCGTGCGCTTTGCGCACGCCAAAATAAGCGTTTTCGAGTGCCGCGCGTTGCGCGGCACTCGAAAACGCCCTTAACCCGAACTCAGCTGTCCTAATCAAATCTGAGTCGGTCTATTTCATAGAAGATTAATTCTAGAAGCTCTAATATGCAGGGCTTCTAGAACTAACCTTGATTTACCTTTGGCAGCAGGGCACTAGCAAGAGTGCACCCCACGTTTGCAAATCTGAAAACTAAAAAAGTGGGATGCACCCATCACCAAATCCGGTTATTTAACCGGATGTCCTATAACGCTGAGTGAATGCGTTATGCAAACTTCCATGCCGAAGACAGCTTCCATGGTGTTTAATGGCCTTTGGGTTTTCTTATAGCCCCTTATCGCTAACGGATACTTTCATGACATTGACCAACTCTCCTGGCAATCGCCCCATCGCCGCTTTAGCCGCCCTGGCCATGCGAGTAGCAGGGATCATCATCATTCTTTCGGTTCTGCTAGATTTCCTCATCTCACCCTGGCCCTACCAGTTGGGCGAGCGAGCGTGGCAACTAGCATTCGCGACCCAACTCGTGGATCGGGGATTGGTGCCGCTCGTAGGTTTGGCCTTAGTATTTGCCGGCTATTGGCTGGAGACGTCATTAAAAGACACAAAATCGGGCCGTTCACTCTGGCAAACTGTGCGGTTTTGGGCCGCTGCTTTGGCCTGTGTGCTGGGGGCCATATATCTCGTCATGTTTCCCCTGCACCTGAATAATGTGCGGTTGAACAACATTGATTTACAACAGCGCCTGACCCAAGAAGCACAACAAGCCGACACGCAACTTCAGCAACGTATTTCCCTGGCGGTACAGCAGCAGCGGGCGCAAATTGGCCAGCTGGTCAGTGCCAGTGATGAGCAATTACAGCAGGCCGTTCAGCAAAAATTGATTAGTGAGCAGGATGCCTCTCTGATTCGAGGTTTCAAAGAGAAGCCTGAAACTCTAGACCCTTACCTTCAGGAACAAGCTCAGAAGCAGCTTACCCAGGAGCAAGCGCGGATTAAAGAGCAACAAACAAAGGCAGCAGATACAGCCCGTTCAGAATCCTTAAAGTCTGGCTTACGGGTTGGTCTCAACAGTTTGCTCCTTGCCATTGGTTACATCATCATTGGGTGGGTAGGTTTACGCCTGCTGCGACAGGAATTTTAGTGTCTACTCAGCAGAGTTTTGGTTCCAGAAAGGAGGGGCGCAAAACGCCCCTCTTTGCTTTTTCCAGGAGGAGCACACAAGGCAATGCTGTGCAGCCTAGAGCCCATTTTCAAAAACAGGTCCATATTTCAATTACGTGATTGCCAGGGGTGAGAGGGGTGCTTAGCGTCCCCACCCCTGGCAATCACACGCCCAAAACAGCAGCAATTCTCATTTTGAAAGCCAGCCCAAAAACTGCCCACCTTTAGTGAGCAGTTTTTGGGCTTCAAAGCCAAGAGTGCGTGCCCGACGGGCACGCACTCTTAGCTTTGAAGCCCATACTGAGAATTGCTGCCAGAACAGCTTCAAAGGAGGAGAGGACCCCAAATGTTAGTTATGATACAGGTAATGTCTTTCGTGGTCTTGAAGGAAGACGGTTGAGAGCGTATGGGGCTCTACCCTTAAATCCCTTGCAACATTTCTTTACACGCTTTAAAACTATATACAGCTTCTCTTTTTAAGGAATCACACTTTCCTCCTTTGAGAGAATAGCTCCCCCTTTCGTGAAATCAGATCCCGTCTTTGTGAGATCACAGCCTCATCAATATCCTTTGCGATCCCCTTCACGGTTTTCGCTCGTCCCTATACTCTATCCATAAGGCAAACACCCATCATCTAGAGGGAGATCTGTTAGCTTGTCCGTACTGCAACGCCTAAAGCAAGATTTGAAGAACGACCTGATTGCTGGGCTTCTGGTCGTGATTCCTCTCGCCACTACCATTTGGCTAACCATCACTATTGCCACCTGGGTTTTTAACTTTTTGACCCGGATCCCCAAACAAATTAACCCATTCAACGAAATGCCTCCATTTATGGGGGATTTTTTGAACTTGGTGGTTGGGCTGACGGTTCCCCTCGGCTTTATTCTGCTGATTGGCTTAATGGCTCGCAACATCGTAGGGCAGTGGTTCCTGGATGTCGGTGAAAAGGTACTGCAAGCCATCCCCCTGGCGGGAGCCGTATATAAAACTCTGAAGCAACTACTAGAAACCCTACTGCGGGATTCCAGTGGTCGGTTCCGTCGAGTGGTATTGGTTGAGTACCCTCGCAAAGGCTTATGGGCTTTGGGCTTTGTCACTGGGAGCACCGCACCTGGGATTCTGCCTCACTCCTCCGGCTCGATGCTGAATCTCTTTATCCCAACAACACCCAACCCAACGACAGGTTGGTACGCCATTGTGCCCGAGGACGAAGTGTTGAATCTCTCAATGTCGGTGGAAGATGCCTTCAAAGTCATTGTGTCGGGTGGCATTGTAGGGCCCAACCTCTCGGCGGCATTACCCCCCGGTTTACCAGAAGGCCGTCGGCTAGAATCAGTATTGGAGCCATCGGTGGTTGATTTACGGCAAAATTATGCCCGTCTGCCTGAGGAAGGCTAGGGATTCTGGTTCAATAAAGATTGCTGTCTTCTCAACCAGTGAAGCCAGGATACCCATTCGTCGGTATTTTGTAGAAAGCTTAGGAGCATAGAGCTTCTAAGCTTTAAGTGTCTACTGGTTACCGAACTATCACCCTATTGTTGTTTCTAAATTTAGACTATGCAAGCTCGTCGTATTGCCCGTGAATTGGCTCTTTTGAGCTTGAGCCAGTTGCCCACCAATCCCGATAAGTTACAGGCTCAGGAGTTGCCCCATATTCTTCTAGCCGCTATCCGTACCCTGACAAGTGAAGTGCAGGATGCCCTCGAAACTGCTGGAGGCGAATTGGAACGGGCAAGCGATCGCCTCCTCAGCAGTGAAATTAACGCCGCTGACTTACAAAGTGCGCGTGAAATGGTTAAAGAGGCCGTCGAACAAGCCAAAAATTCTGTCAATCGTCTGGGTATCGCCGTTGATCTGCCCGAGTTCATTCAACTGGCTAACCAGCAGGAAGTCCGAGACTATGCGCTCGATCTCCTCACGACAGTTCGGCAAGAGCGGGAGACGATCGACACCATCCTCGCCAACGATATGGTGAACTGGCAGATGCACCGCCTGCCTCGCATTGACCAGGACATTCTCCGTATCTCTGTAGCAGAGCAGAAATTCATGGGCGTTCCCGACCGTGTGGCGATTAATGAAGCTATTGAACTGGCGAAACGCTATAGCGGCGAAGAAGGCCATCGTTTTATTAACGGGGTCCTACGGCGAGTCAGCGACAGCAGCAGCAGTCGGCCATCCGTCACTTAAGCTTGCTACTACCCTGCTACCATGAAGGTTGATTTTGCATCATGTCCAATAAGTGCAAAATCAACCCTAACGCTATGTCCGTGGCTGTATTGAGGTGCTATGTCGTCGTTTAATTGGTTTAATCGGCAATTTACCGACTCCACTCCCGCCCCTGAGGAGGCAGCCTCTCAGCCATCCGAGGCTCCCCAGACCGATGCCCCAGCGGAAGTATCGCCGGAAGACTATTTGAAGTGGGCCAAAGCGGCTTACAAGAATATCCAGAAACGGCAACAGGAGGAAGTAGCCCCCGAAGCTACGACGTCCACAGAAGCAGAAGCTCCGGCTGCTGAGCCAGTCGCGGCAGAGGTGGCTACTGATGTCGCTTCTGAAACCGAGCCAGTAGAGGCACCCAGTACTGCTGAAGTTACTCCGGTGGTCGAGCCTGTAGCTGCGGTTGAAGCAACTCCCGTAGAGGCAATAGCTCCAGAACCGGCTCCTGTTCCTGTAGAACCTGTCCTTCCCCTGTGGGCTAGAGCTGAGGCCGAGCGTCAGGAACGCCTGGAGCGTCTGAAAGCTGAAGCCATTGAGGAACCCATTGCTGAACCCGTCGCGGCTCAAGCCACTACCGACGTTGCCGAAGCCGAACTCGACGAGAACTTCTTGTGGTCGGCACGGGTGCTAGCAGCCCAGGGACGCCGCGCCGATGAAGTAGACCTGGAAGAAATTACCTGGCTGAAGCGCCTGCGTCAGGGGTTGGACAAGACCCGTCGTAACTTGCTCAACCAGCTACGGGCTATTGTGGGTCAGGGGCCGCTGAATCAAGATGCGGTGATGGAGATCGAGGCGCTGCTATTGCAGGCCGATGTGGGCGTTGAAGCCACCGACTACATCATTGAAGCATTGCAGGCGCGTTTGCGTGAGGATGCGCTGCCTCCGGAGGATGCGATCGCCTACCTCAAACAAATCCTGCGGGATATGCTCGACAATCCCGGTGGCAAACCGGCCAACCCCACCTTCGCTCCCGAGAAAGAAACTCTCAACATCTGGCTGATGACCGGGGTAAATGGTGCGGGCAAAACCACTACCATTGGCAAAATTGCCCACATTGCGCAGAAGTCCGGCTACAAAACCCTGATTGGGGCAGCCGACACCTTCCGAGCTGCGGCTGTAGAACAGGTGAAGATTTGGGGCCAGCGCAGCAACGTGGAAGTCATTGCTAACCCCGGCAAGAACACCGACCCGGCAGCGGTGGTGTTTGATGCCATCAGTGCCGCCCAATCTCGCGATGTCGAGCTGTTGCTAATTGACACCGCAGGCCGGCTGCAAAACAAGAAAAACCTGATGGATGAACTATCCAAGGTACGCCGCATCATCGACAAGAAAGCCCCCGGTGCCCATGTGGAATCCCTGTTGGTACTGGATGCGACCCTTGGCCAGAACGGTTTGCGGCAGGCAGAAGTCTTTTCAGAAGCAGCCAATCTAAGCGGCGTCATTCTGACCAAGCTAGATGGCACAGCCAAGGGTGGCGTAGCCCTGGCAGTTGTGAAGCAACTGGGCTTACCTATTCGCTTCATCGGAGCCGGGGAAGGCATTGAGGACTTGCGCCCCTTCTCCAGCTATGAGTTTGTGGAAGCGCTGTTGAGTGGCTAAAGGTAACAACGCAGGGGCTAATCCTCAGGATTGGAGCCGCTTGCAACGGGTGGCGATCGCTCCCTCTCAAATCCACTCGACTGAACTTCACCTGAACGACAAGCAGATCCACTACCTGCAACGGGTTCTGCGATTACAGGTAGGCGATCGCTTTGTTGCCATGGATGGCCTTGGCCACTGGTGGGTAGCTCAACTGGAGACAGTGAGCGATCGCGCAACCCTTCTAGAATCCTTACCCGTTGCGAATGAGTTACCGATTCCCATAACCCTGCTCGTGGCGATGCCCAAAGGCAGCGGGATGGATGATATTGTTCGGCAATGCACTGAGTTGGGTGTGCATACCATTGTGCCGGTGGTGAGCGATCGCACTCTTCTCCAACCTAGCCCCCAGAAGCTAGACCGCTGGCGACGCATTGCCTGCGAAGCCGCCGAACAATCCGAGCGGCAAATCATCCCGGCTATTGACAAACCTCTTGCTTGGGCCGAAGCCCTGTCCCTGGGCAATCCTGAGCAAGACGCTCGCTATCTCTGTGCGGCCCGGGGAAATTCTCCCTTGTTATTGAACGCATTGACTCAACAACTTGCCGACAGTCCCAAGCCCACTTCGATTGTGCTGGCCACTGGGCCAGAGGGTGGGTTTACAGCAGGTGAAGAGGAGTTGGCGATCGCTCACCAATTCCAGCTCATTTCTTTAGGACGGCGTATTTTGAGGGCGGTGACGGCACCGGGGTGTGCGATCGCTGTTGCGGCAAGTGTTCTGGAATCGACTATGGGTTCAAAACAAGGCTTCAGCGTTTAGCGTGGACATAGTCTACATAGTGGAATTTGGGTTCCAGCCAGTACTTTAGAGCTGCATAAACGCCCAATCCAAAGAGAGCCGTTAAAACTAAAGGCACACTAATTCTCAGGCGCAATTCATCAGGCATCACAGCCGCTACTGACAAGACAATAAAGAAATAAGCCAGTAATCCTGCCTGTAAACGATGCACGTTTTTCAAGGCCTGACGACAACTTCCGCAAATCATCGTGTGTTGATGGTAGCGATCAAGGAGATGTTGGCGATCGCGAGTTTCTAACGAAATCGCCACATCTGCTCCTTCCCAGGGCAATTGCCCCTGACCATATTGATCGAGCCACCGACGAAATTCAATCACCATTCGATCGGCACTGGTGGGCAGCTTGTAAGCCGTTTTCCAGCTTTCCGTGTGAGATCGTTGTTGCAAATCTCGTTCTTGATAGTGCAGCAAAACCATATCCCCATCCAGCACCAAGTTGCGCACAGAGACATGGTTCCACCAGCGGGGCACCCAATCGTGTAGGCGCTTGGCGAAGTTACGGGGAAACTGGGCTACAATTCTGGACTTGCCCGGAGAAACGGGGATGCAGTAAGTAACTAATCCAACCTGGCGATCGCCACCCAGGTTAATGGCATATTCCAGATGGCAGGGCGGTGTGAAGGTGATGTGAGTTTCAAAACGACCCTCGGTTTTTGCTTCTATGCAATCCTGGGCGGATTTGACAATCTTGATAGGGACTGGACTGGCCTTATCCCGGTTGCCCTGTACGCCATGATGGGCGAATGGGACATGGGAGGGATCAGAAACGTTTTCAACTAACGTTTGCCAGTCATATTCCAGGTCACGCACCATGGATGACCAGACAAAGCCGCGATCGGCATCCACCTGGGGCGAAAGGGGCAAAGGGTGGGAGGGGGCGATCGCCGCCGATTCGGCATCGGGCCAAACCCATAGCAAACCATTAGCCTCCTGCGTAGGCAGAGTCGTTGCACAATAATGTTCGCGGTTCTTCGCAATCAAATCAGGGTCGTCTGCCTGAGGAATATGGGTGCAAACGCCTTCAGCATCGAAGAGCCAGCCATGATAGCTACACATGAGCTGCCCCGTCTTCTCATCCACGCGTCCTTCACTCAGGGGCGCTAAACGATGCGGGCACTGGTCGAGAAAAACACAGTAGTTTTTTGAGAAGTGGGGTTTCCATACAACCAGCCTGCGCCCCAGCAAAACGACCGATGTTGGACAGTCAGGGTCGAAGTCTTCAATCGGTGAAATGGGGTACCAGTGTTGAAAAAAATTGAATGTTGAATCTGTCATTTAAACCTCTTGCGTACTTATCTACCGCAAGCGCAAGAACTGAATGGATCGATTATTGACGATCTCTGTAAAACTCTGAGTAGACTTACCCTTGAATCAGCTGATCGAACAGGCGGGCGAATAGTTCGTAGCTCAGTACGAGGAGTGGAAAAGCCAGACCAGCCAAACCAAACCAGGCTACGAGCCGCCATCCCAAAACGAGTAGGTTACGTATTGTTTTATTGGGGCGTTGGCGATCGCGCGCTATCCACATCGGCGACAGTGCCAGTAGAAATGCCCCCATCACCCCAAAAATAATGCTCAGAAGAAACCATCCCTGATACCGAGTGCCGGGCTGAATGATACCCGCTCCCGGGAAAAGGGCAAATGTGAAAAACTCCAGTCCGAGCCAGACACCCAGGCCCATGAGGAAATCACGCCGAAAGGTTTCGCTAAGTGCAAACAGGCTAGGAGACTTAGTCATAGGATTCTTCCTGATGCAAAGAGTGGCGTGTTGGGGATTGGAGCCCTGCTCCAGGGTAACCGTGATTAGAATACCACTTGTCTAAAATAATTCCTTCAGGACTTACGTCAGCCCAGCAATTCTCAGTATGGGCATCAAAGCCAAGAGTTCACGCCCGTAGGGCGTGAACTCTTGGCTTTGATGCCCATACTGAGAATTGCTGACGTCAGCCCGCTAGAGGCTGTTTTTTTGATCCTTCCCGGACAAAAAGCACCCCTTTGAGTAACCGTTCAATTCAAGAATTCTGTCGGACATACAGCGGCCTAAAACCGCTCTAAAGACTGGAAAACCGCCATTCCCCAATTCTCGTAAGATCCGTCATTATAGATAGACAGTCTGCGTTTCCCCTATCTCTAACGCTTCACAATTTATGGACTTCAATATTCAGGCACCTTTTGCCCCGACTGGAGACCAACCGAAGGCGATCGCGCAACTTGTTCAAAGCCTGAAAAGCGGCAACTGCTACCAAACCCTACTGGGGGCAACGGGCACAGGTAAGACACACACCATGGCCAGGGTGATTGAGCAGATCGGGAAGCCGACCCTGGTGCTGGCCCACAACAAAACCTTGGCCGCACAATTGTGTAACGAGCTACGCGAGTTCTTCCCCGATAATGCCGTTGAGTATTTCATCAGTTATTACGACTATTACCAGCCGGAAGCTTATATTCCGGTAACCGATACCTATATTGCAAAGACCGCATCGATTAATGAAGAGATCGATATGTTGCGGCACTCGGCTACGCGATCGCTCTTTGAACGAAAAGATGTGATTGTGGTGGCCTCCATCAGTTGCATCTACGGTTTGGGGATTCCGTCAGAATACCTGAAGGCGTCGATTCCCCTACGGGTGGGCGAAGAGATGAACCAGCGGCAGGTGCTGAGGGATCTGGCTTCCATTCAATACGAGCGCAACGACTTGGAGTCAGGGCGTGGGCGCTTCCGGGTCAAGGGGGATGTCCTGGAAATTGGTCCGGCTTACGAGGACCGCATTATTCGAGTGGAGTTCTTTGGCGATGAGATCGACGCCATCCGCTACATCGACCCTATCACAGGGGCAACGCTGCAAAGTATGGATGCGGTGAACATCTATCCGGCCAAGCACTTTGTCACCCCCGAGGAGCGATTGGAATCCGCGCTCATCGCCATCGAAGCGGAGTTGAAAGAACGCCTCGCAGAACTCGAAAGCGAGAATAAACTGCTGGAAGCCCAGCGCCTGGAGCAGCGCACCCGCTACGACCTGGAAATGATCCGGGAGATCGGCTACTGCAATGGCGTTGAAAACTATGCACGCCATCTGGCTGGACGGGTTGCTGGGACGCCGCCCGAGTGTTTGATCGATTACTTTCCGAAGGATTGGTTGTTGGTAATTGACGAGTCCCACGTCACTATCCCGCAATTGCGGGGGATGTATAACGGCGATCGCGCCCGCAAAATGACGCTGATTGACCACGGTTTCCGCCTGCCCAGTGCGGCTGACAACCGTCCCCTGAAATCCGAGGAATTCTGGGAGAAGGTCAGCCAGTGTGTCTTCGTCTCCGCAACGCCTGGAGAATGGGAACTGGAAACCTGTGGCGGGGAGTTTGAAGAAACCGAAGCAGGCCATCGGGTCTACAAAACCGGTACGGGCAATGTGGTGGAACAAGTCATCCGGCCTACTGGAGTACTCGACCCCGAGATTTTTGTGCGGCCTACAGAGGGGCAGATCGATGATCTGCTGGGTGAAATTCAGGAGCGCGTGCAGCGCCAGGAACGGACTCTGGTCACTACCCTGACCAAACGCATGGCCGAAGACCTGACAGAGTATTTGCAGGAACGGGCCATTCGAGTTCGCTACTTGCACTCTGAAATTAACTCCATTGAGCGAATCGAGATTCTGCAAGACCTGCGAAATGGTGAGTTTGATGCGCTGATTGGGGTCAACCTGCTACGGGAAGGATTAGACTTGCCGGAGGTTTCCCTGGTGGCCATCCTGGATGCCGACAAGGAAGGGTACTTACGGGCGGAGCGATCGCTCATCCAGACCATCGGGCGGGCTGCACGACATATCAATGGCCAGGCTGTTCTCTATGCCGACACTCTGACTAAGAGCATGGAGCGGGCCATCTTCGAAACGGAGCGCCGCCGCGCGATCCAGCAAGCTTACAACGAGGAACACGGCATCACGCCCCAACCCATCATCAAAAAGCCCAAGAGCAACGCCATTCTGCAATTCCTGGAGGTTTCCCGCCGGGTCAACGCCCATCAGTTGGAGGAAATCCTCGAACAATCTGATGAGCTATCCCTGGAGGACATTCCCAATCTCATCAGCCGTCTGGAAGGTGAGATGAAGCAGGCGGCGAAAAATCTGGAGTTTGAGGAAGCGGCTAAATTGCGCGATCGCATTAAGCAATTGCGCGATCGCCTGGTTGGTCGCCACTCCTAAACAAATCAAAAAGGACGGGTGCTTTGCACCCGTCCTTTTTGATTTAGGACTTACGCATTTGTATTGCGCGAGGCAGAACACAAATGCGTGAGTCCTAGGATGATTGGCTTGATTATTGGTCAGCCATAGCCGATCGCCCCTGGCGGCCCAACCGCACGACCACAAAATAGGCCAGATATAGCGTGTAAATGATCAACCCCAGGATAGCAAAGAACGCCAGGAAACCAGGCGTATAGCCATTGTGAAACGTATCTTTGAAAACCAGTGGAGCCTCCCGCCATACCTGGCAGAATGGTGACTGGTAAGCCGTGGTGGAAAACCCACACTGTAAAAACGGAATGAGCGCCAGAGTTCCCAAACCACAATAAATCGTCGTGGCCCAACGCCAGGAGGTAAACGTCAGGTTGAGAGGCGAAGGCGGCTGATCTGCAATTTCCTCGTTGATGTCATTCCAAAACCAGAGGCTGATAGGAATCAGAAGCCGTGCCAGGAAGCTCGTCAGAAACGCAATGGGAATGTTGCCAATCAATAAGTACAATGTAATCGCCAGCAAGCTGGAAACTCGCCAGTAAATGATTAGCAAACGCTGCATCGCATCCATGTGCTTGACTGTTGCCCATATCAATAGCACCAGCGGCAGAATTACGGTAAACAGCACCGCCAAGCGAAAATCCATCCAGACGAGCGATCGCAACAGTTCTTGAGACATAACCCTTCCAACGGCACGGTGAAATAGCAAAGCCAACCAACCATGGTAACAACACTCTGGTCAAATAGGCAGCGCTCAGGATTTTTTCAGCAATTCTCATTTTGAAATCAGGCCCGAAAACCGCGCCCCTTTGGCGCGCGGTTTTCGGGCATCAAAGCCAAGAGTTCACGCCCGTAGGGCGTGAACTCTTGGCTTTAAGGATTTATCAGGACTTACGCATTTGTGTTGTGGGTAAGGTGCTTCGTACCCTACCCACAACACAAATGCGTAAGTCCTGCTTATTTCTTGTGTCCCTGGGGCACGAAAAATAAATTGGCCTTAGAGTCCCTGAATACGGCTATACCAACGCAGCAACACCCGCGCCAGCCGTTCACTATCATGTCGCACCGCCCCCTTGGCATCGTCGTCGTGCATCACATTGGCAAGAATTGCCCGCCGGCCCAAACGCATTACCTCTTCCCGATCAAAATACACCGGGTGAGAAGCTTCCTGAGCATATTTAATCAACGAGGTAGCCGAGGGCATGTGTCGTTGCACTAACACCACGTCAAACAGCTTGCACCCCGCTACGGTATCCAGGGCACGAATATGGTCAGAGACCGTATACCCCTGGGTTTCTCCGGGTTGGGTCATGATATTGCAGACATAGACGCAGGGCACTTCAGCGCGGGCAATCGCCGCTACAATTTCCGGCACCAGCAAATTCGGAATGATACTCGTATACAAACTGCCAGGGCCAATGATGATCAGGTCGGCCCTCTCAATCGCAGCAATCACCCGAGGCAATGCAGGGGGAGCCGCGGGAGTACAACCAATGCGGGCAATCTGGCCCATAGCCTCGGTGATGTTCGATTCCCCCTCAATGCGGCGACCATCGGTCAGTTCCGCCCAAAGGCGCATGTCGCTCAGGGTGGAAGGCAGCACCTGACCACGGACAGCCAAAACTTTCGAGATGGCAGCGATCGCCTGCTCTAAATCCCCGGTCAACTCTGTCATGACGGTCAAGAACAGGTTGCCAAAGCTGTGGCCACTCAGCCCGTTGCCGGCCTTAAAGCGATATTGAAATAACTCCGTCAGCAGCTTTTCTTCATCGGCCAGGGCCGCCAGGCAATTGCGAATATCGCCTGGGGGCAGCACTCCAATTTCTCGACGTAAACGACCGGAGGAGCCGCCATCATCAGCCACAGTGACAATGGCTGTAATGTTTGCACTAAAAGGCTTTAATCCCCGCAGCAAGGTGGAGAGCCCGGTGCCTCCCCCAAGGGTCACAATCCGTGGCCCCCGGTTCAACCGTCGATGGTTCATCAGGCGATCGATCAGTTCCTCGTCCCCTTCGGGCATCAGCACATCTGTCAGAGTGCTGAGGCTCCGGGTATAGCCCCATAGCACGAGCAATAGGCCAATAATCGCCACCAGCGGCCCACTGACATAGTTAGGAATTAGCTGGGTGACCAGGCTCAGGGTATCGCTGATGAACTGGCCCAAACGAAAAATAGGAGCCTGTCTCGCCCATATGGCCATTCCCAAACCAAACATCAGTGCACCTGCCGCACTAATGAACAGCCAGCGCTTTAAGGACAGCCCTGGCGATAACCACTTAAACCAGTTAAAGCGGCGGTTAGGGGAACTTCGCATGGGTTTCGGTCGGCGTGTCCGAAAAGCCTGTTTGAGAAATCCGTTCGACATGGTGAAGCCGCAGGGCGAAAGGGTAAAGAGCAAGGGGACAATAGGAACTGGATAACCCGAATCCTGAAAGACACATTAGAGTGGTAGCTAGCCCTGATGCAGGGTTTCTCAAATCTATGCACCTGTTGCAAAGGATACCAGGCCACTTAGGAGGACAGCGGGAGAACCTGTCCTAAAACTGTCTCCAAAGTTAACACTTGACCGTTACTTTGAAGCCAGAATGGCTGTTTATAGACAACGCTTAAAGGGCTGATGAAGAGGACACATGGGGCTCAATCCAGACACAACCGCTCATACAGAACCCAGGGGAAAGGCAACGACCGACACTGAGCCCCTGATCCGGCTCAAAGGAATTCGCAAATCTTTTGGCGAGAGCGTAGTGTTAGATGGCGTCGATCTCACCATTGGCCGGGGAGAAGCGCTGGCCATCATTGGCCCTTCTGGTACTGGAAAATCGACCATTTTGCGCATTATTGCAGGGTTGCTCGCCCCAGACGACGGGGAGATCTACGTTCAGGGCCAAAAACGTGAGGGTCTGGTTGAAGATGCAAAAGACCCTGTTGGCATCGGTATGGTGTTTCAACAGGCCGCTCTCTTTGATTCACTAAATGTGTATGAAAATGTAGGGTTTTCTCTGTTTCAACACTCCCGTCTATCCGCTGAAGAGATTCGGAAGATGGTAGACCAAAAGCTGGAGATGGTGGGGTTGCCAGGGATTGGCGATCGCTTCCCCGCCCAGCTCTCCGGTGGGATGCGGAAGCGGGTCAGTTTTGCCCGCGCCATTATGGAAGATCCCAATGACCCGGCCAGTCACCCGGAAGTTTTGCTCTATGACGAACCCACGGCAGGTCTCGATCCCATTGCCTCCACTGTGATCGAAGACCTGATTCGTAATCTACAATGCAACGCCGGGGGTTGCAGCACCTATGTCATGGTGACCCATCAGGACAGCACGATTCGTCGCACGGCCGATCGCATCATCTTCTTATACAGAGGAAGGGTGCATTGGGAGGGAACTGTTGACGACATTGATACGACAGATCACCCCATGGTGCGGCAGTTTTTCAGTGGTCTAGTGGAAGGGCCGATTCAAGTAGCCCATTAATGGGCAGTTATAGAAAAACATTTGGTTTTGATTTGCCCCCCTAAAATAAGCTGAGTGTAGGGCCATCATCCTGCACCATAAATTCGTCAGTCGCGCATCTATCCTGAGATATTTGCGGAATCGGGTGAGGCGATCGGTAGAACAAGCTGGTTTAATGGGGGCGGACGGTGCCTGCAATGCTAAGAGGATAAGGGATGCGATCGCGCACACTTCGGGAAGGGTCAGTTGGATTATTGGTACTGGTAGGACTGGCAGTCTTTGGGTTGCTGGTCGTCTGGCTACGGGGCTTACGTTTGGGCGCTCGTAGCTATGTCTTTAGCGTCGAATTTCGGGACGCTGGCGGCATGCAGGTTGGATCTGCCGTGCGTTATCGCGGTGTCGTCGTCGGCCGAGTTCGTGCCGTAGGGGCCGACTCCCAGGCGGCCGTTGTGGAGGTAGAAATTCGTCCAGCCACTCTACAAATTCCTGACGACTCGATTATTTTGACGAATCAGACGGGATTAATTGGTGAGGCCACCATCGATATCCTGCCTCCACCCACCGCCCCTGTGGAGGTTGCCACCAATCCCCTGGCTCGCGACTGTCCGGGAAGCAGCATTATCTGTAATGGCGATCGCATTGAGGGCCAGGTAGGCGCCACCTTCAATGAATTGATTGCCGCCACCATTAAACTGGCCGATCTGTTTGCGGATGAAGAACTCTTTACCAACCTCAAAGATTTAACCCGCAATAGCTCCAATGCGGCGGCAGAGGTGGCTCAACTAGCGGATCAGGTCACAGTTATTGCCTCCTCCGTTCAGCAGGAAGTCGGCCCTCTGCTACGGACGGTAGGCGATACCACGAACCGCATTGGTTTAGCGGCTGACCAGGCCGGTACTTCGGCTGCAGAGTTGAACCGTCTGCTTGTCTCCAATCGAACGGCCATTGTGGGCAGCCTGGATAACCTCAATCGCACGACCGTCGATATTGGGTACATCGTCAATCGCCTGACCCCCCTGGTGGAAGATGATACCGGAGTCGTACAAAACCTCCAGATACTTTCGGCTAATGCTGCCCAGGCCTCGGCCAATGCCGCTGAAGCCTCTGCCAGCCTGCGTAATCTGACGGGTGCCCTGGCTACGGGTGAGAATATGCTGCTCCTCCAGGAAACCCTGGACTCAGCCCGCGCCACCTTCCAGAATGTGCAGAAAATTACCGCCGACCTCGACGAGCTAACCGGCGACCCTGAAGTGCGGGACAGCCTTCGCGAACTCATTCAAGGCTTAGGCAATCTAGTGTCCTCAGCAGAAGAGCTACAACACCAGGCCGTGATCGCCCAGACCCTTGCCCCTGCTGAGCAAGCTCTTCTCACAGCCCAGGCTACAACCTCTGCTGCGTCTACGGCTCCTGAGGCTTCTGCGCCAACTCCCGTTCCCGCTGCCAGTCCATCATCTCCATCCCCAGCCCTCCCGGCTCCGCAGCTCCAGGAAAAGGAAGCAGCAAAACGGTCAATTGTTCTTGGGCGTTTGTCGCGATAAATCACGCTGCCATTTCAATCAAAAAGAGCAGGAGTGTAACTCCTGCTCTTTTTGATTGAAATCGGCTCAAGCTATGAAACCAAAACCTTTGCGGCGTTCAACAATCCTTCAAACAGGGCCAACCCATCGGTGTTGCCCAGCATCGCATCGGAAGCACGTTCGGGGTGAGGCATAAGGCCCAACACATTGCCCTGACGGTTGCAAATGCCCGCAATGTTGTTAACGGAGCCGTTGGGGTTCACATCCGGGGTTGTGTCACCCGTGGGCGTGCTGTAACGGAAAACAACCTGACCATTATCTTCCAGTTCCGCCAGAGTATCAGTGTCGGCATAGTAGCAGCCTTCCCCATGAGCAATGGGGATCGTAACCACCTGTTTAGGTTGATAGGACTGCGTCCAGGGCAGATCAGTACGCTCAATACGGAGGGAGGGGCGATCGCAAATAAAGTGCAAATCCCGATTACGCACCAGGGCACCCGGCAGCAACCCCGCCTCAGTCAATACCTGGAAACCATTACAAATCCCCAGCACCAGGCCGCCTCGCTGGGCATGCTCTACCGTAGCCTGGAGGGCGGGGGAGAAGCGGGCGATCGCCCCACACCGCAAATAATCGCCGTAACTAAAGCCTCCGGGCAGGATAATCACATCCAGATCTCCTAGGTCGCGCTCTTCGTGCCAGATCATGCGAGTGGGTTGCCCCAACACATCGCGGGTGACCATAGCTACGTCGCGATCGCAATTCGACCCCGGAAATACCACAACGCCAAATTTCATTGCTTACCCTGCACTTAGTTCAAAGCGGTAATTTTCGATCACGGGATTGGCCAACAACTGATCGCAAATTTGATCAAGTTGGGTTTTGGCAGCTGCTTCATCCGCTGCCGTCAGCTTCACCTCAACGTACTTACCAATGCGCACTTGCTCGACATTGTCGTAGCCCATGTGCTGCAACCCGGACTGCACCGCCGTTCCCGCCGGGTCTAACACGGAGGGACGCAGGGTGACATAAATTTTCGCCTGATAGGTCTGACTCACAATTCCAAAAACTCGCTGCAACGGATCCCATTCTACTAGGGTCTGTTTTATAAGTTGTTTTTTATGCGCGAAGCACACGAAGAAACAACCCTTTCAGCGATTGAAACATACCTACTGCTACATACCAGGCTATCGCATGGATATTAGATATGCCGAGTTTTACCCGGCATATCTAATATCCATGCGGTGCATTTAGCAAGCTTGCGTTAGTCCTATCGCCTGCGAAGGGTGGTTCGGACAGGTGTTGATCCTGTTAGCCACCCGGGCCGGAATCAACAATTCTCAGTATGGGGCATCAAAGCTGAGAGTTCGCGCCCGTAGGGCGCGAACTCTCAGCTTTGATGCCCGAAAACCGCGTGCCAAGGGCGCGCGGTTTTCGGGCCTGATTCCAAAATGAGAATTGCTGGGCCAGAATACACCTGCCCTAAGCAGCTAAGGGCTTGCTATATGATGGAGGCAGGCCACCCAATGCTATTTTTGTTCGGTCGAGTAGGGGCGTTCTAGAATCAACCATGCATCAATTGAGACCTGCCCCCACTGACGACCTCGTGAATGGACCCCATGAGCGATCGCCGCACCCGTAGCCAAAAACTTATCCTCGACCTCCTCAAGTCACTGGACAGATCGGTATCTGCCCAGGACATTTATATGGAGCTACGGCAACAGGGCCACAGCATTGGGCTGGCAACAGTTTATCGGGCTCTGGAACTGTTGAAGCGAGACGGCTCCTTGCAGGTACGAACCCTCGCCACCGGAGAATCTCTTTACAGTACGCTGAAGGAAGATCGCCACCACCTCACCTGCGTACAGTGCGGCAGCTCTATTCCTATCAGTGAATGCCCAGTCCATGATTTGGAGGAGAAGCTGCACGACTCCTATCACTTCAAGATTTACTATCACATGCTGGAATTCTTCGGCCTGTGCACCCAGTGTCAGTTAGCCAATGATGTCTGAATTCCGCCACCTAGAGGGTATGGCAGTTCAACCCTGTCCGACGAGATGCGGCACCAGAAATTCTCAGTATGGGCATCAAAGCCAAGAGTTCACGCCCTACGGGCGTGAACTCTTGGCTTTGATGCCCGAAAACCGCGCGCCTTTAGCGCGCGGTTTTCGGGCCTGATTTCAAAATGAGAATTGCTGATGCGGCACAGGCTTCAGGCCAATTGAAAATTAACCCTGTAGAATTGAACGCTTGGAGCCTCTTTGGAGCTGACCTTCTAGAGGAAACCGTTTCAACTCGCCTTCCATTCCTATGACGCTGGATTCCCCACCTCCCGACAACACTCCGTCTACCCCTGAAAGTCGCCCTTCCTGGCGACAGTGGTGGACACCGTGGTTAATGCCCGTGGCGATCGCTGGGGCCTTAGGGGCTGGCTGGGTCATAGCCGAATTTGCCTCTGGCCCAGAACAACCGACTCAACCGACATCTGGGGATGTGTCGTTACCCGTGACGACAGAATTACCCCCAACGCAACCGGCTAATTTGTTGGAAGCTCCTGACAAATCTAGCCAGGTGGTACTGCCCAAGGGTTGGGAGCCTGCTTCGAATCTGAATCCTCAAGCTCAAATTCAGGCAGAAAACTCAGCACAGCAAATCTACTTGATTGTGCGGGCACAGCCTAAAGCGGAGCTGGGTGCCCTGACAAAAGAGCAATTTTCAGAGCGATCGCGCCAACTCCTCACGGAGCAGCTCACCCAGGTGGAGCAGAAGGGGCCAAGCGATCGCATCACAAAAGTGGGTAGCTATCCGGCCCTTCAATACGAAATTCGCGGTTCTCTCAACAGCATTGGTGTGGTCTACTTACATACCATTGTGGAAACGCCCGAGTACTTCACTCAAATTCTCACCTGGACAGCTCCGGCCAACTTTCAGAAGAACGAAGCCGAGATGCAAAATCTAATTCAAGGGGTCGAGCTCAAATAGCAATGCCTTCGCCATTTTTCTCACGCGTTGCGTACGCAAAATCAAGGGCTTGAGAAAAATGGCAGCAATTCTCAGGATCGGCATCAAAGTCAAGAGTTCACGCCCTACGGGCGTGAACTCTTGACTTTGATGCCCGACAACCGCGCGCTAAAGACGCGCGGTTGTCGGGCCTGATTTCAAAATCAGAATTGATGGAAAAATGGCGAGCATGTTGGAATAAGCCGCCTCATATTTTGCACCCAAACTCGAGGGCATACCACATACCTAACATGGGCGGATTTGAGCTACCGCGTACTAGTGCGCTGAGGCGTAAATGTATCACCTATTTTTTGTGTGGGGTGCGAAGCACCCCACACAAAAAATAGGTGACGAACTTAGGCCATGGCCTACTAGCTTCTAAAGGCGTCTCCCAAACGGTTCAACAAGACTCGTAGATCGTCTAACTCGGATACGCCAATGGGGGCCAGGTGCTGCTTCATGTCTGCGATATGGGCGGGAAACGCTGCTTGAAAGAGAACGTCTCCCTGGGAGGTAAGCTTGACGATGGTGCTGCGGCGATCGCTCGATGACACCTCCCGCACAATCAAGCCCTTCCGTTCCAGGCGATCGATCACGCCAGTTAGCGTCCCTTTCGTAATCAGGGTTTTTTCGCCAATCTCCCCCATACTCATCCCCGACGTGTTGCCTAGGGTTGCAATCACATCAAACTGAGCCGGGGTCAGGTCAAACCGCCGCACAAACCCTTCTGAATAGCCGGAAAATGCCTGATAAGTCCGCACTAATTCCCGTATCGTGGCCATAAAGGGTTCTTGGGCAGCGGCCTGAGCAGAGTAAGACGACGGTTCGGCCATGAGACGAGAAGCCAAGTGCATGAGTCATCCGTTCATTCTATCTGCAACGATGAGGTGTATCACCCCCCATGCGAGCTCTATTGCTTTGCTGGCAATTATTTCTGGCGATTTAGAACTAATTCGGACAATGCTTGCCACAGAAGTCAAACTATCTCACCACAACTCCATCCACTCGCCATTCACAAGGTTTCAAGCCCATTCTGGAGAATGGCCGTCCTTCCCAAACCCTGCTTGACGCAGAAGAACAGGGGAACTATTTTCAGGGAAAGGTACTGACCCGTGAGGGAAGCAATGATAGCATCCGATCGCCCATTCCAAATTACAGCCCTCAGCCCTATTCTTTCCGTAGCTGATGTGGAACGGGCGATCGCCTTCTACTGCGATTACCTTGGCTTCACCCAGCGGTTCCTCATGCCCGACACCTCCTACGGTATTGTCGAACTGCAGGGCCATCCTCTGCACCTATCCCGCCCAGAAGACCCCAGCATTCTTGTTCCCGCTCAGAATCAATCCTGTATCTACATCGCGGTCACGGGCATCGAAGCCTTGTGGGCCCAGATTGAAGCTGCCAAGCCACCAACGCGAGTCTTCCCGTTAAGCGACCGCCCCTGGGGCATGAAAGAATTTGGCGTGATTGACCCAGACGGTTGCCTGATTCGCGTTGGCGAGGCAAGTTAATCGGCCTTCAATTGCAGCGACAAAAGTATGTTTTGGTGTAGCCCAGAGAATTGAGCGTTCAAAGAAGTTTTATTACGTCGTGCCCAGGGCTACAGATTGCCGAAGGCACTGCCCAAACAATACTGTTCTGGAGTTCGGGCGCTGCACGCAATCGCCCCGTCACGGACTCCTGACTTTAGTGAACAGGCGTTAGTATTGGACACGGTATGAAACCCCGCATCATTGTCTGTGGTCTTGGCGGTGCCGGGTATAAAGTATTTTCCCTACTGCGGCAACAGGGGGCACGGGTGGTGGGAGTGCATCCGGAGCCGCTGGCCCAGGAGGAGCGCGACGTAATTGTGGGGGATTTACGATCGCCCTCCACCCTCATCGCAGCCGGAGTGCGCGAAGCCCACACCCTCGTAGCCGCCACCAGCGACGACACCCTAAATTTGGGCATTCTGGCTCAGGCGCGGGTGCTCAATCCTAAAATTCGCATCATCAATCGGTTATTCAATGCCAGTTTGGGCGATCGCCTCGACCACATTCTGCCCGACCACGTCAGCATGAGCGTGGCGGCCCTATCTGCGCCGGTGTTTGCGTTCTCGGCTCTGGGAAACCGGGCGATCGGGCAGTTGCAGCTGTTTGGGCAAACCTGGCCCATCCGGGAAGAAGTGATCCACGATGAGCATCCCTGGCTGGGGCGGCCCCTCAGTTCCCTCTGGGAGGATCGGAACCGGATGCTAATTTACTATCTCCCGGCGGATAACTGCCAGGATCTGGTGACTGCGGTGATGGAGGGGCAGACCTTGCAGTGGGGCGATCGCCTCATCCTTGCCAGCAAACCTCAGCTCGATCGTAGCCGCCGTCCATGGCAGGATCAGATGCTGAATGTGCTCAGCTATATCCAGCAATTTCACCCTCATATTCGCCCTACCCTGGTGGTCCTTCTGGCTCTGGCCGTTACCATCTGGATCGCCACGGTTATCTATACCGGAGCCACACTTCATACCAGTTTTGTAGATGCCCTCTACTTCGCCGTCGGCATGATTACGGGAGCCGGAGGCAACGAAGAGGTGGCCGAGCAAGCTCCCCCAAATATCAAAGTCTTTACGGTCATGCTCATGCTGATTGGTACTGCCGTGGTCGGCATCTGCTATGCCCTATTGAACGACCTGGTGCTGGGGGCGCGGCTACAGAACCTCTGGCATGTCATCCCCATTCCCCGACGCGGACATTGCATAGTCTGCGGGCTGGGTAATGTAGGCATGCAGACGGTGCGGCATCTGAAGGACAGTGGTTGTGATGTGGTGGTGATCGAACCAGACCCAAATAATCGCTTCTTGGGAACGGCGCGATCGCTCCGGGTTCCCGTCCTCGTAGGGGATGCCAGCCTCGCCTCTACATTGCAGGAGGCCAACATCCAGCAGGCCCGAGCGCTACTCGCGTTGACCAGCCAGGACATCGTAAACCTGGAAATTGCCCTGACCGCTAAAGGGCTTGCTCCTGAACTGAGCGTTACCGTTCGTAACCGCGACCCTCAGTTTGCATCCCTGGCCCAGCAGGTTTTTGACTTTGAGGCTGTGTTGAGTCCTGCCGATTTATCTGCCCCTTCCTTTGCCGCCGCTGCTCTGGGGGGCAAGGTGCTGGGGAATGGAGTCGCAGGGCATAGTCTGTGGATCTCTTTGGCCACATGCATGACGGCTACCCACCCGTTTTTAGGACGCCAGGTGCAGGATATTGCCACTGAGACGGATTGTGTCCCTCTCTATTTGGAAACAACCCACGGCACTATTCACGGTTGGGAGCTGTTGAAGACGACGCTTACCCTGGACGATGTTCTCTACATCACCCTGCCTGCCAGTCGTCTGGAAATGCTTTGGCAATCGCGCACACTGGATTATCAGCGTTAGCTCACAGGCTCACAGCCCCACCCCTGCGAATAGGGCGATCGCTATATGGTGCGGTACATTCACCGCACCACTTAACCCTAGAGGTTGGCGATCGCCACTTTTTCCATTTCATCGGCTAACGCAAACCCAAACACCTGGGCGTAGAAATACAGCTCCCCATCCAGGGTACGCTTGATATTTTCAGACTTACGGAACCCATGTTGCTCCCCTTCGTAAAGCACATAGGCAACCGGCAAGCCCTTTTCCTTCAGCGCGTTCACCATCATTTCTGCCTGATTAGGCGGAACGATCTTGTCCTCATCGCCCTGGAAGAAGATCACCGGGCAGGAGAGCTTATCAATATGGTGAATCGGCGATCGCGCCTCATACACCTCCTTCGCCTCAGGGTAAGGACCAATCAAGCCATCCAGATAGCGCGACTCAAATTTGTGGGTATCCCGGGCCAGAGCTTCCAGGTCACTGACTCCGTAGTAGCTGGCTCCCGCTTTGAACACGTCCCGGAAGGCCAGAGCTGCGAGGGTAGTGTAGCCCCCGGCACTACCACCATCAATACAGAGGCGATCGCCATCCACCCGTTTATGTTTAGCCAGGTAACGTGCCCCATTGACGCAATCATCCACATCCACAATGCCCCAGTTGCCCTTGAGGCGATCGCGGTACTCCCGCCCGTAACCGGTGCTGCCGCCATAGTTCACATCCAGCACGGCAATGCCACGACTGGTCCAATACTGAATACCGGGGTTAAAGGTGGCAGACGTCGCCGCTGTAGGGCCACCATGGCTCTTTACCAGAAGCGGCGGCAACTCGCCCTCGGGAGCCGCAAAGTCGGCATTCTGGGGGGGATAGAAGAAGCCATAGGCGGTGAGGCCATTCTCGGTGGGAAACTCAATGGGTTCGGGCACAGAGATGTAGGCCGGGTCAACGGTCAGGTCGCTGGAGCGGCGCAACGCTTCGCATTCCCCGGTGGCGAGATTGAGACGGGCGATCGCCCCCGGTTGGGTTGGGGTGCCTCCGCCAAACACCACAAACCCATTCCCCACCTGCACACCGCCCACACTGGCATAGGGGGTTGGGATTTCCTCAAGTTCGAGGGTTTTGAGATTCAGGCGGGCCAGATGGGAGAGGCCATTCTCGCTGTAGGTGCAAATCAGCGACTCGACCGACTCGAAGCCATAGGTGGACATGCCAAACACCCACAGGGGTAGACCAAACTCCGCGGCTTTGGGACAGAGGGGCTCAATCACTCCAGTGCGGTTCCAGCGATACAGGTTCCACCAGCCCGTGCGATCGCTCACAAAATGCAGCACCCCATCCGGCGACCAACTGGGCTGAAAGATTGACTCCGAAACACTTCCTGCCACCATAATGGCTGTCCCCAGGGTGCCATCAGGCAGCAGTTCTGCTTCCCATAACTCCGTGCCATCCCACGGCATATTGGGGTGGTCCCAGGCAATCCAGCAGAGGCGGCTACCGTCGGGGCTGATGCGCGGGTAGGCGTAGAAGTCGCTGCCAGATACCAGCACGGTGCCGGGGTTGTCTTCGGCATCGCCAGGGTGAATAGCGATCGCTACAATTTCATTGCTGGGCTCGTGGCCGCCTTCGGTATGATTTTCGCGCACGCAGATCAGGCGATCGCGCGTGACATCTACCACAGCATCGGCATAGCGATAGGATTCTTGGGGGGTAATAGGTTGTGGCTCACCACCAACAGCTTGCCGATAGATCCGCTGATCAGCAAAGTTCGAGAAGTAAACGACGCCATCAGCCACCAGATACGACCCGCCACCATACTCATGCACCCGTGTCCGCACATTTAATGGCGCAGGAGTCAGGTCTGTGCGAGAGCCATCTGCTGCCAACTGCACGACGACACTCCGCCCCCCTTCTGTGGGTCGGCCTTCACTCCAATAAATATCTTGACCATCCAGGCACACGTCCCCCAGACGCACCGAGCCGGCCACAATCAGGTCAGAGGTAATGGGCGATTTCCAGGAACCATAGGGCGCAATTTGAGGAGACACCATAGTATTTTTTGGAGTAGGTAGAATAAGACCCCTTGATTCTAGAGCAGGGAGTCACGAATCCCGTCCATCAATGTTGGGATTTTAGAGCCGGTATAAAAAGACTGTTTCCGGGCTCAGAGGCCACAAAAAATCAGCCGTTTCAAACCAATACAGCTGCCAATCTGGGGAGGTACAAAAGAAGAAGATGGAATCAAGTTTCACATCCTTCTCTCATACCTCAGGAGAGGAGAGAGGGATCTATAAAAGTAGCGCTATAAGCCATAAGTATTTCGGAAATTTCGCCTAAAAGTTACGGGTATTGAGACTCAAAATCGGCATGTTGAGGAATCCCAAACGCAGGACGAAGTGCCATGCTGAAGGAATTGTGGGAAGGAAACCTGCGCGTGCCGTTGGTTATTCGCGGGTGACTCCTGAGAGTCCTGTTACAATGCTTTACATAAGGTTGTGGCTATAGGGCTTACCCCTTCAGCGTTGCAATCGCTGGTGCTCCCCCGGAGACGACTGATCAATCCTTTTAGGAAACGTGCAGACATGACCCTAACCTCTAACAGTTCGAGCTTGATGGACATCGTCAAGGAGAGTGATGCGGTTGAGGCTCACCTGAAATTTGCCCACACCACTCGTGACGCTGCGCTGCGCTACGACCCGGTGGCGATCGCCGCCCGGTATCGCTCCCACCCCCTCCAGGTATGGGGCCGAGTTGTAGGGATCTTTGGGCCATTTCTGCTGTTTGCCCTTCAGTTGTGGGGCGATCGCACGACGGGGCAGTTAAAACGCAACGAACAGAAACGCGCGCGTCGTTTACGGGAAATGCTGACCCGTTTGGGGCCAGCCTTCATCAAAGTGGGACAAGCGCTCTCCACACGGCCTGACCTGGTTCCTCCGGTCTACCTGGAAGAATTGACCAAACTTCAAGACCAACTTCCACCGTTTCCAAACGAAGTCGCCTATCAGTTCATCGAAGAAGAATTAGGCGATTGTCCCCAATACATCTTTGCAGAGTTGTCGCCAGATCCTCTGGCAGCGGCTTCGCTGGGCCAGGTGTATCGCGGCAAGCTGAAAACGGGGGAAGACGTTGCGGTAAAAGTTCAACGTCCTGGTCTGGCCCAACGTATTACCCTCGATCTCTACATCTTGCGAGCAATGGCCGTTTTTGCCGCTCGCCGCTTCAAACGCATCCGCAGTGACCTGGTTGGCATTATGGATGAATTCGGCGCTCGAATCTTCGAGGAGATGGACTATACCCACGAGGGATACAACGCTGAGCGCTTTGCCCAACTCTACGGCCATCTGCCAGAAATCTATGTGCCCCGCATCTATTGGGAGTACACCAATCGCCGGGTACTGACAATGGAATGGATTGAAGGGGTAAAACTCACCGATCCCAAAGCAGTGCGATCTATGGGTGTGGATGCCGCTCACTTGATTGAAGTGGGCGTACAGTGCTCCCTCCGACAATTGCTAGAGCATGGCTTCTTCCATGCAGATCCTCACCCGGGTAACCTGCTGGCCACCCCCGATGGCAAACTGGCCTATCTGGACTTTGGCATGATGAGCGAAATCAAGCCGCCTCAGCGCTATGGCCTGATTGAAGCCGTCGTGCACATGGTTAACCGTGACTTTGAGGGTCTGGCAAAGGATTACGTTAAGCTGGATTTCCTCACCCCGGACACTGACCTGACTCCCATCATTCCAGCCCTCGGCAGTGTTTTCAGCAATGCCCTGGGAGCCAGCGTCGCGGAGATGAACTTCAAGAGCATCACCGACCAACTTTCGGAACTGATGTACGAGTATCCGTTCCGGGTTCCGGCCTACTATGCGCTGATTATCCGATCGCTGGTCACCCTCGAAGGGATTGCCATCAACGTTGATCCGAATTTCAAAGTCCTCAGCAAGGCTTATCCTTATATCGCAAAGCGGCTTCTAACGGACCCATCCCTTGAACTGCGCACATCCCTTCAGGACCTCCTGTTCAAAGATGGGACTTTCCGCTGGAACCGCCTGGAAAATCTGCTGCGGAACGCTAAGGATAGCCAGGATTATGACCTGAATGGAGCAATTGATCAGGCAGTCAACTTTCTGTTCTCGGAGCGGGGCGACTTCATTCGTGAATATCTGGTTGATGAGATTGTGAAAGGAGTCGATGGCTTCGGGCAAACAGCTCTAGATCGAATCCGGTCAACGGTGCGCGATCGCCTCGGCTTCAACCGCTCTCACAATGGCAATGGCAACACTGCCCCCACTACCCCAGAAAAGCAGTCCAGCCGCAAAGAGTTTGAGCAACTGCTCCGCATTCTCAACCTGCTGCGGGAGACGCCGGGCTTCGACCCCCGCCAGGTGTTACCCGTAATCCCCAACCTGCTGCTGCGCCCTGAGACTCAGCGCATGGGCCAACAGATTGCCAGCGGCCTCGCCCAACGGGCAGCTGCCCGCTTCATTCGGGAGTTTCTGTTGCGAGATGAAACCTCTGCTCAATCGGCTGCCAGGATTGAGGTACGAGATGTCACACCACCAAAACCCGTGGAGCGTCCTTTAGCGTTGCCTGCCGCCCGCTCGTAATTTTCTCCCTTTCAAAAAGAATGTGCGCGTTGCTGAGCAGCGCGCACATTCTTTTTGGAACTCAATGTAAGCCCGGGTCAGGTTATGTAACCTCAGTTCGGGATAAGCTGAAGTGCTCATTTTGGCGTGCACTATGTGCACGCCAAAATGAGCTTTTTCGAGTGCCGCGCGTTGCCCGGCACTCGAAAACGCCCTTAACCCGAACTCAGGTTATGTAGGTTTAGCGAATTGGCGGAAAGCGTAGCCGCTGACGAGACACCCAGTGCACCCCAATAGCAAAAACAGGCGGCTGAGAGGTATGACCTGTACGAGGGGTTCGACTCCGGCTCCACCCAGGGTCATGCCACCGTCAAACCCGGCTAAAAACACGCTGTAAACTCGGCCACGAGCCGCGCCTGGAGCAGAGAGGGAAACCATAGCCGAAAGTACGGGAAACATAGCCCCAAAGCCCAAACCATAGAGAATCGACCAGGAGGCGAGGAATTGGGGGGCGATCGCCAACCCCACTAAAGCCGTACTTGAGCTGAGAATGGCCAGAGTGGTAATCCAGCGTTGAGAGATGCGATCGCCCCAACGCCCTAATGCAAACCGCACCCCCACGGCCACTAGAGCATTCAGGCTGTAGAACAGGGCAGAGTTGGGCACAAAAAGCGGCAAAAAGGTGACAACGCCGCCATGCAGGAAGGAAGTGATGAAAAAGACCAGGGTGGCATCCCGCACCGGGAAACGGAGCACCACGTCCCAGGGAAATGGATGGGGCGGCTCAGCCGATTGAGCCGACCGCACAGCCCACAACCAGGGTAGGGGTAAGGTGAGGAAAAATCCCAGCAGGGTCAAGCCGCCCATAAACCCCACCACTCCCACAAAGCCCATCTGGGCAAATGCCCATGAGCCTAGCAGTGGCCCCAGGGAAAAGCCAATCGTGTTCGACATGGCCAGGTAACCCAGCATGGCGGTGCGGCGATCGCGTCCTACCAGATCCACCAGCATTGTCTGGGAAGCCGTCGCAAAAGCCGCCTGACTAATGCCATGGGCAACTCGCACTCCCATTAACCAGGTTGGATCAGACGACCACAGGTAGAGAGGCAAAATTCCTAGCATGATGCCCAAACCTACCCAGAGAACTGCTTTACGGCCCCAGTGATCGAGTAACCAACCGATCCCCGGGCGGAAAAACAGAAGCCCTGCTGCCATCGCACCAACGACCAGCCCTACCGGAGCATTAGCCCAACGCTGACTCAGATACAGCGGCAACACAGGAAATAGCACGGTTACCTGGGTAAAGAACACCAGCATGCCCGCGCAAATACAGAATAAAGGGAGGCGATCGCGCTCCAACACCCCTTCCGTCACACGAGCAGAGGAGCAAACAGAAAATTTCATCAGAACAACCTATGGGTGCAGAACCCGTCTGATATCCATTCCCTATGAAGCTGCGCCCGCTCTGCGTCCTGACCTGTTAGAACTCAGCTTCATATTGAGATATGAGTTGTTGCGCGGCTCTCAGACAGAATTCTCCGCCATTCTCCAGGAACTCCCGCTCTCAATACTTCGCCCAACAGGGGCAGTTTCAGGCAGAGCTTTGCAAGCCTTTGCAGGTTGGCATGGGAAACAGGCGTGGTGTTAGGAGTGAAATACACCACACCCAACACCATGCCTGCTTCCTATTCAAAAACACGCTCTAAACCCGAGCTGGTTTACTCCTTAGATGACTGATTCGTTCTAGCTGTGGGAGAGGGATCGGGTGGGGCAGGTTCCAGATCCAGGGAGTCTTGGGGAACTTGCATTTGTCGCCACGTCTCAAGTTGCTGCTGCGCGGCAGACGATACAGGAGTACCCGACGGCAACCGTTCCAGCAGGGCGATCGCCCCCTCCAGGTTATAACCTGCAAGAGCCTGAGCGCTTTGCAAGACTCCCTGGCTCCAGATTCCAATCATCCGATCGGCTTCAGCTCGGGTTGACGTACTAGCAGGAATTTGGGAGGCTGCACGAATGGCCGACAGATACGCATCAGGGGTACCACTGGCCGCCAAGCGATAGGCTTCCTGGAGGCTAGCTTGTGCGTTGAGTTGAGCGCGCCAGTTGCGAACATCCTGCTGGGCATCGTCGTAGAGCACCCGCCCCCGTCCGATCTGATTTGCAACCGCCACCGCCTGGGATAAATCCCCAGAGGCAGCCAGTTGCCGGGCACGATCGAGAAGAGGTTGATCCTGGCTGCGCTGAACTTGAGCCGTCCAGGTCTGAATCCGCTCCTGAGCCTGACCATGGAGCGCTCGCCCCCGACCAATCTGTTGAGCAATACTAATGGCTCCTGAGAGATCACCAACAGCGGCGAGCGCATCGGCCTGCTGCAAAACGGGCTGATCTTCAGTGGTTTCGATGCGACTCGTCCAGTCACGAATTAAATCCCGTGCTTCCTCGCCTTTCGGATTGCCTCTGGGTACCTGACGAGCCGCAGCGATCGCCGCCTGCAAATCTAGAACAGTCCCCAAGTCCGCCAATTGACGGGCCTGATTGAGCTGAGCCACATCTCGGCTTTCCGCTTGCCAGCGGCTAATCAACGCCTGGGCGCGTTCATAGAGGGGGCGATCGCGACGAATTCGCTGGGCCTGGGTAATGGCTGCCTCCAGATCCTCTACACCCCCAGCCCAGGACTGAGCCTGAGCCTGGGCCAGCGTGCTGAAATCTTGAATTTCGGGTTTGAGGGTGGGAATATCGGGAATTTGCCCCACAATGCGCATAGCTTCATCAAAATCCCGCCGTCCTAGAGCGTTTTCCGCCAATTCGAGCATATCCTTGCCCAAGTCAGCAATTACCCGTTGAGCCATAGGATACGCAGGACTGCTGCTCTTGATTTCCTTGGCCATCTCAATCGCTTTCAGGAGGTTCTCCAACCCACCTCGCCGGGCCATCCGGCGAATCTTGGCCAGCCGTTGTCCATCCTCACGGAACGTAGTAATCAGATCGCCTAATTCTTCGTACTTGGTAGTTTGCCAGTAGCGGTTATCAACATCCAGCAGTTTCACCGCCAGTTCAAAAGCCAACCGGGGATCTTGCTCCAGCAGAGCATTTTCTGCATCTTTGAAGATCTTTTCCGCTTGCGCCCAAATCGTGCGCCACTTCTGAATACGCTCGGCTACCTCCCCCTGAGCTGCGTTACCAGCAGGAATTCGATTGGCTGTGGCGATCGCCCCATCCAAATCTCCCCGATGGAACTGCTCCTCGGCTAGACCGAGAATATCGCTAGCCCATTCCTCAATGGAGCGATTGACTTCAGCTCGCATGGGGTGGTCGGGTGGCAGGCTATTCACTAAGGTAATAGCTTCAAGTAAATCATCCACCGTCTGCTTATTCGCCGCCAGTTGGGCGCAATACATCCGCAGCGAGGCAGAGGCCGTAGGCCAAAAAATAGACGGACAGTTAGGTAACGCCGGAATTTTGAACAGAATCGCGGCTGCCAATCCTCCAACTGCCGAAATGGATAGGGTAGAAGCGATCACCCAAAATTGCCAGGAAGCCAGCCAACTCACCGCACGAGAGGAACGAAGGGGCGCTGGAAGCGCTACCTCCTTGGCAACAGGCGCGACTGGAGGTGTCCGGCGAGGCGGCGGTGGGGGCGGCGCAGGCCGACGAGGGCCCTTTTCCCCCACAACCACGCGGCTAACGGGTGGTTCTACCGGAGGCGGCACAGCAGGAACGGGGGCCGGAGCGATCACCCTAGGTCGTGGCAAGGGGGGCGGAGCAGGAGCTCGCCAGGGTTGTACGGGAGTCTGCCGCTTGCTAGAGGCGCTCTGGTCTGATTGCGTAGCATCTGGCCTTCTACGGCGCTGCGGAAGACGCGGGTCCCTTGTCATGCGATCGCCTCACTCACACACTACATTGAATCCTGATTGAATCCCGCCAAAGGTCGTTCTTATGAGTCCGCTCTTGGCTAGATCATTATAGGCATCACTTCTATATTTGGTGTAAATTCCCCTGGGGGCAGCTACAGACAGTGATTTTTCAACCCTTAGAGAGATTGTGGGCTTGGCATCTACGCTCTTTCAAAGGGGCCAGTTTTAGACATATCCAGGGTTTTCGCAAGCTAAGCATGCAAAAGCGCTATCGAGACAGTCCTCAATAAACTGTCTAATTTGAGGGCTGAATATCCGGCACCTTTAAAAACTCTTTGAGAAAGTCGAGACATACGTAACTTGAACTCAGAGTAACCGCAGCTCCGGATAAGCTGAAGTGCCCATCTTGGCGTGCACTTTATGCATACCAAAATGAGTGTTTACGAGTGTTGCGCGTTGCGCAGCACTCGTAAACACCTTCAACACACCGTTAGAGCAGCACTATTGATTATGCAAAGCTGGGGCGAAGGATCCTTCGCCCCATAAACCATGCTATTCAGGTCAGTCCTCTCTGGAGAGCAACCTGATCCCTTAGGTTGGAACTTCGGAGTTGAGCAAGTCAGCGATCGCTTGCCGCTCTGCTGTAGGTTCCAGTGGCAGTTCGCTGCGGGTATCAGTAATCAACCAGTCTAGAGCCGCGGCCGTTAGGTCAATGGCGGCTCCGGTTTTATCAACGCAGTGCCGACCAAACACAAGCTTGTCGACCAGGCGCACCCCAGGGCCGAGGCGGGAGTAGTCGAAGATCACACTGTTTTCGACCACAGCACCACTACATACATAGCAGTTAGGGCCGATCATACTGGGACCAATGATGGTAGCCCCATCCTCAATACAGGTCATACCACCGATATACACTGGGCCTTTGATGTCCACTTTGTCCCAATTTACCGCTACGTTGATCCCCGTGTAGACGCCAGGAGCAACTTCATGGCCAGGAATAGAAACATTTTTGACCTCTCCGGTCAATACACTACGGATGGCTTGCCAGTAGTCGGGCACTTTTCCAATATCGATCCATTGGAAATCCATCGAAATGCCGTAGAACGGAGCCCCAGATTCTACCAGTTTCGGGAAGAGCTGACTTCCAATGTCATATTCCACGCCGGAAGGAATATAGTTAAAGATCTCTGGCTCAAAAATGTAAATACCCGTGTTGATGGTGTTGCTCAGGGCTTCATCAACAGCAGGTTTTTCCTGAAATGCTTTGATACGGCCTTCTTCATCGGTAACGACAACCCCATAACTGGAAACTTCCTCATGGGGCACTTCTTTCATAATGATGGTGGCGATCGACCCCTTCTCCCGGTGCCACTGCACCGCTTTAGTCAGATCCAGGTCGATCAGTGCGTCCCCGCACAGTACGACGAAGGTGCCATCAAAAAATGGTGAAAAATCTTGAATCTTGCGCATACCACCAGCGGAGCCCACTGCCTCGCCGACCAGATCGCCATCCACAATACGGCCTTCAAAGGAGTACGCAATCTGAACTCCAAAACGTTGCCCATCACGAAAATAGCTCTCGATTTCGTAGGCGAGGTGGCTGACGTTCACCATAATCTCCGTGAACCCATGCTGCCGCAGTAGCTCTAGCAGAAACTCCATAACGGGTTTCTGGAGAATGGGCATCATGGGCTTGGGGATGGTGTAGGTAATTGGACGAACCCGCGTCCCCTTACCGGCAGCGAGAATCATTGCTTTCATAGCGGTGCTCTACCCCTGGGTAGCGTTTCGATGATCAGAATAACCTGTAACAGTGTGTCACACTGTATCGGGTTATGGTTCTACACCGAACAATCCTTGGTCAAACTCTCAAGGTCGCCTCAAGATTACCGGGATTGTCGTGAAGATAACTTAAGGGTAGATGCCATTGGGCCAATTTCCAACACAGCCTAACCCCCAACCGGATATTCGACAACCAGCCATTCCCATTCGGTAGTGCTCTAGACGTATGAATGGGTGTGGTGAAAGGGCCTCGAAGCGCCCCTTTCACCACACTCATTCACAGGTTTAAAACATGCTCCTCAGGTTACGTTAACCTCAATTCGGGTTAAGGGCATTTTCGAGTGCCGCGCTTCGCGCGGCACTCGAAAATGCCTATTATTGCGTGCGCGACGCGCACGCAATAATAGGCGGTTTGGCTTATCCCGAACTGACGTTACATCAATCTGGCAGGACAAAGGAGGGTGGATTGGTCAAGGCATCGGCAGGTAGATTTTCCAGGCTGCGTACCCGCAGGTCTTTGTAAAATTCGTCCTGGCCCAGTTCTACCTTAGATTGGGCGGAGAGAAAGAGAAGTGCCCAGAAGACAGCGACGCGATCGCTCTGAGCACTATGATGAGCCGACGTTTGTTGAATCTCTTTGGCCAAATCTGATTCCACCCAGAGCCCCAGCAGGCTCTCAAACTCCATCCAGTCCTCTCCCTGGCAAATTTCGTCCCACTCGGCTTGAAGGAAGCGCTCCAGGGCAGCCGCAATTTCCGAAAGGTTTTCCTGGTGGGCCAGTTGGGCGATCGTGCGGACGGCCTGGTTGCGAGATTGGGGCCGGGGACGGCGGGTTTTAATCCGGGGGGTATGTTCGGCTACCGTCGTCGCCATCACCTCTAGTTGGGCAATTAGCTCTTGCAGTGTTACCCGACGGTTTTGCTGAGGTCGAGCTGTTGCCCGACGGCGAATCTGTCGCTCCAGGCTGAGGGGCAGCGGAGCCTCTGCCAGGGCACCATCCCCCAGGAAGTCTTCTAACTGTTCGGTGTTTTCTTCCTCGCCCTGTTTGGCTTCCTGGCGAGCCAGGCTATCCGCTTTCAGCAGCACCAGCATGGAGGCATAGAGAAAAGCTTGTCCCGATTCTGATAGGTCGGCTTCATAGGCAGCACGACTACCACCGGGGTTCTGGTAAGGCTTTAGCTGGCTGAGAAAGCGATCGATTACCTCAATCACCTTTACATCCCAGGGGTCGATGTCTCCCTGCTCGGCCAGGTCAATCAGGAGGGCGATCGCATTTTGTGCCAGGGAAAGCGCCATAGCTACCTGCTGTTGAATACTCCTGAAAGGGCTTCATTTTTCACACCCATTCTTGTCTGGGCATTTGAAAAATAAACGCTTCCAACACTTTCTCACCGTCGACTGTCAATCCGAACAAAGTAAACAGCCATCGCCAGAATCAATCCCAGCAGTCCCAGCGGTACCCAAAGACTCCAGTAGTTCAGCGGGTCAATCTCCATTGTGATTCATAAAACATTAGTTCGAACAGTTTTTCTCAAATCATGAGATCGCCTGCATGAATCGTTATGCAACGTATGTCTCAAAAACGGATTCATGCAGGAGGTCTACTGATTTTTGAGTCGCGGCACGGCACAAAATTAGTGGTTTCAGAAAAACGATGGGAGGTGATTTTGGATGGAGCGCTCATTCCATCCAAAATCACAGGGTATTTTTACACCACCTCAGTAACCTCAACATCCTGGGGTTTTGACGCGGGCAGCAGACGTTGCTGCTCCTCCAGCTCGACTTTGTAGCGCTCGACATCCTGTTCCAGCTCTTGAATGCGAACATCCCGCTGGGATACCTGAGGTTGAACGGCCAGACGTGCAGTCAGCCCGGTCCAGACGCTAAAGATCCAAGCCAGAACTGCTCCAATACCCGCTGCGATCAGCAATTCGACCGACAGCGGAGCCGACAGCTCAACTCCAGGCACAACATGGATCGTCGAGGATGCCGTGTTTTCAATACCAAACAACACCAGGGCCAGGCAGATCACAAAAATGACCACAAAATTAATTTGTCGCATGGCAGAACCTCAAATCCTGTAGACAAGCAAACTGCTATACAGATTACTGCGATACGTTACGATCGACCAGATGGGGCTGCTTCATTCCTCATCCAGCGCGATCGCGTGTCTTGAACTAGACGGCGTGCGAGAATTTCGTTGCCATTGGGTGACACATGACAGAAATCGATATAGATATACTCGTCCCGCGATAATAAATCCGTATAATCCACAATCCAATCGTAATTTCGTTCTCGAATCAACTGCTGCAAAATGGGATAAACCGCTTGATATTGCTTGCCAAATTGATCATCCAGGTCATCATTAATGTGATCTAACTTAGGCTGGCCCATGTAAGCGACGGGTTGCAGCACAGCCAGAAACTGGATTCCGCGAGTTTGGGCCAGAGCGTGGGCAATTTCCCAGTTTGACAGCAAGGTTTCTGCGACCTGCCGAGCACGCTCCGGGTCATTGTCACAGATCATCGAATCATCTTTCCGTTTAGTCGGTCGAGCATCATTAATCGAATCGACGATGTCGACTCCTAAATCTTGAATTCCACCCAAAAATAATGCGTTGAGATAGTCTTTGAAATCTTCAGCTTCAGAGCGGCTACTTTTCTTCTGGCGTAGACGACTTCTAAAAACAGCCGTTCGCCCATGCTCGTTAACTTTCAACTCAGCGCGACAGCTATATTGCACATCGTTAACGCCCTCATAAAAAATGACAGCATCCATGGGTTCTTTAGTAGACAAAAGGTTTACAAAAGATGCCAAAGATTGCCGACTAATGTATCCCGTTTCCCCCTTATTGACTGTAGGCAAATCAGAGAATTTCTGATAAAAGGCTGGGAGAGTTTCATTATCTGTTGCTCCGGTTCCCCAGACCGTTGAGCCTCCAAAAATATAAACCTTGGGTTTAGAGGTTTGAGCAGAAGCAGGCAGGGGTTGGTGCACCCGATTGCCCTGAGCATCAATGGTGATCGTTTTTCCCTCAAACGGCTCTCGCGTCCAGCCGACGGATGGTTCGTATACAACAGGAATTCGCAGGGTTTCACGAAAGTGACGATACATCTCATCTCGCCTTCCCTGATAGTTAGGAAGTTCTGCCAGGTTCTGGTCCTCAACCACCTCCTCCACGCCCCCTTCCCAGCCCATAATATCAATCACCTGAGCACCTACTAATTGCACGAGGTTCGCCAGAAAATTGAGAGTAAACAGGAGGCCAGCGGTAACGCCCAGGTTAATTAGAATTAGCTTCAGAAGCGGGGATTTCATGGATAGAACACTAACAATAAATAGGAACCCAGATTATATTTTAAGGCTGGTTACCAGCACTATTTTTTGACTATAACAGGGCATAGGTAGGCTCGCCAATCTAAAGCATTGACGTTGGATGTACAAAGCACATTACACCCAACATCAATACGCAAGCCCCGTATAAGGCTCAGAAAAACAGCTTTTT
The DNA here is from genome assembly GCF_014695575.1 of Leptolyngbya sp. FACHB-8. GTDB lineage: Bacteria > Cyanobacteriota > Cyanobacteriia > Elainellales > Elainellaceae > Vacuolonema. Next base: position 30,649 of record NZ_JACJOO010000058.1, on the reverse strand, counting down.
CAACAACCTTAGAAACATCAAAAGCTTGAGGAGTGATTTTAATGAGCATAGCATCGGGCTAGCTTTTCGAGCCCTTTAGACGCTATGCAAGATATTACTTTTGCGTGCCTAAAGCCCACGCAAAAGTAACCCTTAACGAGACTTTTCAGGGTGTTTAGAAGATGGCATAGATGAAGGGGGCGATCGCACTTCCTTGAGTAAACACAATCACTAACCCAATAAGAATTAGGGTGAAGATCAGGGGAGCCAACCAATATTTTTGGCGTTCTTTCAAGAACTGCCAGAGGTCTGCCAAAAACTCCGTAATCTCTATTAAAAATCCCATAGTTAGAATGGTTTCTCCATTGATGAGCGAGAACGTTGAGTGCTGGTTTTGCGAAAGGTGGATTGTACACTTCGACGCTGGTGCAAAGGGTCATATTGGAGAAGCGATCGCATCACCACCCCCATAGGCGTCACAACGGCGTAATAAACCAGGCTCAAGACGATCGCATTGTTAATCCAGGCGAAAGCCTGACCAAAGCGCATCCAGCCATAGTAAAAAGACCGCAAAATTTGTGGACAGACCAAGCCACAGAATATAGACACAGACCCCAGAACCAGGGGCCACAGGACGAGCCCACTGCCTCGTAGTAGGGGAATGACGACCCCTAACAACCCAATCACCATCAGGCCAAAGACCAGGCCAAACTCGCGTAACACCGCACGGGTAGGATAGGGAATTGGCTCAAAGATCATGGCTCTAATCTAACTCGAAGGTTTGCAGATAGCGGGCGCGCTGCTGCTGCCGTGACTCTGGCGATTCAGCCCCCTGCCATTCAGGTTGCTCGCGCTTGCTGAGTAAACAGTTTTCAAGCACCAGATAGTCCATTTCAGTGTTCATGAAACAGTGGTAGGCTTCGCCCGGGGTGCAGACAATCGGTTCCCCCCGCACATTGAAGCTAGTATTGACCACCAGGCCGCATCCCGTACGTTGCTCAAAGGCACGGATCAGTGCATGGTAGCGCGGATTGGTGTCGGCATGAACGGTTTGGATGCGGGCTGAATAGTCTACATGGGTCACGGACGGAATCTCGGAGCGGGGCACTCGTAACTTTTCGATGCCAAATAAGGCCTGTTGCTCTGGCGTCATCGGATGCCGTTGTTCTGCCCGAACTGGGGCCACCAGAAGCATATAAGGACTGCGCCCCTCCATCTCGAAGTAATCGGAGACCCGTTCCGCCAGCACCGATGGAGCAAAGGGCCGGAAGGATTCCCGATACTTGATTTTGAGGTTCATAGTGGACTGCATGTTGCGGTTGCGGGGATCGCCGATGATGGAGCGATTCCCCAACGCCCGTGGCCCAAATTCCATCCGTCCCTGAAACCAACCGACGACCTGGCCATCCTCCAAAATTTCTGCCAGTTTGAGAAAAAGCTGTTCATCCGGTAGGGTATCGTATACAGCACCCACCGCCTCCAGATAAGCCTTCACATCTTGATGGGAAAAGCGAGGGCCGAGATAAGCTCCAGCCATGCGATCGCCCTCCGCTACCCGCTGGTTCCCCAGATACTCATGCCACACCGATAGAGCCGCTCCCAGGGCACTTCCGGCATCACCAGCTGCGGGCTGAATCCACAAATCCTTAAAACCGCACTCCCGCAGGATGCGACCATTGGCAACACAGTTCAATGCCACCCCGCCAGAAAGACAGAGATACTCGCTATCGACCTCCTGCTTGACAGTTCTTGCCAGCCGTAGCACGACCTCCTCGGTTACCTGCTGGATGGAGGCCGCAATGTCCATATCCTGCTGAGTCAAGTCACTCTCTGGAGAGCGAGGAGGACGACCAAACAAACGGCTAAACCGCTCGTTGGTCATAGTCAGGCCGGTGGCAAAGTTGAAGTAATCCAGATTGAGGCGATAGGTACCGTCGTCTTTCAGATCCAGCAGATGGTCGTAAATTAACTGGGTATACTTGGGTTCGCCGTAGGGAGCCAGCCCCATCAGCTTGTACTCACCGGAGTTGACCTTGAATCCAGTGAAGTAGGTGAACGCCGAGTAGAGCAGCCCCAGAGAATGGGGAAAGTCGATCTGCCATTGGGGAATCAGTTGATGATCCAACCCCTTCCAAACAGAGGTGGTGGCCCACTCTCCCACACCATCCAGACACAGCACAGCCGCCTTCTGGAAGGGACTGGGGAAGAAGGCTCCGGCTGCATGGGCCTGGTGATGCTCAGTAAACAATAACTTGGGCACTTGCTGGGGCTTTACTTCTCCCAGAGAAGCGAGTTCCCGCTTCAGAGTCGTCTTGAGAAATAGCTTCTCCTTAATCCATACAGGCATCGCGGCCGTGAAGGAGCGGTAGCCTCGGGGAGCCAGAGCAATGTAAGTTTCCAGCAATCGCTCAAATTTGAGCAGGGGTTTGTCGTAGAAGACGATGTAGTCGAGATCGCGAAGGGTCAGATTGCGCTCAAACAGACAGTAACGGATGGCGTTGCTGGGAAAGCGAGCATCGTGCTTTTTGCGAGAAAATCTTTCTTCCTGAGCAGCTGCAATGATCTGACCGTCGATAACCAGCGCAGCCGCACTGTCGTGGTAATAGGCAGAGAGACCAAGGATTTTCATAAGCTGAGGGGAGAGGGGCGATCGCACATCGGTTCTACATCCCCGTCTACTATGCCAGCAGACGGAGCATTTAGAGGAAAAATCTACCTGAGGGTATATCTGTTAATACCAGAAAAATGTCATCGATTGCATTTCTAGCCTAACCATATTCAACAAACCTGAGTTCTGGTTAAAACCTCCGATATGTGGTGATGCGACGCAACTCATTCCACTACTGCACATCAGGGGGTTTAACCCGATTTGATATGAGGTCGTAAAAACTGGGTGAAATGGGATTGTGAAAATTCGTGCTCGCGTTCATGGGTGTTGCAGCCTTTAAGCATGAAAATTCCCCTCAACGCACCTTAGAGGTGGGCTGAGGGAAATTTCATGGCTATTTCAGGCTTCCTAGAAGCGCCCCATGAGAGCTGCTACACAACGCTCACAGATGATGGGATGTTCGGGAGAGTCTCCCACATGGGTGGAGTAGTTCCAGCAGCGATCGCACTTCTCTCCGTCAGCATCCACGACCGCGATCCCCAGAGCATCAGTCTGGGCGCTGTACTTGTGCTCCGCCAGGGTATTGGGAGTATCCAGCAGTTCGACCTGGGAGGAAATGAGCAAGTAACGCAGTTCATCCACACCGTTGCCGGTCAGGCTGCTATCGGGGTTGAGGGCTTGCATTTGCTGGCGCAGGGCTTCGTCGGCTACGTAGAGCAGCACTTTGGCTTCTAGGGATGCGCCGATCGCCTTATCGATCCGAGCCTTTTCCATGACTTTATTGACCTCATCCCGCACGACGCGGAGTTTCTCCCAAGTTTGAGCCAGAGTGGGCTGTTTCCAGCTTTCCTCCACCTTCACCCAACCCGCTGCAAATACCGATTCGTAGGGGGTTTTGTAGGGAAGATACTGCCAGATGTCTTCGGCTAGGTGGGAGAGCACGGGGGCGATCGCCTTTGCCAGGTTCTCCAACGCTACGGCAAGGACAGTCTGACAACTGCGCCGCCGTACCGAATCAGAAGCACTGATGTAGAGCCGATCCTTGGCAATATCCAAATAAAAGTTGGACAGGTCTACCACACAGAAGTTCTGCACCGTCTGGAAGAACTGGAAGAACTGGTAAGACTCAAAAGCATCGGTAATCTGCCCAAACACTTCTGTGATCCGGTGCAGCATATACCGATCCAACTCAGGCAACTGGTCGTAGGGCACCGCTTGAGTTGCCGGATCAAAGTCGTGCAAGTTACCCAGCAAGAACCGTGCCGTGTTACGGATCTTGCGATACACATCCGACAGTTGCTTAAGGATATTTTTACCGATGGGCACGTCAGAAGAATAGTCTACAGACGATACCCATAACCGCAGCACATCAGCCCCGTAGGCGGGTTCCTGCTGCTGATTTTTACCACCGTTAATGATGACTTGGGGATCAACTACGTTCCCCAGAGACTTGCTCATTTTGCGGCCCTGCTCATCCAGAGCAAAGCCATGGGTCAGCACCTGACGGTAGGGCGCATGTCCACTGACAGCCACGCTAGTGAGCAAACTAGATTGGAACCAACCCCGGTGCTGGTCAGACCCTTCCAGGTACATTTCCACCGGATATTTCAATTCATTCCGGGCCTTCGCGACAGAAGCCCAGGAGGAACCCGAGTCGAACCATACGTCCATGGTGTCGGTACCCCGGCGGTAGCGATCGGCATCCTTCCGGTAGGCTTCCGGCAGTAGTTCCGCAACTGACAGTTCCCACCAGGCATCAGAACTCTTCTCCGCAAAAATGGCTTGGACGTGGTTGATAATTTCCTCATTCAAAAACGGCTCGTTCGTCTCGATGTCGTAGAACACTGGGATGGGAACCCCCCAACTCCGCTGTCGGGAGATACACCAGTCTGCCCGCTCCGACACCATTGCCGTAATCCGGTTCTCGCCTGTTTCGGGAATCCAGCGCACCTCCTGAATCGCCTTCAGCGCTTCCTCCCGGAACCCTTCTACCGAGGCAAACCACTGCTCCGTAGCTCGATAAATGACAGGTTTCTTTGTCCGCCAGTCATAGGGATAGCGGTGGGCATAGGTTTCTTCCTTCAGCAGCGCTTTCTTCTCAGTCAGGGCTGCGATGATCGCTTCGTTGGCATCCTTCAGCACGTTCAGCCCAGCAAATGGCCCCGCTTCAGCCGTGAAGTTGCCGTAATCATCCACAGGCGACAGAACGGGCAAGCCGTACCTTTGGCCCACGATGAAGTCATCCATACCATGGCCTGGAGCCGTATGCACCAGGCCTGTACCGGATTCAGTAGTGATGTAGTCACCGCCAACAACCACTGGGCTTTCCCGCTCAAACAAGGGATGCAGGTAGGTGGAATATTCCAAGGCTTTTCCGGGCAGTTCAGTTTTCACTGTCAGTTCTTTGCCCAGGGTTTTCGAGAGTTGCTCCACCAAATCCTTGGCTACGATCAGATAGCGGCAGTGCCACTCGGCATCAACAGTATCTTGCTCATGACCTGCGACTTCCACCACTGCATAGGTCAGAGCGCCGTTGAGCGCCACCGCCTGGTTCGCAGGGATCGTCCAGGGGGTCGTCGTCCAGATAGCAATACCCAAATTTTCGAGATAAGGCTGGAGAGCCGCTGCCGATTCCGACAGGCTAACCATGGGGAAAGCTACATAGATACTGCGAGAGGTGTGCCCGTCAGGATATTCCAGCTCCGCCTCCGCGAGGGCTGTTTGGGAACTGGGGCTCCAGTACACAGGTTTGAGACCGCGATAGATATAGCCTTTCAGGTACATCTGCCCAAACACACCAATCTGTGCCGCCTCATATTCGGGCTTCAAGGTCATGTAAGGGTTATCCCAATCACCCCAAACGCCATAACGCTTGAAGCCTTCGCGCTGCAAATCGACCTGCTCATACGCATAGGCTTTTGCCCGCTTCCGTAACTCCAGCGGCGTTAGAGCCTTGCGCTCCTCGGGCTTCATTGCCTGGAGCACCTTTAGTTCGATGGGCAGCCCGTGGCAATCCCATCCCGGCACGTAGCGAACCTTGCGCCCTTGCAGCAACTGATATTTATTAATGATGTCCTTCAGGATCTTGTTCATGGCGTGGCCCATGTGCAGCGCCCCGTTTGCGTAGGGAGGGCCGTCGTGGAGAATGAACAGATCACCAGGATTGTTTTCAGAAAGCTGCTGGTAAATCTGGTTATCTTTCCAAAACTGCTGAATTTCTGGTTCGCGCTTGGTGGCATTGGCCCGCATATCGAACTGGGTCTTGGGAAGATTAACCGAGTCTTTGTAGCTTCCTGTGGCTGTCACGTTTAGGTACCCGCTGATACAAGAGGATGTTTATGGATATTAGGGAATTGTATCGAACCCCGTTACGGATTGGGGTTTTCTGAACGTGATCTGTTAGTTTTCGTGCATCACGCATACGAGAAACCGCTTCTCATTTGCGATAGAGGCGACAGACAAGGGAGGCAGCGGGTTCTTGGCTAAAGGGAATTTGGGTGCCGTCCTGCCGGGTAAGAAAGCGATCGCGGCAGTTATACACCTCCACGGGCCGTGTGACGCTATCTACCTTCACGACTGCGCGATACTCCCAATAATTCTTCGCGCTGCGTTGGATGTCGACAATGCAAATTTCGTGACCTGCGATCGCCCGACAGCTAGCCGCTTGCGCCGGAAGTATCGGCAGCAGAAGCACGAACAGAAGCAGAACCAGGGCACGAGTCATCGCAATAGGGGCCGTCATAAAGCCAAGCATTAAGGAAAATTATAAAACATAAATAGAATTTATATCCTATTTGACTTCTCATTTAGCGAGGTTATAGCTAATCTGAAAACAAGTCACTCTTGAGGTGTCGGGATGTCGAACCGGACTTGTGTAATTGTGTTAAAGGCTATCCTTCTGCCGTTTCGTCTACTGGGTCACTACTTTGCCGTTCAAGGGCTTTTGCCCCTACGTCGGTGGCTCGATCAGATGGAGATTCGAGATGCGGCGATCGCCCACACAATTTGCCAACTCATTCCAGCACAATGCCCCTTTGAACGGGATATCTACCTCTTTGGCCGAAAGGTCGGTCATATTCCGCCGTTGTGTAAGCTCAATCCCTTTTATGAAGAAGTGACGGGCTTGCGGTTCCGAGCCCTCTGCTATTTAGCCGATGAATGCGGCGAGGATGTAGGCTGCTACGTTTAGTGCCTTTTAACCGTTGTTTTTTAGATGCGTTCCACCCATCTAAAAAACAACACTCTAAAAACATGTTTATGGGGGTCAATGCCAATGGATAAGCCAACGTCTTCCTTGCCCTGGTATCGATGGTTGAGTAGCGATCACATGATCCAAGCTCTGGAAACAGTTCAAGATTTTATTGTGATTGGTCTGTGCGTTGGGTTATTTAGTTTCATGGTAATGCAATTGCGGGAAATGGTGTTATCCCTGCTGCCACCGTTAGATATTCCCCTCGTCACATCCGATATCCTCTTCCTGTTAATTCTGGTTGAATTATTTCGTCTACTCATCATCTACTTAAAGGAACATCGGGTATCCATTGGTGTAGCAGTAGAAGTCTCCATTGTTTCCGTTTTACGAGAAATCATCGTTCGCGGAGTATTGGAGATACCCTGGATTCAAGTGATGGCGACCTGTGTTTTTCTATTGGCATTAGGCGCGTTGTTAATCATTCGCGTCTGGTTGCCGCCGACATTCGAGGGTATTGATCCTGAAAATTTCGTTTCCGAGCGTTATCGCTCGCGTAGAGCGGCAGATGAGCAGATGGCTGCACCCGTAGTTGAAACAACGTTGAGAAATTAAGGACTCAAGCCTATGTTTAAGGGTGGGGTGCTTCGCATCCCACCCTCAAACATAAATTAATTTCCGCCGCTTAGGACTACTCCTCCGGTTGTGGTAACGGAAATCTTTCTCTAGCTAAGTAGGCATCAAAATACTTTTGAAAATGTAGCCACGATGTACTATCTTCTCCCTCCAAATACGATTGAGGAGCCTGCTTGTAGAGCGGTACACGAGTATTAATTTCATCCCTTAGGATTTGTGGCAATTTGTCTAAGCCATTTACTTTGCCACCATAGGCACTGTAGATGAGTTGACCGGGGCGATCGCCCATTTTCATCCAGGGAACCCAGGGGCCAATTCGATCCCAATAAAGCTGTAGTTTAGAAACTGTGAGAATTTCAGGATTTAAGAGTTCGTCAGTTGGAACCGTTATTTTAAATAATTCAACGGCCTGATATGTTGGATTTGGGCTATAGTCTGCAAATTTTGGATCCGTCGCAAGAGGGTTGGGATAAGTAGAAAATATATCAAAAACAAAGGTTGTACTATCCTCATAGACTTGAGCAGGAAACTTGCCTTTGAAATAACCTTGTACAGGATTGTTAGCCACATGCATAACAGTCAGCAATTCTCCTGTCCAGGGGTTCTCCCACTGCTGCAAAACTTCCCCTGTTTCTGGATGCAGGTAGTACGTCAATTCTCTAGAGGTAAAATCCCAAGCCCCTTCTTCTGCGGGGATACAGCGACTGACACTCACACCCACCATCTTAAAAAGACGAATTTTCTTCTCACCTGGGATCAAAGCATGAATAGCACCCGTCCAGGCTAAAAAGTTTGACTGGTTTGGATCGAGGGATGAGCGCGTCTTAACCCAATGCTGGGCATCAAAATCTCGGTTTTCAATAACCATACACAAACTCCTCGATAGTTACTGGCTAAACAAAGTCGGGTAGAACTTTGAATAGCAAAAAGGTGAATGAAAATTACCTTCCCAAAGTTCTAACTGGATGCCAGTCAGCTTACTTTGATTTCTACCCAGAGAATTTATATATAAGTGAATACTTGTAACAAATGCTGCTGCCCTTGAAGTATGAGAGTATTCCACGAATGGGGATGAGCCTGTCGCTGTAATGATGGTTAAGCTATATACCCTTGCACCAACAAATCAGGACCGATCGCCTCCCATGTCACCCGCTCTAGTTGCAATGCATCCGTCATTTGAGTCAAACCGAGATCACCAATCGGGGATGGAGCCGTAACACCACCAATCAGTTTAGGAGCAATGAACGCCAGGATTTTCTGCACAGTGCCGTCAGCGATCGCCCGTGCGGCCAACGTTCCCCCACATTCCCAGAGAACGGAGAGACAACCGCGATCGTTGAGGTGGGCCATCGCCGCCGCAGGAGTCAGCTCTGACACCTCAATCACCTCCACTCCCCGCTGCCGCAGCACATCCTGAAAGGATGGATTGGCACCCGTTTCTGTAAAAACTAGCGTGGGAACTTCTACTGTGTCCCACAGTTTCGCATCGTCCGGCAAATCCAACTGACGACTCATCACAACGCGCAGAGGATTGTGACCAACCCCGTGACTGGTCAGCAGCGGGTTATCTCGCCGTACTGTGTTGCCACCCACAATGACCGCATCGCATCCAGCCCGCAGGTCGTGTACCCGCGCACGGGAATCGGGGGTCGTGACCCAGGCGCTATGGCCTGTGGTAGCAGCAATTTTGCCATCCAACGTCATCGCATATTTCAAAATCCCCAGAGGTCGCTGGTGCTGGATGCGATACACAAAGGCCTCGTTGAGTTCCTGGCAGGCAGCCTCTTCAACACCTACAACCACTTCAATGCCAGCGTCTCGCAATCGTGCGATGCCACCTCCAGCGACTTTAGGGTTGGGGTCTACCATGCCTACTACGACTCGGGCAACTCCAGCTTTTACCAGGGCTTCTGAGCAAGGAGGGGTGCGACCGTAATGGTTACAGGGTTCCAGGTTGACGTAGACCGTAGCGTTTTGAGCGCGATCGCCCGCCTCCCGCAACGCAAACACCTCCGCATGAGGCTCTCCAGCTTTGGGATGGTAACCTTCGCCCACAATCTCGCCATTCTGCACGACAACGGCACCTACCATCGGATTGGGCGCGGTTTTACCACGGGCAGCGCGGGCTAGTTCCAGGCAGCGACGCATCATGGCCTGGTCAAAATCAGTGTTTGACATTCTCTAATAGGTCTTCAATTGGCGCTTCATGGAATGATAGAACACCCAGGAGTTATACCCATTCAATATAAAGATGCTCCTAATGATCTACACCTTCTCGGCAACAAATATTTTGGTGAATAGAAATTTTCAGGAATGGCTTGTGATGCGGAGCGATCGCCCCCCTTCCTTAACCACCTCCAAGCCTCATGCAGAAGATGAATCATTGTTTACATTCAACTCAGTACAACGATCAAAATCATAGGCTTGGAACAAGAATTCCTTGTCTGCAAATCGGTACACCCAGTACAACCTGATGACCTCACACACACCTCAGTTCCACTCCTCCACCCCACGCCTCATCGCTGCGATCGCTCTCACCTTCCTCCTCTGGCTCACGTTCATCCCGATCGCTCACGCCAACTCCCCCGCTCCCCCTATCCTCAACTGGTTTGAATTTGAGGGGTTGCCTGGAATGGAGGCTGTACAGGTCATCGGCTGCGAGACTGAAGAATGCCAGAAACCAGCGTTAGTCGCTCAGTATGGCTCCTGCACTCTGTCGGGCTGCTTGGCTGAAGAACCCATCCTGCCCGATGATCTGAGGTGCCATGAAACAGTCTGTTTAGCGTCAATTGGGTTTTCACCAACGACAAAGGAGTTACCGCCTCAATTTCGGGTGCTGGTGCAGTCAGGCGATCGCCTCTACTCCAGCCAAGTCATCGCTGAGCGGGCCTTTGGTGCAGGGGGCGATCGCTACTGGCAAGGGCGTATTGAGGAAGCAACGCTCGTTCTACAAAAGTCTCCCTCTTCCCCTCGCAGGGGGCAAGAGATTGTATTTACAAAGGGGTTGCTAATTACCCTGGCAACGGAGGCCCTGGTGTTAGCGCTGGCTCTATGGCGACTGAAGTTTGACCGCGTGATGTGGGCACGTACCTTCGTCAGCTTTGGGTTAATGCATAGCGTTTCTTATCCGGTGGTGTGGGGGTTAACCTCGGCCCTGCTGCCATTTCAGTATCGGCCCACACAGGTGGGGGGATGGGTTTGTATAGCGATCGCCCTCCTCTACGCTTTATGCATCTACCCCTTACGTCGCGCTAAATCCTGGCAACTCATTCTCCTGAGCGTCGTGTTATTGCCAGTAGCCTTTTTCCTGGGCCTGTTGGTGACGTTTGCTTTCAGTTACGGGAACTTTGATATTTCGCTGGCTGGTTTGCCTTATGCGATCGCGCTGGTCATTTCAGAAGTTCTCGTCACGGTTTACGAAGCCGGATTTTTAGCGATGTTAAGCCGAGAAAAACTCTCACTTCGCACGGCCGGGGTGATCAGTTTGCTGATGAATGCCGCCAGCCTCGCCATGGGCATCTGGTTCTTTCGATAACATCTGAAAACTGGATATCTGCTTACTAATTGTGAGGTACGAGAGGATGTGAGATGCCCTGTATCCTCTCGTATCTTGCCGTATCGGAAAAGATGATCAGTAACATTGGAATTTACCTGACCTTTCCAGAACTTGTTTCCGTCACTCAACTCATTTCTACAGATTGAGTGTTAAATCATGGTGTGATCGCTCCACCTGCACACCATTGTTCCACTGCTCAGAACTCTCGGATTAATGGCAAGTATTCATGATCAATCCGGTAGTTCTAACCCGTTACATGAGCCTTTTCAGAACTACGCTCATTGAAGTCCAGACCTTTTCTGTAACGACAGCCTTGAAAAATCCCACTACTGTAGTACTCAAGGTTCAAGAGAGCAGATTTCAACGATGAATTGACAGTTTTTGAGAACCCAAGAAAGACTTGAAACGTGGATGTTTTGAATACAAACGCTGCACGGAGAGTTGATGTTCCGCAAAGATATATTCACATATTTGCTCGCTTCGATTCTTAAGTTCCAGCTAACCGCTTAAACAGCGGTGGTGGAGTTTGAGCCTTTGATACAGACTGAAGCATGATTCTCAATCGCTTCATCTGAATCACTTATCTTGTCACCTTTTGGAGGTTACTACTATGTTTGGTTTTGCTGCCAGTTCTAAAGAATCCTTTTACACTGAACCGCAGGTTTATTATCGGAGCGATCGCCAGGGCCGTACCTGGTGGGATATTCGCAACCCAGTAACGGGTCACATTACCCGAGTTGCGACAGAAGAAGAAGCCCGTATTCGCATTGAAAAAAGTGCATTCTAAGGCTCCATCATTGTTGCCGTATCGCAACCCAGCACTTAAAGATTAAGTTTCAAACTATGGGTGAAGCGCCATCTCACAGTAGTTTGGATACATTGCCCAGGTTATTTTGAAAGTCTCAATACAATTGTCATGAGCTATGCCATAAAGTTCCTGAATTTTACTGCGTGCTTAAGTTCGGCTTAACTCCGTAAAGTTTGGTGGTTTGGCAAATGCGTTGGTAGCAAACTATGAACGTACTCGGTTTTTACTGCTTTTAGAGGTTGTGATGGTGATCAATCAAGTGGTTAACCCCTATCATGACAAAGCCTACGAACCCAGGGTGTATAAACGACGCGACCAGTATGGCAACGTTTGGTGGGATATTCATAACCCTTTAACGGGTAAGACGACCTGTGTGTCGTCCGAAGAGGAAGCTCACCTTTGCCTTGTAAAGGGTACTTATCGCTAAGGATGTCGACTCTCTGACCATGCAAAACTGTGCAACCCCAAACGTGAGTTGCACAGTTTTTTTAACTAGGAGGCTACGGCCTAAGTTCGTTGCCTATTTTTTGTGGTGGGGTGCGAAGCACCCCACCACAAAAAATAGGTTGTACACTTCTGCCCCAGCCTACTAGTACTTAACGGCGGAGATCAACCTATGTTTGAAGTTGGAAGGCACAAAGCACCTTGCAACTTCAAACATAGGCAAACTGAAGCCCCTTTAAAACTGGTTTTAAGTTTTTTTGTGTACCAAAAACAACCCTTAAAACGAACCCTGGGATGATTGAAATAGAATTCCACAGCTTTTACAAAGAAAAGCTTAAGGTGTTCTACATGGGCAAAAGGGTGAGAGGACTCCGTGATATTTTATTGCCCATCATTCTTCTCGGCATTCCACAGACATTTATTTCTTCTGAGACCCTATTATGAACGATCCCGATCAAAAAGGCGGTTTTGTTCGCTATGAAGATGTTGGCGATGATTATCTAGAAAAAAGAAAATTACGTCGCAGTGCTGGGTGGATTTTGCTATGGGCTTTAGGTGTCGGAGCCGTTATCTCCGGTGATTTCTCGGGCTGGAACTTTGGACTTGGGGCAGGTGGTTTTGGTGGATTGGCGATCGGCACCCTTCTCATGGCAGTGATGTATGTCTGCATGGTGTTCAGTATTGCAGAGTTAACCGCTGCATTACCTCATGCCGGTGGGTTCTACTCTTTTACACGAAATGCCTTCGGACCGTTGGGTGGGTTTGTTTGTGGCGTCACCGACACCATTGAATATGTGATCACTCCAGCCGTGGTCGTATTCTTCATCGGAGCCTATATGCAAACCCTGATTCCTGGGGTGCCTGTGCCCGTGTGGTGGGTGCTGTACTACGCACTGTTTGCCTTTATTAATATCCGTGGGGTTGAGTTGACCCTGAAAGTTGGCATGGTGGTCACGGCGATCGCCGCCGCCATCCTGATTATCTTTGGGATTTCTGTTATCTTCTCCGGCAAGTTTGATGGTAGTTTGCTGTTCAATATTCCACCTGAGGGTAACAATCCTGCCTGGCTACCTTTTGGGGGTATTGGGGTTTTCAAAGCTCTACCTTATGCCATGTGGTTTTATCTAGCAATTGAACAGTTGCCCCTGGCTGCAGAGGAAGCCCACAACACAGTGCGTGACATTCCGAAAGCCTTAATCTGGGGCATTGCCACCCTGTTGGGTCTATCGCTGCTGGTGTTGGTGCTCAATCCGGGGCTTCCTGTCGAGGTGACGGCTGCGGATGGGACAACGTTGACTGGGGCTGCTGCGATTGGGGTGAGCGGTGCCCCTATTGCCGACGGCTTTCGGGTGATTTTTGGGGATGGGCTGATCTTTCGATTGCTGACCATTGCGGCATTGACAGGTTTGGTTGCTAGTTTCCATACCATTCTCTATGCGGCGGGGCGAGTCATGTTTTCCCTATCACGGGCGGGCTACTATCCCCGCTGGATGTCAATTGTCAGCAAGTGGCATACTCCGGCGATCGCCGTTATCGTTAGCAGTTTCATTGGTTTAGCCTGTGCCTTTATGATTCAGTTTGGAGGAGCCACGGTTGGCCCGGCCCTGCTGAATATGGCAGTGTTTGGAGCGGTAATTTCCTACACGATGGTGATGCTCGCTTACATCCGGCTCAAAATTACTCGCCCCCAATTGAACCGTCCTTACCTCAGCCCTTTGGGGATTCCTGGTGCGGCTGTTGGTGCTGTGCTATCCCTCGTTGCCCTGCTGGCCTGTTTCTCAGATGCCGCCTACCGTCCTGGGGTTTGGGGTGTCGCCATTTTCCTGGCAACAATGATTGCCTACTTCGTGTTTTACAGCCGCAAGAAGCTGGTCGCTCGGGCCCCCGAAGAAGAAGATGCCTTAGTTGGTCACGCCATGCGAGAAATTGAGCAGACCCATAGTCCCCATATGCATCAGTAGAACGTTCATTCTTCGTGTGCTATGCACACGAAGAATGAACGGTTTCTTCCATCACAACCTCAAAGGTAGTTGTTCGTGACAGATGAATTGCTTTTAATTGGAGGCGATCGCACCGCCGCTCTCTCAGGTCAACAAACGACGCTGATCGACCCCGCAACAGGGGAAGCCTGGAAAACCGTAGCTAGGGGAGGAGCCGAGGATATTGATCGGGCCGTACAGGTCGCAGAGCAGGCCCGGAGCGAGTGGCGACGGGTGAATAGTCGCGATCGCACCCAAATCCTCTTGAACCTGGCGCGTTTAATTCGTAATGAGCGGGAGAGCCTCGCCCAGTTAGAGAGCCGCAATGTAGGCAAACCTATTCGCGAAGCACGAGAAGAGGTAGATCTCACAGCGGATTGCTTTGAGTTTTATGCCGGAGCGATTAACAAAATTGGGGGCACCATTAACCCCGTTGCTGCGGCAGGCACCAGCCTCACCTTTCGGGAACCCATCGGCGTGTGTGGGCTGATTGCACCCTGGAATTTTCCCCTCGCCATTACTGCCTGGAAAGTTGCCCCGGCCCTGGCCATGGGTAATACCCTGGTGCTAAAGCCTGCCAGCCTGACCCCTCTTACCGCGCTACGGTTGGGCGAATTGGCCTTAGAAGCAGGCGTTCCTTCAGGCGTCTTCAACATCGTCCCCGGTTCGGGTACTGAAGCTGGAGAAGCCCTGATCCGCCATCCGCTTGTGCGCAAAATCTCCTTCACAGGCTCTACGGAGGTTGGAAAACAGGCCATGCGGCTGGCTGCGGAGGATATTAAGCGCGTCACCCTGGAACTGGGAGGCAAATCCGCTAATCTCGTCTTTGCTGATGCGGATTTGGATAAAGCCGTCCCCAAAGCCGTATGGAGCGTGTTGGGAAATGCCGGACAGGACTGTTGCGCACGATCGCGCCTCCTGGTCGAACGCCCCATCTACACCGAGTTTATCGAGCGTCTGGAAGCCGCCTTCAAGGACTTAAAGCTGGGCTTGCCCTTAGAGAATGACACCGAAATAGGATCTCTGGTGTCGATGGGGCAGCGCGATCGCGTCCAGTTCTACATTGACTCCGGCAAGTCTGAAGGGGCAAAACTCATTGTCGGTGGCGCGCCTCCTATACAGGAAGCGCTGAAGGATGGAGCCTACCTGCAACCCACCTTGTTTGCCGATGTCACCCCCGAGATGAAAGTTTTTCGTGAGGAAATCTTTGGCCCGGTGCTATGTGCCATGCCCTTCGACACAGAAGCGGAAGCAGTGGCGATCGCTAATCAGAGTCTCTACGGGCTCTCTGGCTCCCTTTGGACGCGCGACATCAGCCGTGCCCTCCGTGTTGCCAAAGCCATCGAAACGGGTGTCATCTCCATCAACACCGGCCACAGCGTTCATTTAGAAGCTCCGTTCGGCGGCTACAAACAAAGCGGGTTGGGCCGAGAATTGGGCCTCGCCGTTTTGGAGCATTACAGCGAACTGAAAAGTGTCTTTATTGCAGATTAGTCTGGCAAAAATTTGGTGTAAATTCTCACGACCAATTTTCACATCCTGTTGTTTTTCATCTTTGGCTTCCCATGAACAAACTCCCACCCCGCGGAATGCTCACCGTCGAAGAACTGATACAACTGGTTGAAGATGAACACATTGAAACCATTCTGACGGTTTTTCCCGATCTCTACGGTCGGCTCATGGGCAAGCGCATTACCGGCCATTACTTTGTGAATGACGTGTTGAAACACAGCGTTCATGCCTGTGACTATCTGCTGGCCTGCGATATGGAGATGGACCCCGTACCCGGATATGCCTTTACCAGTTGGGCTACAGGTTATGGTGACTTTCGCCTGGTGCCTGACCTCAGCACTTTGCGCCGAGCCTCCTGGCTGGAAGACACCGCCATTGTGTTGTGCGATGTGATTAACGAAGAGGAAGATGTACCTGTTGCGGTGGCTCCTCGCAATATCTTGAAGCATCAGTTAGCGATCGCCCACTCCCTCGGCTACACCCTGATGGGCGCATCTGAACTGGAACTCTACGTCTTTAACGACACCTTTGAAGAAGCACGGGCCAAGAACTACCACGACCTGGAACCGATTGGCCATTACATTGAGGACTACCACATCTTTCAGGGCACCAAAGAAGAGTTTGTGATTGGGGAAATTCGCAAACACCTCGATCGTTCTGGCATCCCCGTGGAGTTTTCCAAAGGGGAATGGGGGCCGGGGCAACAGGAGATTAACCTGCGCTATGCAGACTTTTTGGAGATGTGCGATCGTCATGTTCTCTACAAACATGCTGCGAAGGAAATTGCCTGGCTCAACGAAGTTGCCATTACCTTCATGGCCAAGTGGGACGAGCGCTATGCCGGGTCCAGTATGCACCTGCACGTCAGCCTGTGGGATAAGGCCGGAGAGATGCCGTTGTTTCCGGGGGATGAACCCTACGGCAAAGTACATGGGTCACCGCTATTCCGCTGGTTCCTGGGAGGATGGATGGCCCACATTCGCGAAATCTTTGCCTTCTACGCCCCCTATCCCACGTCCTACAAACGCTATGTGGCAGGTTCCTTCGCACCTACAGGTATCGCTTGCTCCTACGACAACCGCACCGCCGGTTTTCGTGTGCTCGGTCATGGTCCAGCACTACGCATTGAGTGTCGAGCGCCGGGAGCCGATGCCAACCCCTATTTAGCTTATGCCGTGACCCTGGCAGCGGGGCTAGACGGCATCAAAAATCAGATTGAACCACCCCCGATGTTTGAAGGGGATGTGTACGAAGCGCAGGGATTACAACAGGTACCGAAGACGCTCAATGAAGCTATTCATGAATTAAGTAAAAGCGAGTGGGTACGCGTAGCCTTAGGAAATGAGGTCGTGGAACATTACTTACATTTCTTCCGCACAGAACAACGTAAATTTGATGAGATTGTCACGAGTTGGGAGCGTGCCCGCTACTTTGAACGGGCTTAGTCCGTAGACGGCTATCACTAAATATCAGGCCCAAAATGCTGAAATGTCTACCAAACGAGCATTACAGTATCTTGGGCCCGATGAGTTAAGCGACTGATAGGCTTAATGAGCCATTAACCTAATTTCGGGTTAAGGGCATTTTCCAGTGACATAGGTTACACAGCACTCAAAAACGCCCATTTTGACATGCACAAAGCGCATGTCAAAATGGGCACTTCAGCTTAGTCCAGACTGAAGTTAATTAACCTGAGTTCGGATTAAGGGCGTTTTCGAGTGCCGCGCGTTGCGCGGCACTCGAAAACGCTCATTTTGGCGTGCGCAAAGCGCACGCCAAAATGAGCACTGCCGCTTATCCCGAACTGAGGTTAATCACAGTAAATCTCCTTCAAAAAATTCTTCAAGATGTTTATTAAGGGTCAAGCCAGAATTGAGCCTCAGGTAAGAGATAATTGGATGCGCACCTTTTTTTACTGAGAGCGTCTTTTAATCTAGAAGTATTAACCAATACGGGACAATATAAAACGTATTCGGTAACCTGCGGCACGCCTTTAAACATGAGTCCTCAGCTCAAAAATCCGTTTCTTCTAGAGTCATCGCAACTCACAGGGCAGATTGGGAGTGCGTTCATTCTCCATCTCTTTACACAGTTGCGAGAGATGGAAACATTAGCCCGTAGTATCGCCCTAACCGTTGCCCATTTACCACCTCACGATGAACTCATTCAGCAGGTTGTGCCAGAAGTGCTGAACTATCAGGGCGATCGCCTCATTGCAGGCGGTGGCATCTGGTTCGAACCCTATCAATTTCATCCCGATAAAGAACGCTGCAGCTTTTTTTGGGCTCGAAATTCTGCCGGAACCTTAGTTTTTTTGGATGGTTACAATCAAGCTGAAGCGGGTTATCACCGTGAAAGCTGGTATGTAGTAGGACCGTATGCTAAACCCGGCCAGAGCCTTTGGAGTAAATCCTATATGGACCCCTACTCTCGTGAGTTGATGATCACCTGCACCACCCCCATCTTTAAAGATGCAAACTTTGCTGGGGTTGTCACTGTTGATCTCACATTAGAAAGCCTGCAAACCAGGGTTAATTGGTGGCAACAAAAATCTGGCGGCTATATTTTCATATTGGACCGAAATAATCAATTTATTACGTTTCCAGATCGTGAGCAGGTGACACGAACCTACACCACCCGTCATGGGAAAAAACTGGAAAAATTTATTTCAATTCACGAATTTGTCGAAACTTTTCCACTGTTCTCGCCCTTCCTCACCATGGTCAACGAGATGGATGGGGTAGTCCTGGGAGAAGCTTCCGCTCGCTCATCTTCCTATGCTGACATTGCACAAATTTTGAGCCAAGGCTCTGATATGGAGTATGAGGAAGGGCAGATGTTTGCTGCCATCCTGGCAGATCCATTAAACAGTAGCGATCGCACCGACTACCTTTTTCAAAAATACGAACTGGATCGAGATGGGCTATTGCAGGAACCCGCGATCGCCTTTCTCTTCCATGTTCCGGAAGTGTACTGGAAGGTATTCATCGTCATTTCACGCTCTGAAGTAAATGCCACGACCCACAACCTGATTCAGGCCGATAAGATGGCGACCCTGGGACAGATGCTGGTTGGTGTGACCCACGAATTGAATAATCCCCTCAACTTTCTGGTTGGCAACCTGTCCCATGCCCAGCATTACATGCTGGACTTACTGAACATTCTCAATCTTTACCAACTCGCCTATCCAGAGCCACCCCCAGACATTGAGAAAACCGCAGAACAGATCGACTTAGAATTTCTCAAAGAAGATCTACCTAAACTACTTAGCTCTATGCAAATCGGTGCGGATCGCACCTCTGAAATTATCAAAGCACTAAAGCGTTTTTCTCGCTTTGATGATGAGGAATATAAAAGTACAGATTTACATGAAGGAATTGATAATACTCTACTTCTGTTAAGCAATCGATTAAAATCTCAATCCAAGAAACCCGGTATTCAGGTTCAGCGTAAATATGGAAACTTACCTCTCGTGGAATGTTTTCCAGGTCAGTTGAATCAGGTCTTCATGAATGTGTTGGTGAATGCGATTGATGCTCTACAAGGAACAACACCCGCTAAAAATCAACTCACTCCTGAATATACTCCTACTATTTCTGTCCACACCGATGTTGTTAGATCGGGTTGGGTGATGATTAGTATTCAGGACAACGGGCCTGGCATTCCTCCAGAAGTTCAAGAACAAATTTTCACCCCCTTCTTTACCACTAAAGCTCTTGGCAAAGGCACCGGGTTAGGGTTAGCTATTTGTCGCCAAATTATCACTGAGCGTCACGGGGGCACGTTGCGCTTCACCTCGACCCCAGGCGAAGGCACGGAATTTGTCATTGAATTGCCTGTCCAGGCACACAATGACGAATAACGCGTAATTAACTCAGTTTAAGTTATAGGCGTTTTGAAGTGCCGTACAACGCATGGCGCTCGAAAACAGCCATTCTTGTTTCCCTGGAAAAACTCCAGGTTTCAAGCCAACATGCTTGCCATTTTTCTCAAGTCCTTAATTTTGTGTGTCCAACGCGTATGCCAAATTAGGAGCTTGAAAAAAATGGTGAAGGTATTGTCAAGCAAAACGGAGTTTAATTGAGATATGCGATCGCCCATCATTGGCATAACCACCTATAGTCGCAGCGAGGCTGGCGAATTTACCCTTCCTGCTGCCTACATAGACGCTGTGCAATTAGCAGGTGGCCTTCCCCTGCTACTCCCTCCCCTGCAAGCCGACCCGACCCCGTTTTTAGAAGTCATTGATGGCTTAATTTTTGCCGGGGGCGGTGATATTGCACCCGAACGCTACGACGGTGACCACCATCACACCATTTATCTGGTCGATGAAGAACGGGATAATTTTGAGCTGGCCCTGGCTCAACAGGTACTTCAACGGGATATTCCCGTTTTGGGAATTTGTCGCGGCATGCAACTCCTCAGCGTGGCAACAGGAGCCGCTCTCGTTCCCCACGTCCCCGATGTATATGGGGATCAAGTGGCCCACCGTCTTGATAACCCTCGTCGCCCTATCACCCATCCGGCTCAGATAGAGGCTGAAACACGCTTAGCCAAAATCCTTCAGGTCACGAATCTGGTTGTAATGTCCTGGCATCACCAGGCCGTTCGCACGCTACCGGATTGCTGGCAAGCTGCCGCCCGCGCTGATGATGGTGTCGTCGAAGCAGTGGAGCATCGGCATCATCCCTGGCTTGTAGCCGTGCAATGGCATCCAGAATTATCTCCCCAAGACCCCGTACATCAACGCCTATTTCAGGGGTTAGTGGAAGCGGCGCGGGAGCGGAAGCAGTCAAGCGCCGCCCTTTAGTCACATTTCGCAGGGTAGAACTCAAAACGGCTCTGCCCTGGGAGAAGCTCCTATCCTGCACCTTTCTAAAACTCAGAAGGGCAGTTTTTCTGTCGCGAAGCGATAGAAAAACTGCCCTTCTGAGTTTTGATGCACAATTTAAGGCTCAATAGTTCTTGAACGGTGGAATGGCAGCAATTCTCATTTTGGAATCAGGCCCGAAAACCGCGCGCCAAGGGCGCGTGGTTTTCGGGCATCAAAGCCAAGAGTTCGTGCCCTACGGGCGCGAACTCTTGGCTTTGATGCCCATACTGAGAACTGCTGGTGGAATGGGCACACCTATTTCGCCATTCAAGAACTATTTGCTATGTAGCAAAGTGCGATCGCATCCCCTGAAAGACGTTGATGTATGGTGCGACACATCAACATGATAAATCTACAGGCACAGTGCTATAGCAGTATTTTGTGATTCCAGGAGTATGTATGCGTTTAGCGAATAAAGTTGCTCTGATTACAGGGGCAGGGAGTGGTATTGGCCGGGAATCAGCGTTGCTATTTGCTAAGGAAGGGGCGCAAGTGGTCGTCAGCGATGTTAATGAAACAGGGGGTCATGAAACCGTTGCCTTAATCGAGGAGGCCGGTGGGCAAGCAACTTTTGTCCGTGCTGATGTCTCGAAAGCTGCCGATACAAAAGCGATGATTGAAGCTGCGGAATCAGCCTATGACAGATTGAATGTGCTGTTCAATAACGCCGGAATTTTTCACCCTGACGATGGCTCTGTGTTGGACACAGAAGAAGCCATTTGGGATTTGACCATGAATATCAACTTAAAAGGTGTCTTTTTAGGCTGCAAATATGGCATTCCGGCCCTGCTCCGAGCAGGTGGAGGCTCGATCATTAATACTGCTTCCTTTGTAGCCATTTTGGGAGCAGCGACCTCGCAAACTGCCTACACCGCCAGCAAAGGCGGCGTTCTCTCGATGACTCGCGAAATTGCCGTAGAGTTCGCCCGCCAGAACATCCGTGTGAATGCACTATGCCCCGGCCCTGTGGAAACACCCTTGCTCGAAGAACTCCTAGCTGACCCCGCTCGTCGTCAGCGCCGCTTAGTCCACATTCCCCCCGGCCGCTTCGCAAAAGCTCCTGAAATTGCCAACGCGGCTCTCTTCCTCGCCAGTGATGAGTCATCCTTTGTGAATGGTTCCACCTTCCTGGTAGATGGTGGCATCACGGCAGCCTACGTCACCGCCGAGTAGCCAAGCATAAAACTCAAATGCTGTGCTGCCTGCTTCGCAGGCAGCACAGCATTTGAGTTTTATGCTTAAAGTACGGCCACCTGTCTTATGTGAAATAATCAGCTCAGTGTTG
The DNA here is from genome assembly GCF_014695575.1 of Leptolyngbya sp. FACHB-8. GTDB lineage: Bacteria > Cyanobacteriota > Cyanobacteriia > Elainellales > Elainellaceae > Vacuolonema. Next base: position 8,780 of record NZ_JACJOO010000058.1, on the reverse strand, counting down.
TTGGGCAAACTCCTATGGTAACCTCCATTGCGCAGATTCTCGAACCGCATGTGCAGGATTTGGGTGGGTTTCAGGTACGACGCTCGTTACCCCATGGAACCCGATCGATGGTGGGGCCATTCATTTTTTTTGATCACATGGGGCCTGCGGTTTTTCCGCCGGGGCAGGGCATGGATGTGCGACCACATCCCCACATTAATTTAGCGACGGTAACTTATCTGTTTGAAGGGGCGATATTGCATCGCGACAGTGTGGGATCGGTACAGGAAATCCAGCCGGGAGCCGTGAACTGGATGACAGCGGGCCGAGGGATTACCCACTCGGAGCGAACACCGGAGCGCGATCGCCAACAATCCTCCCACCTCCACGGTATTCAGACCTGGATTGCCCTACCCGAGGCCAACGAAGAGGTAGAGCCCTCATTCCAGCATTACCCGGCTAGCGAAATTCCGACCTGCCAATTGGATGGCGTGACCATCACGGTCGTTGCAGGCCAATTCTTCGGGCATGTTTCTCCCGTCAAAGCCTTTTCACCTATTCTCTATTTGGATGCGGTGTTTTCTAAGAAGGGACAGTTTACCGTGCCAGCGGATTATAGCGAACGCGCTGTTTATACAGTGACCTCAGGGTTGAGTATTGATGGAGAACCCCTGGCCCAGTATCAAATGGCAATTCTGCAACCCGGTAGCGAAGTGACGATCGCCTCTTCTGACCCTGCCCGCTGTGTGGTAGTGGGCGGACCTGTAGGCGATCGCATCAAATGGTGGAACTTCGTCTCAAGCCGTCCCGAACGTGTTGAGCAGGCCAAACAGGATTGGAAGGCCGGGCGCTTTCCTCCCGTGCCTGCCGAATCAGAATTTATTCCGTTACCAGCAGAGGTGTAGGTTTTTCGGGTTGCTGGTGCTGGGCGAGAATTTTAGCTAGCGAAGTTGAAAGTTCTTCTGCCTGGTTCCAGACCATCAGATGGCCGCCCTGATTAATTCGCAGATCAGGTTTGGCCCAGCGAAGAGGGAAGATGCGATCGCCCATACCATGCACATGGTAGAGGCGTTCGGGAACAACACTGTTGTTCCACATCACAACCCGCTCCATGGCCCACCGCAGAAAATCGATATCGGTATCCATCAAAACCGCCTTCAACAACTGGCGGTCTTCAGGTTTGCTCACCCCAAAGAACCAGTAAAGTACCCAGTAAAGAGCCCACAGGACTTGCTTGAACGGAAACCAGCGATAGATGGGAAACCAGCGAAATAGCTTGAAATACGTAGGGATTTCTAAACTCGTTTTAGCGCTGGAAATGACAATCACCGATTCCACGTCAATTTGCTTGGCAATCTCAATGGCAATAATGCCACCAAAGGAGAGGCCCACAATAGTAGGACAGGGAGTGGTGATTTGCCCAGCCAGGCGCTTAGCGTAGTCTTCAATGGACTCCTGCCGTTGAGGCTTTTCCCAGTGAATGTGAACGGGCTCATAGCCTTCCCATTTCAACCGCTCAAACAAACGCTCATCAGCTCCCAGACCACTGATGAGATAAATCCTTTTAAGAGCCTGCTGAGCCTGCTCTGGTTGTGTGGCTGTCATGCGATCGCTACATTAACTTTGAGGTGTGCCTATTTCTAGTTTAAACGGCTATTTACTAAGGAGATTTCCAACAATGAAATTACCCCCAGGATGTTGGTGCTTGGCCCGCTTCGCGGGCCAAGCACCAACATCCTGGGTAAATTCTTATGCAGGAACCTCCCAAGTACAGGGCCGGACGGAGTGGATTGAACGCTGGTTAAGAAGAAAAGCGATCGCATTCCTTCCAGATGCGATCGCTTAGCTGAGACAACCTTAGAACTTACCTGAATAGTCCATTAACTTTATTGATTCGTGTCAGATGGGTCGTCGCTAGAAGCTCCATCTGCGAACGGAATTTGAGGATTAGGCAGTGGGGAACCTTCCGGGCTGTAGGTGCTGGCAACCCGATCCTCGTCGGGGTTGGGAGCACCTCCACCCATAGCATTAGGCCCTTCACCTTCGGCAGCATTGCGTGCTTCTTCCAGACCCATTTTGGGATTCATCCGGAGCGCGGCTAAGCGAGCTCCGGGATTATCAGCAGTTTCTTCTAAAAGCGCTTCGGCATCTGATTTGGGATCATCGATATCGGACATCACTGAATCTCCTTGATACTGGTTGGTATGGATTGTTGATGTGCTAGACGCACAAACACGATTCGGACATGGGTGTTGGTTGGTATTGCTGATTGGTATGCCAGGCATACCAATCAGCAAATCGGAAGTTAACGTGGGTTAGCGCTGATCCTTCGTATGCCAGATAAGGAACTACCAGCAGGAATTAACTTTCTTCAGCAGGCGATTCAGGAGCCTTATTCATCAACGTCTGAATTGCCAGTTTCACTTCAGGCCAGGCGATGATGAGCGAGGCAAATGAAGCGAGAGATGCGACCTGACAGTATTCGCAGAAAGCTTTATTTTCAGCCCACTCTTCCCGGGCAAGTTCTGCGGCTACAACGGAGTCGAATAGGAGTTTGACTCCCATAGCGATCGGCAACAGTGGGTTACGACGAGCCCGATCTTTGCCCCCGGCTCCGGCTAACCAGGCGGTGATGGCATAGTTGGTTACCATCATCAGACCATCCGGCGTGTCGAGGCGGCTATAGGCATAGTTCGACGCATCTACGCGATCGGCATCAAACAACTCGCCTGGAGGATCGGGCAGATGCTTGATAACACCCGTTTGATAGAGAGAAACCAGTTGCCCCATCGCACCGCCCAACATAGACAGGCTGATGATTTGGCGACGGCTCCGCATCAGCGGGCCAGTTTCTTCCCGTAGCTCATGGCTTAGTTGTTTGGGATCCATTGAAGGGCTCCGTGTAGGTGTACAACATGTTGGAATCGGCGGGTTTAGCGCCTAGTTGCAGCAATCCGGTGGCGAGGAGGGGCGATCGCCACCGGATGTTAGGGGGGCACAGCGAGCGCAATCGCTGTTATTGACCGTGCGTCCCCGTCCCTGCGGCGATGCGGTCTTCGACCTTAGCAGCGGGGTTGTTGGGCACTGCAAAGCCGACGATTCCAGCTAACAGAGCTGTTACCGCATGGAGCCAAATGTCATGGCTGTAGATAGGAATCAAACCAAAGGTGGTATTTAATACCGGAATCAAGCCCATAATAGCCAGCAAGCCATAGAAAACGGCCAAGCCCTTGCTGAAGGTTTGTGCGCTTTCATAGCGGGGATAGGAGGCCAAGCCCCAAACCCCAACACCTAGATGCACCAGGTTGTGCAATACGTTAATGGGGAACAGCCCGAACAAATAGCCAAAGCCTGCTCCAACGGCTAATTCGGGGGCCGCATAGGGCATTCCCACCAATCCAGGGATAAATCCAAGAACGCCTACTAATAAATAGGCAAGACCACTCATAAGAGCGAAATAACGTGCAGCCATGGGAATACTCCTCGGCGATATGAAAAGGTATGCAATGAACCCGTTCGTAGCCTGCCTAGCAATGAAGCCAGGTTGCGTCGGCACCTGGATGCAGCGGGCCAAACGTCATCAAAATCTTTGAATAAAGCTTAATGGTTGCTGTACGATCGCCAACTCATAAGTTGCAACCGCCAACATAAGCCTTGTACTCGTTACCTTACGAAACCAAGTTTGGCTTGACGTCTCCTAAAAGGTAGGCTCCGGTTATCTGTCTTATCTTTCCAAGGATGAGGAATTAGGTTCTCTAAAATCCAGCCTGAAGTTCATACTGAGGTGCACCAAAATTCAGCCAAATGGAACAGGTATTGGGAGGGGCGATCGCTACCCTTTCAAAGGACTGAGGCTCACTGAATGAGGGATGAGCCCGCTTGAGCAATGCCATCCAGGAGCTGGCTGAAGTATTTTTATTCTCAGTACAGCCAAAAAATAAAACTACGTCTAAAACCCAGATTTTTTCGTTGTAGAGATTTCGCCCTTACAACGAAAATTTTGGGTTTAGAGGTTTTGTCAGGCACTGAGATTTTTATTACTGCACTATAAAAATTTAGCAACTCTCATTTTGCTTGATGTCCTAAGCAAAAGCTTCTTTTGTGAAGTAGGTATCTTGCCCGCTTCACAAAAGAAGCCTGCATAAGATGAGAATTGCAGCCAGAAATCAGCAATTCTCATTTTGAAATCAGGCCCGAAAACTGCGCGCCAAAGGCGCGCAGTTTTCGGGCCTCAAAGCCAGGAGTTCACGCCCATAGGGCGTGAACTCCTGGCTTTGAGGCCCATACTGAGAATTGCTGGCCTGAAATTTAACGATTAGCAAACGTAAGCCACCGAGTAATAGACTAATAAGATCTCCTAGACAAGTAGAATGCGTCATGCCGACCTATCGCTCTAAAACCTCCACCCACGGACGCAACATGGCCGGTGCCCGCGCGCTGTGGCGTGCCACCGGTATGCAGACCGAAGATTTCGAGAAGCCTATTATTGCCGTTGCCAACTCCTTCACCCAATTTGTTCCCGGCCACGTCCACCTGAAGGATCTGGGCCAGTTGGTGTGCCGCGAGATCGAGGCCGCCGGTGGTGTTGCCAAAGAATTCAACACCATCGCCGTGGATGATGGCATTGCCATGGGCCATGACGGCATGCTCTACAGTCTGCCCTCCCGTGAGATTATTGCCGATGCCGTCGAGTACATGGCCAACGCCCACTGTGCCGATGCCCTGGTCTGCATCTCCAACTGCGACAAAATCACGCCTGGGATGTTGATGGCGGCTCTACGTCTCAACATTCCCGCTGTCTTCGTCTCCGGTGGCCCCATGGAAGCGGGCAAGACGAAGCTCTCCGAGCACAAGCTGGATCTGGTGGACGCCATGGTGGTCGCCGCCAACGATAAGGTCAGCGACGAGATTGTGGAAGAGTACGAACGTTCCGCTTGCCCCACCTGCGGCTCCTGCTCGGGTATGTTTACGGCCAACTCTATGAACTGCCTTACAGAGGCGATCGGCCTTTCCCTGCCTGGCAATGGCACCGTGCTGGCTACCCATTTCGACCGGAAGGATCTCTTCCTTAATGCGGCCCGTACCGTGGTTAGCATTACTCGCCGCTACTACGAGCAGGACGATGAATCGGTACTGCCCCGCTCGATCGCCAGCTTCAAAGCTTTCGAGAACGCCATGATGCTGGATATCGCCATGGGCGGCTCCACCAACACCATTCTGCACCTGCTGGCTGCAGCCCAGGAAGCCGAGGTCGATTTCACCATGACCGACATCGATCGCCTCTCCCGTCAGGTGCCCCAACTCTGCAAGGTAGCCCCCAATACGCCCCTCTATCACATTGAAGATGTTCACCGGGCAGGCGGTATCCCCAGCATTCTGGGCGAACTGGATCGGGCTGGACTGCTTCACACCGACGTGCCGACGGTTCACAGCAAGACGATGAAAGAGGCGCTCGATCAGTGGGACATCGTCCGTACCCAGGATGAAGCCGTTCACACCTTCTTCAAAGCTGGCCCCGCAGGTATCCCGACCCAGCAAGCCTTCAGCCAATCGACCCGCTGGCCCTCCCTCGACCTGGATCGCGAAAACGGCTGTATCCGCAATGTAGAACACGCCTACAGCCTACAGGGTGGATTGGCCGTACTCTACGGCAATTTGGCCGAGCGCGGTTGCATTGTGAAGACCGCTGGTGTCGATGAAAGCATTCTCGTGTTTGAGGGCAAAGCGCGCATCTACGAAAGCCAGGATGCTGCCGTCAATGGCATTCTCCGCGACGAAGTGGCTCCTGGAGATGTCGTGATTATTCGCTACGAAGGTCCGCGCGGTGGCCCTGGCATGCAGGAAATGCTTTATCCTACTAGCTACCTAAAATCCAAGGAGTTGGGTAAGGTTTGTGCGTTGCTAACCGATGGTCGCTTCTCCGGTGGTACTTCGGGCCTCTCGATTGGTCACGTTTCTCCCGAAGCGGCAGCAGGTGGCAACATTGCATTGATTGAAGATGGCGATCGCATCCTCATCGACATCCCCAACCGCAGCATCAATGTTGACATCTCCGATGAGGAGCTAGCCAACCGCCGAGCAGCTATGGAAGCGAAGGGCAAAGATGCCTGGAAACCGGCCCAACCGCGCAAGCGTAAGGTGACAGCAGCGCTTAAAGCCTATGCCCTATTAGCGACCAGCGCCGACCAGGGAGCTGTACGTAACCTGGCGATGCTCGAATAAGCTCGCGCAAGTCCTCCTGTATGAAAGACACCCGGTATTTTTAGAAGCACTGGATGTCTTTCACTAGATTAAAACTGGACTTTTTTGAGGAAAGATAGCTAAGCTGTCCCTCCTCGAAAAAGTCCAGTTTTTTTAGCAATCGAAGGGGCCTTCCCTTCAGTAAAGTAGTAAGGTTGACGGTCAACGGGCATCCCCTTCCCCATGTATTCCAACTTTTTCCCTCCCATGGACGACTTTTCCTCCCCGGAACTGGTGTCCCTCAAAAATGCCCTCAAGCAGCGGGGCGTCAAGTACGTCCTCGCCAGCTTTGTGGATATCCATGGGTTGCTCAAGGGCAAAGTGGTGCCGATTAACCACTTCGAGCAGATGATGCGGGGTTCGGAGTTGTTCGTGGGTGCAGCCGTAGACGGTTTGCCCCAGGAGGTACATGACGAAGAACTGGCAGCCGTACCCGACCCCAACAGTTCTACTGTGTTGCCGTGGAACAAGGAGATTGCCTGGTTTGCCAGCGATCTGCTGTTTCGTGGTGAACCTTTTGAGGGATGCAGCCGGGGTGTTTTAAAGCGAGTGCTGGGCCAAGCTAGTAGCATGGGCTTTCGCTTGAATCTGGGGATTGAAGCTGAATTTTATATGCTGCGGCAAGACCTGGAAGGCAACTGGGAGCCGGTCAGCGATCGCGACACTCTCCCCCGCCCCTACTATGACCTCTCCACCCTTCTCGACAATTACGCATGGCTCAACGAACTCGTGGAAGCTATCAACGACCTCAACTGGGACGTGTACTCCTTCGACCATGAGGATGGCAACGGCCAATTTGAGATCGACTTCAACTATACAGATGGGTTGAAGATGAGCGATCGCTTCACCTTCTTCCGTTTGATGGCGCGAGAATATGCCCAGAAACATGGCTATCTAGCCAGCTTCATGCCGAAACCTTTTGCCGACCGTGCCGGAAGTGGTGCCCACTTCAACGTATCCCTGGCAAGCCCCAGCGGGGAAAACCTGTTTTTCAGCAACGACGATCCTCGGGGGCTGGGGTTATCTCAACAGGGCTACCAGTTTGTAGCCGGAATTCTCAAACATGCCCCTGCCCTCGCCGCAGTGATGGCTCCCACGGTCAACAGTTATAAACGTCTGGTTGCCAAGGGAACACCTTCTCGCTCCACCTGGGCACCCATCCATGCTAGCTATGGCAACAATCGCACTAGCCTGGTGCGGATTCCCCTGGGTGGTAGTCGCATTGAGTGTCGCCTTGCCGATAGTGCCTGTAACCCCTACCTTTCGGCGGCTATGCTTCTTGCTGCTGGGCTGGAGGGCATTCGCGAAGGGCTCGACCCCGGTGAGCCTCATACTGAGAATATGTATGCCTACGCGCCAATGGAGTTACAGCAGAAAGGAGTGCGATCGCTCCCCCGCACGTTGGGAGAGGCGATCGAAGCCTTTGTCACCGATCCTCTCAGTTATGAAGTGATGGGGCCAGCTCTGTATGACGCTTACATCACTACCAAAAGCCAGGAATGGGAAGCCTATTGCAATCGCGTTTCTGAATGGGAACTGGAGCGATATTTGAAACGGTTCTAACAAGCAGGATGGGCAATACTTAATGCTGCCCACTGAATGAAGCTATGCAAGGGGATGTGAAACTATGGTTTCACATCCCCTTGCATAGCTTCATTTACCAACACCTTTTATTTGGGAACTAAACCCGAATTTATGTAACACCACCGGGGTGAACCGGGGCGGGGTGCTGTGGAATCAGGCGACAAACCACAGGTTTCTAGAGCACTGGATAGGACAACGGTGCCAATCAGCAGGGACATACCCAGGAACACGCCTCCAAATCCTACTAAAGCCCAGAGGAGGGTGCGATCGCTCTCCCGCTTCAACACGGCTTCCTGGGGCTTGCGGGGATTGTAGTAGACCTTGACAGGCATGGTGGGGCGGAAGGGGCGAATAGCTTGTTGGGCGGTGGGACGATCACTTATCCGGCACGCATTACCAAACGATAAGCGTTGCGATTGATAGGGTTGTCCCTGAACGAAGTATTCATAACAAACAACAGTTTGATAATGCTTCTGGCGTTTGATGATGACTTCTTTAACGTCAGCACTGAGAACCCGACCCATCGTTTCAGGCCAATGCTGCGCCTGCTGTGATTTTCGCAAGATATAGGCTGCCATAATCCACAAGCCCAAACCAAAGCTGCCTGCCAGCAAGGTAGGCCCCAGCATCACGAATACGAATCGAATGAACACCATTTCAAGATTTGGCATTGCCTACAGCATCTTCCACTCTAGAGTGTGCTTTAAAGCTCCTTGAAAAAGTTGATTTTTCGTGCGCTTCGCACACGAAAAATCAACTTTTCAAACAGGCTCTAGTGGTGTGTCAAGGTTGAAATGAGGGGTAAAGCCGTTTGAGTTCAATCCGCGCATCATCGGTCGTAAATTGCCAATCGATGGTTCGCAATTGGGTATTTCTACGCTCCTCCCAAGCCAGGATTTCTCGTTGTAAAGCTTCTTCATCGGCAATGCGGCGATCTAAACATTGCCGAGCTAGAACACTGAGTTCGGTTTCGGCCA
>NZ_JACJOO010000057.1 GCF_014695575.1 Leptolyngbya sp. FACHB-8 | reverse complement strand
CGCAGAATGGTGTGTGGGACGCTACGCGTCCCACACACCATTCTGCGCAGCTTTATATTGATTTGGCATGAACTAACAAGGTTAGCTTATGCGTCTAAAATAATTAGGTTGTTGGTGCGAACAATCGGGTAATCAGACAACACACACATCTGACAGGAATTCTTGCGATTCATTATGAGCTACTTTCGTCCTGCTATTGACAACATGGCTGGCTACGTTCCGGGCGAACAACCCAAGCCGGGAACGAAAATTATTAAACTCAACACCAATGAAAATCCCTATCCACCCTCTCCAAAGGTGATGGAAGTATTACGCGACTTAGATAGCGAGTATCTAAGACGTTACCCCGACCCTTACGCAAGAGACTTTTGTCAGGCGATCAGTGATGCTCTGGGAGTACCCGCCGATTGGATTATTGTGGGCAACGGTAGTGATGACGTGCTGAATCTGTTGGTGCGGGCCTGTGCAGAAGGGAGCGATCGCAAAGTCGTATACCCCATGCCGACCTACGTGCTCTACAAAACGTTGTCAGCCATGCAGCCTGCGGAAGTGGTTGAAGTTCCCTACGCGGATAACTTCCAATTACCCATTCAAGAACTAATTGCAGCCAAGGGAGCGATTACCTTCATCGCATCTCCCAATAGCCCTTCCGGTCACACCGTACCGTTGAATGATCTACGGGAATTAGCCCAAGGGGTATCCGGTGTTCTTGTAGTTGATGAGGCATACGTCGATTTTGCAGAATCTTCAGCATTGCCCTTAGTTCAGGAATTTGACAACGTTATTGTCTTACGCACCTTATCCAAAGGTTACTCGCTAGCAGGTTTGCGAATGGGCTTTGGTGTGGCAAACCCTCAACTTTTAAGTGGATTATTCAAAGTGAAGGATAGCTACAACATTGATGCGATCGCCATCATGTTGGGTGCTGCTGCGATGCGAGATCAAGCTTATAAAAATGCTTGTGCAGACAAAGTGAAAGTGTCGCGAACAACGTTAACAGCAGACTTGAAGAATTTAGGATTTACGGTGTTGGAGTCGCAAGGAAACTTTGTTTTGGCAACTCCTTTAGACGGAAATGCAGAATTCCTCTACACCGGCTTGAAAGAACGAGGGATCCTAGTTCGCTACTTCAAACAACATGGATTAGAGAATAAGCTTCGTATTTCTGTCGGTACAGATGAGCAAAACCAAATACTGATGGAAGCATTGGTCAGCTTGCTGAACAAGAGGGCATGAAACACTAGCACTCGGCGGCTTAATACCTATGTTAGGTAGTGTGGGGTACTTGGCATCTCATATCATGTCGGGTTAAATACCACTTTTTATCATGGTATTTAACCTTACTTGTTATCACACTACCCAACATAGGTTGATGTCCGGCATGCAGTATTAGCCTGATTTTTTGTTATGGGGCAAAGCCTCCACAACAAAAAATCGGGTTTAGAGGTTTTGTCCGCTACTGAGATGGGTGTCTAAGAATTGCAGAACTTCATCGCACCAGTTAAGCCACTCGATTTCAGAGCGAATGCCGTAGCGCAGGGTGAGGTATTGGAATTGATGCTCGCTCGAAGCCTCCTCAATATCCTGAAAATAATTTTGCTCAATGGCTCGATAGGTCGCGAGCCTCTCCTGATGCTGCTGTCGGTGATGTTCGAGTTCTGCGCGGATAGTTTCTCTAGAAACTAAAGCCCCCGCAAATAATTTGACGAGTAGATCATCTTTAATCGGCCCCATTTCTGCAGGCTGCGCAATCCACTCCCGCAGAAACTGCTGCCCTGATTCAGTCACAGAATAAATCTTTTTATCAGGGCGGCTTTCCTGTTGAACTTCTTGGGCATGCAGCAAGCCCTGTTCCTCCAGCTTGGTCAGTTCACGGTAAATCTGCTGAAAGCTAGCTTTCCAGAAAAAACCTACAGAGCCTTCAAAACGCTTCCGCAAGTCATAACCACTGCAGGGTTCCTCCAGTAGCACTGCCAGAATTGCATGAACTAAGGCCATAGGCTCTCACTTGACATAGTCACTTTATTGAGTACAAGCTGTCCATATATTCAATTAAGTGAATAGTTACTTTCTTGAATATACAACTTATCTATTTCATTTAGCTTGCTCCGCAGGGGGGCTTGTAGGGTTCGCTTCAATCCGGTTTAACCCTAATACAGCAGCTATTCAGACTATCCAGGCTTTTCCCAGAAGGAATAATCGATGAAATCCGTAATACCCGGACGGTTTACAGCGCAGATCGATCGGTCTTTTGTCGTTTTTCTAAGGAGGTTTCTGCATAAGAATTTACCCAGAATGTTGGTGCTTTGCCCGCTTCGCGGGCAAAGCACCAACATCTGGGGGTAATTTCATTACTGGAAATCTCCTAATTGGGATGCGAGTGAACCAGCTCACTGCCTTCTCGGAATGGATGCCGGTTGCTCAAGCCATGGGACCGATGTTGCGCACCCTGCGCGAGCATCCCGAAAAGGGATTTTTAGGGGGTAAGAAATTTTTCCGCTTATTCCCCCATTACGACATTGATGGTGTCCTTTACGAAACGATCTACGGCAAAATGTCCATCTTTGGGTTGGCCGCTGCCACACAACATGTTCCTGCCCAAAGCCACCATGAAACAGAGTCTATGCGGTTAGCTCGTAGTGGCTCTAAACATCTACCCGAGTGAGATGTCGGGGATCAAAGACAGCGTTAGTGTCAATGAGGATAGCTGTATCGAAATCCTACAAACCCACTGCCCGGTATGGCGTGCTGACTTCAATGGAACGGCCCAGATTCTTTCAGTTTTGGAGACATCTTAATCGAAGGACAGTACGCACGTTGATCCAGCGATCGCTTCAACAACGGTTGCCGGGTTTGGCTGCGGAAATGGCCTACAGTCTGATCCTGGGTTTATTTCCGGGCATCTTAACAGTGTTGTCAGCGGTTGGGTTAGTGGCTCCGTTGCAGTTAACGCTGCAAAATTTAGTGAGACAGTTGCAAGATGTCGTACCCAGCGAAGCCATGGTGCTGATTGAAGATTTTGCCAACGATATTGCTACCCGCCGGGATACAGGCTTGTTTTCGATTAGCTTCATCATTGCCTTCTGGGCCACATCCGGGGCACTGAGTGCAGCGATGGTTGCGTTAGATCAGATCCATGAGATTCCGCAATCCCGTGTTCGTCCTTATTGGCGATCGCGTTTTCTCTCGTTTTTACTCACGATTGGGGCTCTGCTTCTTGTCACACTGGCCGTCTATCTGGTCTTTGTGAGCAATCTGCTTCTGCGGCGGGTGGTGGGCTATAGCGGTCCCTTTGATGCCTGGATTCTATGGGCTGCTGAGCTGTCTAGCCTACCGGTGGTGCTGGTAGTGATGTCTCTCACTTTTGGGTTCATCTATCGGTTTGGGCCAAGCCATTGGAACCCAGGACAACCCATTATGCCGGGTGCGATGATAGCCGCTGGTCTGTGGGCTATGCTGTCAAATCTATTTCGGCTTTATGTGGAGAGTTTTGGGAATTACAACCGGGCCTACGGGGCGATCGGGGCGGTCATCGTGCTATTGCTGTGGCTCTATCTGTCGTCTCTGGCCTTGCTGTTGGGCGATCAGTTAAACGTCGTCGTAGGAGAAGCCATGATGAAAAAGCGGGCGGGTGAGCCCTCCAAGGAGAGTAAAACCCCTTTAAAGCGTTAACGATGCAGCTTAGTATTTTGGATGAATCAGAGACTCAGTCAGGATGGTTAAAGCTCAGGTATCTGGCACTTCCGGTTCAAGCTTCTGCATGAATCAGTTTTTAAGGGCGTAAATCGTTGCATAGCTTCGCTATGCAACGATTCACACAGAAGGTCTGTTGCTAAGGATTACAAACAACACAACCCGTCATTCTTTTTGTGGGAGTGGCGGCGAAGTCGCCACTCCCACAAAAAGAATGACGGGTTGTTAAATGTATAACCCTAAGACGTTATGGATAGAAGGTTAATTGAGGTAACCCTAACGTTTCTTCCCACCCCATCATCAAATTCAGGCATTGGATAGCCTGCCCTGCCTGACCCTTTAGTAGATTGTCGATGGCGGACATGACGATCACGCGGCTGGTACGGGGGTCAACTTCAATGCCGATGTAGCAGAGGTTTGTGCCTGCAGCCCACTTGGTTTGGGGGTAAGTACCACTGGGAAGGATCTTGACCCAGGGGCATGAGCGGTAGAAGGCGTTGTAGATCGTGATTAGATCATCCCGTACTAGCCCTGGATCACGCATAGTAGCGTAAACGGTAGAGAGGATACCGCGTACCATCGGCACCAGGTGAGGTGTGAATTGAATCAGGACTTCGTGACCCGCCAGATCACTGCATACCTGTTCAATTTCAGGAGTATGACGGTGACGACCGCCGACGCCATAGGCGCCAAAGGAGCTGTCGGCTTCGGCTAGGAGCATATTCACTTTAGGCGGTTGGCGGCCTCCACCGGAGGTTCCAGACTTGGCATCAATGATGGCGGTCTCAGGAATAATCAGGCCCTGCTTGAGCAAGGGGGCTAATGCCAGCAAACTGGCTGTGGGATAGCAACCGGGACAACCCACCAGTTGAGCTTCTTGAATGCGACTGCGGTACAGTTCTGGTAAACCATAAACAGCTGTGCTGGCAATTTCATAATCATCGCGCTCGACGCCGTACCAGGTGCTGTAAGTGCTCAGATCACTGAAACGGTAGTCTGCCGATAAATCCAATACTTTGCACCCCTTCTCTAAAAGACGGGGGGTCATTTTATAGGCAATGCCATTGGGCAGGGAGAGAAAGACAACCTGGCAGCGATCGCCAATCACCTCCGCATCCACTTCCTCCACCGTCAGCTTTACCTGATGGCCTAAATGGGGGTAAAGGGCACCAAACTCCTGCCCCACAGTGCTATTACCGCCGATGTACACCAAATCTAGATGAGGGTGATCTTGCAGCAGCCGCACCAGTTGTATTCCGCCATAGCCGGAGGCTCCTACCACGCCCACCGACACCCGTTCTGCATCACCCATAATACCGACCTATACGACTCAACAAGGAAACCGATAATCCTCGGTAGCAATACAATAAACTAACCTGTTCGATTGTGCTAATTGAACGCACGTTTTCTTCAGGTTATCGCTAAGGTCAGGCGTTATTATGCCTGTTGCCTCTAACGTTAGCCTCTGATCCGGTCTACTCCAGCGTTAACTTCCCTCAGGCTGTTGCAGGGGGCCTCCCCTCCCTAGCCTGCCCCTTTCCAAAGACCCAGGCAAAAATCCCCAGGTAGATCGATGAAATCGATAAGATGGGGATCAGACTCATTACAAAAAGTTAACATTCCTTCAGAGAGTTTCCCGTGGAACCGCTTCACTCACCCCAACTGCTCAATGACTTCAACCCGACTTCGGGCTTTACGTTTGACTCCATTGAAGATGCGTTAGCCGATCTTAAGGCTGGCAAAATGATCGTGGTTGTGGATGACGAAAACCGCGAAAACGAAGGGGATTTAATCGGTGCGGCTCAGTTTTGCACCCCAGATATGATCAACTTCATGGCAGTTGAGGCTCGGGGGCTGATCTGCCTGGCTATGACCGGGGAGCGTCTGGATGAACTGGAACTGCCCTTGATGGTAAGCAATCAGGCCTTTGAGGATAGCTACGAACAAACAGCCTTTACCGTTAGTATTGACGGGGCTCTGCACCTGGGCGTAACAACCGGAATTTCTGCAGATGACCGGGCAAAAACCATTCAGTTGGCCATTAATCCCAAAACTCGGCCCGAGGATCTGCGCCGTCCGGGGCATATCTTCCCGTTACGATCGCGCGAAGGTGGTGTCCTCAAGCGAGCAGGCCACACCGAAGCGGGAGTCGATTTACCCAGGATGGCTGGCCTCTATCCTGCCGGCGTCATCTGTGAAATTCAGAACCCTGATGGCTCGATGGCGCGGTTACCCGAGTTGATTGAGTATTCAGCCCGTCACCAACTGAAAATCATCAGCATTGCCGACCTGATCAGCTACCGGCTGCAACATGAGCGGTTTCTCATTCGCGAAGCCATAGCCGATCTGCCCAGCCAGTTTGGCCACTTCAAAGTCTACGGCTATCGCAACCTGCTAGATAACTCCGAGCATGTAGCTATTGTCAAAGGCGACCCAGCTACCTTTGCCGAAAAACCTGTGATGGTGCGCGTTCACTCCGAATGCCTGACAGGGGACTCTCTGGGTTCCCTGCGCTGTGATTGCCGGATGCAGTTGCAAGCCGCGCTGAAAATGATTGAGTCCGTAGGTGAAGGGGTCATTGTGTACCTGCGCCAGGAAGGACGTGGCATCGGCCTGATCAATAAACTCAAAGCCTATTCCTTGCAGGATATGGGCCTGGATACGGTGGAAGCTAACGAGCGGCTGGGGTTCCCCGCCGATCAACGCAACTATGGAATTGGGGCCCAGATTCTGAATGATGTAGGGGTTAAACAATTCAAGCTAGTAACGAATAACCCTCGCAAGATTGCTGGCATCAAGGGCTACGGCCTGGAGATGGTGGATCGTGTACCACTGCTGATTGAAGCCACGAGCTACAATGCCGCTTACCTGCAAACCAAGGCTGAAAAGCTTGGGCACTTACTCCTCAGCTCCTACCTGGTAACGATCGCCCTCGAATGGCAGGAAGATGCACAATCCCCAATTGATCGCTACGAGCGGTTAGAGAAGATTCGTCACCTGGCTCAACAGCACGACTTGCTATTGCAGGAAGAGGCACGTCCGGTGGCGATCGCTCTCTTCAACCCAGCTTCCTTGATCGTCCATCTGGGCCTCGCTCAGTCTCAGGGAATTGCACCCGATTGGTATCAGCATCCGGACCATCCGTTGGTGGAGGCGATCGTTCCCATTCTGGACGAGCTTGCCCAATGGCATGACCTGCAACAATTGGAATTTCTTATTTCATCGGGAAGCGACCCGATGACCAATTTGCAGATTCAACTGTGCCGCCAGGTGTTCTCTTTGAATCCTGTAGCCCAGAAGGATGCGGTGCTCCCCTCCTCCCTCCGCTCGTCCTTAGAAACGCAGCGGATCTATGTCTTCTCCCACCATGGGCAAGATGACTAATCAGAGACATCGATTTTTCGTGCGCATAGCGCACGAAAAATCAATTGAATCTAGGCAAACACCTTAGAATCAAACGTCTCGCTAATCTGTAGATTGCGGCGCTTCATGGTTTCCTGGAACTGGGGCGTCGAGAGAATTTGCTCCACGGCATAAACACCGGGTTGCTTCAGTTCGCCCTTCAGCATCAGTTCTGCGATACTGCCTGTGCCTAAGCCTGTGGCCACTGCTGCGCTTTCGTGGGAAAAGGTGCTGCAGTAATGGTGAGTAGCACCGTCCTTCTGGCCCCGAATGTCACAACGCATGGCGACTCCAGTACCACTAAAGCGATCGGTCACACTGGTCATGGAATAGCTGACATTAGCGAGAAACTCCACCGTTGCAGGATGCTTCAGGATGGGCGAGGGTACCAAGTGAGCCATGCTCCAGGTAGCGTGGTTGTAGAAGTCGGGCACAACACCAAACTTGGTCACCACATTCTTCACCTCAGGGAAGGTGCGTTGGAGGGTAATCGCCTCTGGCATGTCATACCAGTACACGCTGGCTTTCCCGTAGGCAGGAAATTCCAGAGTTTCACGAGCTGAGTATGGTTTCACCGTTTGCCAGGTGCCATTTAGCCAGGCTGGGAAAGAGTGCTGTAGCCCAATAAAGGTCGTTCGCATAACGGTGACGCCTGCGCCACCTGAACCAGCCACTACATAGCTAAGCTGTATGGAGTCGGTCTTGTCCATCATTTCGACCCCCTGGCGCACCATGCTGTTAGAAATACCGGGAAATACTCCGGTATTTACAACAGCCGTAACGCCGGCGGCTTCAGCTTCCGCGCTGTAGCTTAAGGCCTTTTCGGTGAAGGTGCGCTCATCACTCACATCGGCATAGTCGACCCCGGATTCAATGCACATCTGTAGGACACGGGTGTCGCGGTAGTGGAAGGGGCCGGCGGAATGGAGGACGAGATTGTGGTTGGCGATCGCCTGCCGTACCCGCTCTGGGTCGGATAAGTCTAATTGCAAAAACCGCACCTTTGGCCCCAGTTGCTCTGCCAAGGCAATACCGAGATGCTCTTGGCGGCCTGTAACGGTCACCTCAGCATCAGTATGAGCAAGGATATCGCGAGCAATGCTGCTGCCGATGCGTCCGCATCCTCCAATAATCAATACCTGTTTCATGTTTTATATAAAACTCAACAGTTCAGGCCAATCTCAGCATTTGGGCACAGAAGTAGATGGTAGGCGAAGGGTGCCTGTCCCCTTCCAACCTCTCCGCTGCCTTATCCTGACGGTATCGGACGTAGCATTTCCTGGCATCAACCAAACGACAGGAGTTGAAGTCCTTATAAATGTGGGAGAAATTCTATTCAAACTTGCCCTTAAAATTCCAGCCTTTCTATTAGACCTCCTGTGTAGAGCGTGGTGTAGCTTTGCCAGACCTACGATTTAACCTCCAAAAATCAATTTATGTAGGGTGTCTTTTGAATCACCGCAAGCAGGGATCGTGAGTGCTAGGGTGTAATTTAAGACTTGCTGAAAGAGTTATTTTTTCATCCGTTCCGTACATGAAAGAATAACTTTTAGAGCAGCTCCTAGTGCTTTGTCAGGTTCTCAATTGGATTAAACAGTTCTATGCTCACCTCTACCCAAGAACTCCTTGAAACCGCTCGACGGAATATTTATGCCATTGGAGCCTTCAATGTGTACAACTTAGAGGGGGTAAAAGCAGTCGTGATGGCAGCGGAAGAGGCTCGTAGTCCAGCTATGTTGCAGCTTCACCCTAGTGCTCTAAAGTTTGGTGGTTCTAGCCTGGTAGCCCTTTGTCTGGAAGCAGCTCGGGGGGCAACGGTTCCGATGTCTGTACATCTTGATCACAGTA
Source organism: Leptolyngbya sp. FACHB-8 (assembly GCF_014695575.1). GTDB lineage: Bacteria > Cyanobacteriota > Cyanobacteriia > Elainellales > Elainellaceae > Vacuolonema. The sequence goes on along the minus strand of NZ_JACJOO010000057.1, from coordinate 163,533 downwards.
CCTCAGAAACTGCGATTCAAATGGCTCTGGCGGTAGGAATGCGCTCGATCATGGCGGACGGTTCTCCCTATCCCTATGAGAAAAACTTGGCTTTCACGAAATCGATGACGGACGTTGCTCACACCGTTGGTGCCGTGGTCGAAGCCGAGATTGGCCGAATCAGCGGCACAGAAGATGGATTAACCATTGCCGAGAAAGAGGCCAAAATGACCGACCCCGATCAGGCCAGAGAATTTGTTGCAGCAACAGGGGTTGATTCCCTGGCGGTCACCATTGGCAATGTTCACGGCAACTATCAGAGTGAACCCCGCTTAGATTTCGATCGCCTTGCTAAAATCCGCCGTCTGGTGGATATTCCCCTGGTGCTTCACGGTGCATCGGGTTTACCCCCTGCTATGATCAGCCGCTCTATTCAGCTGGGGGTTTGCAAGTTCAATGTCAACACTGAAGTGCGACAGGCCTATATGCGTATCCTTCAGTCTGAGCCCTGCGCTGATCCCGATGCTGATTTGCTGGACTGCATGGACGATGTCATCGCCGCCATGAAAGAGGTGATTCTAGAAAAACTTGATTTATTTGGGTCCGTTGGGAAAGCTCATCTACATCAAGCAATCCCTGTAAATGCTGAAAAACGGTAGATTTAATCACCTGTACAAGAAGGCCTGAAGCAAAGCTCGCACTCTTGCCACAATAAGAATCTAGAATAGGCAGAGCTTACGTAATTGTTGTGAGGTATGCGAGGCACACCTCACAACAATTACGTAAGTCCTAACATATTTAACGGGTGGAATAGGCTCACCCTACTCCACCCGTTAAGGAATATTTCAAAAACCATAAAGGAACACTACAGCACGAGTTCACAAAGTTTAAGAACGGGCAATCTTCCATTGCATACGTTCCATCGTTTTCTGCCGCCCGTAGATTGTAATGCCATCACCACAGTGAATAACGAGCTGACATCCATCGATTCGCCGAATGACACCTTGGTCTCCAGGTTCTGGGCCTTCGATGCGATCGCCCACTTGCCACCCATTACATCGTTGATCTTGATTAGACACCATCATTCTTTTTCCCTCATATCTAAAAATATTCAGTTTGAATAAAAGCGAGCAGACCATTAAGCATTAACTTGCTGGTCGAAGCTTATAGTTATGTAATAAGCCCATTATTGAAGGAAGCGGACTCACCTCTACATAAGGTTAGATATATGACTATACAGTCAAATACCTAATCTTTGTCTAGAATATCGCGAGTACTCACAATTTCTGCAGATAACCTTGAATTGAAAACATTTCTAAAGAGCTATAACTGAGCGATCGATGATGAAAAGCCTATCCTATTGGCCTCAAACAGTTGCTCTAGCTTTGTATGTCTATTGTATCGTGAATCCAGGATTTGAGAACCTGTAGCGGGTAAGGCATTATTTTGCATGGGTCATTCATTTTGCTAAAAGCTATTCTCGTTAATGCTTCTAGGAAAATCAAGAATCACTTTCAAGGCTTCTTAGCAAGCTCAAGCGAATGAATAGGTTTCAGCCCTTTAGTAGAAATCAAGCTACTTATACCTTCTAGGGATTGTGTATCTAATAACCTGTAATTCTTTGTGGAAGTGGTGGCAAAGCTACCACTTCCACAAAGAATTACAGGTTGTTTTATTTGTGGTCTTAAGGCACCGCTCTAAAACCAAACCCCCGAGCCCCTATTGCCCCGCCACTTCATAACAAAAAATAGGGGTGCGGGGGTTTGCTGCAAAATTTGAATTGAGCTACCTATTAGAGATAATATCTAAGCCATTGCAGGCTCATCAATGATAAAGCTTTATTTCGTTTGCAATCCCAAGAAAGAGTTAATTCTTCTAAAAGTTTGCCAGACAATATAGCACTACACGTTTATACCCCTCTCGTACCTCATTCGATACAGAAAAACTTTTCTTAAAAGGTATCAGAACAGTACATTGCTATCTCAAAGCATTTTTTAAGGTAGGTGTCATATCCTATACACAAAAAGGACAGTAGAAATAGTCTTTTCCTGTTATTTAGACTGCTTCTCTATCAACATTCTGGACTTTATATGGATATCTAATCTAGTTGAAAACCGTTATGAGTGACAGCCCTGCACAAAATATGTTTTATCCTTGATTCACCTCAGTTCGAGATAAGCTAAAGTGCCCATTTTTATACGCGAAACGTACAGAATCAGCTTCTGGATTAGAAGAAACTCAGGGGTGCATCCCACTTTTGGAGGTGAAGCGGGCTTCGCCCGCTTCACCTCCAAAAGTGGGTTTCCAAATTTGCAAAAGTGGGATGCACCCAAACTCAGAAACCCGGCATTTTTAAAAACGCCGGGCTTCTGACACCTATTACGTAACCTTAATCAGGTTATGGGCGGTTGCCAGGAGTACGGCCACCTTCATCGTTGCTGCCGCCGTGGGGTTGCGAGTTGCCGGGATCACACCCTTCTGCACCGTTACCAATGCCCTGGTTACAGTTTTGGCGTGGGGGGCGGGATGTGTCTGTTGAATCTGAATCAACGACCGTTTCGGAGTCGACATCGGTGACAACAGTCGTGTCTTGAACCACATAGGGCGAGTCAATACGGGCGACATAACCCATGCTGTAAAGGGTTTGATAAACCAGTACCGCTACCTCGGCACGAGTTGCAACCCGCTCCAGGTCCAACGTATTGACGTTCGGGTAATTCGTCATAACTCCCCGATTCGTCAGGGCTGCCAGGAGAAGACGAGCCTCCGCAGAACTGACGGTTACATCGGAGTAGCGATTTAGAATGCTGACGTTGGTTTCTTGGGTGGAGAAGTTGAAACCCCGTGCGATCGCAAACAGTACATCACCCCGATACAGCTCCGCTAACGGACGGAACTCACGGTTACCCACTACATTCAAAAAGCCTCGTTCATAGGCTGTATCAATAGCCGCAGCAGCCCAATAATCCTCATCCACATCTACGAAGGCAATGGCATCGCGAATGTCTTCGACATTAAAGGCACGCCGAATAATGGCAGCAAATTCTGCCCGCGTGACAGGCTCATTTGGCCGATACAGCCCATCGGGATACCCTGCAATAATATCGAGAGCTGCCAGTTCTCGGATGAATCGCGCTGCCCAATAGTTCGACTGCACATCCGAGAAGGAGATTTGCGTACTTTGTACCCGTAGTTGAGCCGTACGAATCTCTGTTGCACGCTCATCGTAATACACGGCCGAGCCATTAGCATTCGTGCGGCAAACCCAATAGCGTTGCCCATCTGTCACGGTGACCAGGTAACCCGGTGTAATGACTTGGCTACAGTTTTCCTGAGCGTTCAACCCCAGGCAACTATCACGCCAAGAACGACGAGATACCTCAACAATACGCAGGTTGCTGGCACTCACATTGGCCCGTTGGGCGACCGCTTGAAACACAGCTACTTGAACTGTTTGAGTAAAGCTAGTTTGGGAAGTTTCTACTTCAACGGTTTGAACCTGAGTTTCCGTTGTTTGAACTTCAATAGTCTGGCTCTCGGTGCGCTCAATGGTTTGTGTTTCCATCTCAACTTCCGTTGCACCACTTTGCGCCAGACGTGTATTGGACGCTTCTGCTGTTTGAGATTGAGCGGGTGTTGAGAAAAGGGTAAAAGCGGTCAAACCGGCGATCGCTAATGACCACGGAGCTGTGATATGCATTGCCTTACTCATCGTCAACGGTTCCTCTTTCAGGTGAACGTAACTTAACTGCAACAACGTAGGGATAGATGTAATAGTTTCTGAATTTTGGGGATTTTACAGTCCCTTTATAAATTACGAAGTTTCCCTGATCCGACTCACGTAGTGTTCCACAACTCGATTGAAAACTATCAAAGCTTTAAATTCTTTTTGGCCTAAAATCGTCCTATTTTTATACATTACTGTTTCAATTCAATGAGAAAACTTAGTGCATTACTCGTAAATCTACACTAGTTATCACTACTAAAAGATAGATCTCTTCCTTTCTGATTCTCTGCCTAAAGAGAGAGGCAAAAGCGATCGCCCAAGAGTTAAGGCCTTAATAAACCTCAGTTCGGGTTAAGGGCTTTTTCGAGTGCCGCGCTTCGCGCGGCACTCGAAAAAGCCCATTATTGCGTGTGCAACGCGCACGTAATAATGGGCGGTTCGGCTTATCCCGAACTGACGTTAATAAAGGTGACAGCGTTCTAAAAAGACGCCCTAGTAAAATCACCACCAGGATTTTGAGAGGCCACAATGACAGGTGAGATGTAGCAGGTGAAGCCTGTTACATCTCACCTGCCAAAAATTGGTGTGGTGAAATATTAGTTCAATACCGTAGGGCGGTTGACCAAATAAAGAATCAGGCAGGTTTGATTATTGCCACTGTCTACCTCGATGACACCCCCTAACTGTTCGGCAAGTTTTTTGACGAGGGCTAACCCCAAGCCAGTACCACCATGCCGCCAGGGGTCATTTTTAGGAATGCGGTAAAATTTTTCGAAAATGCGATCGCGCTCTATCGCTGGAATTTCAACCCCGGTGTTTGTAACGCGAAGCCGGAATATTTGAAGAGGTTGGTTCCCCAGGCGTAAAATTGATTTCTGTTGCCATAAGGCGGGAGGAATATTCATATCCCTGCCCTCAAGGATATTCCCGAAAGAAGGCTCTAAGCCAGGGGTCAATTGGCGTTGAACCCATACCATTTGGGTTTCTAAAATAATTTGGCCGCCCGAAGGGGTGTACTTGCAAGCATTATTGAGCAATTCTGAGACAATACGCTCCAGGTAGGATAGATCCGTTGTGAGAAGCGGTAGATCGGGAGCCACATGCAGCTCCAGAGCCTGTTGCTGACTACAGGCCCGTTCCCGAAAGGCATTGACCAGAGTGGGAAGCCAGCTTTGCAGGCTGATGGACGATAGAGCCGGGGGTTCTGTGCCCGCATCAAGCCGGGACAGATCCAGCAAGTCATTGATCAGGCTGATTTCTCGCTGGCATTCGTCATGAAGGATGCGGAAGTAACGCTCAATTTCAGGATGCTTTTGCAGGACGGTCTCGTTCACAATGCCGGTGCGGGTGAGCACCAGATCCAACATTTGAGCAGCAATTTTGAGGTTGGCCATCGGCGTCCGCAACTCGTGAGACACCGTACTCAAGAAGTCATCCTTCAAGCTATTCAAGCGTTCCAGTTCCGTCACCTGAGCCTGGGCAGTCTGATAGAGGCGGGCTTGACGGATAGCGATCGCACACTGGTTCGCCACTTGCTGCACCAGCCGAATATCCTGCTCACTATAGGCATGGAAACTGGGGCTAATCAGCCATAGATCGCCCAACACTCCCTGATTATCCTGAATCGGGCAGGCCAGCATAGAAACGCGATCGCGCACTGGGTTATCCAGAATCGAGCAGAACTGAAAATGTTGCCCCTGAAGTAAAGGCTCGTAGATCTCCGGAAAGTCGGCCATCCGAGATATACGGCCACGGGCAGGGGTGAGGGTTTTGGTGTACTCGTAGCGAATGGTGGAAATGCCTTGTTCCAGGTCAAACAGAGCAGCGTTGCAGCACAAAACCCCCATGCCCATCGCCAATTCCTTGACGGCAGTTTGCAAAATCTGGGTCTCATCCAGGCTGTCGCGCACCCGGTCGGTAATGCGCTTAAGGGTTGCTTCAAATTCAAAGGCCAGTTGCAGTTGAACCGTACGCACCCGCACTTGCCGTTCTAAGCTGGCGTTCAGGTGTTGCACTTCAGCGTAGAGCTGCGATTGTTGAATGGCGATCGCCAATTGGTCTGCCACCAGGCAAGCCAACTCGACTTCCGAGGATTTCCAGGAACGGGAGAGGTCAGAATCATTTAGACAGAGAGCTCCCCACACCTGCGACCCCACCAGCAACGGCACCATCACCCAGGTGCCTGTAAAGCGTTCAGTTATTTCCTGGGAAACCGGATCTTGCCAGGGGCTGGGGGTAGGAAGCGTGACCACCTCGGCACGTTTGAGGCGATCGGTCAGAGGATTGTTTAACCCAGAAACTTGCAACCGGAGCACCGGAAGCAATTCTTCGGAGGGACAAAACTCCGCTCGCCCTAGCCATACCTCCGTCTCCTCTAGATACTGAAACATGGCCGCCCGATCTACCCGTAGCAGTTGAGCAATTTCCTCGGTTGCCGTCGAAAATACAGTATTCAGATCCAGGGAGTTGCGAATAACCTGGATCACGCGATTGAGGGTGCGTTCACGCTCAATTCGCTGACGCAAAGCAGCTTCTATTTGCTTGCGATCATGAATGTCGCGCCCTACAGCCTGATATTCGATAGGCTCGCCGTTGTCGTTCAGAATGGATTGGGTTGTCCATTGCATCCAGCGTTCGGAACCATGGGGGGTGATGAGAGGCACCTCCAGAGTGTCGGTATCCGCCGGGTGGGCATTTAATTCGGCTAGCCGTTCGGTAATCCGGCTGTGGTAGTTGGCGGGTACCCACGTCAGGATCGAAAACCCCAGAAGAGCGGTGCGATCGCGCTCTAAAAGCCGGCAACAGGCATCATTTACAAAGGTCAAAGTACCATCTAGATTAAACCGGCACACCAGCTCTACCTGGCTATCCAACATGGCGCGGTACCGGATTTCACTCTCACGGAGTGCCAATTCTGCGAGCTTCAGCCGAGTAATATCCCGGCTGATGAGCAACACAGACATTAATCGGCGATCGCTTCCCAGTTCTGGTACGACCCGGGCGTGCCAGAAGAACGCTCCACTGCGAGTTGGTAGATCAAACTCAATAAATTGTTCTTGTCCGGTTTGTAGAACCTGTTGGATTGCTGCTTTCCATCGGCTCGCTACATCCTCCGGTAAGCCAACCTCTTCCAAGGTTTTGCCGATCATGTCCGCCGGCAGTAACCCCAATTCCTGGGTAATGCGCGAGTTAGCATACCGGAGCCGCAAATTTGGGTCAATTTGCAAAATGATGTCCGGTGTATTCTCAACCAGGGCCTGGAACTCTGGATTGTAGCCTTGCCCGGGGTGTTGCAACAATGAGTCACTTCCGGCACCAATATTGTCCATGCGAGGAGTTGGAGATGGCATATCGGGTAAAGGTCGTGGGTTAGGCGCGGCCCAGAGGTAAGACGGGGATAGTTTGAGTATTGAGCGCGAATCCCAATGACCTCATGCTGTCGGCACAACCCGACAACCCCATAACACGATGCCCACTAGACGTAACGGATAGAAATAGAATCAGGGACTCTTGCTGTTTTCAGCGTGCCCAAACCCTAAACCGGACACTAACCCAGTTCATAAATGAAGAAACATCTTTCATTAGGTATTCCAGGGAACACTTCTTTAATCTAACGCGATCCCCGCTCCATCATTTGAAGCTATAGCAATGTGCAAGTGCGTTAAGTACAGCAACGGTGTTGTGGGGCACGAGGTACCCCTCAACACCTTACTTAATCAACGCACACAGCGCTATAAAATTGGCAGTCCCTGCGGTTACCCCTTCAACCTCTATTTCTACTAAGACTTCTACCAACGTTCAGCTCAATAACCCCAGTTCCGGATAAACTGAAGTGCCCATCCTGGCACGAGTGAAGCGTACGCAAAAATAGACGTATTTGGACCTGAGTTCGGGTTAAGGGCGTTTTCGAGTGCCGCGCGTTGCGCGGCACTCGAAAACGCCCATTTTGGCGTGCGCTTTGCGCACGCCAAAATGAGCACTTCAGCTTATCCCGAACTGAGGTTATTTGGCAAAAGCCCAACCCCTAGGATAGGGGCTTTTCATAAAACGCTCCTATCCCAGGGGTTGCATTGGCACGATCGATTAATCTAATTTTAGGCAACCAGGGGAGCGCAAATATCGGCAGCTAAAGCATTCTCTTGAAGGGCAGTCTGCTCGATCGCTTGAATCACTACCTGGCGTGGGTCATACCCTTGCTCAACCTGCTTAAGCCAGCGCTGGGCTTCATTACCCTCCCGCAAAATTTTCTTGACGGGTTGCAGGAAGCAGCCAAATCCGTACCGACGAGCGGTTTCGTCCACCTCTTGCAGAATTTCTAATACCCAATCCCGAGCGAGGATTTTTGAGCCATCTTTCCAGTGGCGCAGCTCCGCATCCAGGCTGGCAGCGGCAGCAGCCGATTCATTTTCGTCGGTGAGGGTAATCAGGTCTTCAGCACGGGTGCTAGCCGGAAGTTGACTCAGCAGCAATGGGTCAAGCTCTGGTTGATTGAGCAGTTGTAACAACCGGGCTTCGAGAAGAGCAGAGATCGCTAACAGGGCAATTGGGTCACTGACCAGGTCACAAATCCGTAACTCCAGGCGGTTTAAGTTGTAGGGGCGGCGATCGCCATTCGGCCGAACGGATGACCACAGGTGCCGGACGTTTTGCATCGTACCCAGAGCCAGTTGTTCCTCCGTCCATCGAATAAAGTGAGCATGGCTCTCAAATAGGGGCACATGGGCGGGAGTTTTGGGGAAGACTTGCCAGCGACTTGAGTGGCTGCCCGTGGGTTGACTATTCAAAAAAGGCGAGGCAGCACTGAGGGCTAAGTATAACGGAGCCTCCAGCCGAACCAGCCGACAGGCGCGCATTAACTGCTCTGGATCGTCAATGCCGATATTAATGTGAACGCTAGCGGTGACAACAGTGGTGCCGTAGCTCTGCTCAATATAAGTGTGATAAGGATTTTGAGGGTCAGAACGGTAGAAGCGATCGCTCCCCCCCAAAGCCAGGGTACTGCCAGGGATTAGCGTATAGTCCCCTAACTCCTGCAAGAACTGGCGCAACCGCATACGCGGGCGGACCAGTTCACACAGTAATCGCTCATAGCGGTAGAGGGGGGGCGTGGTGTACTCGACATTACGGCTGTCGGGTTCTCGCACAAACCCGTCCAGAGATGCCACAATCTTGTCCGAAAACCCCACGATGTCACCCTGGGGCGTGCCGGTGTACATCTCAATTTCAAACCCTTTCGACAGCATAATAAAGCCTCTGGCAGGTCAGTATTTTCGAGCCATTTCATCTTCCCATAGACCGCTAATGGGCGATGGGTTGTTGATTATAGGTATGGAGAACAGCGATGGGACGTGGATAACAGACCACCCTTGCTAGTGCCCTTACGCTCAGCGAAAGAGCAGAAGATATCGTGCCCATTTCCATTACGTATTTCCTTATCCCGCTTCAATGCCATCCTCTGCGTACACATTAAAGCGTCCCCGGAAAATCAGACGGCCCTCCTCAAGGACTAAATCTTGCACTTGCACATCTGTCCCCAGTTCGACCGGATAGCCATCCAGATCATCCAGCGATAACCCCCGCTTAGCCCGCAGGCTCGTTAACCATTCCGGTTTTTCCAGCCGCAATCGACTGTCACCAATTACGGCCAGCCCTGTGCGAATGGCTAGAGGGAAGTTGGTTCCCTGGGCCGCTGATACGAGCTCGGCAGCGAGGGTTAGCTTGCCACCCCGCAACCGGGCAGTAAAGTTATCCAGAACAATAGGCTTTTTAGAATTTGGATCAACCAGATCGGGTGCAATCCCAGCTCGCAGTAGATGTCCCAGCACATCATTAAGCAGGGTCATCATCATGGGAGTCTGCAACGACTCATTTAAATCTTCTTCCGTCAGGATGGCTTCGCCCTGGACGGGAATGGTGCGAGAAAGCTGTAGCGGTTTCCCTCGCAGAATTTGTCGGAAATTTACCTGAATTCCTCGCCCCACCAGCCGTACCTGGCTCAAGGCCAACCCCTGGTATAAAACATTGCGACCTGTCAGAGTGAGACGCGGCACAATCCCCTGGAGAAGTTGGCGATCGCCCCCCTCAATCTCCACATGCAAGTCATCCACAGATTCCACTTGTGATCGCAGCCACAACCGCAAAGCTGGAGTCAGAATCCGACTAATGATATGGCTCTGTCGAGGTACAGGCAAATTCCGATCCGGATCAGCCCAGCCTGGATTCCCTCCCTCAGGGGCCGTGACAGGCGGAGCCTCATCATAATCATCGGTATACGAAGTATCAGGGGACGGTGATGGCTGCTGGGTCATAGAAACGATTGCACAGTGTCCCTGCATTATACAGGGGCGTTCTATCGCTACTTTAGCAACGGAACGGGGCAGATAGGTTTAGAGCACCCTAAACCCACCTACCCACCTCAAACTACCCCTCCGCTCCCGGAGCTAACACTCCATGCAGAAAAATACTGGCGAGATCCTCGGCCATCGCCTGCATCTCCTGGGGAGAAGCGTCAGCGGGCATGAGGGTATCGCGGCTGAAACCCGCAACTGTGAACATGCCAAGAAACACCTGGGCAACCGTGCGAGGATTCATGGGGCGATAAATGCCGCGGTCCATAGCCGTTTGAAAGAAGGCTTCGGCAACGTCCGACATCTTGGAGATGACCTCGACCTGAATGCGATCGCGCAGATCCGGGTGAAACTGCGCCTCCAGGAAGCAGACCCGCAGCATATCAGCGTTCTGGTGCAGGTTCAGCATGCGCTTGCGCATGACCTGGGCGATCGCCTTATAACTGCCCATTTCGCTTAGCTCAGTCAGCAGATCCGTCAGTAGCTCGACCCAGCCCTGGGTCACCACCTCCACCAAGATCGCCTTCTTGTTCTCAAAATGGCGGAACAGGGTGCCTTCCGCAACGCCTGCTTTTTCTGCCAGGTCGTGGGTTGTAGTGCCGTCAAACCCGCGCCGTGCAAAGAGCTGTTGAGCGGCTTTGAGGATGCGGGTGCGGGTTTCTTGCTCAGTCTGCGGTTGGCGATGATAGGTTCGCATGGCCCTGTCTCCCACCGTCTGGTGTCTAAAGGTTTAGGCAATGAAGCGTTACAAGAAATACAGAGAGCAACCCCCACTTCCGTTGCTGGGATTGAGAAGGAAGGCCGGTCAGTATTTGCCCATCATTGTCGTATGGGTGACTGGATAATCCGCAGAACCGTTACAGATGTTCAAACTTTTGGTGCTGGCAAAATCAACAAATTAGAGGGGTGGCAACTACGATCGCATAAATCGTTCATGCATCTGGCTTTCTCCAGCGTCCAGTAACGCTTCGACAGCTTCTGTTGCCAGGGGCTCTGAAAAGTGAAAACCCTGGCCGTATTCACATTGCAGTGCAACCAGTTGAGCCAGTTGCTTGGTCGTTTCGACCCCTTCAGCAATCACTTCAATGCCCAAATTCCAGGCCAGAGTCATGATCGTGCGGACGATCGCCAACTGTTCGGCATCCTGGTCTAGCTTGTTGACAAAGGAGCGATCGACCTTCAACGTATCGATGGGGAAGCGGTGCAGGTAGCTGAGGGAAGAATACCCCGTGCCGAAGTCATCAATGGAGAGTTTCACGCCCAGTTGCTTCAGTTGATTGAGCAGAGAAACCGCCAGTTCAGCATTTTCCATCAACATGCTTTCGGTTATTTCCAGATTCAGGCGGGTGGGGTTGAGGCCGGTTTCTGCCAAAACCGTTTGAATTTCGCCAACCAGATTGCCATCAAAGTGCTTGCTCGAAAGATTAACATGCATTGTTAACGGTTCCCCCAGGGGAAACCGACTCTGCCATTGGCACATTTGCCGACATGCCGCACGCAACGTCCACCGTTCCAGAGGACGAATCAGCTCGGTCTCCTCAGCAACGGGGATAAACGTGCCGGGAGGGATTTCGCCGCGTACGGGATGTTGCCACCGCAACAGAGCTTCAAACCCCACCAGGCGGAATGCTCGCAGGGAAATGATGGGCTGGTAATGGAGGAAGAGTTCCTGCCTTTCGACCGCTCGGCGCAGGTCGTTTTCCAGTTGCATCAGCACTACCACCTGCTGGTGCATGCCGGTATTGAATATTTCGTAACGGGCACGGCCCTGAGACTTGGCCCGATACATGGCGGTGTCGGCGTCGCGCAACAGATCTTCTGCAGCCCGGTAGTCGGCACTTCCCAAAGCCACCCCAATACTTGAGGTAATAAAGATCTCTTGATTCTCAATCGGAACGGGAGCTTCTAGAGCTCGTTGAATGCGCTCCGCTACCATCAGTGCGCTATTAAGGTCACGAATATTTTCTAATAGAACCACAAACTCATCCCCGCCTAGCCGGGCAACCGTGTCACCCGGCCGGATGCAGGCGATGAGGCGTTGGGCGATCGCCACCAACAAGACATCCCCCGCCATATGCCCCAAACTATCGTTGATCACCTTAAAGCGATCAATATCCAGAAACAGCACTGCATAGAGGTAGCGACTATTGCGGCGGGCCAACTCCACCGTATGCCGTAACCGATCCATCAGTAGAGCCCGGTTGGGTAGCCCAGTGAGAGTGTCGTGCAGGGCATCGTGCATCAACTGCGCTTCAATTTCTTTGCGATCCGTAATGTCTGTCAGCGATCCAGCTAATCGGGTTGCCCGACTGCTGCCATCTCGCACCGCCAGGCCTCGCGTCAGCACCCAGCGATAACTGCCGTTGTAGGCCCGCATGCGATGCTCATGCTCCAGATGGGATGTCATCCCTGCCAGGTGGGCATTGAGTTCGCGCTTAAAGTTAACCAGATCATCGGGGTGTACGCAGTCAAACCATGCTTCCAGGGAGTTGGGGAGGGTGTTATCTGAGTAGCCCAGGATGGCTTTCCAGCGTGGCGAAAAGTAGATTTCGTCGGTTTTCAGGTTCCAATCCCAAATCCCATCGTTAGCTCCTTGCACGGCCAGGGCATACCGTTCCTCACTTTCCCGAAGTGCCTCTTCGTGGCGTTTACGTTCGGTAACATCCTGAAATACCAGCACCGACCCCAGCATTTGCCCATTGTGCAGAATTGGGGTGCGGGTATATTCCACCAAAAAGCGGGTGCCATCCTGCCGGCAAAATTCTTCGGTGTCACTGTGGTAAAGCTCGCCAGACGGTAGAGTAAGGGGCGACGCATTCATCTGAGGCGTTCCCATCGGTAGGGCTCCCCCTCCCGGCAGAATGCGGTCGATAGATTGGCCCACCAGGTCTGGTACTGACCACCCCAGCATCCGTGCCGCCGCAGGATTCGCAAAGGTGATGCAACCTTGCAGGTCAAGGCCATAGATGCCTTCGCCAACAGCATTAAGGATGAGTTCGTCGGGCTGCGATCGCTCAACCCCTGAGAGCATCTGCTCCTGAAACAGGCCTAAATAATGATTGCGGTGTCCCTCTGCATCCAGAATGGGATACAGACTGAGGGCAATCCAGACCGTGCTGCCATCATACCGGGCAATCGGCATGGAGCTAGAAAAGGAATGCCCATTGGCGATCGCTTCCTCCAAACTTGCCCACGAGCCGCTGGTATCGCCCCCCCGTAGCACAGCCAGCGGTTGCTCCAACAAGGCCTCCAGGGAATGCCCGGTTAAAGTGGTGACGGCAGGATTGATAAAGCAAATGGGATAGTGCGGCGGTTGCGCCTCAAACAGCAGTACCCCCGTGTTTAAGTGGACAATCGCCGCTTCCATCCAGGGTAGAACTGAGTGGATTGGGGGAGGGGGGACGTTACTCGGATCTAGGGCTACGCTGCCACTCAACGCTTTGACTCCATGGGACGAGAGTTGGGGGAGAGTTCCTTAAAAATACACGTTTGCGACGGTAAAGCCCTGAAATGTTGAGCATCAACACTACGGTTGCTGTATCGCTTCGCAATAAGCACGCACCTGAAGGTCAATGCCCGTGATAGCAGTACCGACCACAACCACATCTGCTCCTAGCTGGAGAGCACGGTGGGCCATAGCCGGAGAGGCAATGCCTCCTTCACAAACCAAGGTGCAACCCCGAATCTGCTGAGCCATCGCGGTAAGAAGGTCAAATCCTGGGGGAGAGAGGTGCTGAGTTTCCTGGGTATAGCCGTAAAGGGTGGTGCCGATGAAGTCGGCTCCGGCGTTGGCAGCGGCGATCGCATTGTCCAGGGTATCGATATCCGCCATAACAGGTTTACCTAGGTCCTGATGGATCCGTTTAATCAAGTCTTGCAGGGTTTCGCCACCAGGGCGAGGGCGCTGGGTTGCATCAATAGCGATAATATCGGCTCCAGCAACGGCAACCGCCTGAGCCTGCTCAAACTGAGGCGTGATATAGACATCGTAACCAGGAAATTGGCATTTCCACAGGCCAATAATGGGCACGGTAACCCGCTCCCGAACGGCCTGAATATGGGCTGGTGTGTCCAGACGAACCCCAATCGCCCCCCGTTGAACGGCAGCCTGGGCGATCGCCGCAATAATATCTGGCTGATGCAAGGGCGAATCAGCAGGTGCCTGACAGGACACGACCAGACCATTGTGTAGATGCTTGAGTATGGATGCGATCGCCATAATTTAATTCTACTAACTCTTGCAAATTGTCTATCGTTAGGATTGTGGCATTTAATAAAACGGAATGGTTTTGGGGGAGGAACAGCGAGGCTGTTCCTCCCCCAAATGTAGGTTTGTAATCGTTAGGATGGCCATAGCTTCATCTAACAGAATGGTTCGTTGACCACTTCCGTTACCCTCATGGAATAATGAAGGATGGTTCTTACGGCCCCTACCCTTAACCGTGAGCGGCTTCCGGCCTTAGATGAGGTTGCTGCCCTGGCGACCCAAGGTGTTGGGCGACTCCGTTCCTTGTGGGGTCGGGTAAGTACCTCTCACCCTGGCCACTCTAAACTTCTTTTCAATCCGTACACTCGCAACAATATCAATAGGAGCCTATCTTGACGACCCACACCTCTTTGAAAACCACCCGTTCAGAAGAAATTTTTGCGGCTGCCCAAAACCTCATGCCCGGTGGCGTTAATTCCCCCGTACGGGCATTCCGTTCTGTGGGTGGCCAACCCATCGTATTTGATCGGGTTCAGGGTGCCTACGCCTGGGATGTGGATGGCAACCAGTATATTGACTACATCGGCACTTGGGGGCCAGCTATTTGCGGCCACGCTCATCCCGATGTCATTCAAGCTCTCCATACTGCTCTGGAGAAAGGCACGAGCTTTGGTGCCCCCAGCTATCAGGAAAACGTGCTGGCGGAGATGGTGATCGATGCCGTTCCCAGCATTGAAATGGTGCGCTTCGTCAACTCTGGCACCGAAGCCTGCATGGCCGTACTGCGGCTGATGCGGGCCTACACCGGTCGGATGAAGGTGATCAAATTTGAGGGCTGCTACCACGGTCACGCGGACATGTTCCTGGTGAAAGCCGGTTCCGGTGTTGCGACCCTGGGTCTGCCCGACTCGCCCGGTGTACCCAAGTCCACCACGGCTGACACCCTTACCGCTCCCTACAACGACCTGGAAGCCGTAAAAGCTCTGTTCGCTGAGCACCCTAATGAGATTGCCGGGGTTATCCTTGAGCCCGTTGTTGGTAATGCGGGCTTCATCCCCCCCGATGGCGGCTTCCTCGCGGGTCTACGGGAACTCACCCGTGAGCACGGTGCGCTCCTGGTGTTCGACGAAGTGATGACCGGCTTCCGCATTTCCTACGGCGGTGCTCAGGCCAAATTTGGCATCACCCCCGACCTCACCACCCTTGGCAAGGTCATCGGTGGCGGGCTGCCCGTAGGTGCTTATGGTGGCCGCAAGGACATTATGCAAATGGTGGCTCCCGCTGGCCCCATGTACCAGGCCGGTACTCTCTCCGGTAACCCCTTGGCCATGACCGCTGGCATCAAGACCCTGGAAATTCTCCAGCGCCCCGGTACTTATGACTATCTAGAGAAAATCACCACTCGCTTGGCCCAGGGCATGTTGGACGTCGCCAAGGAAACGGGCCACGCTGCCTGTGGTGGAGCGATTAGCGCCATGTTTGGCTTCTTCTTCACCGAAGGCCCCGTCCACAACTACGAAGATGCGAAGAAGTGCGACCTGCAAAAGTTCGCTCGCTTCCATCGCGGCATGTTGGAGCAAGGCGTTTATCTGGCTCCTTCTCAGTTTGAAGCAGGCTTCACTTCCCTGGCGCATACGGATGCGGATATCGATCGCACCCTGGAAGCCGCCCGTACCGTGCTGAGCAGCATCTAAGATCTGTTGATTATTTTTGCGTGCGTTCCGCTCAGGCAACAATAATCCTTCAGGAAATGGCTCAGTGCTGTACATTGAGCCATTTCTTTATCTGTATTGAGACAGGCACAGCATCATCAATCTTTTAGGAAATGGTTCAGTGCTGTGCACTGAACCATTTCTTTATCTGTATTAGGACAGGCACAGCATGATCTACGCAACAACTGCGAAGTTTGTTCGGCTCAGGGCCAAACCGTCCGCAAAATCGGCAAATCGTCCACCAATGCCAAAGCCTGCACCAGCCCGGTTCTCGTTGTAGTACAGTGAACCCGATGAGCGGATGTAGGTAAACAACGCGGTACTGCTTTGGGCCTGTTGTAGATTGCCGACGGTTGCGAAATTAGTGGCACTGAGAGCTGTGCCACTGAGGCGCGTAAAAGTGGTGCGATCGAGAACGACCGTATCAGTACCGCTGACAAAGTCGGTGACACGATCGATACCGATGGATGTGCGATTGAATCGGGTATTGATATCAAACACAAAGCGATCGCGTCCCCCCTGCCCAGTCAAAACATCAGTACCCGTGCCACCGTTCATGGTATCGTTTCCGGCCCCTCCAATTAGAGTGTCATTGCCACCCCGCCCGAGGATGAGATTGGCACGGATGTTTCCAACCAATCGGTTAGCGGCGTTGTTGCCAAAAATGTTGACGGGTAACTCAGCGCGAAAGATTCTAGCCCAGGGGTCAAAGGAGTGGGATGCATCATCGTCAGCAACAATCACCAGACGAGTTCCATCTGCATTAACTGCAATATTTGGGTTGTCTTCAAAACCATGGGTAATGTCATATTGTTGCCGTAGCCCAACTGGTGATCCGTTGGCTGCATATTCCTGAAATTTAATGCTCTCCGTTACATCATCTTCATAGGCAATAACGAAGCGCCCATCCCCAGTCATCGCAATTACAGGTTCATCCTGATCACCGAGGGAAATATCAACATTGATTTCTCCACTCAAGGCAGTCAGTTCGTTGTTAAAACGACGAAAATGAATATCGTCATCGTTAGCGCTATAGGCATGAGTCCATGTCACGACAATATTGCCATTGGCATCCATTGCCACATTGGAGAAGTCTTGAGCCAGTGCAGTATTTGTATTGGCTGTTGTGTATGTAAAGGCATTCGAAGAAATGCTGCTGGAAAGAGCAACCACAATGTCAGTATCGGTACTACCGCTAGGTCCCTCGCTCCAACTGACGACGAAGTCTGTAGGGGCTGCGGGGTCATTTGTCGTGCGGAAAGCCACAGAGGGTGCGAAAGCTGTGCCGTTGAAGTTGTTATTCAGGGGTATACTGGCTGTCTCGAAGGGATTGCCGTTGCTATCGTAGGCCCGATATCGTACCTGGGTGTTATTGTCGCCAGTAAACGCTTCGTCCGTCCATACCACGACAAAGGAGCCGTTGGCATGGACGGCGATCGCCGGATCTGATTGGTCTTGAGTCGGAAACTGGGTTGTATCGACATTAATATCAGAACCAATTTGGTTACCATTACTATCGAAGCGGCGCACAATGACATCTTGATCGCCGTTTACGTCACATTTAAAGATCAAACTCGTCTCTACAGAAATCTGCAGCGATCGCTGTTTAGATTGGCATACTCAAGTGTAGAAAAACCATTATTTATTAAGGCAAAAGGATAGGGCAACATGTTATACCTCCTATCCTTTTGCCTTAATAAATAATGGCTACACCTGTAAAATGCTATTGTCTGTCATCAGAACTTACGCATTTTTGTTGTGTGGTGTGTTTTGCACACCACACAACAAAAATTACCCAATTTAGTGGAGTCGCATAAGCTCTATGTATTTCAAGAAGCTGCTTCTAAAGCTTCAATAGCTTCCTGATACTGTGGGTCTTGAGCCGTACCAATTTCATCTGGATGGCTCATCAGTTCTTTCTGTTGTTCGTCGCTGAGAGGTACAACTTTGTCGGGGCTAATACCACGATGGTTAATATCCAGCCCGGATGGCGTGAAGTAATGAGCAATGGTTACGTTCAAACCGGAACCATCGGCGAGAGAGTTCACTGATTGCACCAAGGCTTTACCGAAGGTTTGGGTGCCGACGATAGAGGCGCGATGGTCATCCTTAAGGGCACCTGTGAGAATTTCACTGGCACTGGCAGAATGGCCATTCACCAGAACCGCTAGAGGTAAGTCGGTGAGAGCTGTATGGTTAGCGCGAACTTGCTCGGCATCGCCGTGACGATCGACTGTGCGCACGATGTCACCGTCATTAATCCACATGCGGGCGATCGCCACCCCCTGATCTAACCGCCCGCCGGGATTATCGCGTAAATCCAGCACAAACTCATCCACATTCTGCTGTTTGAGGCTTGTAATAGCGGCTCGCATTTCATCGGCAGAATGAGCGCTAAACTCACTCAGGCGGATATAGCCTACCCGATGATTATTTTCCTGATGTACGGCAGAAACAACTGCCGGAATCTGAATCCGGGCGCGGGTCAATGTGACGTCAAAGGGGCTCGTGTTTTCTCGTTGAACGGTGAGCGTTACCTGAGTGCCAGCTTCACCCCGAATCTGTTGGGCAGCATCCGCAACCGTCATACCTTCAGTAGTTCTGCCGTCAATTTTGACAATTTGATCGCCAGGTTTAAGACCCGCTGCGAGGGCGGGAGACTGGTCAATGGGTTTAACGACAGTTAATGCGTGATCAGGTGCTTCTGTGAGCTGCAAGCCAATGCCCACGAGTTCGCCTTGAGTTTGCTGCTCAAACGCTTGAAATTCCTGAGGAGTCATGAACCGGGTGTAGGGGTCATCGAGCTGCTTCAGGGCATCTCGCAAGGCATTGTAAGCCTCATCGGGGGAGGAATAGTTGCGATCCAGCAAGGAATAGCGCACTTCCTGCCAATCAACCTGATTAAAGTTGGGGTCAACATAATCGCGATTGACGATCTGCCATGCCTGATCAACAACCGCTTTGGGGCTGTCACGATACATGGCTCGTGCCGTTAGGGCACAAACAGAAACTCCGGAAAGGGCAATGGTGGAGGCTAAAACGACACGATGATGTAAGCGCAGCTTCATAAGTGAGGTGTGAAGGGATTCACGAAACGGATGCGAAGGCACGGACATAAGGAAATTTAGTTATAGAAAAGGCATAGCTGATTCAAGTTAGACGCTCTATGTGTCAGCTAAGTGACAAATGAATGTCTGCTGCGTGAAGACTCTATTACGCTGCATTAACTAACTTCGTGGGCGATGATAGCTTTGCCACCAGACGCACTCACACTCTTCGCCGTTTTGGTTAACACATCAGAAGGAAGCGCCCTTCTGATGTGTTAACCAAAATGGCTATTGCTATATGCAAATTCAATTGAGGAACCATAATGTGCAGTGGTGCAGGGCGCTGCGCTGCACCACTGCACATTATGGTTCCTCAATTGGAGGTCATATTACCACTCCAATCGCAACCCTTGTTTTACTAGATACGCCTGCACTTCAGATATGAGCCCGTTCGGAACAATATCCCCCGGGGTAAGCGTGGGAGATGTTTGCAGGTAGGCGGCGATCGCCCCTGCGGCCCCACCAACCGTCCATTCACCGTAATGAACGCGTGTTACTGCATTGACAATGTGCGTCACCGCAATGCTTTTGCCCCCAATGAGTAGATTGTCTACCCCTTGGGGAATCAGGCTTTCCAGGGGGATTTGGACCGGATGGATTTTAGTTTCGTGGGCCGGAGCAGTGCTAGCTTCTCCAGAGGGTTGCCAGTTGCGGTAGCGGCAGCCGTGCATATCGAGGTCATAGTGCGTGATGCCAATCTTGGTGGCACTGAAATCACGGCCTCCCGACATATCGCGTCGCAGGTCTGATTCCCGTATCATAAACTCCTCCTGGCCATAGGCCTTGCGCCCTAAAATCCGCCGTCCTTCACGGATGTAAGGCACCATGCTGAGACCGGATACCGTCCCCATTGGGCTATCCGCTCCCATTAAATAGGTCAATGGAAATTCAGGGTCAACCTGGGTTTCCAGGAGCCATTCGGCAAACAGGAGAGCATGGTCTTCCCCTTTGCGAAGTGCAATTTCCGAGATACCACCCAACCAATTTTGGCGTTGACCCGATGCATCCAATTGTTCATCAGTCAGAATGAGCGAAGGGTTCATCCAGTTCCAGTCATTCCCCTGATTCCAGTTCACCATGGTGACATCCCCCAGAACCGGCGTTGCGGTGAAGGGATCATTCCGCACGGAACTGACAATGCGCCTGTAATTGAAAAAGCTTTTCCCTGAGAACGTGGGCATGTTTTGCAGGTCATATTCCCGGCGGTGCTCATGCCGCCCATAAAGCGGCTGAACTTGACGCAGTTCGGAGTGGCTGGTTCCCCCGTCATCGTGGAGAGCAAGCGCAAACGGGTAGGTAAATGCCTGAGTACATTCTGGATTATCCAGAGATGCTGCATTGGCCTCCTGAGTAGTGGCCTTTGACTCTGACCCCAATCGATGGGGAATGCCTGCCCATCCCACCAGTTCTCCCGTATCCGTTGCATCAATCACCATCAACCGTTTACCTGAAAATGCCTCCAGGCGTAGCGGTATTTTTTCAAAGATGGCATCATCGGACCAGGAATACCAGTAAGCCAGCTCCTTGGAAAAGCGGCCTGCGGGCACGTAATCTGGACTGTGCGGCACCCGCCGGAGGGCATGGATAGCAATAATTTCTCGACCTGTGGCATCAAACGTTGCGCCTTTGAAGGCGATCGCCGTCTCCCATCGGCTTCCCGGAGCCTTTTTGGCAGCCGCTTCAAGCGCTTCTCGGGCCGCGATCGCTCCTGCTTTTGGCGGGAAACACAGCTTCCCGACCCAGCAGCTATTGCTTTCCTTCACTGTCCTGGATTCAGAGTGCTCTAACCATGCAGGCAAGTGTAGGGGCTGCTGGGCAATGCGCTGCTTAAATTTAAGCCAGCTTTGGGAGTGATTTTGCCGAGTTTGCATCGCCCGGGATTCGTCAATGGCCGAAACGCCTTGCGAACTAATCTGCCCACCCAGCCAGGGCGTGAGTTCGATGAGACAGGTGACAGCGCCCGCCTGCATCGCATGGGTAGCGGCAGCGATTCCTCCCAGAGAACCACCAATCACCACGACATCGCAGGCCCATACTTCCTCGGCTTCAGGTAGAGGAGAGAGCTGAGGTCTGCCGTTCTGGATGGCAGCAACAGGTTGAGCTTCCTGCTGCGAAACGACCTCTGTAGCTTCAGGTGGCTGAGAAGGGTTCCAGAAAACCGTCCCGGCTGTTAAGCCCAGGCTAAAGCAAGCGCAGGCCACCAGGCAGAGAGTTTTCCAGAGGGATCGTCGAGGGTGCGATCGCTTCCGGGCAGGTGAACGTTTTATCACGACTTCTTGACAAGGAGCGTCACCCAGAGTTTTAGCATGGAATTAGAATCATCGGTGGTATGTTGTGGCCATCCTCAAAATCTGTCCCAAAGCTTAGAAGGGTGATTTTTCTGTCGCGAAGCGACAGAAAAATCACCCTTCTAGTAATACTGGAGTTTGGACTAATTCTGTCTGCCGCGCAGCGAAACGTGCTCACAGAGCACGTTTCGCTGCGCGGCAGACTTTCGGGTTTCGCTTGGCTGAAATGCTTTCTACGCAAGCATTTCAGCCAAGCGAAACCCAATTTCGTTCAAAGTCGAGGTAATAAACGGCAGGAATCAAACCACCTCAAAGATGAGCAAGCTTAAGCTGTTGAGTACCTATGCTTCATCATGCCAATGGCAGGTGGAATGAACTACCAGGTTTTGGTTATTCAGGCCTTGTTGCTTCAGTTGAGGCCGGTAATGTGACTCGAAATAGGGTTCCAACATTGGGTGTACTTTCAACACGAATTTGGCCTTTGCACAGGTCAACACAGTTTTTAACAATAGCCAATCCCAGACCTGTCCCAGGGGTTGTTCCCACGTTATTACCCCGATAAAAGAAGTCAAAGAGGTGAGCCTGATCTTCGATGGGGATGCCAATTCCTTCGTCTTGAATGATGAACGTCAAGTTGTCTACATCTTGCTCAAGATCAAAGCGAATTAAGGTGCCCTGGGGGGAATATTTTGCAGCATTGGACAGCAGATTGGAAAGAATCCGCTGGAGCAGTTTTTGATCTAGAAACGCGTAAGGCCGGGTAATCTGGCTATCAAACGTAATCAGGTGTTCTCGGCCTACACTGTTTTGAATAGAGCTAGTCAGTGTGTGGCAAAATGTCACCACATCAAACCAGACTGGATAAACTTCCAGTCGGCCTCCTTCTGAACGGCCAATGAGCAAAATGTCGTCCAGCAATTGCGTCATGTGCTGCACCGTAGATTGAATCAGGTGCAATTGTTCCAGGCGTTCCTCCTCCGTCCAGGCGTGGCCGTAATGTTCCAGTAGTTCCGATGCCGACAGGATGGACGTGAGAGGTGTGCGAAACTCGTGGGAGGTCATGGATACGAAGCGCGATCGCATCTGGCTGACTTCGATCTGTTGCTGTAGAGTATTTTGCAGTTCAGTTTCAACCCGTTTGCGCTGATTGATGTCCCGTTGTACGGCAATCCAGTGGGTATAGCGCCCCTCCTGATTCATGACAGGAACCACACTCAACTCCACCCAGAATTCAGACCTGTCCTTGCGGTAGTTCAGCAATTCCACTACGGTCGCTTCCCAGTTATGCAGCGAAGTTCGCAGACGGGCCACGGTAGCCGGATCGGTATTGGGGCCTTGCAGCAGGCGGGGTGTCTTCCCCAGCACTTCCTCTGGCAAATACCCAGTAATCCGTGTAAAGGCAGGGTTGACATAGAGAATGCGAGGACCTGGCGACTCCAGGGGCTCCGCTTCTGTAATGAGGATGGAATCATTGGCGTGCACCACGACAGATTCTAGTAGGCGCAACCGTTCCTCTTGAAGCTGCTGTTCTGGACTATTGGCAGGGGGAGTTGGCAGCAGTGTTAGCAGGAAACTGCGATCGGGATAACCTGTGAGCTTCAGCCGTAGCGGCGGGGATTTTGAGTACCTGGATGCATTCAGGTTAATATCAGCGTTCGGTGTGAGTGGTTGATGGGGCGATCGCCAGGCCAGCTCCAATAACTGTTCCATTGTTTCCCGTTGCTCGGGTAACCACTGCTGCTGCTGACTCACAGTTTGTAAGAAATCGGACCAGGTAGGCTGCGTTTGTAGCCATTCTGAATCCAACTCCCAACGCTTAACCAGGGATTGATTAAAGCAAACCAGCCGCAGATCTGCCGAGAAGAAGGCGATCGCCTCGTCCAGTTGATCCAGTAGCCACGGAGCCAGCTCGGACAATGCCACCGGAGGAGACGCATGGGTGAATGAAGTCATGAGGAACCCGCGGAAAACCGATAGAAGTTCACAGCAGAGGCGCTGTAGCTTTGTATTATTCCGCTTTAGAATTCCGCAAACCGCAAAAATCTTAACATTGAGTAATCACTATTATGGGGTGCATTCCACTTTTGCAAATTTGGAAATCCACTTTTGTAAGTGAGGCGGGCGAAGCCCGCCTCACTTACAAAAGTGGGATGCACCCCTATTACAGCACTTTGCGCTTGAAACAAGCAGATTTTATATGACTCAAAAATGCAGAATTTACCTACTTTTTGTTGGATGTGGGCTGGTAAAGAGCCCATACCCAACAAAAATCATGCAGTCTATCAAGCTTGCGTATGCCTTGAACGAGTAGTGCCTACTTGGATGAGCGGCCCGATGATGCACTTCCTGAATCCGACTTCAGTGCTTGATCAAGAATGGTTCGGGCTTCCTCAGCTTGTTCCCGAGCCTCACGGTAACGCAAGTTTGCCTGAGCGAAGGTCTTGAGTACCTTAAACCCTTCCTTTAAGGTATTGACCTCGTCTTCTGTGACTTCCTCATCCGTAAATAGCTTGTCAATTTGGCCGCGGATTTCTAAAGCTTCGGAACGTGACGACTGCACCTTCAGCTTTAACGTTGCTAGATTGCTTAATACTTGAACCGCTTGGTTAATTGAATCTTCGGCAGCAGGATTCAACGGAACACTCTCCTTCACTTCAATAAATTGTTGAGGACTGAACCCATCAGAAAGATCGGTGGGCAACTGGCCGGTTTCCATCAACTCGATGAGCTGATCCATGGCCTTCTCGCGGGCCTTGGCCGAATCTTTGCCAGCCACTGTAAGAATAACCTCAGGGCTTTGGGCAAGGGTGTATTGAACCATAGGAGTTTCAGTCTTGGTATTTATGTACTAATACCTATACTATCTAAGTATACCGCCAGTTTCCTTCGCTTAGTACTATAGCGCTGCGCGGGTTGATTAAGTACGGTGGTGTGGGGCACTTCGTGCCCCACACCACCGTTGCTGTACTTCACGCACTTGCACATTGCTATAAAACTCGCTGGACGGGTTATTTTCCCGAGTGTAAGACGCACGGAAAAACAACCATTACAAGAAGTCTCTAGCTAAGCGGTTCAGCGATCGCTCCATAGGTTAACCCCAATTGCTTGAGCCATTTCCGATAGGCTAGAGAGCCGCGATCGCAGGGCAGATGAAACTCAAGCTGAAGATCCAGGGGTAGGCGTTTGGGGTTGTGGGTTTCCAGCAGGACAAAATCTTCAACAATCAGGTGGTCCTGGAATTTCTGTACTTCCTCAGTAGGCGTGTCGTGGGCATAGTTCATCGCAACCCACATCCATCCCACACACTCCTCCTCTTCAACGGGGGTGACGTGGAACAAAATTGCCAGGCAGTTGCCATTGGGTGTTTCTTTGCGGAAGTAAGCTGTGAGAGGCCGAAAAGCCCGGTAGTTGTAGGTCACAAACTCACCCTTTCCCTGCCCGTCAGGGTCAGGTTGCCAGACGCGCACATTATGCAACGCCACACCATCCTCGTCTGTTGAAACGGTGTAATCTTCGACGGCTGTTTGGGCGCGATCGCCTAATGTACCGGGATGCACAAAGGGAAAATGGGATACATCCAGGAAGTTTTCGATCGCACGCAAGCCACTGGTATGACAGTGATAGGGGCCACTGAGACAGAGCCGATAGCTGGGATCATTCCACTCTGAAAAAACCGGGATTTCCCTGACCGGTTCACCTAACGAGGCATAAATCAACCCATACTGTTCATGGGTTTTGAATGCCTTAACACAGGCCTGTTTGGGTGGCGTATAGCCAGGATGTGCCGGAGCTTCGATACATTGCCCTACATCATTAAATACCAGCCCATGATAGGGACAAACCACAGTATCGTTCACGACTTCCCCCCCTGACAGTCGTACACTGCGGTGGGGACAGCGATCTTGCCAAACCAAAACTTGAGAAGCTGTATTCCGCCAGATAACCAGATCGACACCCAGTAATTTAGCCTTCGTTAATGTACCGGGTTGTACATCTTCTGAACGGGCAACAACGTGCCAGTCATTTAATAAAACAGAATCCATAGGATATAAGAACAAGTAAAGGAAGGTGATGAACGCTGTATGGCGAGTAATACTATCGCTGATAAAGGGCGGATTATGAACTACTGATTACCAGCAAAGCATCAATCCTGCTGAAAGGTACGCCCCAGTGAAGCCGGTGGTGAACTGTGAATCGTTTGGACGATCGCCCGCCCCATACCTGGAGGTAATAACTTCAATAAACGCTCTAACCACTCGCTTGAAGTCAGAACGAGAAACACGAGCATCAAGGCAAAAGGAGCGACCGTGAATACTTGCGTAGGTACATTGGGGATAGTACTTTGCGCCACACTTGCGAGGGATTGAAGAATACCAAATAGATAGCAGCTAAACGCAACTCGTAAGGGATTCCAGCCACCAAAAATAACGATCGCCAGTGCAATCCAACCATAACCTGCCGTATGGCGATGGCTCCATCCAGCCCTGAAATCCAGCGAGAAGGCAGCCCCTGCAATTCCAACGAGAGCACCTCCCAGCAGCGTGTAGAAGTAGCGCATCAAGACCACATTGGTACCCCGCACAAAGGCTGCCGCAGGTTGTTCACCAATCGCCCGTAACATCAACCCAGGACGGGTGCGATAGAAAAAAATCCAGGTTGCAATGACTAAAACGAAACTCGCGTAGACCAGCAGATCACTCTGGAAGAACAGTGGCCCAATGACCGGGATGCTTTGCAAGATGGGGACCTTAAAACTGGGAACTGTGGGGCCGGGAATTCGCACAAAGGGATTGCCCAGAAACGAGGATAAATCTGCACACAATAGCGTCAGCACAAAACCGATCGCCACTTGAGATTGGCGTAGGGTCAGCGCCCCAAAAGCAACAATCAGGGCGATCGCCGCACCTGTCAATGCTGCCGCCCCAAACCCCAACAATAGACTGGGGACGGTACCCAACCCCTCCGCCGTTTTGGCGACGGCGAACCCCACCATGGCGGAAAGGAGGATGGTGCCTTCCACGGAGAGGTTGATGACTCCGGCACGTTCGGTGATGGTTTCGCCAATGGAGGCAAAGACCAGAGGTGTTGATGTGGCGATCGCCACCGACAATATTGAGATCAGTTGGGAAGTTTCCATAAGAGCAAAGCTAGGGTTCTTAGGCGGCTAATGGGTTGCGCAAAGAGTATCTCATTCTATGTTTTGGCGGCTTTATTCATTTCGCTAAACCCTCGGCCCAGTAGGGCAAATAGCACCAGGGTTCCCTGGATGACGCCCGATAGGGAAGACTCCAGATCCAGGGAAAGGGGAAGTTGAAGACTACCGATGTTGAGGGCACTAAAAAAGAAGGCGATCGGCAATAAGAGCCACGCATTTGAGCCTGCCAGCAGCGCAATCAACAGAGCCAAAAATCCCAAATTGCTGGAAATGCTGGGAATGAGGCGGTGAAACACGGCTAACACTTGCAACGAACCGGCAATGCCGGCAAAGACCCCACAAATAGCAAACGAGCTGAGCAACTGCCGAATCGAAGGAATACCCAGGACGTAGGAGGCCCGCAAGCTATGGCCCACGGCTCGGAGGCGTAAACCGAAATAGGTGCCCCGCATCACAACGATAGTCAGGATAAGCACAGCAAGGGCGATCGCTAACGCCACCGGACTGGCCTCTGTCTTCCCAAATGTTGGCAGCCAGATCGCCTCGTTAAACTGCTCAGTACCACTCATGGAAGCGACACCCGGCTTCTTCCAGGGGCCAAAAATTAAGTAGAGGGCCAAACCATCGGCCACAAAATTCAGTCCAACCCCGGCAAAAATTTCGTCAATGCGTCCATACACTTTGAGCGCACCGGCCAGTAAGCCCCAAAGCATTCCTCCCAGAGCACCTGCGGCGATCGCCAGCACAATCACCATTGGTGCTGGCAACACATCCTGAAACAGCCGGATCGGCACCATGGAGGCAATTCCTCCCAGCACAATCTGCCCTTCAATGCCCAGGTTATACAGCCCTGCCGTAAAGGTAAACAACAAACCGCTGGCACACAACAGCAGGGGAGCCAGGGTTGCTACCACTCGGGCAAACTGGTCGGCTGTGCCAAAGGCCCCCGACCACATATAGGTCACCACTTCCGTAGGCGAGCCGCCGACCAGCACGATGACCACAGCGATAAACACCAGAGACAGTGCCAGGGAAGCCGCTTGATAGTAGATAGATCTGGACATGGAGTAGGAGGGCAGAGGGCAGAAGGCGGAGGGCGGAGGGCGGAGGGCGGAGGGCAGAGGGGAAGGCATGTGGAAGGGGTGGCGACGATAGATGCAGTCGAGTAGTCCTTACCTGCCGCCCTCTGATTTAAGCTCGGCTCTCTTCTAAAGCAGGGGAATCATAATCAAGTTTGCCGCCGATCATCTGGCCTAAGCGATCGACCGTTAGTTCTTTCACATCTATCGGTTCAGATACGCTGCCGCCGCTGAAGACGATGACGCGATCGCTGTACTGCATGATCTCATCCAGGTCGGAGGACATGAACAGAATCGTGGTGCCGCCTTCGCAACGGGCGATGAGTTGTTGCCAGACCCATAGCGTTGAGCCAATATCTAAGCCCCGCGTCGGATGCTCCATTAGAAGTAGGTTGAGGGGCACGGGTAAAAGTGCCAGTTGGGTGCGTTGCTGATTCCCGCCGGAAAGCCGTTCGACTTTGGTGTTGGCCTTGCCCCGAATATTGAAGAGGGCGATCGCTTCTTGGGTCCGCTTGAGTGTTCCTTTCCAATCGACAAACCAGCCCTTCGGCGGAGTTTTGAGGGCAACATGCTCGTGAATCGTTAACCCCTGAACCAGACCTTCTCGCAGGCGATCGGCGGGAGAATATCCTACCCCAGAATTCAGGTACGCTGGGTAGGGTTTATGCGTCATATCCACGCCGTTGATCTGCAAGCGGCCTGTGCTGGCGTGCAGCAGACCGGCGCATAGTTGAAGGAGCAGTTGTTGACCGCTTCCTTCCAGACCGGCCAGACCGATGACCTCGCCTTCATGGGCCGTTAGGTGATCGATTTTGATGTTGAAGCGACCGCGACTCAAGGTCACTTTCTCAAGCACCAGAGCCACTCCAGATTTACGGGTGTGGGGCTTCACAGGGGGTGCCAGTTCCCGTCCAAAAATCAGCTCAATCAGCTGTTCATCAGAGGCTGGAATGGGCAAATCTCCGACCACCTGGCCCTGGCGCATGACCGTGACGCGATCGCACAATTCATTCACATCTTCTAACTTATGCGACACAAAAATGACGGATTTTCCCTGGCTTGCCAGTTGTCGCGCGGCATCAAACAACGCATCTTTTTGAGAGGCAGAAATGCCTGTGGTTGGCTCGTCCAAAATTAATGTATTCACACCTAACGACAATAGCCGGAGAATCTCGACCTGTTGCCGTTCCCCTACTGTTAAGTCACCAACGCGCTGATAAATATTCAGCGAAAAACTAAATTGGTCAGCTAATCGCCGGAATTCCTTGATCACCTGCTGTCGGCTGGTAAACAAGCGACCAGGCTTGCCCACCATAAAGTTATCCAGCACCGACAGGGGCGGAAAGTCGAGGGGGTCTTGATGCAGCATCCCAATCCCCATCTGCATGGCATCAGCCGGGGTTTTAATATCAACCTCGCGTCCATCCAACAGCATAAGCCCTTGATCCCGCGTGATAAAACCGCTCAGGATTTTGACCAGAGTGCTTTTACCTGCGCCATTCTCACCCAGCAACCCGTGAATGCTGCCTGCCTCAACGGTCAGCGAGACGTTGTCATTTGCCTGGACGCTGCCAAACCGTTTGGAGATGTGGTGTAACTCGACTTTCATAAGTCTGCTGCTCAATGTTAATTGACAGAGGAGTGCCGCGCAAAACGCGGCACTCCTCCGTTAGCTCGTTAGCTTATGTGCTTGGCCCTTCCATGCCTTCCAGGAGTTGAGGCATGTACCAGACTTGCTGATCCGTTGCCGTTTCTCCATCCTTCAGGAAGACGCTGCCATCTTGATAGTTGAGCGGTCCCTGGTAAGGGTTGATACTGCCGTCACCTAAGCCTTTCACAAACTCATCGATGTACTTCTGGTTTTCGCCCAGCGCTTTTCCGGGGAGGAAGCCAATCATCGAGGTTTCTGTGCTGTTAATGTCCTTCCAGTCGGGGCCGAGCCAGGTGAAGGGCTCCAACTGTTTGCCATCCAGTAGGTCTTTGAGAACGCTGGTGTAAGGCACATTCCAGTTGTAGTAACGCACACCCAGACAAGAATCAGGAGCCAGGTCACAGCCGCCCTTGAAGTCGATATGAACGTATTTCGCGGCTTTCCCTGCTGCTGCTGCCTTTTTCGCCTGCACAGCGGCCTCAGGAGTATCAATGCCTGACATCACGACATCATAGCCGCCGTTGTAGTAATCATCTGCAACTTTGGTGGGGTCAAGCGTTTTGCCGGGAATGTTGAACCAGAAACCAATCCAGGTCACTTTAAACTGCAAGTCATCCACGGGTTTCTGGCGATAGTTTTCCCAACAATGCTTAGCACCGAGATAGGCCGCCGAGGCATAGCGACGCGTTTCGTCATTGATGAGAGCACCCAAAAATCCAATTTTCCCAGTTTCCGACGAGAGAGCCGCTGCACATCCCCCTATCATCTCGCCATACTGCATCTTGCCCATGATGTTGGACAGATTCGCCTGATCTTGAAAGTTTTGGCCCTCCTTCCAGGAGTAATCGCCTGAGGCATGGATGATGGGAATATCAGTATGCTTTTTAGCGGCTTCTAGAGCATCGTCTTTGAAGTCATCGGAGTTGAAGATGACGAGTTTTGCCCCTTTGGCAATCAGATCATCGGCAACCTGGGCTCCAGTTACGTTAGGGCGATCGGCTGGGTTTACCTTATCGACGTACTCCAGCTTGGCACCCGGAAATTGTTTAATCGTCTCTTCAATACCCTCGTAGTGAGCCTGGTTCCACCCGGCATCGTTTTTCGGCCCTACTAACACCATACCAATCGTGAAGTCTTGCCCTGCTGCGGCTGGTGAAGATGACTCTGCTGGAGTTGGTGAGTTAGCCGATGGGTTACCACAACCCACAATTAACCCACAGGTTGCCACAAATAAGGCCAGCACCCGCCAATATCGCCGGAAGGACACCCGTAATGGGCGGAAAAGGGAACGTTTGGGAAAATCAGCCATTTTGTTCATAGTTCAACGGATTTAAGACAAAACTTCTCGTTCACATCACACACCTTGACGTTGATGGTTAGAGGCAATCCAGTTGGAACAGCAAAGCGATCGCCCATTCATCAACTCAAACACTGACAACTCGAAAAATCTGGCAAATTGAGGCATCTGGATGACGAGCAGCCTCCGGTTCCTACACTCTCCAGAAATCGCGATGAATTGCTACAATCTCTTCCTCAACGTGAGGAAGTGGTCCCCAAACTTTTATCTTTTTCTGACCTCGTTCAAATACCAATCGACAGGGTAGATCCAACGTAGGATTTTGCTCATGGTTCCCGGTTAGGATTAGCAATTGTGTTTCTGAAACACCGTAAACCAATCGCCCAATGTTGGCCCAATACTGGGTACCAGCACACATGACGCAGGGTTCTACCGTGCTGTAGAGTGTGCAGCCCCATAAATAACCAGGAGTAAACTTCTCCCAAGCCTGCCGAACGAGCACCGCTTCAGCATGGTTCACTGTATCCACGTTGCCCTGCTCGATTAGGACTGTTTCGTGATCTGGGGCTACTAAGAGCGCGCCAAAGGGATGGTGACCCGATTGAGCGACACGCATGGCAATCTGGTTGGCGTGCCGCAAATGCCGAACCATTTGTTCACGGGTGGGATCAGCCCCCGGGGGCGGGAGATGATAGGGAGATGGCTCTGAAGGAACAGTTTCCACCAGAGGATCGCTCACACTCTTCTCCTTGCGAATACGATAGGCAACATTAACAGTGGAGAACACAACATGGAGGCAACCAAGTATCTGCTTTCCAATTAAGGCGATCGCCGTCCCAGACAATGTATCTTATGTAACAAATAACGTACAGTACTGAGTTCTTAATTTCGTTGTAAGCATTTTTCCGTATAGTTGTGTCCGCTTCATCTGATAAAAAGTGGTGCGGCGCAAAGCGCCGCACCACTTTTTATCATCGGCATTTAACCTTACTTGTTATTAGAACACTATGACTCACTGGAGTTTGGACTAACCAAGTACTTGCAATGCGATCGCCCTCCTGAGCCATGTTTCAAATTCATGAATGGGATGTGGTGAAAGGGGCACTTCATACCCCTTTCACCACATCCCATTCACACGTCTAGAACACTATCCTCCCCGGTAGAGTGTGCTTGCTGAATAGCAAACACACCCTACAACGTGAGTTATTGCACTAAGCGATTTCAACTAGCTGAATATCAAAGGTCAAGTTCTCACCGGCTAGCGGATGGTTCGCATCCAACGTAACGGTTGAGTTCGAAACTTCTGTGATCGTCACAGGAATAAGTTGACCATCTGGTTGCTGAAGATGAAGCTGTTGCCCAACCTGAGGTTCAATTTCAGCAGGCATCTGTTGTCGATCAACCGTCAAAACCATCTCGTCAATGTAGGGGCCATAGGCGTTCTCGCTGGGGATGGTCTCAGTCTTAGACTCACCCGTTGACATCCCAAGAACTGCCTGCTCAAAACCGGGAATAATTCCGCCTTCTCCAAGCGTGAACTCTAGTGGATCGCGGTCTACAGAGGAATCAAACACTGTACCATCATCCAATTTGCCAGTGTAATGAACCTTAACCGTATTGCCGCGCTGTGCTTGTACCATTCTATGTCTCCTTGATGACTCTCTCGCGTTAAGTATGGTCGATCGCCCAACGTCTGTCCCATTACTTAAGCTTGTTTTTTGATTGCAGCCTGGTTACTGCTTGTTTTACTTCCTTCATGTTAGATGACATCCGATTGAATGGGGAAAAGCCAGTGCAATGCGCCACAATACCTTCATTTAATCGAACTTGATATAGCCTTTATTACGTTAGTTGGGACACCAGAAGCGAGTGGAAGCATTACGCCTGATGCCCTAACTAACACAACATCAACAATAGTAATTGCAGTGATCGCTATCGGGTGGGATGCGCCAACATACATTTCGGTTATTAATAGAACTTATGCAAGTTCTCTATTACTGCATTCTTGTTGTGCGCTGTGCGAAGTACGCCAACGCAACAAGAATCTGTAAGTCTTGATTAAATTGGATGCAATGTAAGGATTGGATGATTGGTAATGAATGCTGAAAATCGAGTGGCGATCGTAACCGGGGGCGGTCAGGGCATTGGCAAGGCAACCGTGCTGAAACTGCTGCAGGCAGGATATCGGGTGGCGATCGCCGAGATTGACTCTGACGCCGGCACAGAAACGGCGGAGGAGTATAGCTCCCTGGGAGAGGCCCGTTTTATCCCCACGGATGTGAGTGATGAAGCCTCTGTTCGGCAACTGGTTACTGATACCATTGCCGCTTATCATCGGCTGGATGTTTTGGTGAATAATGCAGCGATCGCCCATCCCAACAATGCGCCCGTTGAGGAACTGGACTTGGTGCAGTGGAACCGTATCATCACGACGAATCTAACCAGTGCGTTTCTGACGAGTAAGTATGCTATTCCCCATCTCCGAGCCTGTCGAGGCAGTATCATTAACATTGCCTCAACCCGAGCTTTCATGTCGGAACCCCACACCGAAGCTTATTCCGCGAGTAAGGGTGGCATTGTTGCGCTCACCCACGCCCTGGCCAATAGTTTGGGGCCCGATATTCGAGTCAATTGCATTAGCCCTGGCTGGATTGCTGTAGAAGACTGGAAGAAGGCTGCGAACAGAGGGACGCCCCAGTTGACAGAACAAGACCATCAACAGCATCCAGCCGGGCGGGTTGGCGTACCTGATGATGTGGCCGCTATGGTGGTCTATCTTGCGTCGGAAGCGGCAGGCTTTATGACAGGGGAAAATTTCATCATTGACGGAGGGATGACGCGAAAGATGATTTACCTGTAGATTCTCTCTGAACAACTTGCTCAATCAGGTCTGCGGCCCGTTGAACGCCTCCCGCTTGCTGAATCGCTTGCTGTACCCTTGCGGCATTGGCAGCGTAGGTGGGAGAGTCACTTACCTGCTGAATGGCCTCTCGGAGCCGGGGCGGCGTGAGCTTCGTTAATGGAATCACCTCTCCGACACCTGTCCAGCGAATGCGGGCTCCCGTTCCTGGTTGCTCAAAGGTAATGGGAATCGCAACCAGAGGCACACCATAACTCAGAGAATCGAGCACGGTATTCATGCCGCCATGGGTAATAGTCAGGCTGGCTCGGGATAGAACTTCTCGCTGAGGAGCGTACTCAACGACCAGGGGATTGCCGGGTAGACTGGCGATCTGTGCAGCATCCATACCGCCGCCGTGGGGCATGACCAGTTGCACATCTAAGCCTTCACAGGCTGTGGCAATTTGGTGAAAGATTTCATACTTACGATTTTGAACACTTCCTAAAGAAGCGTAGATCAAGGGTTGGCCCGTCAAGCGATCGCTCGGAAATGAAACGGACCGAGGAGAACGGTTCCGCAAAGGGCCAACGTAATGAAAATAGTCAGGGAGGTTGGGGTTGGGCAGATCAAATGCGGCAACCTGCTGGCTCATGTGGAGCAGGCGTGTGTTGGAGCGATACATTTGCCGATAGGGGGGCAAATTCCAGCGATCGCGGTACTCATTAATCACCTGCAAAATCGGACGGCAATTGCGATCCAGAATGGTGTAGGCAACCTGATTACGAAGTCGTGCCCACCATTGGTCTTCGTAATTCCAGGGCATGAAAAAGGGAGGAATATCGGCCCGGCGGTGAATGGCTTGCCCACAGGAAACACAGATAAATGGGAGCCCCAGCCCTTCTGCTACGGTTTCTCCGGCAGGCTCCAATTGATCAACCAGCAGGGCATCAATGCCGAGTTGAGCGATCGCCGCCGGGGCATCCCGACAAATAATTTCCGTCACCTCGCGGCAGAATTTAACAGAGTACTGAAGTGCCTCAATTTCACTCAGCCGAGCCAGTTGCACAAAGGTTTGTGCGAGAGAACCGGGTTGATAGGTCGATTGCCCGATCGCATGAAAGCCGACTCCTTCCGATCGCACCAGAGGTTCCACGTCAGAAATTTGAAGCACCGTAACACGGTGACCACGCGACTGAAGTTCTCGTCCTAAAGCCGTCTGGGGATTTAAATGACCGGGATAGGGGGGGCAGATAATTCCAAAGTGAACCATAGGTCTACCGGGTAGGAAACTGGTCGATTGTCGCGGAGGCATGCAGAGTCAGCTTCTCGGGCATCGTCTCGATCTGCTGAATTTGAAAAGATGTGCCTCGCTGTTTGAAGTCTTGCAGGCTAAGAATTTCATTAATCGGAGACAGAATTGCAGTGGTTAATTCGGCAGGTACATCCTCTCCGGAGGTCGATTGCACAGCCAGGTTAACGATCTGTCCTTCAGATGCAATTTCTGGTGTCGTCAGCAGCGTACTGGACTGTACCGCTTCAATAGATGCCGCCGTCCAATCCAGATGAAGCTGAAGTTGATTCTCTGGCAGAAAGGCCGCATGAATTTGATGAAGTCTGTAGTTTTGAGTCGGGTTTGCAGAGGCTGAGGGTTGCGATCGCTCTCCCACAAATTGCAGGCTCAAAAAGTCAGAAAGCTGTTTCTCAAGGAGCGTCAGCGTGAGTTCTCCGGTAGATGGTTGAAGCAGTTGAATCGTACCCTTCATAGCCAGCTTTGGTAGGACAGTCACCTGCCCGATCTGAAGCTGAAAGGTTTCAATTCGCAAATTTTTCCGCGCTAAAAACTCTTGGAGTTCGATGGCTAGCCCATCAACCTCCCCACGCATCGCTTTGGATAGTGTTGCGTTAACCCAAACATCAACCCGCTCTGCTTCTACGAGCCTGGATATGGCAAGCCCAACAATCCGATTAACCGTTCGCGCCTTCCACCCCGCCTTTTCTCTTTCATCCTTCACAACGCTACCGATGCCAACGTCCGTAATGCACTAATATTGGTCTGGGACGGCAGGAATTGTATCGATCCAATGGCAGAAGCCCCAAGGGTCGCAACGAATAAACGTAGGGCATATAACACAATATGCCGTTTGGGTTATGTCTTTAATCTCTGAATAGAGTAGAACGCTACTCTATTCATCAATCCAGTATTCAGCAACTTCATTTGCCTAGATTTTAGTGCGCTCCGCACCCCCCATATCAAGGTTTCTTGTAGCGAATACGGGTGCTGTTTTAGTGATCTATCAATGTTCAAATGTGGGTTAACCCCACACTTGAACATAAAATTACCCACCACACCCTTGAAACCCAACCTGAGTAATGGAGATGACTTGTACGCTACTGGACAGTCATCTGCCCGAGAAACGCCTAAACTCAAAAATATAGAATTTACTCTATGAACGCCCAGCTAAGTTGGCTATCTGTTCATGCATAACCTTTCTGTTAGCACTACATCACCATCTCTAAAAGCAACAAATTTAGAAGATTTACTTAATCATCTCAAGCATGTTCAGAAGGCTGACCTGACGAGTTACAAGCGTTCTAGCTTAATGCGTCAAATCAAAAAGCGCATGCAACATGTTGGAGCGCAGCATTACCAGGAGTATCTCGACCACCTAACGCAACAACCTGATGAAGTTACACATCTTTTGAATGCTGTTTTTATCAACTGTACATTCTTCTTTCGCGATCGCCCCATCTGGGATTATCTCAAAAGCACCATCATTCCCCAAATTATTGCCAACAAAGCTCCAAACGAACTGATCCGTATCTGGAGTGCAGGGTGTGCGTCAGGGGAAGAAACGTATTCCCTGGCAATCCTACTAGCGGAAGCTTTGGGGGTCGAACAATTTCAGCAACGCGTGCAGATCTATGGCACTGATATTGATGCCGATGCGCTGTGGCAAGCGCAACGCGGCTGCTATTTCCCCTACAAAGTTACAGGAATTCCACCAGAACTTTTAGAGCGATATTTTGAGTGCACAGCCGAAGGTTATCGCTGGCGACAAGAGCTTTACCACTCCGTCACCTTTCATCAGCATGACTTAATTCAAAGCCCACCGCTATCACACATTGATTTGCTCCTTTGTAGAAACACACTGATGTATCTGATACCACAGGCGCAACTTCAAGCACTGGTTCGGTTTCATTTCAGTTTGCAGCAGCAAGGGTTTCTACTACTGGGTATGCCAGAAGGACAAATTCCTTATTTACGACAGTCTCTCTTTGAATCGAAGAATTCAAAAGTAAGGTTATTTACAAAAGGGTCAACTATTCATGATTACTATTCATTACTCCCACTCTCATTTTGTCCTATACCTGCTGTAAATAATGCACTAACAGATATGAACGAGGCTGGTTTGAAACATCTTTCCGATTCGACTAACGCTTCACAAGACTATGAGCAGCAACACGTCCAGTTAGAAATGTTGCAGCTTGAAGTGAAGCGGCTACAAGATCAGGTGCGATCGCTTCAAGATGCACTCTCTGTGCAGATTCAGCAACGGCACGATATTGAGCAAGAACTACGGGCAACCCAGAAGGAATTGGAGCTCATGAATCAGGAAATTCATCGTCACCTGCGAGCTAAATCCGCCTGATTGCCTGCACACATCATCAGCTCATTCATACAGAAGAGGGTAGGGGCGTTGCCCTTACCCTCTTCTGTATGACGTAACAGCTTCTGACGTTACCAGGCGCACCAACATAGAAGCGATCTCCTCCAAGGGCAATACCTGATCTACGTTTCCAGTGGCGATCGCGGCCTGCGGCATATGGAAAGCTTCAGAAGTTAAATTATCCTGAGCGATCACCGTGCCTCCATGTTTCTTGATGGCTAGCACGCCCAGCGCACCATCAGACCCTCGGCCGGTTAGAACGACAGCGATCGCCCGCGATTTGTAAGTGTTTGCCACTGACATCAACAGTTTATCGGCAGCAGGACGCACAAAGTTCATCTTAGGTGCATCCGATAACAGTAGCGTACCATTGGGCTGAACTATTAAGTGGTGATCTGGAACAGCCACATAAACGGTGCCCGGCCGCAGAACATCTCCCGTTGCAGCACTTTTAACCCGAAGTTGAGTTCGCTGACTCAAGATTTGAACTAATTGGCTGGGAAAACTGGGGCTGAGATGCTGAACCACCAGAGTAGCAGCCGGGAAATCTGCGGGTAAGGTAGACACGATAGCACTCAACGCTTTTAACCCACCTATTGAAGTTGCCAACACGACAACATTAAATGCAATATTCGGAAAATGAGAAAGGATCCGAGATTGCGGTATGCAGGTGAGAGAGTTCATGAGAGTACGAACCAGGAAATTATCAGATGAAAAGACTGTACTTAGCCGTACACTCCTCTCTCCCTCTATTGTACTCTTTCGTACAAACCGCACCGAGAGCTATACTCCTCCCTATGCCAGAGGGCTCCTTACCAGCTTTGTGTTATCCCAGTGCATAGAGATCACCTAACTAACCATTAAAGTAGTGCGTGAAGGACTTTCAAATACTGTCAGAAATCGACTCTTGGCCAGCTTACCAATAGAAGAATACGAACGGCTTGCGTTCTACCTAGAGCCCGTTCCCTTAGAAATTAAACAAGAGTTATACCAACCCAATGAACCGATTGAGTTTGTCTACTTTCCGCTAGAAGGAGTTTGCTCGCTACTGTCGCTAACCGCAGCGGGTGATCTGATCGAAGTAGGAACAGTGGGCTATGAAGGCATGGTGGGGCTGCCTGTATTTCTGGGAGCTAAGCAAATTCCAGGGGTGGCAATGGTTCAAGTTCTGGGTAATGCTTTGAGAATGCGAGCCGAGGCAATGCGCACTCATGTCACCCCCGACACTGTGCTTTATAACGTTCTACACCGCTATACACAAGCATTGTTTAATCTCATTTCACAATCTGTAGTATGTAATGGGATGCATTCGATCGAGCAACGCTGTTGTCGTTGGCTGCTCTTGACCCAAGACCGGGTCGGAGATAACCAATTTGCACTAACCCATGAGTTTCTATCTCAAATGCTTGGGGTGCGCCGGGCGGGGGTCAGTGAGGTGGCCGCTAAGTTACAGAATGCAGGCTTCATTTCTTATCGATATGGCAAAATCACGATTCTGGATCGAGAGGGATTAGAAGCAACAAGCTGTGAGTGTTATTCACTGATCAAAGCCGAGTTTGAGCGCCTGATTGGTGGGAACACCATGATGTAATCGCAATGATTCAGCATGAGCCCTAAACAACACTGATTCTAGAAATATTGAGGAAAGACCATGACTTATTCTGGCGATCGCTCCAATGACGATGCCAATCCAGGGCAGCATGTCCTGCACTGAGGGCAAGATTAAACTCGGTTGATCTTTAGTGCACTTCCGACATTTGAGACCTGTTTGAAAGGTTATTTTCTTGTGCAAAACGCACGAGAAAATAACCTTTCAAACACGTACTAAAAATCAGCAGAGGTTAATCATACCAGCCCAAAATCGAACGCATCTGCCTGGCTAACTCACTTACTCTGAAGGGCTTGGTGATAATTCCAGCGATCACCAAGTGGGAAAATCGTTCTCGTTCATTAGCCTGGCTTCTTGTCATAAGTAAGATTATGGGAATGTGTCGAATGATTGGATTTGTTTGTATCTCCTGAGAAGCTATAATGTCATCCATTTCAGGCATCATCACATTCAGCAAAATAGCGTCGGGTTGCTCAGTTTCGGCAAGGGCGACTCCAGCCTGATAGGATTCTACTATTAGGGTTTCCCAGGAAGTTGTAACTTTAAGTGCAACTTGAACCATTAAGCGAATGCTAGGTTCATCGTCAATCAACAGAATGCGCCTCGTTGCCATCAGGTTTATCTTCTAAAACAGGTGTAATGAAATAGAAATTGCTTTCCTGCCCTAAAGTGCTATTCAGCTCGGTCTGCACCTTGCCGCGCTGCAAGTCGTGGGTGGTGTTGTGAAGGGGGCACTAGGCGGCCCCTCTCACAACAACCCATCACACGCCTAGAACAGCACCTACCTTCCAACGGTGACCAGGGTAAGCAAACCTGTGATGTAATATATTTCCTCTAAACAGAAGACCATTCAGGAAACACAGGTCCCAAGCAAATTGCTAACATAGGCTGCCTGAAAGGCCATCCGTAGATTCGCTTTACCCTGAAATCGCGTCTCTATCGTTCGCCTACATTTGGTAATTTTAAGGACAATGCCACCTATGGCAATACTGCCACATACCCGAATGGTAAGGGACAAGCAGGAGAGAAGTAAGCTTCGCGAACTACTAAGTTGGTTAGCCATATACCTTCTTTGAGTCTCTGGGTAGAAACAGGTGAGCCTGTTTCAAGTACCGATTGTGTTTCAAATACCCTCTTAGCCCATCGGGAATCTAAATTCCCTCTAAGCACTATATAACCTTTAGGCACCATTTCTAAAATCTTTGGTGCTGAACAAGCTTCAAGCACCAAAAAATCAGGAACTTAGCCGTACTATACGGGATTAAGACATTTAAATTCTTGATTTTTGAAGAGCTTGGGCATTTAGTTACTCGCATCTTCCTTATTTCAAGGCTTTCTGAGTATTCTGATATACCGCACAGAAACCAAACCCCTTTTCTTGTTTCTTCAAAGCAGGAGAAAAATAAGAACTATTTATCAAAGGCTATTTGAAAGGATTGGCTTTTCATACCTAGGTTGCACCAAAAATCAACCACCTCAAACAGCTTTCGAAGAATGGTAGGCTGAGGTAAAAGCTTAATACAAAGATTTTTAGGTATATTCGTTTTGACTAAGTCGAAACCAAGACTTACCCGAATCGAACATACCTGGTGCGTCTTTCGGGTCTGCTGAATTTGTAGGGAAACATCCTCTTAGCAAAGATCACCAGGTTCAACGTTCGGATCGATGCTTTCATAGCTGAAATAGCGGTCTGGTACACCGTTATAAATGATGTAATCGTCAAAGATATAGATACCGAGTTTGCCGTCAATTTCGGCGATCGCCCCGCGCAACGACTTGAGCTGCTCCACCGTCATTTCTAAAGGTCGTTCGTGGGGTTGATAGCTGGTACGAATTAAATAGTCCAATTTTGGATAGATGGACATTTCAATATGACAACCCAGAATATGAGCGATGGGATGTGTCTCACAAAAGGCAATCATCCGCTCGATGCTGTCAACAAAGTCAGCCCAGTCTCGCACATAGAGGCGACCAGGATAAAACAAATCACCGGTGAAGAGAAGTTGAGTATACGGATCGTAGATTGATACTTCCGCTTCTTCGTGCCCTGGGGTCGCTAATACCTGAAGTTGTCGCCCTCCCAGGTCAAAGCTCACCTGTTCCTGTGGCCAATTCTGAAAGCCATAAAACTCCATTGTTTCAGCTAAGCTTTTCCCAACGATAACGGTGTTGGGCCGGTCGAGAAATTGCGGATCTGCTTCATAGTGATCGCGGTGCAGATGGGTATGGGCTACGACCAAGGCGTAGTTTTCTCGTGGATACTTTTCTAGCCATTGGTCAATTAAAGCATCCACGGTTTGCCGTAGGGGAAAGTATTCAGGCGATCGCGTCGCTCCCGTATCCAGCAAAATAGCGCGATCGTTACCAAACAACAGAAACATAAAGGGGGCTTCTGGATGCACCGCCATGTTCTGCCGCATGATCATGGTGTGTTCATTATAGAGATGCACCTGGATATCCGGATCAGTATTATGTTTAGCTGAAACTGAACCATGAATCCAGCGCACATCCAAACTTCCAGGGGCAACTTCAGGAAGATGAAAGTTAATAGATTCAGCAACAAAAGAGGACATAAACTCAAACTCCCTTTCGATCAGCGGATAAAACATTCAACAATCCAGACAATACATAACCTGAGTTCGGGTTAAGGGCTTTTTCGAGTGCCGCGCGAAGCGCGGCACTCGAAAAAGCCCTTAACCCGAACTGAGACTAAGTAATTACCCAATGATTTTATAGGGTTACTCATTATGTCCATATTCGGCGTTGCTGTATTCATACAGGTATTTCCCAACCCCTATTGCTGAAACG
Organism: Leptolyngbya sp. FACHB-8; assembly: GCF_014695575.1. Lineage (GTDB taxonomy): Bacteria > Cyanobacteriota > Cyanobacteriia > Elainellales > Elainellaceae > Vacuolonema. Next base: position 122,057 of record NZ_JACJOO010000057.1, on the reverse strand, counting down.
GGAGGGAAAACCAATCGTTTCTCCTCCCGTTTCATTTCAGCAACGCCAATATTAATTACCGCCGCGCCCCAACCAATTGCACCATACTCAACGCAACGGCCTCTGCAACTTTGATGCCATCGATACCAGCCGAAAGGATACCCCCGGCGTAACCCGCCCCTTCCCCTGCCGGGAAAAGGCCTTTGGTATTCAAACTCTGATACTCATCGTTACGCTTGATCCGAATGGGCGAGGAGGTGCGCGTCTCCACCCCCGTTAGCACAGCGTCGGCCATGGCGAAGCCCTTGATCTGTTTGTCAAAAGCGGGCAGAGCTTCACGGATAGCGGCGATCGCATATTCCGGCAAACTCGTACTCAAGTCCCCTAAATGCACCCCCGGTGCGTAAGACGGCAGCACAGTCCCAAACGCTTCAGAAGGACGACCCGCCAGAAAGTCTCCCACCAGTTGACCCGGTGCGTTATACGTGCGACCGCCTAGCTCAAAGGCTCGTTCCTCTAACTGTCGCTGAAACGCAATACCCGCCAGGGGATGCCCTGGATAATCATCAGGGGTAATGCCCACCACAATAGCACTGTTCGCATTGCGCTCATTCCGCGAGTATTGGCTCATGCCGTTGGTGACAACCCGCCCAGGCTCAGACGTAGCCGCCACAACCAGACCACCCGGACACATACAAAAGCTATAGACCGACCGACCATTTTGACAGTGGTGAACCAGCTTGTAATCGGCAGCACCCAACAGCTTGTGTCCCGCCTGATCGCCAAATCGACAGCGATCGATCAACGGTTGTGGATGCTCAATGCGAAAGCCAATGGAGAATGGTTTCGGCTCGATGTAAACGCCGCGATCGAACAACATTTGAAACGTGTCACGGGCGCTATGGCCAACCGCCAATACCACATGCTGACTGGCAATATACTCGCCGCTGGCAAGGGTTACACCCTGTACCTGCCCCCGCTCAATGTGAATGTCAACAACCCGGCTTTGAAAGCGAATTTCACCCCCAAGAGCCTCAATTCGGGCACGCAGACTTTGGACGACACCCACCAGCTTGAAGGTACCGATATGGGGCTTGTTGATATAGAGAATTTCCGGGTTAGCTCCCGAATTCACCAGCTCGGTCAACACCTTACGGCCATAGTGATTAGAATCCCTCACCTGGCTGTAAAGTTTGCCGTCGGAAAAGGTGCCTGCCCCGCCTTCGCCAAACTGCGCGTTGGATTCGGGGTTCAACGTGTCTTTCTTTTTCCAGAAGGCAAAGGTATCTGCGGTGCGATCGCGCACTGCCTTCCCCCGTTCCAATATGATCGGACGAAACCCCATTTGTGCGAGCAGCAGCCCTGCAAACATCCCACAAGGCCCAGTACCAATCACGATCGGACGACTGGCCAGATTGCTGGGAGCCTGCGCCACCAGGCTATAGCTCATATCTGGCGTTGGCATCACATGCGGATCTTTCCTTAGGCGTTGCAGCAATGCCTTTTCCTGGGGGGTCTCCACATCCACAATGTAAACGAGAGAAATCTCCCCCTTCTTACGGGCATCATGGCTCCGCTTGAAGATGGTGTAGCCAGTTAATGCCTCGGGGGAAATTTGCAGCTTTTTAAGAATTGCCGCCTTGATGGCGTCTTCAGGATGATCAAGCGGCAGCTTAATTTCAGTTAATCGCAGCATATTTAATATTTTGGGGCGTAAGTTTGCCTACCAGTTGATGCGGTGGGCGCTTAACGCCCACCGCATCAACTGGTAGGCAAACTTACGCCCAATTGAACTAGTACAATTCATACTTCATCAACTGGCAGGGCAACGTACCATTATAAACCGCAAACCGCTGAGACGATTTCAGTCCAATCGACTGTGCGAGTGCGCGGTTACCGCTCAGCACAAACGCCGTCCAGCCTTTGAAGCGTTGCTTCAGCACATCGCCTAAACGTTTATAAAACGCGCCCAAATCGCTATCTCGACCCAGCCGTTCGCCATAGGGGGGATTACAGAACAGCACGCCACTATCGGCCGGCGCGGCAACATCTTCCAGGTCGATCGCCGCAAAATAAACATGGTTCACGACGCCACAGGTGGTTGCATTGGCGATCGCCTGTTCAACCACATTCTCATCGCGATCGCTACCCCAGATCGGCGCAGGCAGGCTCTCTCGCTGGCTATCCTTCGCTTCTTGTACCAGGCTTTCTAGCAGCGATCGATCTGCGTCGAGCCAGGTTTCAAACCCATATCGCTCGCGAAATAGCCCCGGTGCAATATTTAGCGCTTTCAGACTCGCTTCCAGGGGTAACGTGCCAGAGCCACAAAGCGGGTCGTAAAACATCTGCTCAGGCTGCCAGTCCGATAGTTGAATTAACGCCGCTGCTAACGACTCCTTCAATGGTGCAGAGCCAACCGCTGGACGATACCCACGACGATGCAGACTCTGCCCTGAGCTATCAAGACTGACGGTACAGACCTCCCGATCAATGTGTACAGTGATTTGCACATCTGGGGATTGCAGATTGACATCGGAGCGATCGCCCAAACGGTCTTGCTGCTGATCGACGATTGCCCGTTTCACCTGTAGCGCCGTGAAATGGGTGTGGTTCAACTGCTCACTTTTGCCCGTCGCATTCACCGCTAACGTCAGATCAGGGGTGAGATACTGCGACCAGTCGATTGTCTGAATACCCCGATAGAGATCCTCGGCGTCCTGGCAGGGAAATGTATGCAGTTTCATCAGGATGCGGAACGGTAACCGAGCCCAGAGGTTAACGCGGTAAAGGAGGGTGCGATCGCCCTCGAATGAAACGCCACAAAAACCTGGCTCTACAGCATTCGCACCCAATTGTTCTAACTCCTGCGCCGCCAGCGTTTCTAGCCCCCGCGCCACTGTTGCAAAATACTGATTCATTCATGCGGCTCATAACTGTAAGGCACTGTGAAACCCAGTTGCCCTTAACAATTATAAGACTTGCGCAAGTCCCCATAGGTAACCTCAGTTCGGGATAAGCTGAAGTGCTCATTTTGGCGTGCGCAAAGCGCACGCCAAAATGAGCGTTTTCGAGTGCCGCGCAACGCGCGGCACTCGAAAACGCCCTTCACCCGAACTGAGGTTAGGTAGAGCATTCTTGTTGAGTGTGGTGTATTCCACACTCAATATTTAACAAACTATGCGTCAGTGGCAGCAATTCTCATTTTGGAATCAGGCCCGAAACCGCGTGCCAAGGGCACGAACTCTCGGCTTTGATGCCCATACTGAGAACTGCTGAGTCAGTGCACGATCCTTAAACAACCATGAAATTTTGGCTGCTAAGGCTAAGACCTGGTTTGAGAGTTGCGAAGGCGATCGCCCCCCCGCGACCAGCACCATCCGCATCAAAAATTAGGCTTCCTGTTTGACGATTGTAAATGAACCGATCTTCAGCTCCAATCGCTCGACTACCTACATGAAATTGCGTTGCAGCAAGGGTGCCTGCTCGTAACCCACCCCCAAATGCGGCAGCTGAAACCACCATTACATCTGCTGCTGCATTGAAGTCTGTGATGATGTCATTTCCACTAGTCAAATTCGCAAAGCCCACCTTATCTCGACCTGTGCCCGTGGTGATGCGATCGCCGGTTCCACCACCGATCAAGATATCGTCTCCCGTACCACCCACCAGGGTGTCACGACCCGAGGCCCCAAAGATCAGATCATTTCCTGCACCACCATTGATAATGTCATTTCCTCTGCCACCCGCCATGAAGTCATGGCCTCCCTGGCCCCAAATTTGGTCATTTCCATCCCGCCCGAAAATAGCATCCTTACTACCTGTGCCATAGAGCCTGTTTGCATTCGCTGTACCATTGCGGAGCAGGAAAGAACTACCAGATCTAAGGGTTTCGGGGTTCAGGTTCAGCAAAGCATTCGACACCACAAATTTATTGTGAGGTGTATCAAATAGCGACGTGACAGTGGAACCAATATTAACGGTCAGGGCGAAAGTCTTTTGTGTCTTTTCACCACTCGTATCTTGAAGGGTTAGGGTAATGGTTGCATTGCCTGTGTACCCAGAATTTGGTGTAAGGGTGAGAACGCGATCGCTCCCCGTACCCGAGAATGCAATTCCCCGTGCTCCAATTAAGGTTGTGTTACTGGAAACAGCCGTTAGCGTTAATCCTGCCGGATCATTATTACCTCCTGTATCAAGATCACTGATGGATAGATTCAGCCAGAGCGATCTATCTGTCGTAGTCGTTTGGTGGGTGATCGCACTCACAAACGGTGCATTATCCAGGTTGTAATCAACAATCTTGTTACCCAGTTTACTGACGATACCCTCTGGTACTTCTCCACTCAGTTGGTTGTTATTGAGGTGAAAATATTCCAGATTAGCCAGGTTACTCAGTTGTGTCGGAATGGAACCACTCAGTTGATTGTGAGAAAGTTCGACCAATGCTAGTTTGCTGAGGTTGCCTAACTCGGTTGGGATAACACCACTCAGGTTGTTATTGTTAAGGCTGAAGCTTTGCAGGTTACTCAGATTGCCTAACGCTGTCGGAATGCTGCCGCTAAGCTGGTTGTTGTCCAGGAGAAGGCTAGCCAAGTTGGTTAGATTGCCTAACTCTTCAGGAATGCTGCCACTGAGTTGATTTTCCCTCAAACCAAGATTAGACAAATTAATCAGGTTGCCCAACGCAGGAGGGATGCTACCACTTAACTGGTTACCTCTCAGGGCAAGGTTAGTCAGCTTGCTGAGATTACCCAACTCAGGTGGGATAGTACCACTCAGATGGTTGAAGCCAAAACTAATGCTGGTTAAGTTGCTGAGATTGCCCAGCTCAGGTGGGATAGTACCGCTCAGGTTGTTGTTAGGTAGGCTCAGCGCTACAACTCGATCGCCCGTTACTGTTACCCCCCTCCAGTGGCTAACCACACTCATATCGGGTGGCGTATTACTGCTAAAGTCCCAGTCTTTCCAACCTTTCTTGTTTGTCCAATTGGCTCCACCCGTATTTTCATAGAGCGCCTTCAAGGCTGCATAATCCTGAGCATTAAGCGGCACCCCGACCACATCCAGGGTGAAAGTTTTCGCCGTTTCTTCACCATTTCCATCTTGAAGTGTCATTGTGATGGTGGCGCTTCCCCCTTGCCCAGCGATTGGCGTTAGAGTCAGAACGCGATCGCTCCCCGTTCCGCTAATAGAAATGCCATTGCTATCAATTAAAGCAGTGGCATTAGAGGTGACACTCAGTGTCAAGTTAGTATCGTTACCCGCTGTGTCAATATCACTAATCGACAGATTTAATGTGAGTGACTGGTTGACATTAATAGACTGATTGGCGATCGTTGTCACAAACGGTGCATTACTTAAATCATAATCCGTGATGCTATTACCGAATTGATTAACCAGTGGCTGGGGTACCTCTCCATTCAGTTGATTATTATTGAGATAGAGATGTGTCAGGTTGGCCAGGTTACCTAACTCCGATGGAATGCTGCCAGTCAACTGGTTGCCATAAAGATTGAGCGATTGCAGTTCACTCAATGTCCCCAATTCAACAGGGATGGTACCACTCAGGTAATTCGAGCTTAGGCCAATGGAGGTGACGCGATCGCCCATCAAGCTCACACCTTTCCATTGGCTCACCACACTCACATCCGGTGGTGTGTTGCTGTTAAAGTCCCAATCCTTCCAGCCTGTATTGTCTGTCCAATTTTCCCCACCCGTACTTTGATAGAGGGCTTTTAAGGCAGCATAATCGTCCGCATTCAGAAGTTCCAGAACACCGGGGTAAAGCTGCTGTATTGCCTCATCGAATGCCAAAGGTGGTTGTGGTGTTCCAATCGACACCTCCAGTCGCCAATTTCCACCCAGTGCTGCACTTCCAGTTTTAGTGGTGGATGCAGCGATCGCAGCTCCTGTTAAACAGTGGAGCTTCTGCAAAAATTCCATGCCAACATTGCCCAGGCCAACTTGGCAACCATAAATAAATAGTGATTCAATCGTCCAATACCGCAGTTCCCTTCTGTAGTGTTCAAGGGATTCTATTTTTAATGGTTTGTTACCGACGAATAACACGCCAGGGGCACCATGAGCCAGAAGGTGTAGGGTTTTAACTGTAGGATGCTGTTGTAACGCTGCTGTGATTTGGTTAATGACATCCTGTTTATCATCAAGCACAATCACGCTGACATCTGGAAGCACACCTGAAACAAGGATTTCATAATCCGAGACATTCGGGTCGATGGCAACCAATGTTGAGAAGGTCGGCGAAGATGCGATATGAGGTGCAATCACAGCAGTTAAAGCAGACATAGGTTCTAAGAGATGGCTGGATAAACGATTGGGAGATCAGACAGTAACAAGATTTAGAGATTGATATAAAGCCTCAAGTTGCTCTACTTACCTTGCCAAATGAGAAGGCACTGGGAAATACCCTAGGAAGCAGGTTGGGGCGAGGGTCGCTTCGTAGGGGGTAATTTTGTTGGATCCGTTGGAGAGGCTGCGATCGCTAAAGCGCAGGTTCTAACTCTTAATTTCTAAAGTGCCCATCAGTAGCAAAAATCACCCTTGCAATATCCATACTTCACATCTTTTAAGTACAGCGCTTTGCACGTGAATCAGCCACGGTTGTTTTTGTAATAACAAGTAAAGTTAAATGCTTATGATGAAAAGTGGCGCGGTGCATTGCGCCGCGCCACTTTTCATCATAAGCATTTAACTTTTGTAAGTGAGGCGGGCTTCGCCCGCCTCACTTACAAAAGTGGGATGCACCCGATTCAAAATCTGCTAGTTTTGGGTGAGATGCCCGGGGGATGCGCATTTCACCCAAAATTAGCCGCCTTCATAACAATAGAGCCCGTGTCAAGTTACTTGTAGGCCATCAGTGGGTTGCCACAGGAATCCAGTTTTGAATTCGCCGGTGGATCTATCGAAACATTTAAGCGCTGCAAAACTTCGCCAATGGGTAAAGCAAAGCCCAAACCCTCAATGCCCTCACTCGCAATTTTTTCCGTCACAATGCCAATGACAGTGCCATCCCGATTGAGCAGCGGTCCACCACTGTTACCAGGATTCACAGCCGTATCGGTTTGAATCAAGCTGCGGGAGGGGTTGCGTCGAAAACCACTGACAATTCCCTGCGTCACGGTATTGGCAAGGGATAGCGGGTTGCCGATCGCCACCACCGATTGTCCTACCCGCACGACATCGGTATGACAAATGGGTAGACCAGAAACATTCGTCATATCGCCTTCCAGTTTCACCAGGGCAGCATCCGAAACCGTATCCCGCCGCAACACATGACCATTCAAGGTAGTGCCATCATAAAGTCTGATTTTGACCGAGAAGGCTGAACCAACGACATGCTCATTCGTCATAATCAAACCCGATGAATCGAGCAAAAATCCACTTCCTCGTCCAGTTGGGGTGCGAATACCAACGATAGAGGGAATGGATCGTCCGACCAGCTCCTCCAAGGTGAGAGGTTGGCTGGTTGAGGCGATCGCTTCAATTTTGTAAGGCTTAGCCGGAACAGGCGGGTCTTGCGGTGCAGGATGATTCAGGACCGAGATAAAGCGGGGTTCGTGCAGAAGCTGCCTGAAACTTGCACGAATGGCTTCGTAGGTTGCAGCAGGATTATCAATTCCTTCTACCTGGGCGCTCCCGTCAATTTCTTGACGGTACACAATTTTATTCGCATCTCGATCGAATAACTCCCACCGAATGCTGCGTTCAGTGTTGGTATATTCATTAAAAAATGAACTGTAAGAATTGAGATGCTCTTGAGTAATCGTTCCGCCGATGAGGAAGCGTCCCGGTTCTGAGGACTCAACGACTTCTGCGAAGAGGGAGTGAGGATGCGATCGCATTACCTCAAAACCTGCATCACTCAGTTCATTCTCCAATAGATCGTAAACAGAGTTCTCCAACTGTTCGTCCAGACGTCCAGATGCCACATAACGCTGTTGTCGAATCTTTAGTAAACCGTCATAGTGACCACCAATCACAACACCCGGCAGTACTCCAGAACGAATTTTAGCAATCTCAACCTTTGTGCTCGGTTCCCATGGATCCTCCACCTCTTCCCAGGATGCTCTGGAAACATCGCTCATAGAAGTCGGTATCAAAGGAGACAAAGCATGTAGCGGTTCAGCCCGGGCAGGAAATTGCAGTATAAAGAAGCACAGTACAAGAGTGGCGATCGTGCTCCAAATGGATACCTTGGCCATAACTGAAATGGATCCCAAAAAGCAGATCATCAGATCGTCTGATTAAGTCCAGCTCGCTGCATATAGAGTATTTACTGAGAAATCAGTAACTTGTACAAAGCAACCATGATGATTGTACGGACATCTGTGTCAGCACTTCGTGTACAGTCTTGGCGTCTAGTTTTTTCTACCAAGGCTCCCAAATATCAGGAAGTCCATAGGACAAGGCTACGAAACTATCGTTGCAGACAGCAACTTTCATTATGAGCTTCAAGCCTGGGAGTCCTGAAACAGCCCACCGACGATGAACTGTTTTAGGACTTCATTCCAAAATGAGAATTGCTGCGTTGCAGATACGCCCGCTCATACGTATAGATACCCGTTCGTCTATTAATAAACAAATGCTCTTGAATGCTGGTAGTCAAGGAGAAATGCCAAGTATCAGCCTTGTCATGCTTCTCCTGCTTGACAGTTCCAATACGGCCAATGCCTAGTAACAAGTCCTGAGCCATGTTCCAAGCCTTTTGTTTGCCTACCATTAGAGGATGTTGCTGGTAAATCAACAAGCGACGTACGTAGTGTTGCCAATCCAGCACAGAAGGTTCTGTGGATTGCAAGGCATGAATAATCTGCTCTAAACCCTGCAAGTCATGCGGCTTACGGTGGAGTGCTGCCATCCGCGCAAATTGGCTAATAATGCACAGCGCATAGCTCTGTTTCGGGCAGGCTGGGTCTTGCGCTAACTCCAGCAGGGCAAGCACATAGTCAAGACCGTAAAGTAAAAGGTCTTCATCCTGCTCCATAAAGTAATAATCTTCGTCATAGCCCCACTCCAACACGTCGTCATAGGTAGGGTTAACGTTGTTGGTTATTCTTGCATTCATATAGCCTTCGCAATCCCATTAGAAGGGTTATTTTCGAAGAGACGAGTAGAGCACAGCTTTTCAAAAATAACCTTCCTGGTGCTAAATGCGTAGTGCCAAACTGTGGCTAATTCAAACGCGAAGCGCTGTATTGAATCAGACTGCCTAAAAAAGTGGCTGAGAACTAGCTTAGGCTAGGTTCTCAGCCACTATTCAACAAAGCAGATAACTGACTAGTTCTTACTTGGTGAACGCGTCTTTGATGTTGTCAACAGTGCGCTCAATAGCATTGACGTTGTTGTCAATTGCTTTTTGAGTCCGATCCGCATCTTCATCAGCTCTCTGTTGAATGCGGGCTGCATCTCGCTGAGCTTTACGTTCAACAACGCCACCGTCGTCGCCTGCTGCTCGCTCAACTCGGCTAGCATTTTTGCTAGCGGTTTCCTTTACCTTCTCAGCCGTATCCCGAACAAAACCCTTGTTCTCCCGTTGAACCTTGTCACCTGCATCCGTTGTCGCCGCAAGTACAGGATTACCAGGAGCAGCTACAGCTGCCGTATTGGAGAAGAATGCGCCTTGCCAAACAAACGCGGTTGCCGAGACAAAGAGAAGAGCTACAGCTACCAGACGTCCCAAAGTAGCAAACAATTTAGTAATTGTATTCATGGAAAGAGTTTCTACGAAATTTGTCATACTTACTTCTACTCCATTCCATTCGTTAGCAAAATAACCTTTTGACAGAAGCCATAAGGCATAGACTGCGAGCTGTTGCTATGAGATAAGATTCCAGAAAACACATCTGTCCTATGTTTCGCCGGGCGAAACCGTTGTCCGAGTGCATCAGGTACGAGAGAGGAGCGTAGAACGAAGTTCTACGCTCCTCTCTCGTACCTGGATAAACTTAAAGATGCTGTAGAACCTTGATCTTGTAATTGTGAAGCAATAGCAAAATCAAAGTTCTGAGTTTTGTTTCTAAAGGTATGGAATATGAGTATATAAATAGAACAATCAATCGATAAGAATCTGATGGCTTTCTTTGAAGCGTTAGAAACAGCGATCGCCCACCACCAATCCCTCCTCTTCGTTAGTCTCGATCCTAACCCTGAACTGCTACCCGATCGCTTCAGGAAATCAGGACAGGACGACCTTCAGGGGTTATATGAATGGTTGTTGTGGGTTATTAACCAAACCGCCGAATCTGTCTGCGCCTATAAACCCACCCTTGGGTTTTACCAGGCTCTCGGAGCACCTGGATTAGAGCTATTGCAGAAGGTGCTACAGGCCATTCCTCAAAATATTCCCGTCATTTTGGACGCTAAACATGGCGATCTAAACACCAGCACAACGCTCGCCCACACGGTATTCGAGGAATGGCAAGTCGACGCCATTACCCTCAGCCCTTTTACAGGCCAGGATTCAGCCGCCCCTTTTTTGGTATATCCCGGCAAAGCCGTTTTCGTTCTCTGCCACACCTCCAATCCTGGCGCGATCGCTCTGCAACACCATCCCAACACGACCAATCCTTTCTACTTGCAGGTTGTTGAGGAAGCGCGCAATTGGGGGCCTACCGAGCAGGTTGGGTTGGAAGTGGGAACGACGCAGCCAGAGGTGCTCGCGAAAATTCGAGCGATCGCCCCAGAACGCCTTATTCTAGCTCGTAGCATCTGGCAGGAGGCAGCCAGCGTCAACGCTATTGTGACGGCTGGGCTGAATCAGAATGGCAATGGTCTTCTCATTCCAATACCACAAGATTGGTTGAGCCAGGAGAATTTGGCGGAATTGATGCGATCGCTCAAAACTGAAATTAACGCCATACGCAACCAGGCTCAGCAGGGTGCTTCAAGCTGCGAGTTGTGGACTGGCAATGGCAGTTCCTCGGAGCAAAATTCTCATGTCGATCTGATTCTGCAACTCTTTGACGTAGGCTGCCTGCTATTTGGAGAGTTTGTACAGGCATCCGGTGCAGTCTTTCCCTATTATATCGACCTGCGAAAAATTATTTCTAATCCCCAACTGTTCCATCAGGTGCTCAACGCCTATGCAGGGATTCTCAAAACACTTCAGTTTGATCGCATTGCCGGCATTCCCTACGGTTCTCTCCCTACCGCAACGGGATTAGCCCTGCACCTCAACTACCCCATGATCTACCCCCGTAAGGAAGTGAAGGCTCACGGCACCCGTCGCGTTGTGGAAGGCAACTTTCATCCCGGAGAAACCGTTGTCGTGGTAGACGACGTTTTTATCAGTGGCAACAGCGCCATAGAAGGAGCCGGGAAGCTTCAATCGGTGGGGTTGGAAGTCAAAGACATTGTGGTGCTACTCGACCACGAACGGGGTGTAAAGGATCGATTGCGGGCCCATGGTTTCCGGGGGTACTCCGTCCTGACCATGTCTGAAATTACCAAAACACTCTATCAGGCAGGACGGATTGATGCAGAGCAAGCGAAGTTTTTAGTAGAAGAATAAGAACGAATCGGAGAGCGTGGAAACGTATACTGTTCACAGTTACGTTAGCCAAGCTATTCACTTCTTGTTCACCTAGCTGTTAGCTGTCAATCTAATCGGCTTCCAATGAAAACTATTGCTCATTCTTGTGTTCTTGCGATCGCCCTGTTATGTGCAGCTTGTACCTCCACATCCCAAAAGCCTTCGGCAAAAGATGCTCAAGCTCTCTTTAATAACTATCAATTGCTAGGGTTAGCCTACGATCCGGCCATAGCGAACCTTTATTGTGACAGCGGACGAATGCTGAATACCCGCACCTATCCGGATGGACAAAAGCGCCTGATAGAAATGAAGGCTCCAGAATGGAAGGCGTTAATTATTACGGCTATGCCAGTTGCTAAAGCAAGAGGTGATTACAGCACCTTCTCCAATGTGACCTATACCCCAGAAGGAGATAATATCCGTATTACAGCAACCCGCTATTCGGCATTAAAGAAGTATTCGAGTCCCTTCTCTTTATTAGTAGGCCAGTGCGACGATCAAGATTGGGCCATTTTGGAAGAAGTGGGTGAGTCAAGGCCCTAATTGATAGTGTGAGCAGGTCTAACGCATTCTTGTTACAGCGCTTTGCGCTTGAGTCGGCCACGGTTATTTTTGTGAGAGCCGCGCGGCGCACGGCTCTCACAAAAATAACCAGATTTCAAGCGTTTGAAAAGCGCTGTATGTATAAAGCACATCACACAACAAGAATGCATCACTAGTAGGCTGCGGCCTAAGTTTGCATACTATGTTTTTGTGTGGGGTGCTTCGCACCCCACACAAAAACATAGGTGATGGATTTCCGCCTCAGCGTACTAGACATGAAACAGCACAGGAAACTGTAGTTCCCTGTGCTGTTTCATCTGACAGCAATAACGGATTTTATTGCTGTAATGGCTGCAAATCACGAATGGTGAGATAAATCTCCTCATCAGCCATCATGGCCGAATAATCGATCGTAATTTGCGTGGGATACCCGAACTCTGGATTAAACTGCACATTCAAAGAATTGGGGTTGCGATAGAGTGCAGCCCGCACCAAATTAAACAATTTGGGAACGGTGCTGTAGTTTTCAAAATAGGTAGGGTTGGCAGGCTGTCCTGTCGACTCATAGGTGTAAGAGGTGGGAATCCCATCCCGCACTTCAATCACCACAGGTTGCCGCACTTCTTCAGCGCAGAAGCAACTCACTTCCAGGACATAGCGGTAGTCGCGCAGGCGTTGCCCCGTCCAAAGACGCTGCTGAGCCCGGATATCCCGTGAAGCTCGGTTGATAACTTGAGATGTTTCACTTGGGCCTATCTGTACTTGGGTACGACTGGGTGCCTGAGCCAGGGCTGGCGCTAGCAGCAGAAAACTTTGCACCCCAATACAGGTTGCTAAACAAATAATTTTTCGCATGGTGGTTGCTCGTGAAATCGTAATGATCAGCTCACTCCCTGGTCTTGCGCCTTTAAGAGGCTTGCATTAGAGCGATCGCCTCTACCCTCCTCGACCCAAAAGATTCACTAATAGTTCCACAGAAGCACTTTTCAGCCAAGTAACTTTTAGGCTGGGTACTAAGCGATCGTCCCCTCATACCCAACAAGCGAGCGCCCTTTTCCAGCTTTAGCAAGCGATCAGCCTCCTCTAACCCCCATCACTGGTGTTTATCTGGTGATCTCTCCCTCAATTCTTCATGCAAGAAGTTGACTGCGGAATAATCAAAATCTATCTTTTCAAATACTCCTTCTAAAATATGTTGAAATTGATTTTAACCACCAAATTTCATTTATCTTAAATTGTCAAACAGGTATTACCTCCTTAAAAGCAAGGATTTTCTCTTTTAATAAATACAAGCAATCATCATCAATTAATGAGTTGTCAATTTGAGCGACAAAATCCTTTTTACTAATTTTTAACATTAGATGAAGGGCAATGGATATACGTAAGTACCCAAGAATAACAAGAAGAAAATGGTTTATATCCGGGACATAGTTTTTAATCTTTTTCGGCAAATCTTTATTCGGTTCATCACCATGAACAAATGCACTTCTAATATCATATGCATAACTTATTAACAGCTTGATTTTACCTGGACTAAAGTTGGAATTCTTATCAGACCAAATGCTCAGAACTCTCGCTGCTCTGACACTTAAGCGGTACTTTAGCTCCATACTCTCCGTTAGGTAGATACTTTCAAGTCCCATAACTGCAGACGCTATCCGGTATTCCAAAGACTGACCATCTAGCAGAGCAGTTACATATCTGTCATATGATATGCTTAAGTAATTCTTTTTAAGATCACCGCCATAAAAGTTATGTGGAATTTCTAAGTATATCATCCCTAAAAAAGCCTCCAGAGATGGTAATTCTTCTTCCTTTATTTGATATGTATCGAAGGCCCTATTTAGATTTCCAACATTACTAAAGTATTTAATCGTTGCAGTTTTGTAGCCATACTCATTAAGACTAAGAAATTCCTCATCCGTTAGCGAGTTGGAATACTCTCGCATACAGTTATAATCAACACTTCCAACCCTGAACAGCCTAAGAGCAGTTATAATTTTTTGCGTTTTCGGGTATATATCTCCCCTTGAAAAGCCGTCAAACTCTACTTCTAGTTTTGCTAATGGAATTCTTGGAGCAAAATTTCTCTCTTTCTCTAATTTAATTAGTTCATCAACCGAGCCCTTAAATTCAAAATCTTCATTAGTTAATTTACTGATCCTTACTTTGATTTGGTGGACTTCAAGCTGAATGTTACCCAGCTCAAGTTCAATTCCATATATAAAACTCTCAGATCCATATTTAAAGGGTCTTCCATAAAAACTATTCAAACATAAACTTGAGAGCTCATTTAATTTTTCATCAGTATCTTGTTCACCCTCTAGCAAAGTTCTTATCACTCTCCTAACGAAGAGTGGAAAGTTCTTCTGAGCTTCTGTAAATTGATAAAGATTTTCTAAATCATTAAGCAGCGTAAGGTATTCATCCGAATTTAGAATACAGTCTTCAAAGATATACTCTACTGACCCCCAGTGTGGACCAAAAAGTACTGATTGCTCTAGCTTTAGATTTCTCAGCTTACCTTCTTCATAGCTAACATTTGTAGCTTTGACTTCCACAACGACATTAGAGGCCAAGCGAATGTTTCCTTGGTATTTACCACAGTCGATTGCCCTAGTGTTTTTACAGTTCAGGACAAATTCTTTAAGAGTATTAAGGAAACCGCTTATTCTTTGGAGAATTACAGATTCTTCTATCATGTCTTATGTATCCAGCTTAATGAGTAGTACAATTGTAGTTTAAGTTTTTATTTGCCGTATAATTCTCCTAATATCCTGTCTAATATCAAATCTGGTCAAAGAAACCAAAGGCGGGAAGTGTGCAATGAGAAGCATTACACACTTCCCGCCTTTGGTTTTATGGTTAATCAACAGAGTTGACATAACTCATAAATTCCTTGTACCAATAATAAAACCCTCTATTTCTTCAATAAGAAACAGAGGGTTTAAGAATTGATAGCTAGAGTTCAATCTTACCGGATGTAATCCTGAATGGCTTTTACGTCGAGCGGGTTGGCCTGGAGGGAGCGGATAGCAGCGGTCGTTGCCTTGGCTCCAGCGATCGTTGTCACCGTCGGCACCTTGTAAACCAGGGCCGCGCGGCGGAGCGTGCGATCGTCTAACTGAGCCTCTTGACCCAGGGGAGTGTTCACGATCAACTGGATGCCGTGGTTCTTGATGGCATCCATCACATTAGGCCGACCCTCATGCACCTTCAGCACCAGTTCCACATCCACATCGTGTTGTTTTAACACCTGACGTGTGCCCGATGTTGCTACCACATGGAAGCCCAACTCCATAAGACCCTGGACGACGGGAACGGCAGATACTTTGTCGCGATCGTTCATCGACACAAACACCGTACCCTTTAGGGGGAGTAGCTGGGATGCAGCCAGTTCTGCCTTGGCAAACGCTTTACCAAAGTCTGTATCGATACCCATCACCTCACCCGTAGAGCGCATTTCTGGCCCTAAAATGATGTCGGTGCCAGAGAACTTCGAGAAGGGAAGCACCGCCTCTTTCACCGCCATATGTTTGGGAATAATTTCCTCGGTAAAGCCCAGCTCTTGCAGGGTTTTGCCCGACATAATGCGGGAGGCCATCTTCGCCAGAGGTACGCCGATCGCCTTCGACACAAAAGGCACCGTCCGGGATGCGCGGGGGTTTGCCTCCAGGATGTAGACCTTGTCTTCCCCATCAGCCGTACCCTGAATCGCGTACTGCACATTCATTAGGCCGATTACATTGAGGGCCTTCGCCAGCTTCTCCGTCCAGATGCGGATGGTGGTCAGCACTTCATCGGAAAGAGAGATAGTGGGAATAGAGCAGGCAGAGTCGCCGGAGTGAATTCCGGCCTGTTCGATGTGCTCCATGATGCCACCGATGACGACCTGGCCAGTGTGATCAGCGATCGCATCCACATCCACCTCGATCGCGTTCTCCAGATATTGGTCAACCAGGATGGGGTGGTCGGGTTCTACCTGCACCGCATAGGCCATATAGCGCTCCAGGTCTTCGTCCGAGTAGACGATTTCCATCGCGCGACCGCCTAGCACGTAGCTGGGACGCACCACGACGGGATAGCTAATCTGTTTCGCGATCTGGAGCGCTTCAGCGGTACTGCGGGCAATCCCGTTAGCGGGTTGGCGAATATCTAGTTCCCGCAGGATGTGCTCGAAGCGTTCGCGGTCTTCAGCAGTGTCGATGGCATCGGGAGAAGTTCCCCAGATTTTGAGGGTGGGGCTTTCCAGGGAGTTGAGGTATTGCTGCAACGGTACCGCCAACTTCAGTGGAGTCTGACCACCAAATTGGATAATGATACCTTCGGGATTTTCTGCCTCAATAATATTGAGCACATCCTCTTTCGTGAGGGGTTCAAAGTAGAGGCGATCGCTCGTGTCATAGTCCGTCGAAACGGTCTCTGGGTTGGAGTTGACCATGATGGTCTCAAACCCGTCATCCCTCAGCGCGAAGGAAGCGTGACAGCAGCAGTAGTCAAACTCAATCCCCTGCCCAATCCGGTTCGGGCCACCCCCCAGAATCATCACCTTGCGACGTTCGGAAGCCAGTACTTCCGTTTCGACAGAGGCGATCGGGTCGTCACCATCAGTCAGGTTCTGGTACGGCGTTTCGTAGGTGGAGTAATAGTAAGGGGTGAGGGCTTCAAACTCGGCCGCGCAGGTATCCACAGTTTTGTAGACCGGGATGATGCCGAGGGATTTGCGGTAGGTCCGCACTTCGTCTTCGGTGGTCTTGGTAGCGTAGGCGATTTGGCGATCGCTAAACCCTTGCTGCTTCACATACCGCATCTTGTCCTCGGTCAGTTCCTTCAGCGGTGTGCGCTTGAGGAACTTCTCCGTTTCCAAAATTTCCTGGAGCTTGTCGAGGAACCAGGGGTCGATGCTGGTGAGTTCGTAGATTTCCTCCACGCTCATACCCATAGACATGGCATGGCGTACCGTAAAAATCCGGTCAGGGTTCGGGGTACGCAAGCCTGCCTGGATTTGGGAAATGTTGGGGAGCTTTTCGGCGCGATCGCATCCCCAACCGGCTCGTCCCGTTTCCAGCGATCGCAACGCTTTCTGGAAGGACTCCTGGAAGGTTCGCCCGATCGCCATCGCCTCACCCACTGACTTCATCTGGGTAGTCAAGACCGGCTCCGAACCGGGAAACTTCTCGAAGGCGAAGCGGGGAATCTTCGTCACCACATAGTCGATAGTTGGCTCAAAGCTAGCCGGGGTCTTCTTGGTGATGTCGTTCGGAATTTCATCCAGGGTGTAGCCCACCGCCAGTTTTGCCGCCATCTTGGCGATCGGAAAGCCTGTTGCCTTAGACGCCAGCGCCGAACTACGGGATACACGCGGGTTCATCTCAATGACGATGACCTCACCCGTAACAGGGTTCACCGCAAATTGAATGTTGGAACCACCTGTCTCTACCCCAATTTCCCGAATGATTTTGATAGAAGCATCGCGCAACCGCTGATACTCCTTATCCGTCAACGTTTGGGCAGGGGCAACGGTGATCGAGTCCCCGGTGTGAATCCCCATGGGATCAAGGTTCTCGATGGAGCAGATGATGACCACGTTATCGGCCAGGTCACGCATCACCTCCAGCTCGTACTCTTTCCATCCCAGCAGAGATTGCTCCACCAGGATTTGCGAGACAGGGCTGGCATCCAGACCACTCTGAGCGATCTCCTCAAATTCTTCCTGGTTGTAGGCAATACCGCCACCCGTACCGCCCAGGGTGAAAGCAGGGCGAATAATCAACGGATACTTGCCGATTTGTTGGGCGATCGCCCGCGCCTCTTCCATCGTCTCCGCCAAACCGGAGGGGCACACCGCCACCCCAATCCGTTCCATGGCTTCCTTAAAGAGTTTGCGATCTTCCGCCATTTCAATGGCCGGAAGCTTGGCTCCAATCAGCTCCACACCATACTTATCTAATACGCCATTTTTGGAGAGGGCTACGGCCAGGTTGAGGGCGGTTTGGCCCCCCATCGTTGGCAGCAGGGCATCCGGGCGTTCTTTTTCGATGACCTTTTCGACGATTTCTGGGGTGAGGGGTTCAATGTAGGTGCGATCGGCCATCTCCGGGTCGGTCATGATGGTGGCCGGGTTCGAGTTAATCAGCACTACTTCATAGCCCTCATCCCGTAACGCTTTACACGCCTGAGTGCCAGAGTAGTCAAATTCGCTGGCTTGTCCAATCACAATGGGACCAGAACCAACCAGCAAAATTTTGCGGATGTCATTACGGCGGGGCATAGGCTGTCTTTACAATATGCAGTGAGTCCAAAACATTTTAGAGGTATTCCTGGATCACCGAGTGTGTTTCACAAGCAATCCTTGGGATCATGGGAAAAGATACACCCTGCTAGGCTTGCCAAGAACGATTTCGAATATGTATCTGGCGAGGATCAAGCTTTCTTTATGTTAGGGATCTATGAATATATATGGCGCGCAGTTAATATAGGCAACGCCGACAACGGCCCTTTGCTCAGGCAGTATTCTAAGAAATGGACAATCTGCCTTAACTTTTAATGTTTGCAAAAGAAAACCTGTTTGCCCTTTCCCTCTTCCCGTATCTCGGATTTCTCTGGTTTCTCACCCGTTCCCAGCAAACCCCACGGCTTGCCCTGGTTGGGTTCTACATGACTCTGGTATTCGTTGCCATTACCATCCCTGCGGGAATCTATGCCAAAGTCGCCTATCATGATGAACTCGCGAATGTCGACTGGCTCCACGGCAGTGCAGAGGTTTTCCTGACCCTCGCCAACATTCTGGTCGTCCTGGGTTTTCGCCAGGCCATTCAGCAGAAGCGAGAGGCGATCGCCCCTGACACCTCTGCCAAATAACGACTGGCAAGGATTGCAGGTTGGCAGTCTGCTCCACCCTACAATCTAGTCCTAGCGTCGGAAACCAACCCATGTTGGAAGGTGCAAAGCACCTTCCAACATGGTCGACTTAAGCTGCCGAGTACTTGAGTCTTTATGCCATGCGATCAAAAATGATTTCTTGCCAATTGGATGAGCCAAATTCCTTTTGATATTCGCTAACGACCCAGGAAATAGATTTGCCTTGTTGTTGGGCTAATGTCATCAAATAATGCTTGTATTCATACTTGTTATCCGTGCTGGGATGCTTGCCAAAGATCGATCCCAGGCACCACACATCCTTAGGCAAACAGTTAAATTGTTCGAAGAATTTGCGCGTTGTCCAGGCTGGGGATGCCCCTTCGCGGAAATGGCGTTTGCGTAATTCATGGAATACCCGCAGCATCTCCTGTTCCTGGAGCATAGCCATTTGCTCCTCACTGAGAACTTCTGCCAACTCGGTTAGAGGAAGGGGAGCTTCATTCACCCACTGATGCTCACATTCCGGGCAGGTCATCACGAAAATCCACACGATGAAGCCGCAGCACGGACACATTTTGGTGGGTGCGCTACCCACGCCCTGGTTTTCGGCATCCTCTCGGTTGGGCAGGGTGTACTCGCGAATATCTTCGGGGAAGCCCAAACGTTCCAGGTTGCCTGCCTGATCCAGGATGGTGCCGTAGAGCTTGCCGGTTTTGGGCGAGATCCGCATTACCCGACCAATCTGCTGAAAGTGCAGGGCGCGAGATTGGGTGGGACGGAGCAGTAGGCCCGCTTCCACACTGGGTTCATCAAAGCCAATGCTGATAACGTTACAGGAGGTCAAGACCAGCAATTCGTTATCTCGCAGAGCATGATAGAGCTGCTGGCGCTCCTTGATCGGAGTGTTGCCGTCTACAGTAGCTGCTGACACCCCGGCCTGGTTAAAGGCATCGGCAACGTGACGGGCGTGCTCTACATCCACACAGAAGGCGATCGTGCGCTTGTCGGGCACCAGGCGGTGCCATTCTTCCACAATGCGTTCGACGAGTTCGGGGCGATCGCACGCCACCTTTAAATCTCGCTCATCAAAATCCCCCGCTACCGTTCGCACATCGGCCAGGTCAACGCGGTCCTCCTGGGTCATACCGTAGTACTTCATCGGTGCCAGGAAACCCATCTTCTGTAACTCGGAAGGTACCGGGGAGGAAACCAGGGTTTCCATGTGATCCCCGAGTTGATCCTGACCTAAACGGTAGGGCGTTGCGGTCAGTGCCAGGTGTACAGCATCGGTATGGGTGTGATAGAGCAACTGCTGCCCTACCCGGCTAAAGACAGTCGTATGGGCTTCGTCGTAAAGCACTACATCAGCGTGCCACTTCTTCCACCAGGTACGCTTGCCCATGGTCTGCACGCTGGCAATTTGGATAGGGGCACTGGGGTCTTCCTTCCAACCAGCTTTGATGAAGCCACAGTGCAACCCAAAATCTCGCATCTTTTCGTAGGTCTGCCCCACCAGCACATCTAGGTGCACCAGGAACAGCAGACGACAGCCTCGCGACTCGGCATGGGCGCAGATTTGCCCCGCAATAATGGTTTTCCCAGCTCCCGTTCCGGCGATCACGGCTACTCGCTTGTAGCCCTCCCCCAGCTTGTCATAGAGGTCTTTAATCAATTGCACCTGATAGGGGCGCAATTTGGGAACGTGGGGCGACGGATCACTCATCCAGACGGGCAGCCAGAACTTAATAGGAGGGATAGGCAATGCCTATTTCTATGGCTAAATCTAGCAGAGTTCACCTGTACTTTCGACCTCAACCCCATCAATGTTAGTGGTGGAGTGCGCCGCCCCCATCACCAACATCGATACGTAATATCATGTCGGGTTAAATACCGATGATAAAAAGTGGTGCGGCGCAAAGCGCCGCACCACTTTTTATCATCGGTATTTAACCTTACTTGTTATAAGCCCTGAACTTCAAGACACGCGTGTTTTTGGGGTGCATCCTACTTTTGCAAATTTGGAAATCCACTTTTGTAAGTGAAGCGGGCGTAGCCCGCTTCACTTACAAAAGTGGGATGCACCCTGTTTTTGAAACATCGGGGTGTCTTGAAGTTCAGACTACCAGGCCACCAGTTGCCGCTCCAGGGCAACCCGCTTGTATACCTCAATGGTCTGTGCTGCCAACTCTGCCCAGCTAAAACGCTGATAAAGGTCAATGTAGGCGTTATCTACCAGGGTTTTAGCGAAATCAGGTTGTTCCAGAATTTGCAGAATGCCACGGGCCAGCGATTCAGGGCTATTAGCCTGGGTCACAATGCCCGTTTGACCGTGCTGTACCACCTCGGGCAGGCCACCCACATCGGACACAACCACAGGCACCTGGGCTGCGAAGCTTTCCAGCACCACAATGCCGAAGGGCTCATAGAGGCTAGGGAAGACAGCACAGTCCGCGATCGCCTGAAACAAATTCAACTGATCATCGGGCATAAACCCGGTGAAGTGGCAGTAATCCCAAATTCCCAAATCCCGCACCTGTTGCTTGAGGGGGTCAATCTGACCACTGCCAATAATCACAAACTTCACAAGCCCTTCCATGGCTCGGATGATGCGGGGGGCAGCATTGAGCATGACCTGCACTCCCTTCTCATAGGTCATCCGGCCCACGTAGTACACAATCTGTTCATCATCCTTGGCAAACTGCCGGCGGAAGCTCAAATAGTCGAAGGTGGCGCGAGCCGGTTTCTTCTCAGGACGAATGCCGTTGTAGACCACATCAATTTTGTCGGCGGGGCTGCGGAGCGATCGCTCCACCTCTCGCTGCATATAGCGCGAACACACCACCACTCGCCAGGCTTCGTGGGCCAGCCGCAACTCTTTACCGTGGATGTAGTGCTGGGTGGAGTTATGTAGTCCATTGTGGCGGCCTGCCTCGGTAGCATGAATGGTAGCAATGAGGGGAATGCGGAAAATGTGTTTGAGGGCGATCGCCGCATCTCCTACCAGCCAATCATGGGCATGAATCAGGTCAAATGGCCCATCGTCCAGTAGCAGCTTACCCCCATGCTGCCCCATGCTGGTGTTCATATTGTCTACCCAGTGGAAAAAGTCGTGGCCGGGTCCCACTCGCACCCGATGCACATGGATGCCTTCCACAACTTCGTAGTGAGGTGCCTGCCCAAATTCCACCGTCAGCAAGTGAACCTGATGTCCAAGCCGGGTAATTTCGGGATATAGTTCTGCAACGTGGCGGGCAATCCCTCCCACAATGCGGGGAGGAAACTCCCAGGCCAGAACCAGAATTTTCATTCCCCTGCAATCCGTCCGATGAGAGTACACCTGTTTTGAAGTGGCGAGGTTACTATCGCTTCGTCGCTGGTAGTGCCTCGCAAAAGCATAGAGCCATAAGGGGCATCGCGAACATTATCCAAGCGTTTTAGTTTAGCCGAAACCCAGCTCCTACCGTAGAAATTACCAGGTTTTCTGACTGAGCCCCCTGACCCACATGTGCCGAATCGATGAATCGACCCCAAGATCCAACAGGTCTTCCTTAATCTTATGCTCCCCCATTTCTCCACTGGCGTCTCTATCTCAGACCGTCTCTTCGCACAAATTTATCAAACCAGAAGTGTACGCCTTCCCATCTTCCCAAAACTTCTATAGCCTTCATCATGCTACGGTCAGTTACAGGGTGGCAAAAGCCGGTAAAGCTTGAGCCCATATTCTGCGCTACAACAGCCAACCACACGTCGAGAACAGCATCTTCATGCCTTACCAGTACAAACTCTTGGGAGATTTTCAGGAATGACATTGCCTCCATCATGTGGGGGCTTTGCCTGCGACTGCGTAAAGCCCCCACATGATGGGTAAATTCTTATGCGGAAATCTCCGCTTTAGAGTCCCTAGCGAAAAATGCAGGAAAGTGAACATGATTACGCATAGAGACAAAAGTTTTAAGGTATAACCGAAGCTAGATTAGGTTCAGAAATTTAGTGGGTATAGTAATCAGCCCCTCCAAAAACGGAGGATTGGCTAGGCACTTCTCCACTTCTCTCTGATCTGCTTGGCGGCAACCCGCCATTTTGGGCAACCTAAAGCCGGATACCGCGAAACTAACCAGGCGCTTCAGATGTGATTTGGGAATAGAATAGCCCTAAGGCTCCTGGGTAATGTTTGGCACGTTCTGCGGTTCTATCAACGTTGATAATTGTCTTAGTCGTTCAGGTTGCTGAAAGTTTGGTATCCAATGACTTCAAGGTCTATGGAAACGTTGCCCGTCGCCACTGATAGTTCTGAAGTTCCCTTACAACTCCTGTTGTTTGTGGACAAACGCCCCGGATCGAACGAGAAGATCCGGCAGATTCGGCTACGGCTTAAGGAGCTCGGACAAGATTACCCCTTTGGGTTAGAGGTCATCGATGTGGGTGAGCAGCCCCATCTAGTCGAACATTTCAAGCTAGTGGCTACCCCTGCCCTGATCAAATATCACCCTGAACCCCGTCATATTTTGGCGGGTAGTGATATTGTGGCGCAGCTCGACCAATGGTGGCTGCGTTGGCGGCAATCTGCCGAAGAGTTTTCGGAAGACCAGGACGTTCAGGAAACAACGCTCAAGCCTGAATATAATCCCCCTTCCGCTTCCATCTCTCACCTGACCGAGATCACCCACCTCTCTGACGAAATTTTTCGCCTTAAGCAACAGAACGAAGAACTCCAGGAACAACTTCAGTTTCGGGAGCGATTAATGTCTATGCTGGCTCACGACCTCCGGAACCCTCTGACCACAGTTTCGATCGCCCTGGAAACTCTAGAACTGGGCCTTGATACTCGGAGCGGCATTAAGGCAGAAGAACGGAAAGAACGTCTGAGCCGAGAAACCATTGCCCAGCTCATCCGCCATGCTCGCACCCAGGCGAAAGTGATCGATCGCATGATTACTGATGTACTGCAAGCGGCTCAGGGCAGCGGCGGC
This sequence comes from Leptolyngbya sp. FACHB-8, assembly GCF_014695575.1. Lineage (GTDB taxonomy): Bacteria > Cyanobacteriota > Cyanobacteriia > Elainellales > Elainellaceae > Vacuolonema. The sequence goes on along the minus strand of NZ_JACJOO010000057.1, from coordinate 98,153 downwards.
AAGCTCGAAATTCAACCCCAAAAGCTAGACCTGGGGTTGCTCTGTCTCAGAATTTTGAATGACCTGGAAAACCAGTTTGAAGTCAAAGCGCAACACATCAAAACAGATATCCCTACGGATCTCCCCACAGTTTATGCAGATCCAGAAAAGGTACGGCAGGTATTAATTAACCTATTAGATAACGCGATTAAGTACACCCCTAAAGGCGGTAGTGTGCAGGTGGCCATCCTGCATCGCACCACTCAAAAGGTACAGGTGAGCGTCTGCGACACAGGACCGGGTATTCCTGAAGAAAACCGGGAACGCATTTTCGAGGACCAATTTCGCCTGGAGCGGGACGCCGGAAAAGATGGCTATGGCATTGGACTGGCCCTCTGCCAACGTATTGTACGTGCCCACTATGGCCAAATTTGGGTAGATTCAACCCCCAGCCAGGGAAGTTGTTTTCACTTTACACTGCCGGTTTATCGCTCCTGAGAATCTCAGATAAGGTTGTGCGCGCTGTAGCACACAACCTTGTCTGAGATTCCTAGAGCCTACGGGAGGGTGGGGTGCGTATGCGCCCCACCCTCCCACAATTAGGCTTTCGGAAGGTTGTTAGGGGAAGGATGGTCGATGGGTGCGCTGGGCGTATTGCACATCATCCCTGACGGAATCCATATCCTCAGCCTCTGCCAAATATTAAGCTGTATAACAAGATGTTCCAGAAGGGGCCGCGATCGCTGAAATTAATGTACGTTGGTGCCATTCAACTCATGAATGGACAACCGTTCTAGGGTATTTATCGTTAAATACAGGAGTTTTCACGATGGCTCTTTCAGATACTCAAATCTTTGCAGCTCTGGTTATTGCACTACTGCCTGGGGTAATGGCATTCCGCCTCTCCACCGAGCTATACAAGTAACTCCGTTTCCAGGATCTTCCTGGGCGGCTCTTTCATCCTATTTTGTGGGTTTACTCCCATGAAATATTTCAAAATCTAGAGCGGTTTCGCTTTGGTTGAAAGCGACGGGGTGGGGTACAGTGTACTCCACCCCATCGTTTTGAATGTCAGCCTCATCTTTATCGCGCTGTGCTTGTTGATTAAGTAACCTCAGTTCGGGATAAGCTGAAGTGCTCATTTTGGCGTGCGCTTTGCGCACGCCAAAATGAGCGTTTTCAAGTGCCGCGCGTTGCGCGGCACTTGAAAACGCCCTTAACCCGAACTCAGGTTAACGTACTTGTACATTGCTATAGCCTCACGATGGGCCATGCTGGGTTAAGGTATTGTGCCGCTACCAAGCAATGGCAAAAGGCTTTAACCCAGAGTGGGAAGGCATCGGCGAATTCTATCTTCAGGAATAACTACCCATTGCGATCGTAAATGGGAGATGTATTTTTTTCGCGATTGCAACAGACAACCATTATATTGGGGTAGGCTTTCATGCCATTCGCTCCTCCGTCAGGTTTGCCCCCATGAACGCGCGTTCCCCTCAAAACTATCCTCCCGCTCCCGGCTCTCAGCCCGGGGGTGTGCTTCGGCGGCGACGGCGGGTGGCTCGTAGAGCCAATCCTCATCGCGCAATGGCGTTCGAAGTGGGGAGTAAATTAGTGGTCAGTGTGGGTGCGGCAATCGCCGCCTGTGTTGGTCTGGCTCAACTCATCCCGATGGCGGTAGCACAGCAAACCCAGCTCAAAGAAATTACCCAGGAAGTTTCTAAACTCGAATCTCGCGTTAATCAGCTTCAGGCTGACTTTAATTACCGTTTCGACCCGGAACAAGCTCAGCGCATTATGCAGGAGCAGAGCAATCGGGTTGCACCTGGCCAGGTACGAGTTATCTGGAAGGAATCCTCGCCACATCATGCAGATGTGCCCAGATAAGCCGTACCTAACCTGCAGTATGCCTCAGGCTTAGCGTGAATTTAGGAATATACAGGCCAGGGGGGCGCTAAACTCCTACATCAATCTTTCAAGGCTAAACCGAGCTACATTTTTCGAGTGTCTAGGCTCTGAAAAACGGGATTTTTGAGAAGTATTCAAATTTGTTGGGGTTTTAGAAGCTGACCCGGTCGGTTGCGATACAGTGATGGGCGACATGAAATGTCTGTAAGTTTTACAACCGTCCTGTTTTAGAAGGGATCAGTCGAAAACTGAATTTCCTTCAGTTTTCATTAGCCGAGGCTTCTGGTCCCGAAGAAAGCTTACGATTCTTCGCTTGGTTTCAATCCCGTGCTTTTGTCTGGGCACTCTAACTTCAAGAGACATGCGGGGATATCAAGATCCCTCAGCACCAGGCACCGAGCGATAACTCCCCCTGGTAAAACCCAGAAACCGTGTCCTGAGTAGGATTCCCGCCCGGTTATGACCATTAAAAAATATCCACTGTCATCCCTTCAAAAGGTCAAGAAATATCTCCTCCAATCCCTTGCTGTACCCAATACAGAACAAACCGGGGAGGAGCAAACATCGGATGAAATGCCAGAACCAGAATCCCTGGACGAACTGAGTGGGGTTTTCACGTTTGGTGGTACACCTCTAGCCCAACATCCTCCCGCTACCGTGCAGGATGAATGGTTTGTCAGCACGGTGAATCCAGGAGCCTGCTTTCTGAAGCTACCAGGCTTACAGATGAAGCCAGATTATCGCCTGGTGAGCTACCTATTTCGCTCTCAGGGGCAGGGAGTAGGAGTCGTCTGGGCGGTGCCAGAGGCGTACAGTACCATGACCATTCTGGAGAAGGCGTTGACGGGAAAGCAAACCATGGCACAGCCGCCTAAGCCGGAAAAGGCTCTGGAACATTTTATGGAGGCCGTTGAAGGCGATCGCACCCCTGCGTCCTTTCTGATGGCATCAATTCTACGGCGGGAGTTGGAGGAGTTTGGGGCGATGGGCGATCGCAAAAAATGGGGTCAGCATGAACTGATCGATGCAGCCCCAGCCGCTAACTGGAACTGGCGCACAGCACAGCCCAAAGATCTGTGGCCCAAGGTGAAAGTGTTTGATGATGGACAGGCGGCTGTTGAGTTTTTCTCTTGCCGCTACTCAAAGCCCCGCATGCTTTACCGTCATCTCGATCAATACAGCCCAAGCACCTACCAGTCAAAAAGCATTGATAGCCCTCTGGCGGTGCTTCAGTAAAAGATTTTGGAAAACGCCCATTTTTGCAACACGACGCGCACGCAAAAATGAACGATTCGGTTCTCCCTAAATGGGGTTACAGCGTTTTTCAAGCGCTTAAAATCTGGTTGTTTTTGTGAGAGCCGCGCGGAGCGCGACTCTCACAAAAACAACCGTGGCTGATTCAAGCGCAAAGCGCTGTAAGTAGACTCAAATCCTGTAGCAAATTCCAGAACCCTTACTCTTTTGGCGCTTTGCGATGAAAAAGTAAGGGTTCTGGAATTTGGTTTTGGAAAGGCGCAAGATGTGAGTAAGGCTATAAAAAGCATCAAAATCTTTGCAGGGATTCCTCCGCCGAGGCTGAATTTTTGCCCGGTTAAAGCCTGTACTATGGAAGCAACTCCAGCATTGCAGCTCTGTTGCAATCGCTTTTTGTCTGCTGACTCCCATACAACCGTGAGAGCGTAAGCTATGTCTGAAGAAACCAAACCCACCGAAGCTCCGGCAGAAGCAAAAGCGGAAAAGCCCGCTGCTACCGCTGCAAAGCCTAAGAAGGAAAAGCCGCCAGCGGTTGAAGACAAACCTTTTGCTGAGTTTATCACTCAGCACTTTTTGCCAGCTCTGACCCAAACTCTGCAAAAGTTTGCCGTCAACGACCTGGATCTGAAGTTTGAAAAGCAACCCGTTCCGATTAAAGGCCTCACGGATGTGGATTGCTGGCAAGTGATTGGCCATATGAAGGGAGGCCAGCGGCAGTTCCGCATTGGCTTTATCAAGGAAGACATTAGTGGGCAGAAGTTTTTCTGCTGGGCAGACAAGGGTTCAAATCCCAGCCAGATGGAGTCTTTCATGATTGATGAGCGCAAGATCACTCTGGATCTGATGGTGCTTTACACCATTCAACGGTTGAACGGCCAGAAGTGGTTAACGGTGAACTAAACCTAGTCAAAGAAGTTCCTTATTTAGGGAACATCAATCTCTGTAGTCCGTCTACCTGGCCAAGAAAATTTTGAGGAGCTTTTGGCTCCTCAAAATTTTCACCGGCACTGGATATACGGTACTTAGGAATTAGCAGCCCACCAATCGAGGAAGGTTGTTATGAATCGGATGGGAGTTATTGATTGGCAGCGATCGCTCCACTGGAGCCACCCTCTCCTGGGGGCGTTAGTCTGGGCGATCGCCGTTCCCAGCTTGGCCCTACAACCTTCTCCAACGACCTCTGGCCCTCAGTCTGTTGCCAAGTTTGAGGCTATTGCATCAGACGGGCCTAAGTTGTGGGTCGATTCTGACGAGTCAACAGAAATTGAGACAAGTCCTATTGCGGCGGAAAAACTGAGCACTCCAACAGCTCAACCCGTTGCAAAATCTTGGGATATTTTGGCAACGCCCCCGACAGCAACCGCAGCAACGCCTGCACTGGAATCTCCTTCAGATCTTCCAACAGCACCACCAATTCCGGAGTCCCCCTCAGAGCCTGCGGCCGCAGCACCATCAACTCGGGAGTCCCCTTCAGAGCCTGCGGCCACAACACCACCAGGCCCAGCCCCCTCTGATACCAAACCACCCGACGAAGCAGCATTAGATGCAGCAACTCGGCGGCAATTGCTGATTGAGGGCGATCGCCTCTGGTTGGCAGGTCGTTACGACGAAGCAGAACGGCTCTATCGCAAAGCGAAAACTCCTGGAACGGCGATCGCCTCTCCTGCTCCGGAAGTGCAACCCTTCTCAGACCCCGCCCTGCTATCTCCTGAAGGAACTGTGTACTGGCGTGAGGCCCAGGAAGGGCAAGCACGCGGACAGGACAGCCGTGAAATGGTAGGACTGGAGCTGTTGGTGCAACAACAGCCCGAATTTATTCCCGGACAGATTCGGTATGCTGAGGCACTACTGGAGCGCGAGCGCCCGGAGGATGCCTTGAGTGCTATAGAACAGGCAGCCGGGCAGTTTGGCGACAATCCCGAACTTACGCGGACCAGGATTTCTGTCCTGGCCCGCACAGACCATTTACTGGAAGCCTCCATTGCGGCCCGGCAGTTTGCCCTGCTAAATTCCGAAGATCCAATAGCAGCTGAATTTGATGCTCAAGCCAGTGAGTATCTAGATGAGTTCAAGGACGACCTGCGAGAGGATATGGCGTTGAATGCGATCGCCAACACCCTCACCAGTGCCCTTAGCTTTGTCGTGACAGGCAACCTTTACGGCCCACTCACCACTCTACAAACCAACCTGATGCTGCTGGAAGGGGAAGATGGCATGGGCGAAGCCTTCTCCAACCAGGCCGCTGACCAGTTGGAACTGGTAGAAGACGAAATGGTGGTGAATTACGTCAATGAGATTGGCCGACGGTTAGCCGAGATGACCGGGCGGGACGAGTTTGAATACGAATTCTTTGTGGTCGACAACGAAGAATTGAACGCGTTCGCTTTTCCAGGCGGAAAGATTTTCATCTTTTCAGGAGCCATTCTCAACAGCAACTCCGAAGCTGAATTGGCTGGCCTCATCGCTCATGAACTGGCGCACACTGTGCTGTCTCACGGCTTCGAGCTGATGATGCAGTCAACCCTGGCAGGTAATACAATCCAACTCCTACCCTATGGCGGCATCATTGCAGACCTGGCCTTGCTGCGCTACAGCCGTGATATGGAACGCCAAGCGGATGCCTTCGGTACACGTCTCCTAGCTACCGCTGGGTATGCTGCCGATGGCTTGCACACAATGATGGAAACCCTGGAACGAGAAAATCCCGACGTCATTCTGGAATGGCTCTCTACTCATCCTGATACGGACGAACGCCTGCGCAACATGGCTGTACAGATTGAACGCAGTCGCTATAACATCTTTGCCTATGAAGGCGTAGAGCGCCACGAACAGGTGCGCCAGCGCCTTCGCGAAGTTGTAGGACAGCCCGAAGAATCTCAATCAAAATAATTGTGTGTAACAGGCCAGTTTCAAACATGTAGATGGGTGGTGAAAGGGGCATGAAGTGGCCCTTTCACCACCCATCTACATGTCTAGAACACTACCTGTGTGGCGTTAAGCACTACACCCAATCATTTCGATGCCTAGTAGGCTGCGGCCTAAGTTCGCAACCTATGTTTTGTGTAGGGTGCTTCGCACCCCACACAAAACATAGGTGATGGATTTCCGCCTCAGCGTATAGTTCCGCAGCCAGAGGTACAGAAGGGGCATGAGGCTAAGCCCTATGCCCTTTCCACGCCGTAATAAATCTGAACATGGCTCAACAGGCGATCGTTAAGAGTTGCAACTCTTAACAAAGTCCCGATGAATTACACGATTAGAGCCTGATAGACTGATGGACGTGAAATAATGACTATAGGCTAGGTTCAGCCTTATCCTATTTGAAAAAGCGGTAACGCATTAGCAAGCACCCTACGAGTAGCAATGGTAGATTCCCTCAGAAAGCCCGAATTTGATGAAATCCGTCCGGGGGTTAAGGTTCCTGCCAAGGAAACCATCCTCACTCCCCGCTTTTACACTACGGACTTTGACGAGATGGCCAAAATGGACATCTCCGTCAACGAGGATGAGTTGCTAGCCATTCTGGAAGAATTCCGGATCGACTATAACCGCCATCACTTTGTACGGAATGAACTCTTTGATCAGTCCTGGGATTCCATGGATGAGGAAACCCGCCGGCTGTTTGTTGAGTTTTTAGAGCGCTCCTGCACCGCTGAATTTTCCGGCTTCCTGCTCTATAAAGAACTGGGCCGTCGTCTAAAAGACAAAAGCCCGGTGCTGGCCGAGTGCTTCAACCTCATGTCGCGCGACGAAGCGCGCCATGCAGGTTTTCTGAACAAAGCATTGTCAGACTTCAACCTGTCGCTGGATCTGGGCTTCCTGACGAAGAGCCGCAGTTACACCTTCTTCAAGCCCAAGTTCATCTTCTACGCGACCTACCTGTCTGAGAAAATCGGGTACTGGCGTTACATCACCATCTATCGCCACCTTGAATCTCACCCCGAAAATCGCATCTATCCTATCTTCCAGTTCTTTGAAAACTGGTGTCAGGACGAAAACCGTCATGGCGACTTCTTCGACGCAATTATGCGGGCCCAGCCCAGCATCCTGAACGACTGGAAAGCGCGCCTCTGGTGCCGGTTTTTCCTGTTGTCGGTGTTTGCCACCATGTACTTGAACGACTTGCAGCGTTCTGGATTCTATGCGTCTCTGGGCCTGAATGCCCGTGACTATGACATCCATGTCATCAAGAAGACCAATGAAAACGCAGGCCGCGTCTTTCCTCTCGTTTTGAACGTTGAGCACCCCGATTTCATTCGTCTGATGGACGATGCCGCTGCTCACAACATGGAGCTGGTGGAGGTTAACTCCCAGCCCGGTTCTAAAGTTGTGAAGTTACTGAAGAGTGTGCCCCATATCGTCTCGATTGGGGTTGATATGTTGCGCCTCTACCTCATGAAGCCTATCGATACCGCTCGTCTTGAGGGCAGTGTGCGCTAATTTGCACAATTCGCTTTGAATTCCTGCATAGAGCGGCTCCTGGTTAACCAGGGCCGCTTCTTTTATTTTTTGTCTACATATTCTTTTTAAGTGTGGTATCTAGTAGGCTGCGGCCTAAGTTCGCAACCTATGTTTTTATGTAGGGTGCGAAGCACCCTACATAAAAACATAGGTGATGGATTTCCGCCTCAGCGTACTAGTGTTGTGTTCGTTAGGACATCAGGAGCAAATGGGGCAGTGCGCCTATTCGCTCTTGATGTTCTAACGAACAAAGCTCTATATTTCGCGCGCCACTCTCCAAAAAAGGCATCTCTATAGAAATGGGCACTTCAAGAGGCTTAGAACAGTCCTTGTTTACACTTGACCTTTAGTTTAGAAATGGGAGCGTATGATAGGGTAGGGCTCGAATTGTTTGAGCCTTATTAACGGATGTGTCATCCGGAAATGTACTTGGGTTCATTGTTCATACTCAGCGCATCTCAATCCAGATTTATCGCCATATAATTCCTCAGTGAACTTCATGCTTCTCCAGGGGATTGCATAGGCACAACAGATGGTTCTACCGCGACCACAGAATGCAATCTGTTATCTACCGTGACGTCTTCAGTCTCCAATTGCTCCTTTTAGCATCGCAAGAAATGATGGGGTGCTGCCAGGGGTTAAGTCGGCTCAACGAGATGCTCCCTACTAACGGAGGCCAGTTGTGAGAAAACCAGAGAACCCTCAATCTCCTCGCATGGCTGTTCCCGACACGTCTGACGTGAAACTAGGGGAGCTAGATTTGGAAACAGGCTTTCCCAATGGTGATAAGGCGATACTGCGATCGCCCGAGAAAGCGGTCTTCAAAACCACCCTCGCGGCACTCCAGCAAACCATTCTTAAGCTGTATCACAACTACTCTGACCTGGTGGCCCGCGCCGATCACCAGGAGCGCGAGCGAGTGGCCTATCAGCGGCTCTTTGACGATGCGCCGATGGCCTATCTGGTTACCGATTGGGAAGGCCAACTTTTGCGGGTCAACCAGGAAGCCCTACGGTTTTTCGGTTTGAAGGCCGATGAATGGTCGGGGCGATCGCTCACCGAGCTCATCACCATAGACGCCCAGCCCGTGCTCAAAACCAATCTGGCCCACTTGCAGCAACAGGGGGGGCACTGTGAGTTAGAGATGTGTTTGCGCTCTGAGTTGGATCGTGCGGTCTATGGGGTCTTCCGTATTCGGACGGTAGGTGATGCTGAGGAGCCCTTACACTGGCAGGTCTGGGATGCCTCTCAGCGCAAGCAGGCCGAGTTTGACCTGCACCAGCGCATTGAGCGAGAACACCTGACCAATTTGGTGATTCAACGAATCCGCCAATCCCTTGACCCACGACAGATTTTGCACAACACCGTTACCGAAGTGATACGGGTGTTACAGGCGGATCGGGTCGTGATCTACAGTGACGAGTCGGGTAGTTTGAAGGCGATCGCCGAAGCCGTCAAACCCGGGTGGGATTCGCTGCTGGGAGCCGACCTGCAACCCCTCGCCGTTGATCTGGCAACCCAGCTCGAAGCTTTGGGAGAACCCTGGGTGTTGGATGATGTGGCAACATTGCCCAACCTTATGGAAATGGTCAAACTTCTACAACGACAGCAAATTCAGGCAATGGTAACAGTGCCCATTACCCGTGAGGGGCATCTGCTGGGAGTGTTGTCGGTGCATCAGTGCGAATCGATGCGGGTGTGGCAGGGGTTTGAGATCGACCTGCTGCGGCAATTGGGGGATCAGGTCGCGATCGCCCTGCACCATTCCCGCATGTATGAGCGGGCACAACAACTCAACGCCAATTTAGAAGAAGAAGTTCAACGACGCACTGAGCAGATTGGGCGGGTGCTGAAGTACGAATCGATGTTGAAGCGCATTACTGACAAGGTGCGTGACTCCCTCGATGAGAACCAGATTCTACAGGCAGCAGTGCAGGAACTGACGGTCGTGTTGGAGCTGTCCGGTTGTAACGCGGCCCTCTACAACCTGGACGAAAACACCTCCACCATCCTGTACGAGTACACCGACTCAATCCCGGCTTCCTACGGCAAAGTGTCGCGGATGGAAGATTCCCCCGACATTTACCGCCAGCTCAAGGATGGGTTGTCGTTCCAATTTTGTTCTCTCTACCCCAACCCGATGCGGGGATCGCTGGCTATGCTGGCCTGTCCCATCTTCGTCGATCCTGATTCTTCTGAGGGTATCGACCAGACGGTGCTGGGCGACCTGTGGTTGCTCCACGAGAAGGGGTATGTGTTCAATGATTCCGATATTCGGTTAGTGCAACAGGTGGCGAACCAGTGTGCGATCGCCATCCGCCAGGCCCGCCTCTACCGTGCCGCCAAAGCCCAAGTTGAGGAGTTAGAACGACTCAATCAACTGAAAGACCAATTTCTCAGCACCGTTTCCCATGAACTGCGAACTCCCATCGCCAATCTCAAAATGGCGCTGCACATGCTGCAACTCTCGACGAGCCAGGAGAAGAAGCAGCAATACCTGAAGATTTTGGAAAGCGAGTTGGCCCGTGAAGCGGATTTGATTAACGACCTGCTGGATTTGCAGCGGTTGGAGGAGTCAGTGTCGGCGATCGCTGTAGAACCCATCCACTTACCAAGCTGGGCACTCAAGGTCGTCGACCCCTTCCGTACCCGTATGCAAACTTACCGCCAAACCTTCTCCATTCACTGCCCGCCGGAGCTGCCTATCCTGGCCTCCGACCCCCAAATCTTGCAGCGCATCTTGGCTGAACTGCTGAACAATGCCTGCAAATATACCCCCGTTGAATCTGGCATTCACTTGGAAGTTACAGGTGGCATGACGACCCCATCCGGCATCCCAGGGATTCAGTTTCGGCTCTCAAACCAGGCTGAGATTCCAGCCAGCGAACTTCCCCACATCTTTGAAAAGTTCTATCGGGTTCTCCAGGTCGATCGGTATAAGCATGGGGGAACGGGCTTGGGATTAGCGCTGGTGCAAAAACTGGCCGAGCAACTAAAAACTACCATCACCGTTGAAAGCGAGGATGGTTGGACGCACTTTACCCTGTTGGTGCCTCAACAGGCGACCTAATGAATTCAAAACCTGGCTTTGCGAGTGCCGTGGGCATAACCACAGCACTCGCAAAACTGGGATGCAACCTCACACGAATTTATGGGCGTCCTGAGTGTGTCACAATAGCCTAGAAATGTATCATTGAGAGTCCACTAGAGGAGAGACGTTCGTGGAGTCGCGCTACACCCCCGCAACGATTGAGGAAAAATGGCAGGCCGTTTGGGCGGAACAGGGGCTCGATCGGGCCGTGGAAGATTCCGATAAGCCGAAGTTCTATGCCCTGTCCATGTTTCCCTACCCCTCTGGCAACCTGCACATGGGTCACGTCCGTAACTACACCATCACGGATGTGATTGCCCGTGTTCGCCGGATGCAGGGCTATCGTGTGTTGCATCCCATGGGTTGGGATGCCTTTGGTTTGCCCGCGGAGAATGCTGCGATCGATCGCGGCGTTCATCCCGCTAAATGGACGTACCAAAATATCGAAACCATGAAAGGCCAGCTCAAGCGGCTAGGTCTTTCCTATGACTGGGATCGGGAAGTGACTACCTGTGCTCCCGATTATTACCACTGGACCCAGTGGATTTTTATCGAATTCCTGAAGGCAGGTCTGGCCTACCGCAAAGAAGCAGCGGTGAACTGGGACCCAGTGGATCAAACCGTGGTCGCCAATGAGCAGGTAGATAGTGAAGGGCGATCGTGGCGTTCCGGGGCTCTGGTAGAGAAGCGTTTGCTGAGCCAGTGGTTCCTCAAAATCACCGCCTATGCCGAGCAATTGTTGCAAGACCTGAAGACGCTTGATGGCTGGCCCGATCGCGTCAAATTAATGCAAGAAAACTGGATTGGCAAATCTACGGGGGCCGAAGTCACCTTCACCACGGAATCAGGGGATGACCTCACCGTCTTTACCACCCGCCCCGATACCCTCTGGGGCGCCACCTTTATGGTGCTCTCTCCCGAGCATCCTCTGGTGGAAAAGCTGACCACTCCTGAGCAATTGGCAGCGGTACAGGCTTACCAGAAAGAAGCCTCTACGAAGAGCGAAGTCGATCGCATGATGGAGGATCGCGAGAAAACGGGGGTGTGGACGGGCAGCTATGCCATCAACCCCGTCAACGGCGAGAAGATTCCCGTCTGGATTGCAGACTATGTGCTCATGGGTTATGGCACAGGTGCCATCATGGCGGTTCCGGCTCACGACGAACGTGACTTTGCCTTTGCCCGCAAATTTGACCTGAAGGTGAAAGTTGTCGTTCAGCCAGAAGGGCAGGAATTAGATGGCGATACCATGGCAGAGGCTTGGCCCGGTGACGGTGTGATGGTTCACTCCGGCCCGTTGGATGGAACACCTGCCGGAAAGGGCAAAGGCCAGAGTGTGGAGGCGGCCATTCAGTGGTTGGAGTCCAACGGCAAGGGGAAGGGAACCGCCACTTACCGCTTGCGGGATTGGTTGATTTCCCGGCAGCGCTATTGGGGTGTACCCATTCCCGTGATTCACTGCCCAAGCTGTGGCATTGTACCCGTCCCTGATGCCGACCTGCCCGTGCTGTTGCCAGAGAACGTGGAGTTCTCAGGACGAGGCGGATCTCCTCTGGCCAAGCTGGAAGAGTGGGTGAATGTGTCTTGTCCGTGCTGTGGCACAGCAGCCAAGCGGGAGACTGACACGATGGACACCTTTATCGATTCTTCGTGGTACTACCTGCGCTACACCGATGCGCGGAATGGGAAACAGGTGTTCGATCCCTCTAAGGCAAACAACTGGATGCCGGTGGATCAGTATGTGGGTGGGATTGAGCACGCGATTTTGCACTTGCTGTATTCGCGGTTCTTTACGAAGTTTTTGCGCGATCGCAACCTCCTCAACTTCGATGAACCCTTTCAACGTCTGCTGACCCAGGGCATGGTGCAGGGCCTCACCTACCGCAACCCCAAACGCAGTGGTAAAGACCAGTGGATTCCCTCCGATCGCGTCACTGACCCCAATGACCCCCGTGACCCCGAAACCGGCGATCCTCTAGAACGGCTCTACGCCACTATGTCCAAATCCAAGGGCAATGGGGTTGCACCGGAGGATGTGATTGCGAAGTACGGCATTGATACGGCGCGTATGTTTATCCTGTTCAAAGCTCCTCCTGAAAAGGATTTGGAATGGGATGATGCCGACGTGGAAGGCCAATCCCGCTTCCTCAATCGCGTCTGGCGCCTAGTAACGGAATACAGCGAAAACCAGCCCCCTCGTACAACTCCCGTAGCAACCACGAAACCAGAAAAGGATGTGCGGCGCGCTGTCCACACGGCCATTAAGGAAATCACCGAAGACATAGATGGTGATTACCAGTTCAACACCGCTGTGTCGGAATTGATGAAACTGAGCAATGCTCTGGCAGATGCAAGCTGCAAGGATTCCCCTGTTTACGCTGAAGCTATCGAAACCTTGATTGTGTTGATGGCTCCCTTTGCCCCTCACATTGCTGAGGAACTATGGCATGGGCTGGGCCATACAGAATCGGTTCATCTCGCTCCTTGGCCTCAGGTTGATCCGGAAGCCCTGGTGGTGGATGAAATTTCTTTAGTGATTCAGGTGATGGGTAAAACGAGAGGAACAGTTCAGGTACCTGCTACGGCCAGCAAGGACGACCTGGAGAAACTCGCTACTGAATCTGAATTAGCTCAGAAGTACATCGCCGGGAAGGAGATCAAGAAGGTGATCGTCGTACCGGGTAAACTTGTAAACTTCGTTGTGAACTAAACAAGAGGGGTGGCAATGCCACCCCTCTTGTTTTCTAAAGCGAGAACCGCTTAAAATCTGGTTGTTTTTGTGAGAGCCGCGCTCCGCGCGGCTCTCACAAAAACAACCGTGGCTGCTGCAAGCGCAAAGCGCTGTAAAGAAGATTTGTAGGCCAGTTAATCCTTTTGTAAGTTAGGGCAAATGGTGTGAGCCAGGCGATCGCCCGATGGATGCTCGTCCCAACCCGACAAAATGCCTTGCAACTCAGCCCGCAACAATATGAGTGCCTCAATTTGCCGTGTGATCGCATCAACCTTTGCCTCCAGGTGCTGGCGTACTTCACCACAGGGCAACTCGCCGCGATCGCGAATCTCTAAAATATGGTGAATTTCAGCCAGACTCAGCCCCAGAGCCTGAGCCTGTTTAATAAAAGCTAGCCGATTTAATACATCCGTCGAAAACAGCCGATAACCTGTTTCTGAGCGTTCAACCGTCGGACTCAGCAAACCAATGTCATCGTAGTAGCGGATCGTTTTAGAGGGAAGGCCCGTGCGTTCGGCGACATCTCCGACCTTGAGAAGAGGGTTTGTGGGGGAAGAGAGGGAAACCATTGGCGTGTGCTCTATAGCTGAGAGATGCAGGCTTCTTGACCTTTCTAAAACTATAGCGTTCAGCCCCAAAATTCATTGGCTCAGCCGTATTCGTAGACATAGGACTTATACATTTTTATTGTGTGGGGTGTGCTTCATACACTCCACATAATAAAAATGTATAAGTCCTAAAACAACTATGAGAGCGTGGACCACGCCGACGCTCTCACAAATAGCTGGACAGAGGGCGATCGCCCTTCCATAACAACTAAATCTCTAGAGGAGACCCAGCCAGGACATAAGCCCTTGTCCCGTTACATATTCAATGATCAGAGTAATGACAAAACCAACCATAGCTGCACGACCATTTAACCGTTCGGCGTAGTCATTGAACCCGAACTTAGGAACGTCTAGAGTAGGAGTGACAGTGGGTTGAGGAGTAGACTGAGTCATCTTTATTACAAAACTTTACATTCCCTCTTATTGTAGAAGGGTTGGGAGAATCGTCAAGCCCATGTAGTCCCTTTTACATAATGGAGCTACAGCCATAGGTAAGCTGATGTCGGAGCCAGGGCTTTTCCGAGGGGTGCGCTTTGCTCGCCCCTCGGAAAAGCCCTGGCCCGAAAACTTTAGTGGTTGACATACAGAGCCAGGCGGGAGTACAGCACCCACCCGACTCTGTCTATTCCCATCGGTATGAGATTACTGGCTCATGGATATGGCTCAATCCCTTGGGTGAAGAAGGGCTGCGAAATTATGCCTAAGCTAGAAGTAGAGCCAGTTTTACACATCATCGAGGTCTGCTATGGAAATCGGTGTCCCCAAAGAGATTAAAGACCAGGAGTTTCGCGTAGGATTAAGCCCGGCTAGCGCTCGCGCATTGGTTGAAGCCGGGCATGGCGTTTTTGTAGAAACCAACGCGGGTCTCGGCTCTGGTTTTAAAGACGAAGATTATGAAGCAATCGGTGCCACCATCGTTCCTGCCGCCGAAAGTGCCTGGAACCGCGAGATGGTGGTCAAAGTGAAGGAGCCATTGCCCGATGAATATGGCTATATGCAAAAGGATCAGTTGTTATTTACCTATCTGCACCTGGCTGCAACTCGCGAACTGACCGAGCAACTGATGCGGGCTGGGGTCACGGCGATCGCCTACGAAACCGTCGAACTTCCCAATCACACTCTACCCCTGCTCACTCCCATGAGCATCATTGCCGGCCGGCTCTCAGTCCAGTTTGGAGCCCGCTACCTGGAGCGCCAGCAAGGGGGTCGGGGCGTATTATTGGGAGGCGTACCCGGAGTACAAGCAGGCCATGTTGTCGTACTGGGGGGTGGCGTTGTGGGTACAGAAGCCGCTCGCATTGCCGTTGGCATGGGTGCCCGAGTGCAAATTTTTGACATTAATGTCGAACGGCTAAGCTACCTGGAAACCCTATTTGGGTCTCGGGTCGAGTTGCTCTACAGCAGCCCTGCCGCCATTGAACCGGCGGTTCGAACAGCGGATCTGGTTGTAGGTGCAGTCCTGGTGCCTGGTCGTCGGGCCCCGATCCTGCTCTCAAAAGAACTGGTTAGCCAAATGAGACCTGGCTCGGTCATTGTGGATGTGGCGGTCGATCAAGGTGGTTGTGTAGAAACCCTGCACCCTACATCCCACAGCAACCCAACCTACACGGTTTCGGATGTCGTCCATTACGGAGTGCCCAACATGCCGGGAGCCGTTCCCTGGACAGCGACTCAGGCGCTAAATAACAGCACCCTTCCCTATGTCGTGAAGTTAGCCAACTACGGTGTCAAAGCATTGGAGATGGATGCATCCTTAGCCGGAGGGCTTAACGTTCGGCACCATGAGCTGGTTCATCCTGCTGTTCAGCAGGTATTCCCTGATCTAGCTCAGTAGTAAGGATGTAGAGGTAATCTGGGCAGATAGGGGTTGGCAATTTTAGGCCACTCCCTACTGTATCTCGTCATCTACTATGCGATTTTGACAGGCTGACTTGTCAAAAGCAGCATGGTAAACAGCTAATACTCAACGACCTAGTTTGCCCCTGTTTAAAGCTGGGATGCTTTGATCCCCCGGCTTCAAACAGAGGTTAATTTCTGCTGCTTAATACTAGTATGCTGAGGCAGAAGTGTACAACCTATTTTTTGTGGTGGGGTGCTTCGCACCCCACCACAAAAAATAGGCAACGAACTTAGGCCGTAGCCTACTAGAGTTCTAGGTTTTGGTCACGTAGCAGAACGTATATGATAAATCTGATGAGATAAATGTAGTGATCGCCTCTAAAGTTGTAATTCTTAATAGGAGGCATGTAACGAAGATCACACCTAGTCTCGGTATAATCCTAAAAACCATTGGGATTTGCCCAAAATTCAGCATTCATTCTAAGTGAATATAACGAAGGTTTTTATGCAGCCAGGGTTTAATTCGACCGACCATCAGTCTTTAGCTGGCCTTTGGGCAAAAAAATATATCGAAAACCTGTGTGACCCTTCAGAGCGCGAAGATCGATCGCCTCCTGTAGGCGATCGCACCAGGATTGCGGCTAAACTGCGCGATCGCCTCAGATTTTGCAGTTCCCAGGCCTGGACAAAAACTGAGAATCTTCTTATCAAAGAGATTGCGAGACATCGGATTGACCCCAGCCATATTAATCCCTGGCGTATTGCTGAAGACTCCCACCAACTGTTTGAAAAAGCATGTGAAAACTATCAGAATCACATCACCCCTGAAAAGTTTTCCGTCATTATTTCACCTCAATGCGGTCAAGTTCGTCAGCATCATACGGCGGTTGACCCCCGGCTTTTAGGGTTTCTAAGTATGCAGTTTCATTTCACAGGCAAATTCCTTCTTGAGGAATTGACCCCTGTGGAACGAATCTTCATTGCTGACTACTTCAAGGTGATGGATGATCACCTTTATATGCCCCTACAAAGAGCCTATGATGCAGCCGCTCAACATTCCTTAAATGCGCCTGCATTGCTCGCAGTACGGCAGCTTCTGCCCCTATCGACTCGCATTGCTGAGTTTATTGCAGCCCATGTAGCGGAGCAAAATTCTAGCTATCGAACCTATAGTGGCTATTTGAGCAATACCGTCGTCAAAACTTCCAGCATTCGGGACATCGAAATGTTCCAAATTTACCTTTGTTTGTGTGTACTGGAAGAAAGCATGACGAGTGTTCAGGAAGAACTCTTTCCGCTTTGTGTCATGCTCTATCCCCCACTAAAGGTGCAGTGGAATTTAGTGCGTCAATTAGTTGAAGGTTTAAATCAGGAATTGCAACGGCGCCTTAACCCCGAAAACTACAAAACATTTTCGCCCTACTTAACGGCGTTGCAGAGCATGTTTTCTATCAATGTTTTTCCAGAAGAGGGTGAAGTTCTGCCCCACGCGTTAGAAACCAAAAACCTGTAGACATTTCCCAGCAGACTCTTTAACGCTCAAGTCGCGATTTCCGTTCCTGTCAGGAGAGACGACCGTACCATTCTTGCACCCCCAATGTTGAGGGCGCTCGGCACAATGGAAACACCCTTCTCATCGTGCCAGGGAGCAATCACATGACTGGTTTGCAGTTCGTCTCAAATTCTGGCTCCGAGTCTCATGGTCCGGCACAGCTACCCCGAGTGAACGACGGCCCCTTGTTGGATGCCTACTCTGAGGCCGTAGTCAATGTTGCCGAAACCGTCAGTCCATCCGTTGTGAACATTGAGGTGTGGGGACGGCGTGGGCAGCGAAGTGGCCTCGCTGGCAATGGTTCGGGGTTTGTGCTTACACCAGACGGATACATTCTCACCAATAGCCACGTTGTTCAAGGAGCAAGCCGTCTGGAAGTCACCCTACCCGACGGACAGCGGGGTGCTGCTGATCTAGTGGGCAGCGATCCAGAAACAGATTTGGCGGTCATTCGAGTTCATGCGCCAACGCTGGTGCCTGTTACGCTGGGAGATTCTGATCAAGTACGAGTAGGGCAGATGGCGATCGCCATCGGTAACCCCTATGGCTTCCAGGCTACCCTGACCGCCGGAGTTGTGAGCGCTCTGGGGCGATCGCTCCGTTCCCGTACTGGCCGCCTGATTGACAACATCATTCAAACCGATGCAGCTTTGAACCCCGGTAACTCTGGTGGCCCCTTAGTTAATTCTCGAGGCGAGGTTATTGGTGTGAACACCGCCATTATCCTTCCAGCACAGGGGATTTGCTTTGCGATCGCCGTCAACACAGCCCGTTACGTGGCTGGTCAGCTCATTCAAAACGGACGTATTCGTCGGGGCTACATTGGGGTGGGTGGCCAAAATATTTCGCTTCCTCGTCGGCTCGTGCGATTGCTTGACCTCACCTTCGAGAGCGGCGTTCGCATCTCCTCCATCGAAGCCAACAGCCCCGCTCAACGAGCTGGGTTACGGCTGGGCGATATCATCATCGGGTTCAACACCCAACGTGTAACGGGCATTGACGACTTACACCGCTGCCTCACTGAGGAGCAAGTCGATCAACCGGCTACTCTTACCGTGATACGTGACGCAACCCGGCAGAGCCTAACCATTATTCCTGCAGAATCGCCCCAGCGATCGCCGGACTAAAGCATCTAATGAAAGTAAAACACCCCTACCTTACCCCTACGTCCACCCAGCAATTCTCATTTTGAAATCAGGCCCGAAAACCGCGCGCCTTCGCGCGGTTTTCGGGTATCAAAGCCAAGAGTTCACGCCCGTAGGGCGTGAACTCTTGGCTTTGATACCCATACTGAGAATTGCTGACGTCCACCCCACAAACTTGATCTAAACCCTACAGATGCGAGCGGCCCATTTTGGCGTGTTCGGAGTGTACGCCAAAATGGGCTCTTGGCTTATCTCGAATTAAGGTTAACAACTGTGCTTAAGTCTCATACCACATGAATAACGGCGATCGCTTCGAAAAACTTCATCCGAAAATCTCCTAAGTCAGTTCATCCAACCTGTCCCTTGATAGGGATAATAAGGAATAGCTGAGACATTATGAGTCACCCTGGTTTGGGATGCAGCGGCCTTAGGGACGCATCTGCTCATCAATGTCCCTCCGGCGTAATAAGCACTTGAACGAATTGCTGATTGAAACAGCGGTTGAATCTGATCCGTGACCTGGTAGCGTAGCATTTGGAGCAGTCAAACAAATGGGTTTTATCAATAAACTATTCGGTGGTCTTTTTGCCGTCCTGGGGGCAATTTTTGGGGGCCTCTTCAAGCTCATCGGTTTAGGTAAGAAATCAGAATATTTCCTGGAAGCAGATACAGCCGCAGGTGCTTCTACGGAAGCAAAAGCACCTGCTCCCGCTAAAGTCGAGGCAAAGCCTGCTCCGGCCAAGGCCGAGGCAAAGCCTGCAGCAAAAGCTAAAGCAGCTCCTGCTGCGGCCAGCACGAATGGGAAGGTTGCTAATCCCGCTCCCACGGTTGCTGCAACCAAGCCCGTCGCTGTAGCTGAACCTCAACCTACCAACTTTGCCACCAATTTTTCCGTGAATGGGACTTCAAGCCGTCGCCGTCCTGGCCCCAGCCTGAATCCATTCCTAGATATGGCCAAGCAAATTAAGCCTCAAAGTTAAGGCAGTTAGTTTCACATAAAAAACAGGGGTGAAATTCACCCCTGTTTTTTTTCGCCATTATTAGACCTCCTACATGAGGCAGTTTTTGAGGGCGTGAATCCCTGCGGGGCTAAAAACAGGACTTCTCATATTGACGATACGTAACCCCAGTTCGGGATAAGCTGAAGTGCTCATTTTGGCGTGCGCAAAGCGCACGCCAAAATGAGCGTTTTCGAGTGCCGCGCGTTGCGCGGCACTCGAAAACACCCTTAACCCGAACTGAGGTTACGTAGCACCAACAATATAAGGAGCCGTCGCTCCAAACTTTGACAGCGATACAGTGTTGTTCGACTAAATCCAACCTGCCACTGAGTTAATGAGCTAATCGGATTTCCCCTGAGTCTTAACTAGAGGAATGGTCATCCCCTCCCGAGCTAGAAGAACATTAGGAAACTGCTGCTGAATATCCTTTTCAACCTGCTCCAGGAACTGGTCGTCGTGCTCCGGGTCATGATGGAATAAGACCACCTTTTTGACGTTAGCGGCGATCGCTAACTCAATTCCTGCTTGCCACATGGCTGGGCGATGCTCTGCCCCTTGATCCCCTTTGTAAATATGCTCTGTATAGAAAGCATCGTATATTAGTACATCGGCTTCATGAGCCAGATAGAGTAGCCCCTGGTCCAGCGCACCCGATTCATGATCCGTGTCAGTGGCATAGACCACAGAATGGCCATCCCAGGCGATCCGATAACCCAAAGCACCATGGGGCCGGTTAAGGGAAATTGTTTCCACTGTTACCCCATCAATGGGAATAATCGAACCAGCCGAAATATCGTGAAATTGCAAACTAGCCTGCATTGCCTGAAGTGGCACCGGAAAGTTGGGAATCAACATTTGGTCACAGAGCCGCTGCTTAATGGATGCGCCATTTGGCCCCACAGCTCCATAGATGCTGAACTGATTCCCCTCCACAAAGGCGGGCATGAAAAACGGGAACCCCTGGATGCGATCCCAGTGGGTGTGGGTGAAAAAGATGTGGGCCGAGACGGGCGATCGTGGCCGGAGGTACTTACCTAGAAGCCGTAATCCCGTACCGCCATCAAAAATGAGGCGCTGGCCAGCTACCACAACTTCTACGCAAGAGGTATTACCCCCAAACCGTGTAGTTTCTACACCGGGCGTTGGAATGTTGCCTCGCACACCCCAAAACCGAACTTGAAAGTCGTCCGGCACCGGATTGAAGGAGGTCGTTGAACCAGTGTTGGCTTCAGCGTTGGTCGGGTCAAAACCTAACATTTGGGAATCGGCCTAATCGTAGTGGGCAGGGCAAGTTGTCCCCTGGCTATAGAGTTCCCTGATGCCTGGGATTGTCATCCAACCCGGGCTGAAGACGCGATGAAGATATCCCAGATTCTCTAGCATAGCAATTCTGGCAGAAATGGTGTTTATTTCACGGTGCCGGCGGATGAGATTGTTACAAAGTCTCATCCGCCAGACCCCATTGGATTAAGCTTGGTAAGCTTTTACACACTTCTCGACCAGGGGCATAACTAGATCAACATCTTTCCACCCCAGAATTTCGGTCACTTTCTTCTCCAGATTCTTGTAAGTTCTGAAGAATTCGGCAACCTCTTCAAGCCGATGAGGAGCGACATCCGCTAGGGTCTTGACCTGGGCATAGCGGGGGTCTTTGTCGGGAACGCAGAGAATTTTCTCGTCGCGATCGCCGCCATCAACCATTTCCAGCATTCCAATAGGACGTGCTGCAATCACGCAACCCGGAAAGGTGGGCTGATCCATAATTACCAGGCCATCCAGGGGATCGCCGTCGTCAGCCAGAGTGTTGGGCACAAAGCCATAATCAAAGGGATACATCAGGGAGCCGTAGAGCACCCGATCCAGGGCCATCGCGCCCAGGTCTTTGTCAAACTCATACTTATTTTTGCTGCCCGCAGGAATCTCGATCAGGACATTAATTAAACCCGGTTTCGGTTGAGCCGGAATGCGCGATAAATCCACAATAACTCTCCGTCTTCTGTGCTTCGGTTGAGTATGACCAGCCAAAAGCTGTGACAGGATAACCAGCCACAGCCATAAAAACCAGCCTACCCGAATAGCATTTTATGGGAAGACGGGAATTAACTTGTAAAAGAGGACATTTGATCCGCTGATGTTTCGCTTAAATACCGCATGAAACACTGCCCTCACGGGGATGGATCGAATGCCTCTAAATCCAGAGGTGGTTCTCAAACCCTATAGACCTTGGTGGGTGGCAGGAGCCGACGTTGGCGAGATCGTATTAGGGGTGGAAACAGGGGGTGGACTGGTGGAGTAGTAGGCGATCGCCGCTACAGGTAGAATTAACGTCACCAGGGCGATCAGCGTACCTGCGATGTTTGCAAGACGATGCGGAGGAGGTTCAGTAAAAGTCTCGACTTGACTACCAGATTCCATAAAGCTGTATGCGAGAGGACAATGGAGCCAACCTCTACCGTGATAAATCAGTTGATTCACAC
Source organism: Leptolyngbya sp. FACHB-8 (assembly GCF_014695575.1). Taxonomy (GTDB): domain Bacteria; phylum Cyanobacteriota; class Cyanobacteriia; order Elainellales; family Elainellaceae; genus Vacuolonema. The sequence goes on along the minus strand of NZ_JACJOO010000057.1, from coordinate 76,110 downwards.
GGGGTTAGAAGATACCCACGTTTAGAGCCAGAGCTCAAATGGATGGGGTGGGGCGGCTCCTAGCCAGGACAGACGTGCCACCAGCTAAAAAGATTCTTCCTACCTTATATTCTAGCGAGGTTAACCCAAGCAGACAGGGTCGTAATTTCCTAACTAGAGTTTTTTCGGTTTCTCCAGGGATTTGACAGTAAACCCCCTAAAACCGTGAACGGTTCTGTTCTACACCGCCGTAGACGGTAATTCCGGATGCGTTCCCAAAACCTAGTTACAGGTTAAATATTCCAAAGGGTAGCAACAACCGCAGCTTCCCGGACTTCTCAAGAGGTAAGGTCAACGATTTTACAAACCTCAAAAAAACCATCCTCTGAGTTAGCCCATTTGAAGCTGTAGCAAACCCTGAGATAGCTTACAAACTGGCACTTCTGTGGGCATGAGTTAAAAATTCGCTGAATTCACCATCAGCCTCATTCTTTAGCAGGATATTCGCTGCTAACGGTGTAGATCATTTGTCGGATTGGACGAAGATGGGTAGGCTAGTGAAAGCAAATTCTCAAGATTTCTTAAGACGGTTCCCCTAAATGACCACCACAACCATTGTCAAACATGAAGTGAAAGATCTGTCCCTGGCAGATCAGGGGCAGCAACGGATCCAGTGGGCAGGCCGGGAGATGCCGGTATTGCGCCAAATTCAGGATCGCTTCGCCAAAGAAAAGCCCCTGGCGGGTCTGCGCCTGATTGCCTGCTGCCACGTCACCACTGAGACGGCTCACCTGGCGATCGCCATCAAAAATGCTGGGGCAGATGCCCTGCTAATTGCCAGCAACCCCCTCTCCACTCAAGATGATGTGGCCGCTAGCCTGGTGGTACACCATGGCATTTCCGTTTACGCCATTAAGGGCGAAGACAACGAAACCTACCACCGCCACGTGCAGACCGCTCTCGATCATCGCCCCAACATCATCATTGACGATGGTAGCGACGTGGTAGCCACCCTGATTCAGGAGCGTCAGGACCAAATCGCTGATGTAATTGGTACCACCGAAGAGACAACCACCGGTATTGTGCGCCTGAAGGCCATGCTGCGGGATGGGGTGCTGGCTTTCCCTGCGATGAACGTGAACGATGCAGACACCAAGCACTTCTTTGACAACCGTTACGGGACGGGCCAATCCACGTTGGATGGGATCATTCGGGCGACCAACATTCTGCTGGCCGGTAAGACTGTGGTGGTCGCCGGTTACGGTTGGTGCGGTAAGGGCACCGCTCTGCGGGCTCGCGGCATGGGTGCCAACGTGATTGTGACTGAAATTGATGCCATCAAGGCGCTAGAAGCTGTGATGGATGGCTTCAAGGTGGTGCCCATGGATGTAGCGGCTCCCCAGGGCGACATCTTCATCACCGTGACAGGCAACAAACACGTCATCCGTCAGGAACACTTCGAGCGGATGAAGGATGGGGCGATCGTTTGTAACTCTGGCCACTTCGATATCGAAATCGACCTCAAGTCGCTGCGGTCGATGGCCAGCGAAGTGAAGACTGTCCGTTCCTTCACCGAGGAATATCGTCTGACCAACGGCAAGTCTGTGGTGGTTCTGGGCGAAGGCCGTCTGGTGAACCTGGCCGCCGCAGAAGGCCACCCCAGCGCTGTGATGGACATGAGCTTTGCGAACCAGGCTCTAGCCGTTGAATACCTGGTGAAGAACAAGGGCAAGTTGGCTCCTGGCATTCACTCCATTCCTCGGGAATTGGATGAGGACATTGCTCGCCTGAAGCTGCAAGCCATGGGCATCGCTGTGGATACCCTCACCTCTGAACAGATCGAGTACATCAACTCCTGGACTGCGGGTACCTGATCAAGCGTATGGGTTGTGTGCTCAGCCCGCACGACTAAATCTTTTGGAGAAGGGTCGAGAATTCGGCCCTTCTTCAATAAGGATTTACAGCAGATGCAAACCTCAAAAAGTTTTTATGAAAACTCGATAACCTGTCCATTCAGGTTCCTTAAAGTACCTAGGATTGACTCAACCTTGACTCTTCTACCCATCGCCCCACTGACGCTATGACTGAATGGATTACGCAAATGATGGAATCTCTGGGATACCTGGGGATTGGCATGTTGATGTTTCTGGAAAACCTGTTCCCCCCAATTCCGTCTGAGTTGATTATGCCGTTAGCGGGCTTTACCATCAGTCAGGGCAAAATGGGATTTTTACCAGCGATCGCCGCTGGCACCATAGGCACCGTGTTAGGAGCCTTCCCCTGGTACTTCGTAGGGTACTTCTTTGGAGAAGCCCGGCTCAAAGCATGGGCCGATCGCTATGGCAAATGGATCACGGTTTCTAGCAAAGATATTGACAAGGCAGTCAACTGGTTCAACCGACACGGCGGTAAAGCCGTATTTCTGGGTCGTCTGGTGCCAGGGGTACGGACCTTAATCTCGTTGCCTGCTGGGCTAGCCGGGATGAACTTCCCCCTGTTCCTGCTTTACTCCACCATTGGAACTGTCATTTGGACAACGTTGTTGACCTGGTTGGGCTATGCTCTTGGCGAGAACTACGACGAGGTTGACCATTATCTGGGCCCCGTTTCCAAAATTGTGCTTCTGTCGCTAGGGATCGGGTTTGGCCTCTGGATCTGGCGGCGTCAGCAACGCACAAATCATCCATAAGTCAGTCAAAAACGATGAGAGGGTGAGAGCTGTGCTCTCACCCTCTCATCGTTTTTGGCGGTAGGGTTTTGAGGGCGAAACCTGATAGCCTAGCTAAGCAAGCATCTTGGTAGTGGTTTGAAACAGCGTTCGAGTTATTTAAGGCTTCTCCCTTACCTTCGCCCACACTGGCGAACCATTGCGTTTGCTTTGGGCTGCACCGCTGTTTTTACTGCTGCCTGGCCGTTGCTTGCCTGGTTAGCCGGAAAAATGCTGGGCTTGTTGGTGCAGGGGCAAGTGGGGCCGCTGGCTCGCTGGTCACTGGTGGTAGCCGGGATATTTTTAGTGCAAAAAACCGCACAGTATGGCCAGGATTCTTTAATGGCTAGAGCGGCGCTGGCGATCGCCCTCGACCTGCGCAACCACACCTATGCCCACCTCCAAACCCTCAGTCCCAGTTACTTCGAACGCAAGCAAACTGGAGATCTCACCTATCGCTTAACCGAAGACATTGATCGCATCGGAGAGGTGGTCAATAAAGTCTTCCATGACTTTACGCCCTGCATTTTGCAGTTGATCGCCGTGTTTGGCTACATGGTGTACCTCAACTGGCAACTCACCGTCGCTAGCCTGGTGCTGGTGCCCTTTATGGGATGGCTCATCGGTTGGTTTGGAGAACAGATGCTCGTGTTTTCCCGCAAAAGCCAGAGCTTAATCTCTGACTTGTCATCCCTATTAACAGAAGTATTTAGCGGCATTCGTCTAATTCGTGCCTTTGCCGCTGAGGAGTACGAGATTGCCCGGTTTGCCCGAGAAGCGGAGCGAAATCGGCGGGCAAAGTATCGGGCAGCCTGGTTGCGATCGGTGCAGTTTCCCGTCGTCGGATTCCTCTATGCCTTGAGTGTATTGCTGCTGCTGTTGCTGGGGGGATGGCAGATTAGCCTGGGCAACCTGACCGGGCAGGAATTTGGTAGCTACGTCGTAGCGGTAGCCATGCTGATCGATCCCATTGCCCACCTGACAGAGAACTACAACGAGTTTAAGCAAGGGCAAGCCTCCGTCGATCGCATCTTTGAATTATTAGATATGCAGCCGTCGGTGGTGGAAGCACCCAATGCGATCGCCCTCCCCCGAGTTAGCGGCAAGGTGGAGTATCGCCAGGTCACCTTTGGATATGAAGCCCATCAACCAACGCTGCGTAATCTGAGTTTACTAGCGTTTCCGGGAGAGGCGATCGCCCTTGTCGGTGCATCAGGAGCCGGAAAATCCACATTAGTCAATTTGCTGCTGCGGTTCTACGATCCTCAATCGGGCCAAATTCTCATCGATGGTACGGACATCCGTCAGGTAACCTTTCAAAGCTTGCGTCGCCAGATTGGGCTGGTTCCTCAGGAAACCATTCTGTTCTCCGGCACGATCGCCCAAAATATAGCTTTTGGTCAAAAAGTATTTGAGCTGGAGCGGGTCGAAGAAGCGGCAAAGATTGCCAATGCCCACTCCTTCATCCGTCAGTTCCCCGACGGCTACGACACCTGGGTCGGAGAGCGGGGTATGAATCTATCGGGTGGACAGCGTCAGCGGATTGCGATCGCCCGCGCCGTCCTGCTTAATCCTAGAATCCTGATTCTGGATGAAGCAACTTCCGCTCTGGATGCTGAATCAGAAGCGCTGGTGCAGGAAGCGCTAGAGCGATTGATGCGCGATCGCACCGTCTTCATCATTGCTCATCGCCTTGCCACTGTTCGCCGGGCCGATCGCATTCTGGTGTTAGAACAAGGCCAGGTGGTCGAGTCAGGCACCCATGCCGAACTGCTAGATGCAGGCGGACGTTATGCCCGCTACTATGCTCAGCAGTTTGATACCTGAGGGTCCTTACAGAGATAACTGTTTGGAAGAGTGAGGTTCTGCCTTACTCTTCCAAACAGTTATCTCTGTAAGGACCCTAAATCTGTGATGTAGGGTGAACTGAGGTCACTCTACATCACAAAAAAGCAGCAGTTCTCAGTATGGGCATTAAAGCCAAGAGTTCACGCCCTACGGGCGTGAACTCTTGGCTTTAATGCCCGAACGGTTTTCGGGCCTGATTTCAAAATGAGAATTGCTGACAAAAAAGTGTGAATTAAGCCGACCGCCAAATTTTCAGGTAAAGTGGTTGTCAAAGGCTGTCAATCCCTTACCCTACGACAGTTTCATCGCAGTGAACGCAGCGGATCCGCAATCTCAAAAGGCTGACCTTCGACGATCGCTTCTCCGGGCCAGACAGGCCATGCACCCAGATCTTTGGCATGAAAAGAGCGATCGCCTCTGCGTGCACTTACAAAACTGGCCCACCTTCCAGCAGGCGCAAACTGTGCTGGCCTTCTTCAGCTTTCGGAAAGAACCCGAATTAAGACCCCTTCTTTTTCTACCGAAACGTTGGGGATTTCCACGTTGTGAGGGCAAAACTCTCACATGGCATCGCTGGGCACCGAATGCCATCCTCCCCCTCCAGCAGGGTGCCTACGGCATCACCGAGCCCCACCCCCGAGCCCCTGTTATTTCTCCCCATGAAGTTGATTTGATTCTGATTCCGGCAGTTGCCTGTGACGTACGCGGCTATCGCCTGGGCTATGGTGGCGGCTTTTACGATCGTATGCTCAGCTCTCCTGCCTGGTTAAACATTCCCACCATCGGTATTGTGTTTGAATTCGCCCGTCTTCCCAAGCTTCCTGTCGCCCCATGGGATCGAAAGCTGCATGGTATTTGCACGGAAGCTGGGCTATTCATGAGCGGCTCTTCATCAACGCAAATTGGAGCATAAAGTTTATAGCCTTACAGCGCTTTGCGCTTGAATCAGCCACGGTTGTTTTTGTGAGAGCCTGACTCCACGCAGCTCTCACAAAAACAATGAGATTTTAAGCGCTTGAAAAGCGCTGTAGGCAACTGGGTTAGGACAATTTACTTTTGAAAAGCGGCGCTGAGTACGGTTTTTCAAAAATAAACTTCCTGGTTCTAATCGCGTAGTGCTCTACGGGTTTTCCGAAGGGAAGCTCGCATGACTTCAGCAAATACAACGATTGCCCATTCGGTACCTCTGGGTAGCCTGTGTGTATTCCTGATTCGTCTCTCTGCAATTATGGCAGCTCCATTGATTGGCATTACCACGCCCGGGCAGGATGCAACGGGCAACATTCAACTGAACATTGCCTATATCAATGCCGTCCGGCGAGCGGGCGGCATTCCAGTTTTATTGACTCCGGGTGAAGAAAAGAGCGATCGTCTATTAGCTCATCTGGATGGGGTATTGTTTACGGGAGGCGGTGACCTGCACCCCCAGCACTACAACGGAACAAGTCATCCCACCCTGGCCCGTATCGATTTGGAGCGCGACCAGTTCGAATTAGACTTAGCCCGTCGGGCGCTCCAGAGCGAGCGGGCTATTTTAGGAATTTGTCGGGGATTACAAGTGTTAAGTGTGGCCAGTGGTGTAGCCCTTGTTCCCCATGTACCCGAACGGTTTGGAAGCGAGGTGTCCCATCTGGTTCTACAGGCTGAAACCCCCATTCCGACACGCCATGGGGTAAGCCTTGTAGCGGGAAGCCAGATGGCAGCTTTAGTGGGTAGCCTGTCGATCGAGATCGTATCGTGGCACCATCAAGCCATTACAACAATTCCCCCGGGGTGGAGAGTAGCAGCCTATGCTCCCGATGGACTGATCGAGGCGATAGAGCATGGGTCGCATCCGTGGGCGATCGCTGTTCAGTGGCATCCCGAGCTATCTGCTGAGAAAGACCCTCATCAGCAACGGATCTTTCGAGCATTTGTTCGGGCAGCCCAGGGGCTTAGTTATGGATTGTCCCGTCCGGCATAATTGTTTGATCCAGAATCGCTCCGGATAAGTCAGCATTCGTCAGGTCAGCGCCTCGCAGGTCAGCACGACTGAGATTTGCACCATTCAGACGAGCCTCCTGCAAGCTAGCACCACCCAGAAACGCACCACTGAGATTTGTGCGAATTAAGTTCGCCTTCCGTAGGTCAGCCTTCCACAGGTTAGCTTCCGTCATATCAGCACCACTCAAATCAGCACGGTACAACTTTGCATCACTAAAATTGACTCGCTTCAGCAATGCGCGGGAAAGCCCAATTTCCCATAACCAGGCTCCTTGCAGGTTACCTCCACTTAAGGTAGGTGCTTGAACAAAGAACTTACCATCCTTAACCAGAAGACGAGTAAAGGTTTTTTTCCCATTCTCGTACTCTCTCAGGAAATCGGTTGCACTGAGTTTGTAGATTAGGGTGGGCTGCTCACGAGGAGGCAGTGCCGAGGAAGAGGTAGAAACCGTAGGAGCAATAGACTGAGGGGAACGCACGGGAGAGTCGGTCATAGGTGTCTATGTCACGTTTGCTACCTCATTTTTCGAGCGGTTCCCAAGCTCAGCCGGAACGTGAAATGCAAGTTATTGTGAATGATTGGACTCTTTTATAAGCGCCACAGGCTTTAAATCTATATATTTCAAGTGAAGAACTGCGTGAAATTACCTACAAGTTGTCAAGAACCTTAAATCTTGACACATTCGGTGATAGAAGCTCCATCAAGGATCAGCACCATTTATTTGGTCTACAAAACTTGTTAGATGTTCCTCATGCTTTATCAACGAGACAATTGAAAAACCTTGATACTGCTATCGACCCTTACGCAGATTAAACGGAGAATCCGGAAAAACCTGGTTCTACCGAAGTGAATTACCGGGCTAGAAACTTTGTTACTAAGAGCCTCGAGAGCACCAAGCTTGTATCAGAAGGAGCGAAGCTCTACCTCTCTCCTTTTGATACAAGATAGCTGGTAAGGGTACATCCCACTTTTGCAGATTGAAATCCCAGTTTTGTTAATGTGGCGGGCTTCGCCCGCCACATTAACAAAACTGGGATGCACCCGCTGGTGATAGTTATATCTAAAATTTCTATATCAAAGTCGATTAAGTGCCGTACTATTCAATCGAATTTGCGTATTTTCAAGGAGAAGAACGGCTTTGCTAATAAAACACAAAAGGCTGTGCCATAAGCTTTATAGGCAGCACAGCCTTTTGTGTTTTATCGCCCTTCTTTAACAAGCAGCCGTATGGCTGAAATACGGCCTGAATACGGGAGGAAGCTTTTGAAAACAATACGTATTTCTACCCTTGTTTTGACTTTAGAAGAGTACGAATTGAGACTCGCTTGGATACCAGGTAAGCCGTGTTAAATTTATCACCTCATCAGTTTAGAAAGCCCGTAAGTTTTCCCTACCCATTTTTTTCGAGTGAGGCTTGAATAACGCTAGATCAGAATTTATCCCGATGTCTTCTTGAGGTTGAAATTTATATCCTTAATAGCACTGAATACCTTTTCAGAGGGTTTCGTTAAACGGCAAGTTTTGCTGTACTCTGGACAGCGTATCCGGCCATCCTTTTCTCTCTTGAAGTTGAATATTTTCTTTAACAACGCGTCATAAGTTGTTGTAGAAATAAGGGATGATTTCTGTTTCTTACCCTGTTGATGTTTGATCTGCTTTGGGTTGTTTTAAGATAACGCCCATAATGCGTTACTTTTATTCAATAATGCGGGTGGTTTATGTAAATGATTTAGCCACCACGAGTGCACTTAACTAAATCTTTTCAGGAGTTCCAGGAACTATGCAAATGTCATCTACCCCTCGTTCTTCTCAACCCAATAATTCGTCTCCTGCAATAGTTATGAAAGTGCCTTTTGCAGCGCAAGAACGTGCTCGGGGACATCTGCAACGGGCGCAGGAACAGTTCAAAATGAAGCGCTATAACGAAGCCGTAGCCGAGTTACGAGACGCCATTAAAAACGACCCAACCCAAAGTGAATATCATGCCTGGATGGCAAAGGTAAACCTTGCAAAGGGACTGGTCGGAATGGCAGCAATCAGTGTGCGTCAAGCCCTGCAAATCAACTCTCAGGACGCCCTCGCCCTCGAATGTCAAAAGCTGGTTGAGGCGAAAGCCGATCAGAAGCCACCCGCCAAACCCGAGAAGCCTGGCTTAGGTGGTTTGCTATCACGCAAATTGTTCTAGGACGTACTTTAGAGCTGTCTGAAAGGGTCACTTTTTCGTGCGCTTCTAGAACGAAAAAATGACTTTTAAAACAGCTCCTGGTTTCATACTCATAGTTATCTACTTTAAAAAAGAGGAGTGCTTCGTACTCCTCTTTTCCAATCTGGTTGCGTTTTTATGAGAGCCGCGCTACGCGCTGCACGGCTCTCATAAAAACAACCAGGTTTTAAGCACTTGAAAAGCACTGTAGTTATGGCACTTCAACAGGAATCAGGGCATTCTCAGGAAGATAGCTGACATAGTGGCCGTCCTCTGCAAGAATCACCACAACCCTTAGAGCCCAGTCAGGTTCTATATCCTGGAGGTCAGCCCAAGGAATAGCGACTTCCAGGCACGTGTCTATAGCTACTTGTGCCGTAGTGGGACAGGAATGCCATTGGAAGTACTCCCCTGCCTCCTGAAGCCAGCGATCGCCCGTCACCAAATTAATTCCCAGGTGATGGCGAAAATGGTAATTCATCGGGGCTTCGTCTGGCAGTTCGGCCAAGGGAGCCGGGGCATTGAAGGTAGTACGGTCGGGGTAAAACCATAGCAGATGCAGTTCTGAGGGGAAGTCTACACCCGGCCGACTGCCAGCCGCAAAATCCAAGCGGAAATAGAAGCTTTGGTGATCAACCCCATACCAGAGGCGCTGAATTTTGCTGCTGCGATGCATGGTACCTCGAGCTCCGGCCACCTCAATGCGTCCCGCTTTATCCCAATCCTGCTCATCAGCGCGCCCGTCGATTAAGGGGTGAATAAAGCTTTGAGGGGCATGATCGCCATGGACTGTGTGGTCTTCCACAGGGCGGCGCACTTCGGTCGGAACAGGCTCATTCAAGGCCATGTATAGGGCAGCAAGGTGTTCCCGAAAAAGTTGATCGAACATGGCATCCTGGTTCGAGGTGTGCCCTTCGCCGAACCACCAGAACCAATCAGAACCTTCAGCCGCATACAGCGCTTCCCAAGCTTCGGGGTTGTTCTCTTCGGTTGCCTCAGGGTGGTTGGCAAGAACCTGACGTGCTTCAGTCAGCAAATCCCAGGCACGATTTTTAGCAGGGTCGCCGATCCAGGTCGTGAAGCTGCCATCAACCCAGGAGCCGCTATGTAACTTGTTGGCAGGCAAACTTTCCGTTGGGGGAAATTGCTCTAGAAATTCTGACACAGTGACGAGACGAATATCTTCGTGCTCACTCAAGCGACTATAAAGGTCTTCCAGAAAAGGCTTTCCATCTTCGGGGTAGAACTCCCAGCAGTTCTCACCGTCAAGGGCAATCGTCACCAGCCAGGGTTGCTCTAAGCTCGTAGTGCCTTCAGACTGGTGAGAGATGAGCTGCTGAGCGATCGCCTCCAACTGCCCTACCATATCAGCTGCTGCCTTTTCCGCTGGCATCGCTCCGTAGGTGAATCCAATCAAATCCGACAAACGATGATCTCGGAAGACAATTGCCAGATCTCCCTGAGGTGTTTCTAGACGGTAGGGACGATACATTAACTCGGGTTCCTGCACAGTGCCATGTTGGTCACGGTGGAAGAAGTGATTCAGCGTCCAGCCGAGCACCGCTTCATCAGACACAATCCAATTAAAACCCTGCTCGGCTATATAAGGCAGGATGGCAGGACTGACAGACTGTTCTGAAGGCCACAACCCGCGAGGTTCGCAGCCAAAGCGATCGCGGTACATCTGCCTTGCCCGCTTTAGATGGCGGGGGATGTCCTCCTCCCATTGAAAGCGGTTTTGGGGCAGTACCATATCGGGTACAGCTACCCTTCCGGAATCCGTATCGGCGAGGAGGGGCAGGATGGGGTGGGTGTAGGGAGTGGTCGTAATTTCGAGTTGACCCGTCTCCTGCATGTGGCGATGTTGCGGGATGATGCGGGACATGATCTCTCGTTGCTTAGAGTAGATGCGTTGGCGATCGCTCAAGGTAAAGCCACGGTCTTGTTTCAGCCAGGCAGCGATTTCAGGATCATCCCAAAACATCGGATCAATCCAGGCCAGGTTATGCCAGGCTAAAAGATCGCTGAAATCCTGCGGCGACCAGTTTTCGATACACCAATCCCCGCCCTTGTCTTGCCGTTGCTTGAATAATTCGACATAGCGGGGATGGGGGTCGACCAGCGTGTGGTGGTTGCCGTCAAAAAAGTGCTCGACCACAAACTGCTTCTGCTCTGGGTTGAGGGCATCCGCTTCAGACAGAGCCAGCGTCAAATACGGGTCGAAGGCCGTTCCTTCTACGTAATCCTCAATCTGCTGAATCAGAGATGGCACCAGGTTCACCGTCTGATGCAGTTTGGGAAACTTTTCCAAAATTAGGATCAAATCCAGATAATCCTTCGTCCCGTGGAGGCGCACCCAGGGAAGGCGATACTGACCCACAGCCCGACTTTTGTAGAGGGGTTGATGCTGATGCCAAATAAACGCAACGTAGAGAGGATGAGGCATGGGAGCAAAACGATGGATAAGTAAATGGGCAGAAGGAAGCGAAATCCGGTTTTGAGAACGGGCGATCGCGTATCTCTTGCAATGTTCTCGATTGTTTCAAAAAATCGAGAATGTGACAAAACGTTATAACTATCCCACACCCTACACCCTTCCCTCCGAATTTGCTTGAAAAGGTGTTTTTTTGTGCCCAAGAGTACAAAAAACACCTTTTCAAGTAACCAGGGTTATGCACCCATAACCTCATTTGCGCGGAAGGCAGCACGATACGTGCTGCCTTCCGCGCAAATGAGGTTATAGGTTGGCAAGTGAAATTAGAATACTTGCTCGACTTCGGCAATCTCGGGAATAGATTCGCGTAGCTTGCGCTCGATGCCCATCTTCAGGGTCATGGCGGAGCTAGGGCAGGAGCCACAAGCACCCTGGAGACGCAGACGAACAACGGGACCATCCAGCTCAACCAGCTCGACGTTGCCTCCATCCGACATCAGATATGGGCGAAGCTCATCCAATACTTTTTCGACGTTAACGGTTGTTAGTTCCATAATTTGAATCGACTGAAGGTTTTGCGCTCGCAACACCCCCATTGTAGAAGACGGGATTCATTCGCGACATAAAGTGATGCCGGGAAGCTCTACTGAGGAGCCGTCGTAGCGGGCATTGTTGCCGGCGTCGCTGGAGCGGCCGCTGGGGCTGAGGCTGCACCCGGGGCCGGAGCCGCTTTACCAAAGTATTCGGCAGCAACCCGGGCAACTTGACGGGCCAGTTCTTGGGCTCGTCCGTCATCTGTCGGGCGTTGCACCAGTACGGTGATGACGTAGCGTTTGCCGTTGGGCAAATCTACAATACCCGTGTCACCAACCATCGAATCGATGGTACCGGTCTTGTGGGCAACAACCGCATTGGGGCCCGTACCAGCGGGAATCAGGGTATCCGTCACAGTGCCTTGCATGATTTCCATGAGGCGATCGCGCGAGCGCAAGGACAGAAAATCAGCCTGAGTAACGGCCATCAGCAGCAGCGAGAGATCCCGAGCGCTGGTGGTATTGGTTCCAGCTAAGTCGGCCAGGGGGTTGCGAATCACCGTTTGGATCATCCCCCATGTGCGAAACCGTTGGTTCAGCATCTGCGCCCCACCCACTCGCTCCAGGACCATGTTAGTGGCCGTGTTATCGCTGATGGTGATCATCTTGGTAATCGTTTCTAAACTGGAGAAGCTGGAACCTGGAGGCAGGTATTGAAATTCGCCAGAACCCGTCGTAATATCCGTCGGCTTCATGGTCATGGCTTCGTCCAGACGGGCCTTTCCGGCATCTACATCCTGCAGATAGGCCACCAGAATAGGCACCTTAATCGTACTGGCAGCCGGAATTGCCTTATCGCCATTGATATCAACATAATTACCGGTGTCTAAATCCACGATAAAGATGCCGGGTTTCAGATCGGGTGACTGGGTGACCAGGGGCTGGATTGCCGACGCCAGCTCATTAATCGGTTGCTTCAAGCGAGCGGCTACGGGAGCCGGAACAGTGGAAGGGGGAGCTCCATCCAGACGGAACATCCCTTCTCCCAGGTCAGAAGGCTGCTTCGCGGCCTCCGATGCCGCAGCAGAACCGGGAACGGTACCGGCGGCGGTAAAGGAAGATTGGGCTGGCGTCCAGATAGAAAGGATGGTGCCGACGATCGCCCCAACACCCACTCCAAAGATTAGCAGACGAGTGATGTAGAGCAGGGGCGTGGCGGGTTTCTGCGATCGCCGTCGTCGCCGCCGAGGGCTGGGCGGCGAGATCACCGCTTCAGCAGGTGACTGAGGGCGCACGGGACGCGCCTGAATGGGAATAACGGTAGGTGGCAGGCTCGTTTTCTTGGACAGGACGGGCTGCACTGGGCGTAACCGTGTTAAAGCTCCATTCTCTTCAGAGGGGCGACGACGAGCGCTAGAGCCATTGCGCCCGGTTGGCTCGTCTAGCAGACGGCGCAGGTTCAGTTGGGAGTCAGGTCGGGGCGATCGCAACGAACGCCGCCGCACCAACGGGGCTGGAGTATCGCTACGATTGCTATCGGCTGAAGCTGACGGCAACCGAAAGAGGTCCGAAGATGAACTGCCCGAACCGTTCTGAGAGCTGCGTCGCCCATTCTCATTCGCAGGGGCGCTGGAGGATGTGGGAGGTCGACGACCAGGACGGCGGCGACGGGGAGGGCGTGAGGGTTTTCCAGATTCCATTGACATCAACACCTCTAACGCATCTCAAGAACAAGCAAATCAAGCTTCCAGAGCCAGTATGACTGATTAGATGCAACCCACCACTCTGAAATTATCCGCAAATTATCACCAGCATGGGGGAGATTCGTCAAATTATTCATCCTGCATTGACTCGTTACGGGGATGGCTTTGCTGCAACGCCCAGCGCATTTGGCTGATCATGCCTTGCAAAAGGGCCACATCATTATCAGAGGGTAGCGCTCGATTGTAGATCTGGCGAATTTTTTTCATGCGGCTGGCTACTGTATGTGGGTAAAGATAGCCAATTTTTAATAATAGGGACTCTAAATCTTGAAAATACTGATCTAAGCGATCGTGGGAGGCCGGGTTATGCGTGCCGACCGGAGCCGCTGCAATAGGGGCAGGTTCTAGCAACGCCATTCGCAGCTCGTAGCAGCAGAGGGCCACAGCTTGCGCCAGGTTCAGCGAGGTATAAGCCGCATCACTGGGAATGTAAAGGAACCGCTGTGCCCGATTAATTTCCTCGTTGGTCAGCCCCCGGTCTTCCCGACCAAATAGGAGAGCGGTTGGGCCATCGACAGCTTCCACGAGCCAGGGCAGTACAGCACGAGGGCCTTCCAGGGTAATGTTCAGAGTCGTGTCATCACGGCCAGTGGTGGCGATCGCCCGCCGACATCCCTCCAATGCATCCGTCAGCCTGGAAACAATACGAGCAGATTGCAGGATATCGAAGGCATGCACCGCCATCTGCCGCGCCTCTGCTCCTAAAGGATCGCACTGAGGATTGACCAGAACCAGTTGAGACAATCCCATATTTTTCATGATGCGGGCGATCGACCCCACATTCAGCGGCCCGGCTGGCTCTACCAACACAATCCGTACCTGATGCAATCGCGCTAGTCGACTGGCTTCTGTCTCTACCATTAAGCCTTTACAATCCTTTACAATTACCACAGTAATTCACCCACTGCACATTCCAGATTGCCATGGCGCGCACCCGTTCCAAATCGGATTTGCCCACAAAGCTCTGCCCTGTCTGTCAGCGCCCCTTCACCTGGCGTAAAAAGTGGGCCGATTGTTGGGATGACGTGAAGTATTGCTCCGAACGGTGTCGGCGGCGGCGGAATCAGGGGGTCGGGTAGAGTCACCCGATCGCACCTACTCACCCCTCAATATTTGTCAGATAATAGCCATCGTTCGTTTGGGAACTCTTTTTGTAGGCTCACACAGATAGGATCTCATCATTTCCTGATGGCCTAAAAGCGTTCGTTTGACTTCATTTTTCCTTTCACTTCTCTACACATTGACTACCATGCAACCTAAACTGATCATCCACGGCGGAGCCGGAAGTTCCTTGCGGGGCAAAGGCGGCGAGGAGGCCGTTCGCACGGCCTTGTTCGATGCCATTGATAAGGTTTATGCCCTGTTGAAGGCGGGGAGTTCGGCCAAAGAGGCAGTCGTTTTAGGATGCCGATTGATGGAGGACAATCCCCGCTTCAACGCTGGGACGGGCTCAGTGTTGCAGTCAGACGGGCAAATTCGGATGAGTGCATCGCTCATGGATGGGCTGATTCAGCGATTTAGCGGTGTGATCAACGTATCGCGAGTGAAGAATCCCATTGAGTTGGCACAGTTTTTGCAAGAGGGTAGCGATCGCGTTCTTTCCGACAATGGAGCTGCTGAACTGCTGCGAGAGTTAGGCAAACCCATTTATGACCCCCTGACAGATATTCGCTTACAGGAGTGGATGGCAGAACGGAACAATAATTTTTCCCATGAAATGGCTGGGGTCATAGCGGAACCCGAACTTGCCTCCGAGCCTGGGCGAGGCACGATCGGTGTGGTGGCGTTGGACTCAGAAGGTCGCTTGGCGGTGGGCACATCCACAGGAGGCAAGGGCTTTGAGCGCATTGGTCGGGTGAGCGACTCGGCCACACCTGCGGGAAATTATGCTAACGCCCATGCAGCCGTAAGTTGCACCGGCATTGGTGAAGACATTATTGATGAATGTTTGGCCGCTCGTATTGTGGTTCGCGTGACGGACGGTCTGCCCCTTGGGGAAGCAATGGGGCGTTCCTTCCAGGAGGCGGGAAGCCGACAGCGAGATTTCGGGGCGATCGCCCTCTCCCACGACGGAACGATTTCCTGGGGCAAAACCAGCGAGGTGTTGCTGGCAGCGTATCACACAGGCGATGCGAAAGGCGACACGTTGTCGTTGGATACGGGTGTTGTAACAGGATTTTGTTAAGGCGATCGCCCATCACGACTCAATCGTCGCTTCTAGAGCATGCTGGAGATCCGTTGTGAGTGTGTTGATGGCATCCCGTGCAGCCCGGCGACTGGTCTGGTAATCAGGAAAGCGATCGCTCACGCAAATAGGTTCACTGACGGTCATTTGACAGCGGCGGTAGCCCAAACGGGGACGGCGGGGATATTTGTCGCCGCGAATACGAGCTGTAGCGTCGAACAGTAGCAGAGTGATTTCGGCAAAACGTTCGAAGGAGGGTTTTTCTTTGACGTAGGAGCCAGTGACGGCCACCAGGCTTTCTACCAGGCGCATGTGAGTGTCGTGCAGGCTGGCTTCTTCGGCAAGCCAGTCACCCAGACCGCGATCGATGGGAGAGAGGGCGTTGCGATCGCTCACATCCGCTCGGTAAATATAGGTCCACGCCGCTTCCTCCAAGCGCCGGCAGCGTTCGGAAAGATTGCCCTTGGATGAAACACCGAAGTACTCTTCCGAAACCTTCAGGGCTTCGTCCAGGAGGGCTTGCAAACGTCGGGTGATGTTAGGTGCATCGGGGGGAAGGTCTTTAGGAGGAAGGGGGCGATGGTAGAAGCGGCTGTAGAACTGCTCCATCTTGGTCAGGAAATGCTCCCCTAGCCGGATAAGGCGCTTGTAATACGCATCGGGCCGTTGGTCATCGGCGAGGGGTTCGAGGGGTTGGGGAGGAAGGCCCATGTTGGTTTCCAACTGGGTCATCAGGCGATCGAGATTATGCCAGGGAGCGCCAATGTAGTGATATTGAATTCCAATGGGCACAATCCACACTGTTTCGGGGCGGCCAGCCTTTTGCAGATCTTCAGCGCACCAGAAACCCATTTGGGCAACACCCGGTTCCAGGGGTCCCAGGATCTCGCTGTGACCATTGGTGGCACCTTCGGGGGCGATCGCAAATGGAAGTTCTCCATTTAGCATCAACTCCCGAGAGGTGCGGAGAGCCTGCCAATCAGGATGCTTACCCCGATGCACCGAGACACCACCCATTCGGGACAGCAGCCACCCCAACCAGGGGCCACCCCAAAGCGGCATCCCGCGATCGAAAAGGAAGTGGACGTGCAAAGGGGAGCGCAGCTTCACACCTTTCTCCCGAGCTGCTTTGGGAATCATTCGGGAAAGCATATACAACCCGGAAAGGGGATCATCCACCTCCACATGGCGAAAGGCCAGCATGAAGCGAACCTTCCCAGCCTGAAATTGTTGATATAGGCTAGCCAATCGTTCTGGGTTGCTTACGTCAACCCTGGTAATACCTGCGGGTAACCAGGGCCGTGTGCGAAATCGCATCACGAGGGGCAGAAAGGCATGCACCAATCGCACCACAACCGGATTGTACGCAGAGGGCAGAGGATTTAATCCAGGATAAACCTGTCGAATGGTTTGAGGCATAACCCGAGTGCACGAAACATGGGTAAGAAACAATCATGAATCAGTCATTTTCGTATGTACAGCATACGGAAATTAACGTTCTAAATCCCCCCTCAAATTGGTTAAAAATTTCCTCCAACACAGCTTTCACGCCGTGGGGACGGATTTAAGAGCCCGCGTAAGGAACTTTGTTGAAGTGCTCGTACACAAACTGATCCGTCCATTCGACTGAATTTATCAGACGGCCAATGGGTACATCTTGTGCTTACGAGTGCCTGGGCGAAGTCTATTACAGGCACAGGATCGGGCTGAGCAGTTTCCAACCGGGAAACATGCCTGTTTTAGCTCCTCCTTATTCCATCAAAGGAGAAGAGTTACATTATGAATTTTGGTTTTCCCAAGGCCTATCATTTAGCTTTCCAAGAACAAGCAGAGTTGCCAAGCTCAGAACAGCTATACGGCACGTTGGTTCACAAGGAAGGTAGCGTGTAGGGCTAAGCTCCATCCACTACCTTGTTTAATTAACTCGAATATCTTTATAGAGAGGGCGGGTGGCACAGCATTTTAGAGTCTGGATTTAATTGAATTGAGCTACTGATATCCCTTTCCAATCTGTCGAGATACGAGAGAGGAATGAAATTCTACACCCCTCTCTTGTACCTCACTCGACCAACTATAGTATTCAGAAATACCGACTAAGCAGAAAGAGATTTCATACATCATTAAGCAATTCTTAAATTCCATAATTCTTAAGAGGAATTACGGGTTAATTGGCTTGAATGTAATAAATATGACACGCCTTTGTAGGGCACAAACACAAAAAAGTTTTTTAGAAATTTACCCTTCACGTTGCATCTATCGAGCTCAGCAACAAATTGTAATACATTCTCATCAAAGGTTGAATGCCAGTCTATGCCTCTGTTTCCGCGTGATGTATTTCCTTGGAGTGAAGCGAAACTAGCAAGATAACGGCAGAATCTTATCAAATCTATATAATTACCCGTAAATCCCAACTACTTTGAAAACGCACGGGCAACGTCAAGTTTCGGTGATCACAAAGTGACTGACGCTCTTCGCAGTGATTAGTCCAAGGAGGATAAAACACCTATGTCAAAACCCGCAGGGTTGTACATCTTACTTGTCAGCGTTCATGGTTTGATTCGAGGGCATAATCTGGAACTTGGCCGGGATGCCGATACCGGAGGACAAACCAAATACGTAGTAGAACTTGCTCAAGCGCTGGCTGAAAATCCCCTAGTTGATCGGGTCGATCTGGTAACACGTTTAGTCAACGATCCAAAAGTCAGTCCAGATTACGCGCAACCCATCGAAAAGATTTGTGAAAAAGCGCAGATTGTTCGTCTTAACTGCGGTCCTCGCCGCTACTTACGCAAAGAGGTTTTATGGCCTCATCTTGATAGTTTCGCCGATGAAATGGTGCGGCATATTCGGCAAGTAGGCCGTGTTCCAGATGTAATTCATACTCACTATGCTGATGCCGGATATGTGGGTTGCCGAGTGGCCGGGTGGCTGGGGATTCCCCAAGTTCACACCGGCCATTCTTTGGGGCGCGTGAAGCGCGATCGCCTTTTAGAGCAAGGCACCAAGCCTGAAGCTGTCGAAGAACACTTTCATATCAGCACTCGTATTGAAGCAGAAGAAAAAACTCTGGCCAGTGCTTCTCTAATCATTGCCAGCACCCATCAGGAAGTAACCGATCAGTACGGCATCTACGACCAATACCAGCCCGATCGCATGGTGGTAATTCCCCCGGGTGTTTCCCTGAAGCGGTTTTACCCGGCTGGAGATGATTGGGTTGAGCCACCCATTTTTGATGATTTGAAGCGCTTTCTACGAGAACCAGACAAGCCTATTATTTTGGCTTTGTCTCGTGCAGCTATGCGGAAAAACGTGGCCGGTCTGGTGGAAGCCTACGGTCAAGATCCAGAACTTCAAAAACTGGCGAATCTTGTGTTAGTGCTCGGTAACCGGGATGACATCAATCAGATGGAATCTGGCCCCCGCAAGGTGATGGCTGATATTTTCCGGCTGATCGACCGCTATGATCTCTACGGAAAAGTAGCCTATCCAAAACATCACAAGTCGGAAGAGGTGCCTGATTTATACCGTCTCACAACCAAGACTCGGGGCGTATTTATCAACCCAGCGCTAACCGAGCCCTTTGGATTGACTCTCATTGAGGCGACGGCTTGTGGAACGCCGATCATTGCCACGGCAGATGGTGGCCCTCGCGACATTCTGGCAGCCTGTGATAACGGGCGGTTAATCAATCCTCTCGATATTGCGGATATTCAAGCCGCTCTGCGCCAGGCATTAACCGACACCGAACAATGGCAACAGTGGTCAACCAACGGCCTCAATCGTGTACGCCAAAACTTCTCCTGGAAGAGCCATGTGGAGCGCTACCTGGAGCACCTGCGCCAGCTGCCCCAGCGGCGTGTGCAGTCCCCCTTGAGCTACCTCACGGTGGAAAAAACAGCGACATCTCAAGCATGGAATATGCCCAGCATGAACCGTTTGATGAACGCCGATCGCTATCTGGTCTGCGAAATCGACAATACCTTGTTGGGTGATCATGCAGCGCTGCAACAGCTGATTCAGCGGCTCAATCAAGAGGGCGGCACGACGGGAATTGGGATTGCCACAGGGCGATCGCTCACCAGTGCGTTGGCAATGTTGGGCGAATGGCAGTTCCCCATGCCGGATGTGCTGATTGCTTCAACGGGTTCGGAAATCTACTACGGCCCTCAGGTCATTCCCGATCCCAATTGGGCGCGGCACATCAACTATCGCTGGCAACCCGACGCTGTGCGGCAAGCGATGGCAGAATTACCCGGTATTGAGCTACAGCCTGATGAGTGCCAGGGCCAGTACAAGCTCAGCTACTTTGTCGATGCCAGCAAGGCTCCCAGCTATAACGAGATGATGCAACATTTGCGGCGGCGGCGGCTGCATATCAATGGCATCTTCAGCCACAGCATGTACCTCGACCTGCTGCCTATCCGAGCTTCCAAGGGTAATGCCATTCGGTATTGCGCAATGAAGTGGAATCTGGCGATTGACCGTTTCCTGGTTGCTGGAAGTTCAGGCAATGACGAAAGTATGCTGGCTGGCAACACGCTGGCGGTTGTGGTTGGCAACTACAGCCAGGAAGTTGAAAAACTGCGCGAGTATCCTAAAGTCTACTTCGCGAAGGGTAACTACTCCTGGGGCATTATGGAGGCACTGGATCACTACAACTTTATCGAGGATCGCGATCGCCTCCAGCCCGAAATCGAGCCCGATTTCGATTACGAAGCTGACTTCATAGCCGAAACAGAGACAGAGACAGAAACAGAAGCTGTTGCTGTTTAAGAAACATTGGGAGCAGCAAAACTGTGTGCAACTATTTAGCCAAACAAACTCCTAACGGAGCTTAAGAATCTCCCAAATAAGCTCCAACCCTACTGTGCAACCTGCACAGTTTTTTTTTGAAAGAGAGACAACCCGTTCTATAGCAACCTCAGTTCGGGATAAGCTGAAGTGCTCATTTTGGCGTGCGCTCTGCGCACGCCAAAATGAGCGTTTTCGAGTACCGCGCGTTGCGCGGCACTCGAAAACGCCCTTAACCCGAACTCAGGTTATAGCCATATGTAACCCCAATTTGGGATAAGCTCAAGCGCCCATGTTGACGTGCAGGGAGCACACGGCAATATGAGCTTTTTTGGGGGACGGAAAGCGTGCCCCGAATGAAAAAGAAGCCCAGCTCCTTTAAGGAGCCGGACTTCGAAGATTTGTTCAGCACAGTAAATTAGTGTAAATACACCCAGAGATTGAAGCAGTGTATTAAATTACTGAACCGTGGCTCTCAGGGTCAACCACCGTTTTAGGACTTGCCAAATCATTTTGGGGATAGGTTGACCATTGATTTGCGCCACCCCCTACGGATGACTTCACCTCTTGGCTGCGCTGCTTGCCCAGAGCACGGCTCTTTTCCTGAGCCTCATCCAGGGTATGCTTATTACCCTTAACAGGCTGCTCCACCATGCCCTTCGTCTCTACGACATGCTCATAGGGCTTTTGCACGTACTCCCATTCCTCTCCAGATTCCCAGGCTCCTTGCCCTTGGTTCCAGGGGCCACGAGCATCGGCTCCATTGGACATGTTCATATAGACATGGGTATAGCGGGGGTCGCCTTGCAGAACTCCCGGTGGGAAGTTGGGTTCAATGGTTTCCAGGGCCGACGCGAACATCTTGTAGTGGGCGATCTCCCGTGTCATCAAAAAGCCTAAGGTTTCCTTAACATAGGGATCATCAGTGAATTGCATCAAGTGTTCATACACAATCTTGGCTCGGGATTCAGCGGCGATGTCCGATCGCAAATCCACTGTCAAATCCCCGTTGGCGTTGACGAAGGAGCCCATCCAGGGCGTTCCCTGACTATCCGTTAACCGGGGAGCACCACCGGACAGTAGCAGAAACTGGGGATTGGTCATAGCCTGATGAATCATCTGCTCTTTCTGATTCGGCAGAAGGTTCATCCATGAGGTCGATTCGGAAGCATTTTTCAACTCACCATTGACCCCATCCAACAGCATTGTGATGGTGGCCCCAACAATCTCCAGGTGGCTCAACTCTTCGGTGGCAATATCCATCAACATATCGTATTTGTCAGGATAAGGCTTTCGGGCTGCAAAAGCCTGGGTAAAGTATTGCATGGCGGCTTTTAATTCACCATTTGGCCCACCAAATTGCTCTAATAATAAACTGGCAAAACGAGGATCGGGCCCCGATACTCGTGCATTAAACTCCAATTCTTTAACGTGATAAAACATAGAATGCTCCTTGGCTACATCAATTAAAACGAGTACAAGAACAATTTGAATTCAGGTATTTCTCAACGATTTGAGAAACAGCACCCCTATTAAATGATGAGGCTCATGCTAAATACATTGATCCAAATATAGAACCTATTTATTGATGAGCTGAAATGCCAGAATAGCTGCCAATTCTTAATTTCAAATATTCAGCACAGAACAATTTTTATATGTTTTATTGATGAGCCTAACTATTGTCGTATATTCACTATGTGCCACAAGACTGAGTTTCCTTGGATTGCATCGCCCAACAAAAATTAATTTTAGTAAAGCTCATCCATTAGGGAATAACTTCAATTCAATTTTGAATCTGAGCCGCTTCAGATCTCCTACTGAAACCTATAAAGATAGTTTTTCCGCCATAAAATGACAGGAAAAGCGCCTTCATAGGATTTAACAGTTGGGATGAGTCGTACCTATCTCATCTTGAAAAAGCATTTAGGATTTCTATATCTTTTCTATCAATATGCTCACCATTTTTTTCAAGCCCTTGATTTGTAGACGCGATGCGCCTGCAAAATCAAGGGCTTGAAAAAAATGGTGAAGGTATTGTTCTGCAAGAAACCGTTTTTAAATGGCTCAGCCTGATTAAACAGAAGATCTAAACTGTACCAACCGCTTCGCATGGGACACAGCTTAGGTCTCAACTGCCTCCTTACATGAAGCTTCGCCCACCCCTACAATAAAAACGCATAAGCACATTCATCTATTCAATTAGTTGAAATTAACGTGAGTCATAGTGTAAACATTGCCGAAATTCAAGCTCATCTCTATAAGCATCTAAAGACACGTGGATTTGGAGAAGGCTTTACCCTCACCTTGATGGCCCATGGAGAAGCAAATCTAATTTTTCGCGTCAACTCAAATCGTTTAATACGGGTTGCAGTCAACACCCCCAACAAACGGTTTGAAGGGGATTTCAAGCGCGTAACTCAGTTTGAGGAGAAAATTCTCACCTATTTGAGCGGATCGGGTATTGGTCATGAGTTACAGGCACGCCAGCTACAACCCAGTGACGATTTTAATTACACCTACTTAATTACCAATTATCTGGAAGGAGGGCCATTAGATTATGGGCGATCGCACCTCCAACACTGCGCCACAACCCTCGCTCACCTCCATCGTCTGCCTCAAAACCCTGGCTATGCCCTGGACGAGTTGCGCCACCATGTACCCACGATCGCACACCCCCTCACCCTCTTCTTTGAGGAATCACGCGACTACGCTCAACCCTACCTGCAATCTGCCGATGCCGATGCTGACATTGTAAAAATGCTAGAGGCGGTGTTGGCGAAAGCGGAACAGCGGTTGAGTGCTGAATCTTTGCTATCGGATTACCCTCACCAGTGTCTGGTTCATAGTGACCACACCTACGAAAACTGGGTCGTCAATTCCCAACAGGCTTACCTGGTGGATTGGGAGTGGGCCGAAATTGGCTCCCCCGCTGGGGATTTGGGTCACTTTCTTTCTCCCGTCACGGTGCGCCGCCGCCACAATTATCGTCTGCCAGCCGAGGATCGCGAGTTTTTCCTGCACTGTTATTACGAAGCTCTGGAGGATGCAGATTTAGCGGAACGAATTCGACAGCATTTTGTCGCGTTTGGGCCCTACCCGGCTGTGCGATCGCTCTGTTGGACAGCGGGCTACTGGGTTACCGCAAATCGCTGGTATGCCGATACGGACAGCCCTAATGCAGGCGATCGCATGGCACGGCTGAAGCGCAGCCAGCAGCAATTTCCTGAGCTGTGGCAGGAGGTAATGGACTGGCTTAATTACCCTGTGGAATCAGGGTGAGTGTTGTGTGCGTCACTGGATACGCGTTGCATCTATGTATTTGAATTAGAGCCGCATCAAAAAAGCCCGGCAGAGCCGGGCTTTTTTTGATGCAATTTTCTGAATATCTAAGATTCTGCTAGCAGGATAATCGTATCTTGCGGTTGAAATTCGATGAGTTTGTCTTTAGATGGATTAATGACCACTCCATAGGATCGCGCAACGTTATTCGCATCAGCTTTGTGGCGATACCCGATCGCAGATTCTCCCCGTTGTCTGGCGGCTTCTACTACAGTGTAGAAATTGACAGGGCGATCAACTGTGACGTAGTTATCGACGGGTTTGAGGTAAATCTCTGAGCCTTCAGAACTAAATAAATCCGTCAGCACAGCATTAACGTTTTTCTGTTCTGCGACCTGGGCTAGCATCAGGCTAATGATTTGCTCGCTAATTACGAAATCATCAGGGCGAGCAACCTGGGCCAATGCTTGATTGCGGACATCTAGAATTTCAGTGACGATTTGAAAGTCGTGATGATGGCGATCGCAAATATCCCGCAGATGGAGCAATGTCACCAGAGTTTGAGCATCCGCCTGTTCTGCATCCAGGGTTGAGTTGCACAGGACAAGAGCATGGTTATACTGCGTCAGGTTGAGACTGTCTAATACATCTCGATCCGTTGGATCTCCCTGTTGGTAGCGCACCGTTTGTTTTTGAAGTTGCAGGGATTTCTCCGACAAATCCACCTCAGCATCAGGAAACTCCGCCACGACCATCACCGTCGAGCCCGGTGCCACATATTGATCCAGGAGTTGGATGATGTTGTAGACCCGATCATTCCAACCCAAAATTAGTGTGTGTTCAGCCGTAGGTAACGTCGCTTCGGCAAGGTGAATCGCTTGCCGATCAATTGGAGCTTCTGCGGCCTGATTCAGATGCGTTGTATCGTCATCTTCACTAATAACAATCAGTCGTTCCCCGGGTTGCAAGAGCCTATTGCTGGGAGGATTGAGCTGAATTGCACCCTCTGCATCTTGAATCCCAATGACCACCGAATCGTTGTACGCCAAAAGCGTTTGACCATAGGTACTGCCATAGAGTGCAGGTTCCTCCCGGAAGTAAATTTCATCGCCACTGAAGTTCAGGAGATCGATGTACACCGTGGATAACCCGGACTGACGGCAGGTTTGCACCACAATACGTGAAATTAAATCATTGATTAATAATGGTTCTACGTTGTTATGAGCAACCAGCTTGAGCACATCCAGAGTTTTGGGACTCTGCACTTGCGCGACCAGATGGTAGGGTTGGGGATGCGATCGCGGAATACTGGTAATCGCCAGAAGGGTCTTCACCAACTGCGTATCGGCAGCATCCTGGCCCGGATTCAGAATGATGATAGATCGGGACGTTTGAATGCTCACGATACCCAGGTCTGTCATGCTGCTGGGGCTGCCTGTACGACACACCAGGCGAATTCGAGGCAACCTCCCCAACGTATCGTGAAGGGCAGTTTCCATCTCAACCTTATCTTCTTCACTGAGGATGACAATGCAGGTATCTGAACGATTTGCATTCGCCAGCGCCAACTCCGAGATCAGGGTGAAGATCTGCAGCGACCAACCCAAAATAACAATGTGATCGGTTTCGATGACACGCGATCGCCCTTTCCGCAAATCCTCTAATTTGGCATCAATACCACTGCTGAGTAGACCAATCAGTGTACTGACCACAAAGATGCCACCGAAGGTGACAAACAGCATGGTTAAACGGAACACCCAACCCGTGTCGCCGCCCACAGTTCCTGAGTCGAGTGTTCGCATCAGAACGCCCCACAGAGCTTCTGGGAGATTAAGGCGATCGCCTCCTTCCGGTGCAACTCCTGACACGCTGACCAGCACAGCCATCAGCACAATAAACGCGAAGGAAACCAATGCCAATCCGCTGACCAGGGCAACAGTGCCTCGGGCCATGAAGTTGTCGAACCTGTAACGGAGTTGGCCGGTAAGGGTACTCTGGCGTTTTCGGTTGCTGAATCTTGCACGACTCGGAAGAAGGTTTTGCATGGGAGGCTCGGGAAACAATTCGTTACTTGGTGTTGTAAGACACCAGGGGTATCCCGTAGTATTCCCCATTCGGTTCTGATCGCTACGTCAGCCATCAATATCTACAAAACCCCTCCAGCACCAATTCAATAACCTGAGTTCGGGTTAAAGGCGTTTTCGAGTGCCGCGCAACGCGCGGCACTCGAAAACGCTCATTTTGGCGTGCACATAGTGCACGCCAAAATGAGCACTTCAGCTTATCCCGAACGGAGGGTTCAATAGGAGGATGTGCATTTGTGTGGTGTACGCACACTACATAAATGCAGCAGGTACAGTGAGTGTGCGACAGTCCTGCTATTAAAAAGATGTAAAGTCTGGTGTGACGGGGGAAGTTCGCCGTGGGGACGTACCCTGCTTCAAGATTGCTATAGTTGGGGCAAAAGCGCTTCTCCCTGGATGGCTTAAACTGCATGCTATCTCCATTCTCTCGCGAACCCAATTTGGATCGCGTTGTCGCTGCCGTTGACTATACAGCCGAGGAGTGGGAAGAATTTCTTCAGCAATTTCTCAATGCGGAAGATTATCAGGTTTGGCTGCAACAGCAAGAAGTTACACCGGAAGATTTTGAACTGTGGGTCAAGCGAGAATTAGCGATCCGAAAATTCCAGAACCAACAATGGGGACGCAAGGTCGCATCTTATTTCCTGGATCGTAAGCATGAGCTCGATCGCGTCGTAGCATCACTGATCTACTTGACGGATCAAGGATTAGCACACGAACTTTATTTCAGAATTGCTGAAGGAGAAGCGACCTTTGACGAAATTGCGCGCACCTATTCCCAGGGGGCCGAAGCTAGCAATGGTGGCAGAATTGGCCCCGTTGAGTTAGGACAACTGCATCCGCGATTAGCCCGATTGTTTTATGGAGCCCAACTTGGGCAACTGTGGGCACCCCTAAAGCTGGATCAATGGATTGTTATTGCACGACTGGAGGAAAGTTTACCCGTTCAGTTCGACGACTTTATGCGTCAATCACTACTCAATGAGTTACTAGACATCTGGCTTAAGGACAACCCTGCTGAGTAAGCCAGGCTGAAACGCTTGCAGCAAATTCTTGTACACGATGTCCATATTTCAAATACCTGGATGGGATGTGGTGAAAGGAACACAAAGCGTCTCTTTCACCACATCCCATCCACACGTTTAGAACACTTTTATCCTGGGGAGCATTAAACGATCAATCAACTTTCTAGAGAAACGTCTTATTCAAAAGATTTCGGATCTTATATAAAACAGTTATTTATGCCAATTCAATTATTTTATTCCCACCCTATACAAGCTATTTGGAACCCCGCAACAAAGTTATGATAAAAGATTCTATTAATCTGTAAAACGATCGCTACACTAACAAAACCTCAGAGCTTATATTTCATTAGTTCGGACAGTTTTTCTGAAACCCTTGATTTTGCGTGCGCTTCGCGCACGCAAAATCAAGGGTTTCAGAAAAACTGTCCAGAGTATTGATATTTTTAATGAGTAGATTATCAATAACAAAGTACCCGACCAACCATTCATCCAAGTTTCTCGGGCCATGCTGTCAGTGCTAGAGCAACCAATATTCGGGGTGCGTCATGTCCAGAGCGATCGCCATCAAGTTCGCAAAATCAATGCGAACTGAAAGTAGCCAAAACTTGGCTTGGGCACGGCTCCGCTGAATACCACGGGAAGTCGTGAGCCGCCAGAGTGCGATCGCTAGCGGCAACCAGGGGTAACTGAGACGGAGGATACGCCACTGAAGTCGGCACAGCAGAGTCATAGGATTATGCCAGGGTAGAAACAGGTATAACGTTAAGGGCAACGATCGAGTAACAAGTTTTTCCAGGCTTGTTCCACTGTTCAGGCGCTCAATGAGAAGCTCGACTCCGCCTATTTGAACCTTTGAGTATAAACATACCAAGGGTGCCGTAAGAAGAGACTAACAAACTACACTCCTTTCCATGAGGATATGAGAATTTCTCGCGGGAAGGAACTGTTTTATAGTGTTTCACCTGAAAAAACAACCCTTTCAATCCTTTCTCAGATGCCCCATAGTGTTAAGGGGAGATCTGGGCAAGCAGGCTTCAGGCCGATGCTCTCACGCCTCCTGACCGAACTATGAAGCAAAAGCTGACGGGTGTGATGCGAATGAGACAAATTCAGCAATTTAGCATCATCATTGAACCAGTAAAGGAAGCCCCTGCATCCACAGAGACCCAGCAGGCTACGGATGGAGCCCAACACTATCAGGCCGAATGTCCAGAATTAGAGCTTTCGACGTATGGGGCCACTGCAGAAAAAGCACGGGCGAAGCTTATCGAGGCGATCGAACTATTTTTTCAGTTGGCCGATGCCAGCGAAATTTCTACTCGCTTAAATCGTCATCAACAACCCATCCGTCTTTCCTTTTGGTTAGAGGATGACCCCGATGATGGGTACCGAGCGATCGCCCTGGGGGAAGCAGGCATCATTCAGGACGAGGTGTTCGAGGCGTTGTGCGAGAGCTTGCACCATCCCTAACATCCAAAATTCTGTTTATATAACGCTGTGCGCGTTGATGTAAGTACGGTGGTGTGTGGCACGAAGTTCCCTAAACCACTGTCGCTGTATCTAACGCACTTGCACATTGCTATGTAGCCTTACATCATCTGCTAAGACAGAGTATTAAAGCTGCGCGGAGCGCAGCTTTAATACTCTGTCTTAGCAGATGATGTGGAGTTTTAGCTACAAGGTCATGGGAGCAATTGGCTCAATATCGGGGTCATAGCCTCCCACTTGATTTGTACGCAGGACCCATACCGATGCGTTATGTTGCAGAAACACTCGCACGATAGTGTCACTGGCCTTGCGTGGCAGAAGGGTCCGCCAACTGCCAATGCCGATCCACAGGTTACGCAGGGGTTCATCCTGCAAGGTACTGCCTAGATTGAACTCATTCTTCTCCCAGTCTGGGCGTGGGCCACCCAGGGGTTGCAGTTCCCGTTCCAAAGCATTGCCGACCTGCACCAAATCCTGATAGCGCTTGGCCTGCTCGGGGTTATCGTTCATCCACTGGCTTAAGCTTGCTGCATTAGCCCGTTCAATGCGTCGCTCGATATAGCGGAGACTGTTGAACAACGCCTGGTTAGAATCTTGCGAGCAGTTGTTAGCCGGGCCAACATAAGTGCCTCCCGTACCGTCGCCAATGCGATAGCGCGCCGTCATTACCTGAAGGGCTGCCAGCATCACATCCAGGGCAGATTGCCGCAGATCGTGGGCCGAAAAGCTATCTGTAAACGCCTTTAGTTTAATGACGATGTCGCAGGTAGGGCGATTGCCGAGCCAGCCCAATTGGCGATCGCCCATATACCGTGACCAGTGCAGTGTTCCTGCCGTCAGCCCATCGATGTTGTGGGTGTAGACCTGGTAATACTGAATATCAAATCGGAGCTCATCGACCAGAGGGTCACGAATCACCTTCGCCAGCCCATAGGCAAAGTGCCCGAAAAAGATAGGGCCACCCGCAGCAGGTTCTTTTTTCTTACCTCCAATGCCGCCGTAGGTGTGGAGTACCAGGGCGCGATCGCCTTCCCGCCACTCATCGATCGCCCGCTGATTCGACTCCTCTCGGGGGGTAATCAGCACCGAGTTAATCTTTCCTTTCTGCGCAGCCACATTGGCCCAAGATTCTTTGCGAATGTAGCGGTAGCCGGCCTTATTACCCACAATCACCCGATCAGGCTGGAGGCGGAAAAGCGATCGTGGTGCCAGGGATTGCACCACAAACTGGCCTGCCTCATTCTTTGCCCCATAGATATACCAGCCCGTTTCATTGAGGGGCGATCGCTCAATATCCCGTAAGGTTGAAGGGCAACTGCCATAATCCGCAGCCCGTAACACTGGGGGCGTTTGAACGACTTCCATTGGCCCATCAAACTGCCGGGTCGCACGATTAAAATGCACCACCTGAAAAGCGTCATGCCCGACTGGGGAATGGAACCGCACCAGGGCATAGTAGCGCCCAGTCACCTGGACAGGGGTACTCTGAATGCGAAGAGTGGCAGGGTTTCCCGCATCTACCTGCACTAGCCCTTCCAGCATCACGGTGATGTCATCCTGGGGATGAGAACCCGCCAGGGATTCCAGTGGCCCCACCTGCTGCCGGTGATTGAGCCGGGTTGGATGTACTAACCCGCCATACGTGCTGGTGTACTCCGCATCAGCGCTAAAGTGAACATCCCGTGTCACCGCATTGACCAGGCTGCACAGAGCGGGCTCTTCGAGCCATTGGAGCTTGACCTTCCGCCCCACCAGATGCTCATATCCCTGGGCCGCGTGATACACCTCAAACCAAACCCCTCGCACCTGGGGGCGCTCCTCACGGGTAGGCAGAATCAATCGCCCTATCCAGGGCGCAATCGGCTGATACCACTGAGTATCCACTACCTGTTGGGCTGGGTAGTAGGTGTATCGGTTAAACGCAGCTTCCTGGTAGCGGGTGTACTGACTCATCTTCTGAGGCAGGCGATCGCGGCTGCGGAGAAGTTGCCCCTGAAGAATTTGCACAATAAAGTCGATGGTTTGTTGCAAGTTAGTCCGACCATCGGGGACACGAGCTTTGGGGTCCATCAAGCCCCCCGGAAGTTGGTGCCCAACGGTTGACCCCAGCGCAATAAAGCTGATCTTGCCCAGGCGCTTAGCCCGGTTCCAGTAGGATAGGGGAAACAACTTCCAGCGGCCTGGAAACATAATCGGCCCAATTTTCTCAACGTTATCCTTCCCGCCGACCAGGTGGTAGAGGTGTTCCAGCACAAGGATGTTGTTGTTGGCACTGATGACGCCCCCCAGAGAAATCACATCAATGGGAGCACCGATCGCCCGCTTCAAAAATGCAGCCGAGGCACAGGCCATCTGCCCACCTCCGCTATATCCAATCAAAGTGATGGGCACGCCACTGCCAGTCTGGTAGCCATTCTTAAGCAGAGCATTGTGCATCACCTGAGCAATACCGCGGTTATAGAGCGGCCCGTAGCGTTTGTCTGAGGACACGCCCACAATTAAGACGTTGCGGAGGTTAACGAGTACTCCTAAAAGGCTGGCAGGGTTAGTCCATCGCTGCTTGTCGGCTAGTCGCCAGAGAAATGCCAGGGGACGGTCTTCATCCAAAGGGTTATTGAGCACTGAATAGCTGACCAACCCCCGAATCAAGGCAATATTGTCAGGCAGGGCAGGGGTTAGGGAATCTAGAAAATCCTCTACATCCGGCAAGTACTCCGCAGTAGATTGCCCGATGCCATCCAGGTAAATGATGTAGCGGGAAATACTGCGGGGGTCGGTGATGGGTTCAGCCAATTCCCCCACATTCACATTGGTATTGATTTCGTCGTCATACCACCCGGCCCACCAGCCCAGGGTTTCAAGAGGGGCCAGCAATCCGGCAAAAGCCAGGGCGATTACCCCAATCCACATCAGATCAAACAGGAAGCGTAAAACTCCTGGCAGGGTTGCATACCAACCAAACAATCCATCTCGTACAGGTGCCAGTAGAACGGCCACTATGTAGGCCAGCAGCAGCATACCCACTAAACCGGAGGCAACTTTAACCCACCCCCAACGGGTGCTTTCATCTTTGAACACCAGGGCTGCATCGGCATCGCTGGGAGCATTGCGGACAATGTTTTCTGCTAAATTTTCAACCCGTTGACGGGCCGTTTTAATTAGTTGTTGGGCTTCAGGAATCGGCGATGGATTCGGGGCAGTTAAGAGTGGAGAAGTGGCTTCTGCCATGCGCGATCGCACCATCTCAAGCACATCCTGGCGATTCGTGGACAGCTCTACTCCAGCGACTTTATCTGCCACCCAGCGACCCAAGTTAGCGATCGGTTGCCCAATCACCCGCTGCAAAATTTGCAGCACACCCCACCCCACCGCCACGTACCAGATGGACTGGGTCAGGGAAACCTCTGTCAGCCCAGCAAAACCCACCACCAGAGCCAAAAAATGCCACACCGACAGCAATGTGAGCAGAGGAATACCCAGATAGGGGATTGCCGCTAGAAAGCCAAACAGCAACGGCGCATAGGTGATTCCCAATACCCGGATCAGGTCTCCCAGAGAAGCTTGTACAGCCCAGGGGAATAGGGTAATGAGCCAGGTGCTAAATACCAGGAAAAGAAAACCGCAGACGTAGAGAACGGCATTAAGTAGAAGGCTAAAGATGAAGCGAACTGGCCTCACCCGGTTAATAAATAGAATGATGCTTTGCCCAACGGCCAGAGATAATCCGGCTGCTAATACAACCTCTAAGGCAAACCAGAACCCCCAGGGAACGGCGACGATCTGTTGAAAGGTTTCACCATTCAGGCTGAAAACTCCACCCAGGAAATCCCAAAAGTGAGCAAAGCGGCTGTTTCCCATAACTGTTTTATTAAACGAGAGATTGCGGGAGCAAGTTGTGATGAGGCCCAATTGGCAGTAGCCGACAGCTCTCCCTTGGGCTATGCCCCAGACAATAACCCTAGTTTCGCTAGAGGAACAGGCGATCGCAACTGCCTCGAAGTGGATTTCTCAATCAGTACTGGGAGTCAGGGATGTCGTACTATCCGCCAACTCCAAGGTCAATAACCTAAACTCAGGTTAATTTTAGAAAAACCACTCAGATCAATTGCAACGTTATTAATTTCTTATTTTTTAGAACTACGTTGAATTCAGTCAGCTAAGAGCGTATTGGGGGCAGCCGCAGCCGTCGTGCTTCAAACGCCTTTCAGGATTGCAAGGTATCTAGCCTTCATTCTAAACTGGCAGTTTGGTTCAGGCATTAAACGTGCGTCTTGCCCTTTTTTATATAGAACTGCGGGTGAAAAACCAGAAAGGTTATCTTTGATAAGCTATACGCTTCAGCACGTATCAAAAATAACTTTCGATAGCTAATCTGATCTCCAGTTGAAGAACCATAATAGGTAGCGCTGCAGCGCTACCTATTATGGTTCTTTGCAGAAATCTTCTAAGCCTCCAGCATTTGAAGTCGATAAAGGCTCGCGTACAGGCCATCCATGGCGAGCAACTCGTCATGATTGCCAGACTCTACTAACTGACCATGTTTCAGGACCAAAATGCGATCGACCCGGCGAATTGTAGAAAGACGGTGAGCAATGATAATGGCAGTGCGATCGACCAGCAGCGTATCCAGGGCTTCCTGAATCAGTGCCTCAGTCCCCACATCTAGATTAGCGGTTGCCTCATCCAGTACCAGGATGCCAGGGTTGCGAATGGCCGCGCGGGCAAAGGCAAGGAGTTGTTTCTGACCGCCTGAAAGGTTTGTGCCTCGCTGGCGCAATTCGGTGTTGTAGCCCTGCGGCAGCTGCTCAATAAATGAGGCCACATTCGTCTGCGCCGCAGCCTTTTGCACCTCCAGCATGGAGTAGGATTCTCCCAGAGTGATGTTGCTTCTCACATCCCCCGCAAACAGGAAGCCATCCTGCAAAATGACGGTCATGCGACGGCGCAGTTCTGCTTGGGGCAAATCACGAATATCTACCCCATTCAGCAAGATACGCCCCTGGCTTACGTCGTACAAGCGACACAACAGGCGAATGATGGAGCTTTTTCCGGCTCCTGTAGGGCCAACGAGGGCTACTTTTTCGCCAGGACGGATGGTAAACGTGAGGTCACGCAGTACCATTTCATCAGACTTGTAGCCAAACCAGACATGGTCAAACTGAATCTCACCGGGGATGGTGGGCTCGCTGGCGTGGGGGGTGTGGGCGACGGGAGAGAGGACAGCGGGATCACGAATCTCGATCGGTTCGTTGAGGATGTCACTCACCCGCTCTAAAGCCGTCAGCCCGGCCTGAATGGAGGTGAACTGCTCAGCGAACTCTCGCAGTGGGTCAAAGAGGCGCTGACCATAGAGGATAAAGGAAGCCAGCAGGCCAATGTGAAGGGCATCCTTCAAAACAAGGGTACCGCCCAACCAGAGAACAGCGGCGATCGCCACTAACGAAATCCACTCCAATGTTGCCGACACAGCCGAGTCAAAAAGGATGGTGCGATCCACCTCATGCACATAGCGAGAGTTGATCTTGTGGAATAACTCTGAGTTAAACGCTTCCCGTCGGAACAACTGCACGACGTTAATACCGACAATGTTCTCTTGTAGGGTTGCGTTCAGGGCAGATAGTTCTTCTCGCGCACGGTAATTAGCTTTGCGAAACTGCCGTTGAAAGGTGATGATCAACCCGGTTATGGGAATCAGAATAGCCAGCAGCATCAACGCCAGTTGCCATTGCAGCGTAAACATTGTCACCATCACCACAACGATGGAAAACAAGTTACCCACAATGCCGATCGCCCCGGTAGAGAACACGTCCCCCAGAGCATCGACATCACTGGTGAGACGGGTGATCAGTTTACCAACGGGGGTGCGATCGAAGAAGCGAGTTGCCAACGAGGTGACATGGTGAAACAGGTCATTGCGAATATCAGCGGTAATACGTTGCCCGACCTTCTGCACCAGGTAGCTCTGCATGCCATCCAACGATAGGCGTACGGCGATCGTGACCAGCAGGAGTAAGGCAACTCGGTTTAGAGCATCCCGCAGGGGCAAACCCTGAAAAAAGCTCATCACAGGTTCATTCTTAATCAGCGAAATCGCCTGCCCCACCAAAAAGGGTTGTAGTGCCGTCCCCAGGGAAACTGGAATGAGCAGGACCAGCGACAGGGCTAGAGTGCGCTTATGACGAGCCGCATAGGGAAGCAGCATCTTCAGCAATCGCCAATCTGTTTGGCGAGAAGGCCGAGTGGTTAGCTCATCCGTGGAACGAGAAGTAGCAGAAGACATGAGGCAAGCAGTGAAGATCTAACGTTGTGCTGGAGCCGTTCTAATCAACTGTAGCGTAGTATGCAAATGTCCCCGGGATGCCGCCCGAAATCCCCCTTCGGGTAAGGTTTCGCTATCCTGGGCAAAGTGCCCCCCTATTGGCTCAACCTCTATGACTATCCAGGTTCTGATTTCAGCCATGCTGCTGGTGTTTGTCCCGCTGTCTATTGCAGCGGAGATGTGCCATTGGGGCACAACGGCTGTGTTTCTAACCTCGGTTGGAGCGATCGCCCCCCTCGCCATCTGCCTCAGCATCGCCACCGAAGAACTGGCTGTCGCCACTGGCCCTACCATTGGCGGCCTGATCAATGCCTTGTTTGGCAACGCCACAGAACTCATCATCGCCTTAGCAGCCCTGCGAGCCGGACTGGTGGATATTGTGAAAGCCAGTATCACGGGCAGTATTTTGGGAGATCTGCTGCTGGTATTAGGGCTGGCAATGCTGCTGGGCGGATTTCGCTACAAGGAGCAGAAATTTCAGCAAATTGTGGTGCGGGTGAGTGCGCCAACAATGGCTCTGGCGGTAACGGCGATCGCCCTTCCCACTATCGTCATTAATACGTCCAATGTGGTAGACGCAACCGCCATCACCAATCTGTCGATCATTGCCGCTGCGGTGTTGGTCATCGTCTATGGCCTCACCTTGCTGTTCTCACTCAAAACCCACAGCTATCTTTATGATGTGGGCCTCGCCATCCAGGAAGACGATACTCCTGAAGAAACCAATCACAGCGTTACCCTTTTGATCAGTATTCTGCTAGTTACCAGCGTTGGTATTGCCCTGGAGTCTGAGTTGTTTGTGGGAGTCGTGGAAACCGTCACCCAGCGCTTTGGCCTGACGCCCCTCTTCACAGGCGTCATTCTGCTGCCCCTGTTAGGAGATATTGCAGGCTATATCACAGCAGTCCGGGTGGCGATGAGAAACAACATGGATCTCACGGTATCGATATCTCTAGGGTCAAGCCTGCTAGTTGCGCTATTTGTCGCTCCTGTGCTGGTGCTGGTAGGGCAGATTTTAGGAGAACCGATGGATCTCAACTTCAACCCATTTGAGGTGATTGCGATCGCGATCGCCGTTACCGTGACCAGTTTGATTAGTTTAAGTGGGCGATCGAACTGGTTGGATGGAGCGTTGCTCCTCGCGACCTACATTGTTTTAGGCGTAGCGTTTTATTACCATCCAGCATAATTGCCGTATCCAGAAGCTATTGATCGATCAATCGTCACGTTCACGGGAACATATAAAACATGTCTGAACGGCAGTTGATCCCAATAGCAAAAGACTTCTTCTGCGATGGGTATTACTATGTATTAACGTCATCCAGTTTGGCAAATAGTGGCCTTAAACCAGAGGAACTTGCAACTATCCTGGGTGAATCCGAGCCATCACACATTGAAGATGTGCTTAGACGAGGAATTTGTATTCCATTATTCTTCGATGGTGATTGTGCACTAGACAATCACACTATTTTTGTTTTAGGTGACCTAACCGAAGCAGAAGAACGAGATTGGATTGGCCGAATCTCCTGGAAGTTAAGCATTCCCTGTGGCAAATTGATTCTTCAGTGTGGTGGAGGGGATGAAGAAGATTTAGCTCACGCAATATCAGGACGTCCTCCTGAGCCCAACTACCAATTTTTTCAGGTCATTGATGTGCTACCTGGAGAATATCAGGTCAATGTTTATGCTTACTTATCCAGCATGACCGTCCAGGTATTTCTCCACCCGTTTATCGAAGCGGAAGATAGGATGCAGCGATATGAGGCGATGGAAGCATGGTACAAGACTCATCGTCCTGGACCTCCAGACATTGGCTACATTATCCAGCTCACTCCTCTTGAACAAGAACCTCCATTCCCTGACCTGGTTCCTGAAATTGGTTGGTGCGGATTCGAGTTTCGTGAACCGGATCACGTTGCTTGATGGGCGATCGCACTCAATCTGCATGGAAAAATGGGACGGGGATAACCCGTCCCATTTTCAGTTTCCTATGGTTTAGCGAGAGCCCAGAGGATCGCGCTCCAGCGACTTCTCAAGTTCACGCTCAGGGTCATAATGACCTTGCTCCAGTTCATCAATATTCAGCTTATCTTTGATCGCTTCACCCAGCGATTCAGACTCATCGTTCTTGTTTTCATGGAGAGCAGACGCTTTGCTCTGCCACTCGCGCCGTTGTTCCCGCATCTCAGCGAGATTTTCACCCGGAATAGGCTCGGTAATACCAGGTACACGTACAGGCTCAGCGTCAGCACGAGAAGCCGCTAATACAGCAGTTTGGGTAAGACTTAAAAACATGACGACACCGACAAACAGCATCGTTAAACGTTTGGCGATCGCCTTAAGCGATTGGAATACAGGAGTTGTCATAGCTCTACCCTTTAAACAAATGAACTGACGTAACAAAATCCAATGAAGACATGAATTGGAAGATGTCTATAAGCTCAGCAGTAATGCTTTAGTATTAGCTTCTTAAATAAACCTGCAAAAGATTTACCAGCTAATCGATATTGCTGAGCTTCCGTTTCATTCAGTAGCTTAAACAAGCATCGCCCAGTTCTCGTCTTCCACAGGATAGAAACGATGGGCAGATCTTCGACGGAAGCTCTCTTTCAAGACCTCTTTGGGGCTTACGCAAGCCCACTATATTGAGAGCATTTGGGTTGGTTGTGGTGGCTTCGCACACCACAACCAACCCAAATGCCTAAGTCCTGCTCTTTTTAGAGCCATTTGTTGAGCTTCCACAAACTCAGACACCAGGTGTTTCTAAAAACACCCGGTGTCTAGAGCGCCCCACACCTTTCCAGGCACTTTAGTAGCAAAAGGGTTGCCATGTTTCACATGACAACCCTTTCAAAGCAGAGCGATTGAGTTGTTTGTAATTCAATCGCTCACACGTATTCCTATCCCTTCATCAACCAGGCAGCCAATCCTTCAGGAGCCTTCACCTGCGACAAAATGGCCTCTAACTGGGCATCCTCCAACACTTCCTCTTCCAGCAAGATTTGGGTGGTTGCTTCCAGAAGACTGCGGTTGAGTTGCAGAATCTCAAGTGCCATACCGTGGGCTTTATCAAGCGTCTGCTTGACCTGGCGATCAATCTCCGTCGCAACTTCCGTACTAATTGAACGACGAGAGCTACCTCCGTCTAGAAATTGCGCCGAATTTCGATCAAAGGCAACAGGGCCCAGGGTGCGACTCATACCGTACTGAGTAATCGCCCGTTCCGCCAAATCCGTTGCTTTCTGAATGTCATCGCTAGCACCGGTGGAGACTTTGCCAAAGATGATTTCTTCAGCAGAGCGCCCCCCCAGGAGGATGGCGAGTTGGCCCCGTAGCTCATCTTCGAGCAGCAGGAAGCGATCGCCCTCCGGCATTTGCATCGTATACCCCAGCGCCCCTAACCCACGAGGCACGATGGAGATCTTGGACACCTTATTCGCACCTGGCATCAGAGCCCCCACTAGAGCATGGCCGACTTCATGATAAGCAACAGTTTGTCGCTCCAGAGGAGAGAGGATGCGCGATCGCTTCTCCAAGCCGGCAACGACCCGCTCAATCGCTTCTTTAAAGTCAGCCATGAGCACAGCCTGACGATTGTTACGGGCAGCCATAAGAGCTGCTTCGTTGACCAGGTTTGCAAGGTCAGCTCCAGCGAAACCTGCGGTTTGGGTAGCAATCACCTCCAAATTCACATCCTCACCCAGAACAACGGGACGAGCGTGAACCTGTAGGATTTCCAGACGGCCGCTCTTGTCAGGGCGATCGACTAAGACCTGTCGGTCAAAACGACCAGGACGACGCAGAGCCGGGTCTAGGGTCTCAGGGCGGTTGGTGGCTGCAATCATGATGACGCCATCATTGCCGTCAAAACCATCCATTTCCGTCAACAACTGATTCAGGGTTTGCTCCCGCTCATCATTACCGCCCATGGGATTTGCACCCCGGGTTTTACCAATTGCGTCCAATTCATCAATGAAGACGATGCAGGGAGCCTGCCGCTTAGCCCGATTGAACAGGTCGCGTACTCGGGACGCACCTACACCCACAAACACTTCCACAAATTCTGAACCCGACATGCTCAGGAAAGGGACTCCGGCTTCCCCAGCCACAGCTTTTGCCAGAAGGGTTTTACCCGTTCCCGGAGGCCCAACCAGAAGGACGCCCTTAGGAATTTTGGCCCCGATCTTCCGGTACTTTTCACCATTAGCCAGGAAGTCAACGACTTCTTTCAGCTCTTGCTTGGCCTCATCTACACCCGCAACATCAGCAAAAGTAGTTCCAGTTTTACCAGGGTTATAGACCCGCGCATTGCTGTTACCCATGCCAACGCCTACGCCCAGGCCGTTACCCGTCTTAGCCGATTTCATCAGCCAGGTAGCCATACCCGCTAACACCCCAACCGAAAGCAGGCTCAAAAGCCCTGCTGCGGTCGCTGAAGCACTATCAGGAACGGTGGTAAACGGGACTCCATGACTACGCAACAAGGTTGGAAGGTCTTCACCTTGCCCGGATGATTGGGTGTAATAAGCGTGGCTACCAAACTGAGGCTTGAGGTTGTATTCAATGCGATCGGGTTTGATGGTCACCCGTTGCACCTGGGAGGATTTAACCTGCTCGATAAACTGGCTGTACGCCACATGTGAACGGGTTTCCGTCTTCATAGCAGAATTCCTGTAAGCACGAAGGGAACATGTAGAAACCCAAACTCCAGCTCGCATTAAATTCAGGTTTCTGACTTCCTTGATCATCCTGTAACCGCTTCAGGAATAGCAGGTGAGATTACTACACTCCTTTTACGGGTTTACCGAAAGTTGAGGAGCATAATAATGGCAATCTGATAGTGTATGGCACGACATGCTAAGAACCAGGAAGGTTATTTGAAAAGCCGCGCTAAGCGTGGCTTTTCAAATAACCTGTTCTAACCAGAGTAGTGATAGGAAAGGGAACTGAGCCCCTCTTTAGGTAAGAATGGTGACGCGGCCTGTGTCTAAATCATAGCGACCGCCTACGATTTTTAAAGCACCCGATTGTAGACGTTCGGTCAGGAGGGGCGATCGCTTTAACTGTTCAATCTGGTAATGCACATTAGCGACAACCACATTCTCAACCGCATCACCAGACTTGTTTTTAACGCGATCAACCGCTGGCAGAATGGCTTTTACAAAACTACCAATATCACCGGGTAAGGTTTCGTTTTGAACTGCAGCGGTCACAGCTCCACAGCGCTCATGCCCCAACACCATGAGCACAGGCGTGCCTAACAGAGTAACAGCATACTCAATGCTACCTAAGATTTCAGGGGTGGCAATATTGCCAGCAACTCGGACATCAAAAATATCCCCAACCCCCTGGTCAAACACAATCTCAACCGGCACCCGAGAATCTGCACAACTCAGGATGGTCGCAAAGGGATGTTGAGTCTGAGCAACTTCTCGCACACGCCGTTGAGATTGGTCAGGATACTGCGGGTGATGCTGAGAAAAGCGTTCGTTTCCTTCAATTAACCGTTGTAGGGCTATATCGGGCTCAAGCTGTAGAGTATCTGCTTGAGCAGGTTGCACCCGTAGAACAGATTCTGCTGCTGTTACGAATAGACCCATTGCCCCAGCGACACCGAGCTTTAAAAAGTCACGACGTTCCATCCAGTGCTGCGATAAACTCATCCCTTAACCACCTCCGGGAATAATCCGGTAAAACCGGTAAACAGTAACTTTTTCAGGTTGATGAAATCGCTAGAAATAGACAACGTTTTATCAACAAGAAGTCCCTAAGATGAAACACACTTAACTGAACGAATCTCTAGAGCATCCGTAATGTAGCAGGTTCCCCCGAACTTATTCAGTAAGGGTCGGAGATTTTCGACAACGGGCTTAACCAAATCAGGTGAACAAAACGCAATGATATAAACATTGTCCAGCATGGTCATATCAAGGTCTTCGTTACCCTCGCGCAACCCTTTACCCACAACATTTCTGATGACGGCATGGCCGTGAACACCGGCCTTATCTAAACTATCCAAAATTTTGCCAAGCTCAA
Source organism: Leptolyngbya sp. FACHB-8 (assembly GCF_014695575.1). Lineage (GTDB taxonomy): Bacteria > Cyanobacteriota > Cyanobacteriia > Elainellales > Elainellaceae > Vacuolonema. The sequence continues at coordinate 35,452 of NZ_JACJOO010000057.1, read as the reverse complement.
AGGAGTTAGCAATAATTTCTATTCGTTTAACTTCGTGCATAGTTTCATCTCCACAGAAACTCAATGCCATATAAATAGAGCGGAATTCCCACAATAATATTGAAGGGAAATGTCACTGCCAACGCCGTTGAGACATATAAACTTGGATTGGCCTCAGGAACCGTCATTCGCATTGCCGCTGGAACCGCGATATAGGAAGCACTGGCACAGAGAACAGCAAATAGAAGGGCATCTCCTTTAGGCATCCCGATCAGCTTGGAAATTAGCAAACCAAGGCCAGCATTGAGGATTGGAATGAATATCGCAAATGAGATGAGAAAAAAACCTGTTTTTTGCAAGTCTTTAATTCTTCTGGCAGCGACAAGCCCCATATCTAATAAGAAGAAGGTGAGGATGCCATAAAACATACCCTGGGCAAATGGCTCTAGCACTTGCCAACCGTGCTCTCCAGTAGCAACCCCAATCAACAAACTGCCTACCAACAGGAACACAGAACTATTCAGAAAGGCTTCTCTCAAAACCTCAGACCAGGCGACATCACGCTTTTCTTCTGTTGATGACAAGTTCACCAAAATCAGGCCCACGATGATAGCTGGGGATTCCATCAACGCCAGGGCGGCCACCATGTACCCGTCAAAATCAATGCCCAATTCTGTCAGAAATGCGCTGGCCGTGATGAAGGTAACGGCACTAATAGAACCGTAGGTGGCAGCGATCGCCGCCGCATCATAATTATCAAGCTTCAGCTTGAGGATAAAAAACGTATAGATCGGGACAAAACATGCCATTAACATAGCTGCCAGAAGTGTCAGAACCACCTCCTGAGTGATTCCACTTTTGATCAGCTCAACGCCTCCTTTAAACCCAATTGCAAATAGCAAATACAGGGATAAGAGTTTGGGAACAGGAGGCGGAATTTCCAAATCAGACTTTACAAGAACCGCCGTCATTCCTAGAAAGAAAAACAGAACCGGCGGATTCAGAATGTTAGACAAAATTAAGCTACCATCCATGCCGTCTCCTCCGGGTAGAGGCTTTTGTATTCAAAAAACTTTGCATTGTGAACCACTAACATAACGGTTGAACCCATCATGTATCGCGTATAGTCCCAATATGTCAATCAGTTAACACATTAAGATTTTGAGTATTTTTTTAATCTGTTCCATTTAGGGGATGTTTAAGCCATTATTTTTTGCATTTATTGCTCAAAAAAATTGACGACTGAAAGTCTTCCCAAGCATTTTGTCAACAACTTTTGAATCTGAAGCTTGATGAATTGGATGCTGTACCCTATATGCAATGTACCGTCCAATCTATCAAGCTTCAGATTTACTCTGATATAAGTTAAGAATCTTATTGCTGTTTCACCTGTTCAAAACTGTTTCTTAGAAATACCTGAGTAAGCTTGGGATTTTGTGATTAATTGAACTGAGCTAGATCTAACTTCTAATTTAACAAAATACGAGGGAGGGATGTGGGGCGACGTCCCACATCCCTCCCTCGTACTTCATTAGGCCGGAAAATGCTTTATAAGAACGGCTTCTCTCAAAAAGAGCCCTAGATGTTGTTTACTGAAAAACAGTATTTTAGGGGAAAACAATTGGCACCAACAACTTTATACTAGTTTTGTACTTAAAACAGTAGCCAATGATTTGCCCTCAAAAGATTTAAACTTATTCATTAATTTCCCCGCCATCTAAACGTTTCTTTCTACAATAAAATCGCGGCAACGCTGACCCCATTCAATGTCCGGCATGGCTGCACCAGTAAAGCCAATTAAAGTTAATCATCTGCTTAAGGCAGCGACCCTGGAGGAGGCGATCGCCGACCTTTCCGGGCGCTTTGTGCGCTTTGAAGAAGGCAAAATCAAACTGGGTAAGCAAGCTACCGACTTTCCCCTGCGCCTGTTCTGCAAAACTTTAATAGAAGACTGGCAAACAGGCAAATTCGGCTATCAATCTGGAAAGGTTACCCTCGTCTTTAACAACGCCCAACCTGGCATTGAAGCGGACTTACTGATCTTTCAGCCAGAGGAGGGCGATCGCTTCCTCTACACCCGCCGCACTCCACGCTCCTTAGGGCAGCTCAACCTGCCCGTTGAGGTGGATATGTTGAAGCAGATGGGTCAGCAAATTCAAACATTGACAGAAACCCTCAAGCAGCTCACGGAGCACCAGCGATCGCTAGAAATCCGCATTCAAGCCAGTTCGTCACCCCCACCACCGGCCCCTACCACGCCCCCCATTGATCCCACTATGCTCCGAGAGCTACTGGAAGCTCAGGCCGCTATGGTTGTAGGTCAGATGGTGAACCAGGTCGCTGAGAAGATGGAGGCGATCGCCACCCGTCTAACGGAACGTATGGATGCCCTCCAATCTCAGTTGGACCAACTAGGAGCTCAGTGGGACACTCCTGAAGAAACTCCGTCTCCCCATTCAGAAACGGAATGGATCCAGCGCATCAAGGAAACTTTTGGCACCGTGGGCGACTATGAGCAGTACAGCAACAGCCATCGGGAAAGCAATGCTGAAACACCCCTATTCTTTACCCCTGACTGGATCGCCTTGTGTGAATTAGATTGGGCCCGTCGCCTGAACTCTACCCTGGCTCAACTCTATAATTTAATCCACGGTGAGGATGGCATTGGGTTCAGTGGAGCCGATGTGCTGCATCAGTTTGGCTGCCATATCGATCCTCGAACTGGCGATCGCTACTACATCTACAGGATCGGGGGCTACTCTGCCTACGAAGCCCTCTGGCAGATGGCAACCCATCCCCAATACCCCTGGCTCCAGGAGTTAGAACGTCTAAGTAAAAAGGTGGGCCGCTTTCGAGAGGTGTTCAAGCTGTTTGGGTGGGAGACGGAAGCGATCGCCGCTCTCGAACAAATCGTTCAACACGGCAAGCAACAACGGCAGGGTGGCTCCCGCTCAGGTTATAGCTCCCAACAGCCTAACCCCCAGCAGCGCTGCCCCGGCAATGCCCTCAGCGATTACCTGGCCGTGCTCAACATCGGCCCCTTTACACCCATCTCCCTGGAATCCCTCAAGCATGCCTATCGCCAGGCTATGAAAACGGCCCACCCCGATACAGGTGGCAGCAAAGAGCGCGCCCAACGGGTGAACGAAGCCTATGAGGCCATCATGCGCCATTATTTCCCAAATGCAATTTAATAGCTCACCTGGAGGGCTCACGCATTTTTGTTAGGGGTAGTGTGCAAAGCACACTACCCCTAACAAAAATGCTCCAGATGCACTGAGGTCAGGTATCGTGGCCGGCGATCGCCAGACAGTTTGTAGAAGAAGAGAAGCTCTACCCCTCTCCTTCTACAAGTTCTGTAACACTGCTGTATCTCGTACAAACCATATGGCGTCAGGGTTCAGTCCGGAAAACCGCCCCTATTGGACGAGATTTCCCAACAATTCCGTTAAAACTACTTTACAAAAGTTAACGGCCTGGTTAATATTAGGACATACATAACCCAAGTCAATTCGTCCTTTACTTGCACTAATTCATCATGACAACAACCCTTCAACGGCGCGAGAGCGCCAATGTGTGGGAGCAGTTCTGCAACTGGGTCACCAGCACCAACAACCGCCTCTATGTAGGCTGGTTCGGCGTTCTGATGATCCCCACTCTGCTCACCGCCACCATCTGCTACATCATTGCCTTCGTCGCGGCTCCTCCTGTGGACATCGACGGTATCCGTGAGCCTGTTGCAGGTTCTCTGCTCTACGGCAACAACATCATCACTGGCGCGGTTGTTCCGTCTTCCAACGCCATTGGTCTGCACTTCTACCCCATCTGGGAAGCTGCTTCCCTCGATGAGTGGCTCTACAACGGTGGTCCCTACCAACTGGTTGTATTCCACTTCTTGATCGGCGTCTTCTGCTACATGGGTCGTGAGTGGGAACTGTCCTACCGCCTCGGTATGCGTCCCTGGATCTGCGTTGCTTACTCTGCACCTGTTGCAGCCGCAACCGCAGTGTTCCTGATCTACCCCATCGGTCAAGGTTCCTTCTCTGACGGGATGCCCTTGGGTATCTCTGGTACCTTCAACTTCATGTTCGTGTTCCAGGCAGAGCACAACATTCTGATGCACCCCTTCCACATGCTGGGTGTAGCGGGTGTGTTCGGTGGTTCTCTATTCTCTGCGATGCACGGTTCTCTTGTGACCTCTTCTCTGGTGCGTGAGACCACCGAGACTGAGTCTCAGAACTACGGTTACAAGTTTGGACAAGAAGAAGAGACCTACAACATCGTGGCAGCCCACGGTTACTTCGGTCGTCTGATTTTCCAATACGCGTCCTTCAACAACTCTCGCGCACTGCACTTCTTCTTGGGTGCATGGCCTGTAGTGGGAATCTGGTTCACCGCGCTGGGTATCAGCACGATGGCGTTCAACCTGAACGGGTTCAACTTCAACCAGTCGATTCTGGATTCTCAGGGTCGGGTAGTGAACACCTGGGCGGACATTCTGAACCGCGCGAACCTGGGTATGGAAGTGATGCACGAGCGCAACGCTCACAACTTCCCTCTCGACTTGGCTGCTGGTGAGGCTGCTCCTGTCGCTCTGACCGCTCCTGCTATCAACGGTTAATCTTTAGTCTGTATCGAGCCAAAATGAATTGATGGGCGCTTCCTTCGGGGAGCGCCCTTTTTTATAAAGTTCCCCTTCAGCTGTAGCCCTGTTGCGCAACAGGGCTACAGCTGAAGGGGAATGTATTCGCGTTAGGGGCGATCGCCCACCTTTAACCCGCTTTCCGATGCTCCGTTAGAAACCAGACCCGCCGCTTCACAGCAGGTCTGATTGCTCCCAGGCTCACCAGGTCCTCATCCTCCTCAACTCTCTGCCAGAATTCCTCCTCATTCCTGGCCGTACCCATCACAACCCAGGGATGACCAAACCGGGTTTCTGCTACCCACAGCTCAACGTAAAACCCTCCGCCATCCTCTAGCAATTCCTCGCCAACCGGTCGAGATTGGAGTTCGCCGACCCGTGCTAATAAGTGCTTACCTGGGCATTCGTGGGGTAAGACTTGGGTTTGGTAAATGGACAGCAAATGAGCTTGTTTATGCTCTGCTGTAGCGATCGCCGCCTCATACTCTGGCTCAATGGCATTCCGAAAACCAGGCCGCTCAACTTTTAGCAGAAGAAAATGCTCACACCCAGCCTCTTCCCGTTGCAATCGATAGAGTATGTAAATATCCAGGGGGATGCCCATCCGTGTCTCAATCCAGTGCTAGCTGGCATTATTTCCGAAAATAGATTTATAACCCTTTCTGAATCTGGTGAGGGACGAGAGCACAGATACGGGGCTTTGTCCCACATCCACCCCTGGCACCCCACCAGACCGGAAGATGCTGTATAAGCTGAAACCCCTATGGTAAGGACATCGCATGCAGTGCGCCTACCGTACGGGTTTCAGTCGACAAGATCGAGACTATAAAAAAGGAGGAAATCCGTATCTCAACCACCCACGTTCATTGCCCAAACGCTGGCAATATAGAATGGATGAATTAGCAGTTCGCAACATTACGATACTCGCGAGGAGCATCGCTACGCATGGGCAAGGTCGTCGGCATTGATTTGGGCACAACCAACTCTGTAGTTGCCGTCATGGAGGGCGGGAAACCGATCGTCATTGCCAACGCCGAGGGAATGCGAACGACGCCATCGGTGGTGGCCTTCAGCAAGGAGGGAGAACTCCTGGTAGGGCAGATGGCTCGTCGCCAATCAGTCCTCAATCCTCAAAATACGTTCTATGGGGTCAAACGCTATATCGGTCGGCGCTACAGCGAAATTAGCCCCGACTCGAAGCGCGTACCCTATACCCTGCGGCGCGACGAAAACGGCAACGTCAAAATCAAATGTCCCCGTCTCGAAAAAGAATTTGCTTCCGAAGAAATTTCTGCCATGATTTTGCGGAAGTTGGCAGATGAAGCCAGCCGCTATCTGGGGGAACCGGTCACGGGGGCCGTTATCACGGTGCCGGCCTACTTCAACGACTCCCAGCGTCAGGCCACCCGTGATGCAGGCCGTATTGCGGGGCTGGAAGTCAAGCGTATTATTAACGAGCCTACCGCCGCATCGCTGGCCTATGGGCTGGATCGAGCTGACAACCAGACCATTCTAGTTTTCGACCTGGGGGGTGGCACCTTCGACGTCTCTATCCTGGAAGTCGGGGATGGTGTGTTTGAGGTCAAGGCTACAGCCGGAGACACCCAGCTTGGGGGTACCGACTTCGACAAGAAGATTGTAGATTGGCTGGCGGACCAATTTCTAGAAGCAGAGAATATTGATTTGCGGCGCGATCGCCAATCCCTTCAGCGCCTCATGGAAGCATCCGAGAAAGCCAAGATTGAGCTATCGGGCGTTAGCGTTTCTGAAATCAACTTGCCCTTTATTACCGCCACGGAAGATGGGCCAAAGCATTTAGAAACCCGATTGACCCGCTCCACGTTTGAAGGGCTGTGCACCGATCTGGTCAGCCGTCTGCGGGGTCCGGTTAAACAGGCTGTACGCGACGCTAACCTTCGCCCCAGCGATATTGATGAGGTGGTGCTGGTAGGGGGTAGCACTCGCATGCCCATGGTGAAAGAGCTGGTGCGATCGCTCATCGACCGGGAGCCTAACGAGAACGTTAACCCTGATGAGGTGGTGGCAGTCGGTGCCGCGATCCAGGCAGGCATCCTGACCCAGGAAGTGCGCGACATTCTGCTGCTGGATGTAACCCCCCTATCCCTGGGGTTGGAGACCATTGGTGGGGTGATGAAGAAGCTGATCCCCCGTAACACTACAATTCCGGTGCGGCGTTCCGACATCTTTTCCACCGCCGAGAATAATCAGACGATGGTGGAAGTTCATGCCCTGCAAGGGGAGCGTGAAATGGCTTCGGACAACAAATCTCTGGGCCGCTTCAAGCTGATGGGGATTCCCCCGGCTCCCCGAGGGGTACCTCAGGTGCAGGTTTCCTTCGACATTGATGCCAATGGCATTCTGCAAGTAACGGCAGTGGACAAAACCACAGGCCGGGAGCAAGGCATCACCATCCAGGGAGCATCCACCCTGGCTGAAGATGAAGTGCAGCGGATGATTCAGGACGCCGAGAAGTTTGCCCAGCAAGACCGTCAGCGGCGGGAGCAGGTCGAGAAGCGTACCCGTGCCGAAGCACTCACCTACCAGGCTGAACGGCAACTGCGGGAAGTGGCGTTAGATTTTGGCATGCAGTTTGCCAGCAACCACCGTCGCCGCATCGAGAACCTGGTTCAAGAGCTACGCGACGCCCTCAAGAAAGACGACGATCGCAGCATTGACGTCGCCGAGGCAGACCTACGCGATGCCCTGTACGAGTTGCAGCAGGAGATCTACGACTTCAATAAGGAGGAGGAAGGCGAAGGGATCCTGGGCTCCATCAAGCGCACCTTGTTTGGAGATGAGGAAGACGACGATTTCTTCTACCGCAGCGATCGCGACTACAACTCCCGCTGGGACGAGCGCGGCGACTCCTGGGGCAACCGTCGTGATCCCTGGGATGAGCGTCGTGATCCCTGGAGTAGCGATCGCCGTCCGGCACCTCGCGACAACTGGGACAGCCGCTCCACTGATCGTCGTCCGGCCGCTCGGGATAATTGGGACAATCCGCTAAATGACCGTCGCCCGGCGGCTCGAGATAATTGGGATGACCCGGTAGATCGCCGCCCCGCCGCTCGGGATAACTGGGATAACCCCAGTGATCGGTGGTCTAGCAACAACGATCGCCGTCCTGCGGCTCGGGATAATTGGGACAATCCGGTAGATCGTCGCCCCGCCGCTCGCGATGATTGGGATGAGCCTACGAGCGATCGCCGTCCGGCTGCTCGGGATAATTGGGATGCTCCCACAGGCGATCGCAATAACCGCCGCTCTAACCCTCCTCGTAATAATGGTTGGGATGAGAGTCGTCGGGATGAACGGCCGGCACGCCCCGCTGCCCGGCGCGATCGCAACGATGACTGGGATACTCCAGCCCGTCCTGCTAACCGTCCTGTCACGGACCGTTCGGATGATTGGGATGCCCCAGCTCGTCCCACGAACCGTCCTGTTCAGCAGCCAACTGAACGGTGGGATGACGACGATGCCTGGAGCGACTCCCCCAGTCGCCGTGAGCCAGCGCGTAACCTCGATCGCGAGAATCGCGATAATGGAGATCGTCGACCGAGCGATGCCCGCCGTGATAGCTTACCCCCAGCCCCCTCTGACCGTCGCCCTGTGGAGGATCGCCCCTTGCCTGGCCGCAGTCGGGGTGCTTGGGATGACGACGATGATGACGACAACTGGCTGTAACGGGGCATCTACCTTCCGCTGTCTGCCTTAACCTTTCGTGTCTTACCCCTGTGCTACTTGAATGCAAAATTTTCGGAATTACTATCAAATTTTAGGAGTTGGGAAGGACGCAACCCCTGAAGAAATCAAGCGAGTCTACCGTAAATTGGCCCGCCAGTACCATCCGGACTTGAATCCAGGGGATCAGGCGGCGGAGGAACGGTTTAAGGAAATTGGCGAAGCTTACGAGGTTCTGTCGGACACCGGGAAGCGGGCCAAGTATGACCAGTTCAGTCGTTTTTGGAAACAAAGTGGATTCCAAACGGCAGGTAACGCGGCCACTCGTACTCGCAAATGGGCCGATCGCCCCCGTAAAGCGCCTGACGAGGTCGACTTTAGTCAATATCGCGACTTCAACACCTTCGTTGATCAACTCCTAAACCGTCGGGATGATGAGGTCGGAGCGCCGCGTCCTGCTGCGGAGCGTGACCCCTATCGACCGGGTACCAGCAAAACAGCGTACACGGTGCCCCGCGCTACCCCCCGCAATGCCGAAGCTCGTCTCACCGTACCGCTAGACAAAGCCTATGCGGGAGGTCGTGAGCGGATTCGTCTGGAGGATGGGCGATCGCTCGAGGTCAACATGCCCGCTGGTATGCTGGACGGTCAGAAAATTCGACTGAAAGGCCAGGGCGTGAATGGCGGCGATCTGTTTCTCAAAATCAACCTGGCTCCCCATCCCCTCTTCCGCCTTCAGGGGGCCGATGTCTACTGCCAGATTCCGGTTACTCCCAGTGAAGCGGTGCTGGGGGGAGCGATCGAAGTGCCAACTCTAGATGGCCTGGTCAAAATGATGATTCCTGCGGGAGTTCGCAGTGGCCAGAAATTGCGGATGTCGGGCAAGGGCTATCCCATTGAAGGGCGACGGGGCGACCAGATTGTAGAAGTTCTGGTGCTGGTTCCCCGTGACATCAGCGAACCCGAAAAGGAACTCTACGAAAAACTCCGCCAGGTCGAGACTTTTAACCCTCGAGCCGATTTATTAGTTTAAGCATTTTGGCTACCCACTTTATTTATCTCTCCAGAGGGCATGACAGAATAGATAAGTTTAGAATCCTCCCACAGCAAGAAGCGCATTGCGTCTCCGCAAGAACCCTTTCCAAAAGATAGGCCGCCAGCCTTGGCCCCTTAAGTGGCACCTCGTGGTGTTGATCGCGGGGTCTTTACTGCCCGTAGCCTTGTTTGCCGTTGTCATTGTCCAGAAGCTATCCATAGAGGAGCAAGAAGCCACTGAACGGCGCACAGTTCTGGCGGCCCGTACATTAGCGGAGACGGTTGAACAAGAAACCTCCAGCACCGTCAGAACTCTCCAGGCTTTAGCTGAATCTGAAAGGTTGGAGCAGGATGACCTTAAGGGCTTTCATACCGAGATCCGAAGGGTTCTGAAAACCCAGCCCACCTGGATGACCATCGTTCTGGTTGCACCCAACGGCCAGCAATTAGTTAATGCTCGACAGCCATTTGGCAAACCGTTGCCGTCCATCAATGAGCGAGGTAGCTTTTGGCGCGTCGTACAGACTCGTAAGCCGGCGATTGGAGACTTAGCCGTTGGTACGCTTACTCAAACCATGGCCTTTCCCATTCGGGTGCCTGTACTTCGTGATGGTGAATTACGGTACGTTCTGACAGCCGTCATTACCCCCCAAGCTCTGACCAGTACGGTAGAAACTCAGGCTCCCATTGATGGCGAGTGGACTCGCACCATCGTTGATAGTGCTGGCATCGTCGTTGCCCGTACCCGCTCGCCTGAACGGTTTGTGGGGCAACGGGGGACACCCCTATTTCTAGAACAAATTGCCTCTAGCACAGAAGGCATCTACCAAAATACAAGCTTAGAAGGTGAACGGGTTTATATGGCCTTTCATCGGCTGAGCGATTCTCGGTGGACGGCGGCGGTAATTGTTCCCATCGATGTCGTTCATGGTCCGGCGCGGCAAGCCATGGGATTGGTAGTCGGCTCGGGGGTGGTCTTGTTATTGTTCAGTATTGGAGGAGCGCTCGCCCTCTCAGATCGCATTTCTCGTAGCATTGCCTCCGCAACAGCCGGAGCTGAAGCCCTCGCCCAAGGGGAAGACCCCAAAGTTGGCTTTTCAGCCATTCTGGAAGTAGCGTTGTTGGGAAAAGCGCTGGAGCGTTCGGCTCAGTTGCTGACCCAACGGGAGCAAGAGCGAGCCGAGCACTTAGCCCGAGCTGAGGCAGCCCGGGCTGAGGCAGAAACCGCCAACCGTCTGAAAGATGAATTTCTAATTACCATTTCCCATGAACTGAAAACGCCGCTGAACGCCATCTTGGGCTGGAGTACGCTACTGCGAACGGGGCGATTAGAAGGGGAGAAGATGGAGCAGGCGATCGCCACCATCGAGCGTAACGCCAAAGTTCAAGCCCATTTAGTGGATGATCTGCTAGACACATCGCGGATTATTACCGGTAAACTGCGGCTCGAAACCCAGCCCCTGGATCTTTCCAGCGTGGTTGCCAGTGCTATGGACTCCATTCGGCATGCGGCTGAAGCCAAAGATATTGAGCTGTATCTACATCGGTTGTCCACCATAGAGCCCATCATGGGGGACCAAAACCGCTTACAACAGGTCGTGTGGAACTTGTTGTCTAATGCGGTCAAGTTCACCCCACGGGGAGGGCAAGTAACGGCTGAGGTGCAATCGATTGACTCGTTTACCGAGGTTGTGATTCGCGACACGGGTCGGGGCATTAAGCCAGAGTTTTTGCCCCATGTATTTGACCGCTTCCGTCAGGCAGACAGTTCGACGACTCGGGAATTTGGAGGGTTAGGACTGGGATTGGCTATCGTTCGGCATCTAGTGGAAATGCATGGCGGCACAGTTGAGGCGGATAGCCCCGGCTCCGGCCAAGGAGCAATTTTTACTCTTCGCTTTCCCATCACCACAATATCTCCGTCAATACGGCGGCGATCGCCCCAGGCTCTAACCACCCAAAATCCAAATCTGTCAGTTTTGGAAGCCAATAAACTACCCGATGTGCGGGTCGTAGTTGTTGACGATGAACGGGATGCCCGCGAATTTATCGCCGCCGTGCTGATGCAACAGGGGGCTGAGGTTAAAAGCTGTAGCTCTGCAGCAGAGGCATTTGAAACGATTACGGCGTGGAAACCCGCGGTCATTCTGTCTGACATTGGGATGCCCCAGGAAGATGGGTATGTCTTTATGTCCCGGGTACGAGCCTGGGAAGCAGGCGTTGGAGGGACCATTCCAGCCATTGCTTTGACAGCCTTTACCCGTAAGGAAGATCGGGAGCGGGCGATCGCCGCAGGCTATCAACTTCACATCCCTAAACCCGTTGATCCCATAGAGTTAGTCACAGCCATTGTTGAATTAATCAAGCAATAGTCAACCCGACTCAGGTGATGGCCTGACGCACTCTGGTTCTAGGCGCTACGCGCTCTAAAGCTAATACAGCCATTCAAGAGACCTACTGCGTGAATCGTTGCACGGCTTCATGTTGTAATACCAATTTGAACAGAAGCCAGTGCAGATGTTTGTAAGGAAATGGCTCGTAGAACCATTTCCTTACAAACATCTGCACTGGTTTGGTCTTTAGATTGGTATAACGATTCACGCAGTAGGTCTAAGGAGATTTCCAGATAAGAACTTCCCCATTATTTGGAAAAAAGGCGCGGCTTCGCCGCGCCTTTTTTCCAAATAATGGGGATATTGTTTCTCAGAAATCTCCTAAGAGAAGAGGACAGATGCATTGCACCCGTCCTCTTCTTCTGAATGGTTGTCACTCAAGCCCGTAACTAGGCAATTACAAGCCCCTGACGGCCTCCAAGGGAAATATGGAGGGTATCTCCTTGCCGGTCTACGGTTCCGGAGCCGTAGAGAACATGTTGAGAGACAGAGTCCATAGTTTCGTTGAGGGTGATGGCCACTTTTTGTGGCTCTGTGTCAGCATTGACGACCACAATCAGCGTCTCACCCTGGTGTTGACGGGCAAAGGCGTAGACCAGGCCCTCAGCATACAGGATGCGATAGCCGCCTAACCGGAGACAGGGATACTGATGCCGCAACGCAATCAGACGACGATGGTAGTCCAGCACTTGCCGGTCCCACTCGTCTTCTGGGGGGAAACCTCGGCGGCAGTCGGGGTCGAGCCAGCCTTCCAGACCCACTTCGTCGCCGTAGTAGACGCAGGGGGCACCGGGGGAGGTGAACATCAGCAGAGTTGCCAACTCCATGGCCGGGCGATCGCCCCCCACAATCGACAACAAACGAGCTGTGTCATGACTATCCAGCAGGTTGAGCTGGGTCAGGGCAATGTCCCAGGGATGGCGGTGGAAGATGTCGTGAGCCTTCTCGGCATAGCCCTGAGCAGAGAGGGCTGGGTAGGGTTCATAGGAACGGTCCAGCACCAGATCCATGACGACGCGATCGCCTCCTACAAAAGCGATGTTAGCGGCCGTTAACGGATAGTTCATTACCCCGTCAAACTGGTCGCCCTCTAGCCATTCGGTGGCGTTTTCCCAAACTTCCCCAACAATGTAGGCCTCGGGGTTTACAGCTTTGATGCGATCGCGAAATTCTTGCCAGAATCCGGGCTCTTTCACCTCAAAGGGTACATCTAGACGCCATCCATCCGCTCCCTGGCGAATCCAATGTTCGCCCACCTGCATAATGTAGTCGCGCACAGCAGGATTTTTGTGATTGAACACAGGGAGAGCACGGTTCCCAGCCCAACCAACATAGTTAGCGGGGAGAGATCCATCGTAGGCCGATAAGCCCCAGCTCTCAATTTGGAACCAATCTACCCAGGGGGAAAAGGAGCCATTTTCAAGAATGTCATTGAAGAAGAAAAAGCCCCGGCTGGCATGGTTAAACACACCATCTAGCACCACCTTCATGTTTCGCGCATGGCAAGCATTGAGTAGCTTCTCAAAAGCCACATTCCCCCCTAATAGGGGGTCAATCTGATAGTAATCGTGGGTGTGATAGCGATGGTTTGAGGTGGATTGAAAAATGGGCGTAAAGTAAATAGCGGTAAAACCGAGATCTTGTAAATAATCGAGCTTTTCAATAATGCCCCAGAAATTACCGCCTTTGTAACCCTGCAAAGTAGGCGGATCATTCCACGGTTCAAGAGGCACCCGTTCTGCAGGTAATGGCCCGCCAGGAGGGATAGCCCGGGCAAAGCGATCGGGGAAAATTTGATAGAAAACAGCATGTTTAACCCAATCTGGGGTGTGTATCAGCACCATGGCGACAAACCCATAACTCCAAGGATTAAGATAACGATCCCATCACGAGCAAGCGAGGCCTGAACGGAACATTTAAGGAATAATTTTTAATTTCATTAGTTACTAGAAAATATCTCCTTATTTACCTCTCTAAAGACAGATGAAATTACTGTAAAGAAATTGTCAAGGCTATTTGAAGCAACACATTTCTTGAGATAAATTAGGGGCATGAGAGTAAGTATTACTACGGATTCTTCTGTAAAGATACGTATTGTACGTTTATTGCAATGATGTCGTGGTGGTTCCCAAAAGGCATAGATTTTGTCTTGCCAGCCCTTTTCATAGGCCAAAGGTAAGAGCTTTCAATATCTAACTTTTGGTAGAGCGTTTGTGTTGGTTTATTGGTTTTCAAACTATCAGGGTTTCTTTGTAAATACGCCCAAATAGAGAGACTGTAATCGCTCATTTCTTCATATGTTGAGTTTGCCTCTACAGAAAATGTTTGAGGCAGTAATCTTTGTGCGCATTTTCATAGAAAATCAGTCCATTTCGGCAGGCTTCAGACACGTTTTAACTTCAAGATTAATTTTTGGTTGTTGGCCCGAGCATTTTCTTAAATCTATTTGGTTGGCCAAAACCCTCATTCTTTGGGAGGCAATATGTCCACAGCTCCACTCCAAATCCTGAATTTCGCACCTGGTACCGCTTACATCAGTAGCAGCTTTACTGCTGTCAATGATCTAACCTACGTTGCTGTTGAAGAGAGCGATGATCTTTACCCTGATGAAGGTGTACGCGATCGCCACCTCTGGGTTCTGGATGGCACCGTAGAGGGTACCCGCGCCATTAACCACACTGGAGCTTTGATCGGCACAGTTGGAAGCATTGGAAATCAAGTCTATTTCTTCACTTACCAACAAGGCACAGGGGCCACTCCGGGGGGCGCGTACCTATGGGTTACCGATGGCACTGATGCGGGTACCCGACGGCTCTCGGGGCCAAATCCTGGTACCTATCAGGAGCTCGAATTCAGCCTGGAAACCCAACGGCCCACAGTGTTCGACGGGAAACTGGTCTTCTCCTTTGGGACCGATGGAGCCTTTGAGCCCTGGATTAGTGATGGCACTCAAACCGGCACCCGGGTCTTAGACGATTTGCAACCCAATACATCACCTGAGAAAGGCTCCGACTCTAATAACTTCGTTGTCTTGGGCGGTCGCCTCCTATTCTCGGCCTACACCGATGCCACCGGGCGGGAATTTTGGATCAGCGATGGCACCCCCGAAGGTACGCAACTCTTAATGGATATTGCAGAGGGGGATGTTTCGTCATACCCATCCCTTCTAGGGCAGGTTGGCAATCGTCTGATATTCAAAGCCTACGACGAAACCGTAGGAAGAGAGCTTTGGGTCACGGATGGAACAGCAGCAGGCACTCACCTGCTCAAAGACATTAGAAGTGGTCCAGAGTCCGTAAGCGAGATATACCGAGGAACTTACACGGCGGACGGCAGCATGGTGTTTTTTGCCGGTGACCAGGACGGCAATATGGATCTGTGGATTACCAACGGTACGACTGCGGGTACCCAAAAGCTGTATGACACCGATTTTTATGAAGTAGGGGTGGGGGCGATCGCGGCTGGTGACAAAGTTTTCTTTGCAGGGACCAGCTTCCTGGGAGTTACAGATGGCACGGTAGCCGGCACTCGACGTCTAGCTGATATCGATTTTGAACTGGTAGATCGGCCACCTAATTACAACACTGTTGTCCCGGCGATCCTGGATGGTAAGGCCATATTCCGCTCCAGCACAAACGCTGCTGGTGGTTCGGAGCTTTGGATCAGCGATGGCACTGCAGCAGGCACCCAGTTATTGAAAGATCTGAATGCCAGTGGCAGCTCTCGCCCTTTTGACTTCTATATGGCCAATGGCCGAGTTCTTTTCAACGCCAATTACAACGAGTTATGGGTAACGGATGGAACAGCAGCGGGTACCCGTCGTTTAATGGCAGGGGTCAGTGACGATGACTTCTTCGAGGCGAACGAAGGTGGCAACGCCTATTACGAAACCGTCCCGTCTGGTTTTACCTCGCTGGCTGGAAAAACATACTTCCAAGGCTATGACCTATCCCATGGGTTTGAACTCTGGGTTACTGATGGCACAGCAGCCGGCACTTCTCTCGTTGCAGACCTGAATCCAGGTAGCGCAGGTTCTTACCCCCGTGGGCTCGCTGTAGTCAATGGGCAGCTCATGTTTATCGCGGGAAATGGCGTCTGGGCAATTGACCCCAGCAGCGAAACGCCAACGCTATCTGGGGCAGGGGGACGACGCAGCTTTACCGTACGTACCGGAGATGGAACGGTAGAAATTGCGAATTTCGGTGGCTATGGTACAGGTTCCCTCAGCACAACCGAAAAAGCTGAATTGGATACCCTGAGGCTTATTGGCTCTGGGTTAGATCCCCGTCGTATGTTGCTGCAACAACAAGGTGCGGATCTGGTGCTGGCCTTTGAGGGAGTTGCGAACACCCGCATCGTATTGCAGGATTTTGCCCTGGAAAACCTGGAGAACTTCCCTTCAGGGCTGGGGAACATCATCTTCAATGGGCAGAGGCAAGTACGCGACAGCTTTGACGTATTTGATGCCAACTCGTCTCGGCAAACCCTCTGGCGGCGAGACACGACCACGTTTTTAAACGATCGTGCCAACTGGGTACGCGGGTTTAACAATTCCGATGATGCCATCAATGGCCAGGATGGTGCAGATTGGATTGATGGCCGCAGCGGGAAGGATACCCTGCGTGGTGGTAAGGGGAACGATGCCCTGGTCGGAGGCCGGGAAAATGACCGCTTAGTGGGCAACGATGGAGCCGATGCATTCCGTTTTACAGCGAATCAATCCTTCAGCCAGGCCCGGCTTGGGGTGGACACGATCGCCGATTTTACCGGGGATGAGGGCGATCGCATCGTTCTAGATAAAACGGTATTCCGTAAACTTCAGAGTGGGGTGGGCGAGGGGCTTCGCTCAAGCGAATTTGCCAGAGTCAGCGAGGATGCTGCAGTAACCCGTAGTGGAGCGCTAATTGTCTACAACACCAGCAATGGCCGTCTGTTTTACAACGAAAACGGTAGCCAAAGTGGTTTTGGCTCAGGCGGCCAGTTTGCAGTTCTGACGGGCAGCCCCGACCTATCCCGGAACGGGTTCACGGTACAGGCATAGGCATAGGGCTTCGTTCCCTTCGTAGAAGGAGAGGCGAACTTCGTTCGCCTCTCCTTTTAAATGAACCTGAGCTTGAATTAAGGGATTTTTCCGAGGGGCGTACCCTTCGAGATACCTCATTTTGGCGCACACCAAAATGAGGTTTGGGCTGATCCCAAATTGAGGTTAATTAATGAGAGCACTGCATTGAGTCCGACTTTCCGCATCGGGCACTCCGCCAATTCGGTTGCGTGTGCGGCACTCTTCCCAGGCCAGGCGGTTGCCGACCTGTTTTACCAATCGATCGCGATATTGCAGAGCTTGCTGAAAATAATCCAGGCTGGCCTGATCTTGCCCCTGGCGTACCAGGATTTGGGCTTTGAGGTAAAGCAAATCAGGGTTATCTGGAGTGTCTGCGAGGGCAGAATCAACAGCCCGAATCGCATCGTCAAATTGATTCAAGTCGCGGTATCCAATTGCAATTCCCCGGTTTGCCATATAGTCTGGGCCAGCTTTTTCCTGGAGACGGGCGATCGCCTGAGCTGGGTCTGAAAAGGGCAGGTTTACCGCCAGCATCAGATCCATAAAGCCACGCACCAGATTCAGTTCTGGGTCATCGGGGTTAATCTTTTCAGCATCGTTGAGGTTGCTAAACACCTGCTGAAGTTTCCGCAGCAGGGTAGGTGTTGCCTCCAGCAAGCCCTGATCGTGGGCAATATACGCCCCTTCCAGGAAGTGGCCTACCGCAATATAAAGATGACCTCGCAGCGGATCGGCATCAACCAATGCCTCAGCGCTTTCGCGGGTGCGCACGCTGCTGCGCTCTAAAATGTCCCAATCTTCGCCCAGGTAAGCGATCGCTGCCCGCAGGGCATGGGTCAGGGGCTCATCATCCTCGGCCGTGCGAAGCAGTTCCCGAGCCTGTTTATAGTCACCCTCCTTAAACATGGCATTGAAGGCGGCTTCGGCCTGCTCACCCACAGCGTGGGGTTGAGCCGCACGGAAGGGATCGGCCAGAGCCGCTTCACCCAACAGACTGAGGGCGATCGCACAGCCGCCCACAAAGGTAGCAGCCCATCGCTTCAGAGGCTTCCAGCGCCCCTGCTCCAAAAACTTGCTCTTAGGGGAGCGATCTCCCCGAAAAACCTGAGAGTCAACCATAGTTTCAGACCGTGTGCGACGTTGCATAAGAGGAGGATGAGGGCAGCGTCACCCGTCGGGGCTCAGCTGGTGCCATTGACGAAAAGGGGCCTATCAAGGGTTCCCACGCCATTCTAAAAGGTAGGATTCAAACTCGCCGAGAGGTACAAATTACATCTGTCATAACATTTTGGAAAGACACAATCCGAAGCCTTTTCAGCAAAATCTTGCGACCTGTTTTACCGTTCATAACCGGAGTTTGGATTCAGGATATTTTCGAGTGCGGGCGCATCCCATTTTTGTAAGTGAAGCGGGCGAAGCCCGCTTCACTTACAAAAATGGGTTTCCAGATTGCAAAAGTGGGATGCGCCATCGAGTGCTGCATATTGCGTAGCACTCAAAAACATGAATTTCGCCTGGGAAGCACACCCAAAAACAGGTACTTCGCCTATCCCAAACTTAGTTCATCAGTTATCTAGTCAGGCCAGCTTATAGCGCTACGCACTCAGACCTAGGCGTTTTTTATAGGGCTATAGTCTCTCTGACCCAACCAACTCGTGGTCTGTCAATGTTCAAGTGTGGGGTACCCCCACACTTGAACATTAAATCTGAGAAGTTTTTGAGGGGTCTACGACCCCTCAAAAACTTCTTGACAGAGGACTAGGGCTAAAGTTCATGTTTTACTGTCGTGTGGCGATCGCAAACCCTGGAATTTTAGCCCTCCCCAGACAAATACCACGAACCCCTGATTGTTTGCGGGTATCTCAGAGTTTGCCACAATGGATAAAGCCTTTTAGACTGACACCGAATGCTTCGCGTCAAAGACCTGGCCTATCACCCAGCCGCTACCCCAAACCCCATCCTACAAGACATCAACCTGGAGCTAGGCCCTCAGCAAATGGGCCTGATTATCGGCCCTAGTGGCTCCGGAAAGAGCACCTTACTAGAAATCTTGTCAGGTTTAGCAAAGCAAACCTCTGGCCAGGTATTGTGGCGCGATCAGGAACTGAACCCTGACGATCTACGGCAGTTGGGGGGGCTCGTCTTCCAGTTTCCTGAACGGCATTTTTGTGGGGGCACCCTGCTGGAAGAGTTGCGGTTGGGCCATCCTGATGTGAAGAGCGATCGCATCGAACAAACCCTTCAGGAAGTCGGGCTCAATCACTTGCCCCGCAATACCTCCCCCCAAGCCCTCAGCGGCGGCCAACAACGGCGGCTGGCCCTGGCCGTACAACTGATCCGACAACCCTTCCTGCTCATGCTCGACGAACCTACGGCGGGTCTAGACTGGTCAATGCGCCAACAACTCGTGAGCGTCCTCCGCAAACTCAAAACGGAGTGGAGCCTACTTGTCGTCTCCCACGATGCGGGAGATATGGCGGCGATCGCTGACCATTGCTGGATCATCGATCATGGGCGCCTCATCACCAATCCCGTCCCCCAGGCCAGCTAACCCATCTCACTCCACGACTTCTCCCGTCCACTCCCCTGCTCCATCCACCCATCTCTCATCCCATTAATGATCGAATCCCCCCCCTCCCTCCCCTCCCAAACCGACCTGTGGCAATCGACCCTTCAGTGGGTCCCTACACCCATCCAGCAGGAGTTACTACAACAGCTCTATCAGGGCGTTTTGGAGGGAAATCAGGTCTTGAACCTGACCCGTATCACGGCCCCCGAAGAATTCTGGGAGAAGCATGTTTGGGATTCGTTCAGTGGGCTACAGGGCTATCTCACTCAAACGACACCGCCTCCCACCCGCATTATTGACATCGGCACCGGGGGCGGCTTTCCGGGCCTCCCTGCCGCGATCGCCTTCCCTGAAAGTACGATTACTCTCCTCGACGCCACCCGCAAAAAGATCGCCTTTCTCGAAACCCTGGCCCACTCCCTGGGGCTCACCAATGTTATTCCAATCACCGAGCGGGCTGAAGCGTTGGGTCAGCACCCCACACACCGTGAGCAGTACGATCTGGCTCTACTTCGGGCAGTCGCCCCTGCGAACGTCTGTGCAGAGTATGCACTCCCCCTGCTAAAACAAGGCGGACGAGCCATCCTGTATCGGGGCCAATGGACGCCAGAGGAGGAACAGGAGCTGGAGGGCGCGATCGCCCAATTGGGAGGTCAACTTTTCCGAGTTGATGCCCTGACGACGCCACTGAGCCAAAGTCTGCGCCACTGCATTCATCTCGACAAAGTCGCCCCTACACCGGAACGCTTCCCCAGAGGGGTTGGCATTCCGCGCCAACGTCCGCTTTGAGGATTTCGTACAGCATCAAACCCGATTTTGTGGGGAGTACGACTTAGCCGCACTCCCCACAAAAAAGTCCACTTGCCTTTCTTACGACTGCATCAGGCGTCGCCCTTCAGCACCGCCCAACAGCTCATGGGCTTCCTGCAAAAATGCTGGGAGCTTCTCTGCGTGGGGGCTACGGCTC
Source organism: Leptolyngbya sp. FACHB-8 (assembly GCF_014695575.1). GTDB lineage: Bacteria > Cyanobacteriota > Cyanobacteriia > Elainellales > Elainellaceae > Vacuolonema. Next base: position 15,103 of record NZ_JACJOO010000057.1, on the reverse strand, counting down.
AAGCATGCCTGTAGCTCCGGCATCGTTGCATGGGTCAGCTTGTTACCAGGGAACCAGTGTCCTGCATTCCCCAGCATGTTGTAACGGGCTCTGGCATAGTCCACCATGCCAAAGGCGATCGCCAAATTTCGCAACCACAAAATGCTGCGTACACTCACCTGACCCGGCACCTCCTCCAACCGGGGTAAGCCCACTTCCCAGGTGCGATACCAGTCCTCCCCCAGCGTCCGAATTGCCTCCTGTTCCAGCCGATCCAGAATAGGGGGCAATACGTCTTTGACTCGATCCAGAAAGGCCAGGGTTTTAATATGTTCATCAAAATCGCCAGGGTGGGCAGCCCCGATGCTTAAGGTATGAACCTGAGGATGGCTCAGGCAGAATAGGTTGTTAAACACAATAGGACTGAGAGGCGCACAAAGATCCACCAACTTCTGAGGTGGGCTGTACAGATGCCCCCCCTTATCGGTGGGGCTGATGATGAAAACCCCCATGTCATGCTGGGTTGCTGCTTCGATCGCCGCCCAGTTGATCTGGTTGATGTAGTACCAGTGCAGGTTGACGTAGTCGAATTGATCGGAGGCGATCGCCTGCACAATCACTTCCGTCGGAGCATGGGTCGAAAAACCAATAAATCGAACCCGTCCCTGGCGCTGAAATTCTCGCGCCACATCCAGACAACCGCCAGGCCGTAGCGTCCATTCCAGGATTTCCGGCGTGTTGATGCCGTGCATTCCCAATAAATCCACCTGCTCCAGTTGCAGGTAGGCGAGCGATCGCTCTAAATCTGCTCGAAACTCCTCTGCATTCTCCGTAGGACTGACCTTGGTTTGCACAATCAGCTTCTCGCGGGGAATGCGGGGCAGAATGCGCCCTAGCTGCATTTCAGAGGTTCCATACCCCCGAGCCGTCTCGATATGGTTAATTCCCAGGTCTACCGCCCGACGAATGGTCGCCTCCAGATTTTGCTGGCTGTCCTCAGAGACTTCGGCCTGGGGTACATCTTTCCATTTGTACTGGTAACGCATTCCTCCACAGGAAAAGACCGGCATGGCCAGTTCTGTTCGTCCAAATCGGCGATAGTCCATAACATCAACGGGTTGCAATAGTGCTTTGTGCACTGTATCAAGTCGAGCGATATAGCGTGGTGATCCATGCCACCTTGTTTATGTACGAAGTGCAGCGACCCTCCTGAAGAAGTTGTTTGGCTCAGTCTGTCTACCTGAGAGGCAATGCAAATAAACTCCTTAATCAAGTTCTAAACGTGCTCGGTCATATCTCAAGCCTGAGGATGAGGTTGTGGTGAAAGGGGCACGAAGGAATCCTTTCACCACAACCCCATCTGCCTGTCTAAAACACTACTAAGTGCTTTATCCCTAATTCAATCAGTAACTCAATGACCTGAGCGCGGCTTAGAAGCTCCTTCGAGGGGCGGGCAAAGCGCACACCAAACCAGACAATTGGGTTTATCCGAATTGAGATTGAGTAGGTAGTTATTACTAAGGAGGTTTCTGCATAAGAATTTACCCAGAATGTTGGTGCTTTGCCCGCGAAGCGGGCAAAGCACCAACATTCTGGGGGTAATTTCATTACTGGAAATCTCCTAAATATAAGGTCTAGAAGACTGTGCCACCCACAAAGTAGGTGGCACAGTCTTCTAGACCTTATGTTTCACTGAGTTGAGCGACTTAAAATCATCTAAATAAATTGCCAATACCTAACTTAAGGCTGATTTCCCTACTGATTTAAGCTTTTGCAGAAACTAACATTCCAAACCTTCGTCTATCGAGTTATTAGATACGGCAAAAATTAAGTTCATACTACCTTTACACGGAAAAATACAGTGTGAGTTTTTCGTGTTGAAACCTCCGTATTTACCCTGAGTATCGGGAACAGATATTAAATTACACGAATACTTTAATAGTGCCCCTGTCGCCTGGTCTCTTATGACACAACAGTTGTTAAAACCCAACACGCGCAGGAGAGATTCATCAGAGCCTCTACCACCTGTCCAGAGAAGCTATCGAATCCCCTCCGCGCCTGAATCAGATGCGCTTAGTCCACCTACGGTTCCCACACAATCCATTTACCTGTCTGTTATTCTCCCAACTTACAAAGAACGTACAAACCTACTGGGAATGGTTACCGCCCTTTCCTACCTGTTAGATGAAGTGCTACCCAACGCTTACGAGCTCATTGTGGTAGATGATAATAGCCCCGATCAAACCTGGAACGTTGCTCTACAACTGATCCATCACTACCCAGCGTTACGAGTCATTCGACGCATGGAAGAACGAGGTCTGGCGACTGCTGTGGTCAGGGGTTGGGAAGCAGCGCAGGGGGAAATTCTGGGAGTCATTGATACAGACCTCCAACAACCTCCGGAAGTACTTCTAGAATTGGTCAAACGGATGCAACAGGGAGCCGATCTGGCGATCGCCAGTCGCAATGCTCAGGGTGGGGGTAGCCGGAACCTGAGCCCCGCTCGCCGTCTTCTGCGGTTTGGGGCGCGTTTGTTAGGAAGGCTCATCCTACCGAATGTGGTAGGGCGCGTGTCCGATCCGATGAGTGGCTATTTTCTGGTGCGTCGGGAAGCGATCGCTGGTCGCGTTCTCTTTCCCTCAGGCTATAAGATTTTGCTGGAAGTCTTGAGCCGAGGCGATATTCAAAACATTGCCGAGGTTGGGTATGTGTTTCATGGCCGGCCAGACAAACGGAAACATAGCTTCGGTTCTAAGGTGATTGGTTATTTACGTCACCTGATGCAGCTACGACAATCCCTAGAAACGCTCTAGTCACGTTAATCCATTGGTATTTGTAACCGCCTCAATCGAATTCACAACCCAGAGTATTATTCAGAATTTATTGGATAGATGCTTCGCCAACTCCCAAAAGACTTGACGTGCCATCTATTGAACAATTAGCGCTCAGGGCTTCATATATGTTGCGCCAACTCTCCCAAGTCTTGCCGAATCATTTATTGAACGCCTTAGCACACATTTCCCTGCAAGATGATTTGGTGATATGACATCCGGTTGAAGAACCGTAATCAGAAATGGTGCGACGCAACGTGGCATCTCTGATTAAAATTCTTCAGCCAAATTGGGTGTAAATAACCTGAGTTACGGTTAAGGGCACTTCAGCTTATCCCGACTTGAGGTTGAACATAAAGAATGGCGTGGCACAATGTGCCACGCCATTCTTGCCAAGTACTCAAAGGATTTTACATTTCCCGCACGGTTGGAACACCGTCAATAATTTCTCCAATCAGTACCAGATCGGTCAGGCCGACAAACAAACCGTTATCCAGCACTCCAGGGATGTTGTTAATAGTTTTCTCTAGTTCTGCCGGGTTATCCAGGCTATCGAATTTCACATCCAGAATCATGTTGCCCTGGTCTGTGATCACTGGGCCATCCTTCTTAACTCCCATGCGGATTTCAGGCACCCCACCCAGCTTTTCCATCGCCTGCATCACCGGTGTCACGGCCATCGGCATGACCTCTACGGGCAGCGGAAACGCCCCCAAGTGATCAACCAGCTTGGAGCTATCTACCACCACCACAAATCGTGATGCCAGACCATCTACAATTTTTTCCCGGGTGTGAGCAGCCCCGCCGCCCTTGATCAAGTTCTTCTGTGGATCAACTTCATCCGCACCGTCAATGGCGATGTCAATGCGATCGACTTCGTCCAGCGTCGTCAGCGGAATGCCATACTTACGGGCCAGAACGGAAGCCTGGAACGATGTGGGAATCCCCTTGATATCTGTAAGAGTACCTGCCTGCAGCCGTTCTCCCAGGTATTGGATCATGAAAGCGGCCGTAGAGCCTGTGCCTAACCCAACAATATTGCCGGATTGCACCAGATCGGCGGCGGCTTTACCGACCTGCTGTTTCATGACCTTGACGGGATCTGTTCCTGTACTCATGGGAGCCTGTCCTGCGTTTAAATGCTTACCAACACTAAAGGCTATCATTTCTAAGCCCCGCAAAAAATAGGCTCAGATCTTGCACCGGACCTCAGAGCCCTTATCTTTTGTCGCTTCGTGGGGAAAATAAGGGTTCTGAGCTCTGGTGCAGGAAAGGTACAAGATCTAAATACTCTCGCACCGCGCCGGGCGGAAAGGGTTATAAATGCGGCAAGATAACAAAGGTAGTCTTGCGGAACACCATGGTTGAGCAGCCTTATCCTCCCTCTTTTTCGTTGTCTCTAGAGGAATGCCAGCAGCGGTTGCAAAACCCTCATCTATCCACCAGCGAGCGTACCCACCTCCTGTGTCGCCTTGCAACGCTACATCTGCAACGCGGCAACCCTACAGCAGCCATTACTACCACCGAGCAAGCCCTTCAGCTCCAGCCCGATTCTGCCCTGGCCTACTACTACCGTGGCCTTGCGCTAGAACACCTCGGGCAACTGCAAGCAGCCCTGGCCGCCTACGACCGGGCGATCGCCCTCACCCCCCAACCCTCTGCGCAATGGTGGTGCGATCGCGGCAATGCCTTACGGGGTCTGGGCCGTTACAAAGAATCCCTACATAGTTATGACCAGGCATTAGAAATTGCCCCAGCCCATGAGGAAGCCATGGGGGCAAAGGGTTCCATCCTGGCACTCCTGGGACGGCGGCGGGAAGCACTTCAGATGTGCGATCGCGTGCTGGAGCACTATCCCAGTTCAGCCCAGGCCTGGAACAGCAAAGGAGTCGTGCTGATCACAGGGGGCAGACTCCAGCCAGCGCTGGGGTGCTTTGACCAGGCGATCGCCCTGAATGGTAACTTCGATCGCGCCTGGTGCAATCGGGGCAGCACACTGATGCGGCTGGGGCATACCCAGGAAGGAATCAACAGCCTGGATACTGCCCTATCGATTCAACCGGAGTCACGGGAGTACTGGAAAGCCAACGGTTTGACGTACCGGGGTTATGGCCAGATGAAATTGGGGCTGTATGAGGAAGCGATCGTCGATTTTGACCAGGCTCTTGAGATTAAACCGGGTTATCCTCTCGCGGCGCTTTACCGATTTGTCACTTTAGTCCAGGCTGGAGAATTTTTTCGCCATCTTTCCCATCGGCAGCTGCGTCCCCCACTACTCCGTAACCTGGGCATTATTTTCAACACGTTGAAGTACCGGCTGGGAATTTTGGTCGGGCTGATATTGCTCCTGGGGTTTGGTCAAGGAGCATGGGTTATGGCTCTGCGGCAAGTTCTGCCTGCGCTGCTGTCTCTGGGGGTGGTGGCAGTAGTGGTAGCAGACCTATGGCGCTATCGGCTGCGTCTGGGTTTTGTGCGGCAGACCTATTTCCACAAAAATCCGCTGATTTACTTGCGAGCCTTTTGTACGGTGGTGCTGACCCTCTTTACTTACACCGTGACAGATGCGATCGCTCCAGCCTGGATGCGTTGGGGTTGGGCCAACTGGGTCTTTGGTCAGCCAGGAAACATTATCTTTCAACCCTTCAATCTGTTTTCTGAGCAGACAGGTGAGGCGATCGCCGTCTCCTACAGCCCCTCTGCGCCTCTCCTCAGCACCGCTGGCTTACTGCCGTTTGACGGCAAAGTGTTACTCATTCTCGGCTTCTGGCTGGTTCTGATTCTGGGAATTCCCTTTTGGTCCAGCCTGGAGGAACGCATTTTTCGTCGGGGAGCCGATAGCTGGAGACAAATTGGGGTGCGATCGACCCAGTTCGGGCTCATTCACTTGCTGGCGGGAATTCCCATTCTGGGCGGATTTGTGTTGATTTTGCCAGGATTTTTGTTTGCGTGGCGCTATAAGTTTGTGCGCGATCGCCACTTCCGCAAAACTGGCGATACCCTCCAGGCTCAAGAAGCCGGAGTCGCAGCCAGCACAGCCGATCACGCGATTTACAACGCCATTCTGATTACCCTTGCGGTGGGCTCGATCCTGGCGTTCGGCAACGGGTAATGTGCATTGCAAAGAAGGTGAATGCCACGCACCCCCTTCTTGACCATAACGTTGGTGCATCCCACTGTTGTCAGTGAAGCGGGCGAAGCCCGCTTCACTGACAACAGTGGGATGCACCCATGACGTTTTACGGTTGGTGTTACGCCTTGGACTTGGCCTCTAAACTCTCCAGGCGACTGCGCAGCTCCTGGTTATCCTTCTTGACCTGTTCTAGATCTTCCTGAAGTTTCTTCACGGCCTGGTTTTCTCCGACTTTGCGATAGACGCGCTTGACGGCTTCCTCGGCAATGCGGCGAACACGACCATCGGGGGTGCGATCGCTCAAGCTCTGCAAAATTCCGATGGCACGGGTCGTTTCCATCTGCCCTAGAGCGTTAACCACGGCAACTTGCGTCAGGAAGAAGGCTTCGTCGGCCAGCTCACTCAGTCGCTCTAGAATGCGATCGAGTTGGCTGGGAGCTTGACCACTGGAGATAGCCCCCAGAGAACGAATCGCATTCAAGCGCAGAGCTTGTGGTGTACCGGGAGCCGTGTAGGCCAGAATCAGATCGAGGGCAGCTTCCGAGGTTTTGAGACGGGCCAAGCCAGTGATCGCCCCACTCCGCACCACCTCATTCCATCCGGCCCGCTGCTCTAGCACCGACTTCAGTACGGCCAGCACTGTGTCCTCCTGAGTTTTGCCATCGATGGATACGGTGGCAGCGCTGGCGAGAGAGCGAATGGCAGCAGCCTCGGTGTAGTAGCTGGGGTCACCTTTTTCCACAACCGTTTTGAGGGCGTTAAAGCTGGCGGGAGTCTTTTGTTTGCCCAGCGCTTCGACCACGGCACGACGAACGCGGGCTTCGGGGTCTTTCAATCCCTTCAGAAGAACTTCCACCACCTGATCGAGCTTGATGGTGCCCAGTTGTTCCGCCACCTCGGCCCGAACGGCCCAAAAGGGCTCGTCATGGAGGGCTTTGGCGAGGATTTTGACAGCTTCTAGATTACCTTTTTTGGCGAGGGCGATCGCTGCCATCGTTCGAGAAATGGGGTCGGGGTCGTGCTGTAGCTGGGCCTTCAGCTCAGCCATCGGATATTCCAACTTGACCGTTTTGAGAATGGCGTTGCCTGCATCAAAGCTGACAAATTGGGGTTTCTTTTCCAGGGGGAAGTAGAAAGTTTGTTCCTTCTCGAAGACCCGTACCGTAAAAGTTTGGAGGGTTGAAGTGGCACCTTTCTTGCCCTTTTTGGCATCATCCACATAGCCAAAGCCAATGGGAATTTTCAGGTCAAACAAATCGCTGGCAAGGGGCGTTTCTCCATCCTTCGCCTGAGTCTGAACAATCGTGACCTTCGCCAGCTTGCTGTCGTTATCCCAGGAATAGCTCACCTTGTAGTCAGGGTGACCGCCCCGGAATACGTATTGATCAAACAGGAATTGCAAATTGCGTCCTGTTGCTTTCTCGATCGCCCGCAACAGATCTACTGTTTCAACGGTCTGGTGGGCGTTGTCATTGACAAAGGTGTGGATGGCCTTGAAGAACAACTCATCCCCCAACTCTGCCCGAATCATGTGATAGACGCAGGCTCCCTTTTCGTACAGGTGACCATCGTAAAGTTCGATCGCCTCCCGATATACATGCGTGACGATGGGACGACGGTAGCGGGAACTGTCTTCGTCAATGTAGCTACGGGCTTCATTGAGGCGATAGTAGGCCGCTTCCTCGGCTCCATACTCGTGGTTTGTCCACAGCACCTCGGAGTAAGTCGCCATGCCTTCCTTAATCCAGGCGTGCGACCAATGTTTTACAACCACCAGATCACCAAACCACTGGTGGGCCAACTCGTGAGCCACCAAACTTTCACAGGTACGGTTATCCAGCGCCGCTCGTTCATCCAACAGGCAGCGGTCTGTCAGGAGGGTTGTGGAGGTGTTCTCCATGCCACCAAAGATGAAGTCATCAACGCAGACCTGGGCGTACTTAGGAAAGGGGTAGGGATAGCCAAAGGTCTGGCTGAAGAACTCAATCATAGACGGGGTTTTGCCCATACTACGAAGCGCATCATCAGCCCGGCGTTTTTCTACATAGTAAGTCACAGGTCTGTCTTGCCAGGTGTCTTGAAACTCGGCAAAGTCACCCACCGCCAACGTCATCAAATAGGTGGGATGGACCTGCTTTTGCATCCAGTGGTAAATTTTCTCGTCGCCATCCTCCAGGGTCTCGACAAGTTCCCCATTGGAAATCGCCAGCAGGTTTTGCGGCACGCGCACACGAATCTCAGACGTCGCCAGTTGCCCTGGATAGTCGAAGCAGGGGAACCAGTAGCGTGAGTCCTCGTCCTCCCCCTGAGTCCACACCTGAACGGGCTTGTTGGGATAGTGAGGCTCAGGACCAACAAAATAGAGACCCCGTTGGGGATGGTCGTTGTGGTAGGCGATCGCCACTTCCACCCGCTTCCTAGCCACCGTCGGCTGCTTCAGGTGAATGTGCAACACCTCGCCATCGTAGTCAAACTCCAGTTTGGTCTTACCCACGGTCACTGTATCAATGTCCAGGTTCACCGCATCCAGGGTCAGCGTTTCGATGCCGTCCCGAACAGGATTCAGGCGAATGGTACAGGTGCCGCTATAGCGCTGACTCGGAATGTCCAGCCGCAGATCCAGAGCAATGTGCTCTACCTGGCCAGGGCGATCGGGGGTGTAATGGGGTTTCGCACCGGGTAACTCAAACTTGCGATCGCTCTCACCATTCAACAAGCGGGCAAAGAAGTGGGACTGCGACATTGGTGGACTGGCCTTTAATAGTCATAGAGTCAGCAAAGCTCAACCAGACCCCCACGCGACGAAGGGTAATCTGGAGATGCATTCTTTCTCAGAGTAACGCGAGGGTCAGAGAACGCGACAGGAATTCTCTAAACGGCTGAAGTCTCTGAAAAAGTGAGGTTGTATGCAACGTCACTCCTTCAGAGCGAGGTCATACTCCAAAGAGATGGATGGTGCGGTCAAAGTGGCACTTTGCAGCCCCTTTCACCACTCCATCTGTCTAATCCAACCTCAGTTCGGGATAAGCTGAAGTGCTCATTTTGGCGTGCGCAAAGCGCACGCCAAAATGAGCGTTTTCGAGTGCCGCGCGTTGCGCGGCACTCGAAAACGCCCTTAACCCGAACTCAGGTTAATTCAGGTTAGCGGGATGAATAAGATGCCTCAATTTTTCCTGATGATGGGGCTTTGAGGTTGCAAAGAGTAGCGAATCCTTTGAGATAAGGGTATCGCTGACGTTTGCGAAGTGAGACAAAGCGCTATGCAGCAGAACTGGAAGTCCTTTGGCGTGCTGAGCGGTGTGCTCATGGGGGGATTGGTGGGATTCCCGGTAGCCATCCTTCCGGTGGAGGCCCAAACCACGGTAGCTCAAGCATCAGGGGTAGATGACGGCTACCTGGTGGGAGCGGGCGATCGCGTCCGAGTCGATGTTTTCAACGTGCCCGAGTATAGCGGCGAGTTTACGGTACTGGCGAATGGCACTGTGAACCTACCCGTCGTGGGCGGAGTGGCGGTGGAGGGGTTAACGCTGGCTCAGGCGTCTCAAGTGGTAGCTCAGCGGTATCTGCAGGTGATTCGACGGCCCTATGTGACGCTGTCGTTGTTAGAAATGCGGCCTGTAACCGTAGCGATCGCCGGAGAAATCAGCCGTCCCGGCTCCTACACGTTGGACCCGCAGAATCCGCCTAGCCTGACGAATGCGCTACGGCAGGCCGGGGGAGTGCGACAGTCAGCTAATATTCGTCAGGTGCAGATCCGACGGCGACGTCCTTTTCAGCAAGCCGAGATGCTGACGGTAGATTTGCGGCAACTGGCGCAGTCAGCCGACTTGAGCCAGGATATTTTGCTGCGAGCCGGAGATCAGATTATGATTCCAACGGCTATGAATATGAGCCTGGAAGATGCTCGATTCTTGGCCAGTACGACCTTTGCCAGCCGCGAAACGGAACCGATTCAGGTGGCGATCGTGGGTGAGGTGAACCGCCCCGGCCCTCACATTTTGGCCGCAACCAGCGGCGAAAATACCCCGCCCACTGTGACCAAGGCCATTCAGACGGCAGGGGGCATTACGCAAACAGCCGATATTCGCAACATTCAGATACGACGCGCCCTCGCGAATGGGCAGGAACGCGTCATCGACGTTGATTTCTGGGCCTTACTTCGGAATGGCGATTTACAACAGGACTTGCCCCTGCAAGCGGGAGATACCGTAGTGGTACCCACTGCCACTGCCCTTACCCCCGAAGAATTGACCGAGCAGGCTTCAGCCAGTTTCTCGGCTGATTCTATGGCGGTTAATGTGGTCGGGGAAGTGCGGCAACCGGGGACGGTTTCAATTCCACCCAACACGCCACTGAACCAGGCGATTCTCACAGCGGGTGGTTTTAACAACCGGGCCCGACGTGGGAAAGTGCAACTCATTCGCCTTAACCCAGATGGCACCGTCAGCCGCCGCGACATTGATGTGGATTTCTCCAACAATGCCAACCTGGAAAGCAATCCGCCTCTACGCCCAGGGGATACCGTGGTCGTTGGGCGATCGGGCATTGCAGCGCTTTCAGATGCTCTCAGCAACGTAGCCGTACCGCTGGGAATTATGTTGCGATTGTTTGGGATTTAAGAGTGCTAAAAAGACACGACCTGAGGTTACTTAAGATGCTTTGAACAGTTCTGGCAAATAAATTTCGTTGAGAAACAGGCTGTAGTTGTCGGGGAGAGGTTGTTGTAGGGGCGATCGCTCCCAAAAGTAAGAAAACCGCAATCCTGCATCATTGCCGGTGCCATGAACTGTGTGAACCCAACTATCGGCAATATCATTCGGTGCTTCTAACAAGTAGAAGTGCCGCCGTACGGTTACACGACTATTTAAGCGACAACGCTCTGAAATCCCAATCTTCCGTATCAAGGTCAAGTCGGTTAAACCGCTTTCCTCATTAATTTCTCGATAGAGGGCCGCCTCAATCGTTTCACCCTTTTCGATACCACCTCCCGGCACCTGAACCGGAACATCCTTTTTGTCTAGATGCCGAAATAATAACAATTCGTACTGATTTGCCCTTAAGCGCACAATGAAGGCTGCAACCTTCTCTGCAATATCCTTGGCCATGAAGCCTGTTTTACCTAACTCAGGAAGATTAACTTCAGCTTTTCAGGATATCCTTCCAGCTAACTAATGATATGAAATGACATAGAAATTATTTCGGCAATAGACAAATTGTAGCAAGCGCTACCAAGCCAATATAATTAATACCTTCAGATACTGCATTGACATCCTCATAGCCATTGAGGTAGGTCAAAAAGGCGGCCATGTTTCAAACCTATAGATGAAGTGTGGAAGAAAGCAGACCGCGTGTCCTTTCCTCCGCATCTTATCAACAGCTCTAAAACAGTACTAAAAACCGAAACTCCACCCCTATTGATAGCGGCAGAGTCTCTGTATTTATGCAATCTTTGTGGACAAAAACGATGGAAAGCAGTTAACGTTTTGAGTTCGTCAAGTGCTTAAGCGTGTGCTCCTCAACAGGCGATAACTCTACATCATCAGAGTTTTGAGCCGCACGGGCTTTATCAGCCAGAGATTGCCACTTGTCACTGGCCTTATCGCGCCCCTCCTGAATAATTTCGTTGCGCTTTTCGGTTTTACCAATGATCTTCTTGGTTTTATCTAATCCTTCATAAATTTGATCGGGTGCTTGCTGGGCAGCATCAATGCCTGCATCCAAATCCACACCACTTTGGTTCGTGCCTGCCGTACCTTGAGTGAGCAGATAGAGGGGACTTTGAGCGGGAAGAGAGAGTACATTCAAAGCCTGGGCACTGCCTACAGGAAAGGTGAGGGCGAGCGCCATCACCAGTACAACTAAACCCTGCCACAAACGACGAAATCGAGAGAATAAAACAGGTTTTGCCATAGCAAAGTCCCCAAAAGAATCCATCAAGAACACACAACTACTCCGCAGGCATCTGATCACGATAATGAGCGTCTACCCAACAGCGGGGCAGTTCTTCTCCTGAGGGAAAAACCAATCCGTCTTTCGAAAAGGCAGTTGGCGGTTCCTCGTTTTGACCAGCTTGCATTTGGGCCGAAATTTGATTGTTGCTAGGGTTGATTAACTCAGTTATTTCAACCACTTCAACCAATTGACCAGTTTGCTTGTCTTTCAGAAACATAGCAATAGACGGTATGTATAAGGGGGCAAAACAACCCAAATAATTGGGTTATCTGAACCGTAACGTTTTACCGAATATTCTTTCATCTATCATCCGAACGAATCTAAAGAGAACGTTTGACAAGCCAGTTCTCTGTGCAAATGACAGACCAAAGAATCGTCTCTTTAAACATTCTTAAAACAGGAGTAACAGGCAGTGGAGAACGCAGGTTCAATTGTTAGATGCTACAAGATTTCATAATTTCTGAAGTAGTTTTTGCAGGACAAAATTTGAACTGCATTCCCCATACCTCACAAAAAACATTTAGCTCTAGGCAGCTCAGCTAATTCACATAAGTTTGGGTTAAGAACGTTTTCAAGTACCGCGCAATGCATGGCACTCGAAAACGCCCATTTTGGTATGCAAGAAGCGCATGCCAAAATGGGCACTTCAGCTTATTCCGAGCTGGGTTTACGTACAGCTACTCAACTCAAATGTTGAACCCTGGGTTGATCAATTGAAATTGCAAAATCTTCCAGGTTAAACGCCATCAGGGGATGGTTCAGCTTTAGAGGAGCAAAGGGGCTATCCGAGGGAACTTCCACTTCTGCTCCCATTAATAGATGAGTTTTCGCACGGCCCTGAGCTTTAAACCACACGAAATTAGAGTGTAGTAAGCTAAATGCTCCCAAAAACGGGGGAAGAGAAACCGGCACACCCGGAAACTGGCTGTGATATTTCAGCCGACAAAGCAACTGATCATCTTGGTAAACCGCCACTTGAGGATTTTCTCCAGCCGTCCAGCGGAACGAGGCCATTTCCTTCGGCAAGCCCCAAATCTCTCGGCCCCCAGCAACCGATCGCGGGTTATCCACATAAATGTGAGTTACCCAGGGGCCAATGCGATCGCCATACCGAGTCAGCCCACAAAACACAATCAACTCGTTGTAGGTCAACACTGACCCCTCTTCATAGGAGGACAGGTACACCCCTCCCAACGTCTTACCGGGAAAAATCTGAATCACATCCAGGGCAGCGGGCAAAAATTCTCGCATTGCGGCGACATCAACCGTTTGCACACTCACCAGCGCTCGGCCCTGGAGTGACCAGGGAGCGGCTGGATACTGCTGAGTATTGGGAATGGCAGATTGGGTAGTCATAGGGTTTCCCAGTGGTGAAGGTTTGGGAGGATCGTTAACCAACGTCAGCTATCTTTATGCTGAAAGACTTTGCGAGTCATCCAGCGAGTCAATTGAGGGAGGGCGGCATGTAGCGCTGCAGTGGCCTGTGCGGAACCAACATAAACTTTCTCTTTACGAGACTGCACGGCATCCCATACTGCGCCTGCTACATCTTCGGGCTTTTCAACCAGGGGATTTTCGAGCAATTTCTCAACTTGTCGTCGTCGCTCCTGTTGGTCGTTTTCGTCAACTCCCCGAAAGATAGCTCGCTCCAGGAAGTCGCTTCTGATGATGTTGGGGTAGATGCCACAGACATGAATACCTTTGGGGCTAAGCTCTGTATGCAGCGATTGGGTCAGACCATCGACCGCAAATTTTGTCGTGGTGTAGGGCGTCAGGTAAGCCGCAGGAACACTACCCCCAATAGAGCAAAGATTCACAATGGTACCCTTACCCCTTTCCAATAGATGAGGCAACAGGGCATGAATGGTATGGATGTAGCCCCACAGGTTGGTATCAATCGCCTGGTGCCAGTCAGCCAGGGTAAACGCTTCGACAGGGCCAGAAAGATAAATGCCAGCATTATTGATGAGAACATCAACGGCATTAAAGCGGGTAACCGCAGCCTGAGCCAGAGTCGCAACTTGATCCGCGTCCCGCACATCCGTGGGCACAGGGAGAGTCGCAACGGAATAGCGCGATCGTAATTCCTCTGCCGCTTCTGTTAACCGCTCCTCATTCCGCGCCGCCAGCACTAAGTTGTAGCCATGCTTGGCAAAGCGGTGAGCGATCGCCCGCCCAATCCCCTGAGAAGCCCCTGTAATCAAGACGGTTTCTGTCATCGTTAGCCTCTACAACTACCTCGTCGTGTTTCCCTTCGATGTTGAGTTGTGGATAGATTGCACACACCCTATTCACAACTCAACACAGGTTGAGAACACCACAAACTACCTCTTCAGTGTTGTCAAAATTGCGGGTAAAAGGGTCTAACTTTTGTCAGGTATTTTGGCTAAGCACAGCCCAGTTACGCTATTTCACTGGGTGAAACCGTGAAACGATTTCACCCAGTGAGGAGCTTGCTGTTACTTCATAACAACTTGAATAGAAAATAAAAGGAGAGGCGGTGCCATGCAGCGCCTCTCCTTTTGCATAAAAACCAACAGGAACTCGAGCTTCATGCCCTGCGTCCTGATAAGAAGAAACGCATCCTAATATCAGGGAGCATTTACTTTTCGCATAGAGCCTGCGAATTTCACCCCTTAAGTCTGATGACTTCTAGGCATACCAAGTTTTTGTCGATGATTGGGAATGACGGACCGCACAAACGGTGAGGCCGTAATACAACGCAGTTGTTGAGGTGTTGGGCTAGCAACGAAGGCCCGCGCTCCCTGCAAAAAATGATAAGGAAGGTGCAGCGTCTCCAGTAACGTACGGAGCTGCTCGATCGCCCGCTGCCCATTATCCCGAGGTTCAGCAATATGCTGTACCGATTGCACTCGGAAATTCATCCCCCGCCCAGAGGGGGGATGGGTCAGTTCCAAAACGGAGTCCGGTGCCTCGACCTCAATGAGGACGGACACCGGGTCAGCCTGCTCGGATGCGATGAAATTTCTCAAATCCTCATTCCGGATTTTCTTCTCCCAACGGTCTCCCGAGGTAGCCATACGTAACTCCTAGTGGGTCATCTGGCGTGAGTATTGCCATTTCAGGTGGAGCATTTCAGGCCACCAAGGACTGGGTTACAGCCCCAGACCCTCCTAATCGATGCTTAGGTCGTTTAGATCGCGCTCGTTGTCGTCGTGCCGCTCGCTTGCCACCCCACTCAAACGGTGTT
>NZ_JACJOO010000056.1 GCF_014695575.1 Leptolyngbya sp. FACHB-8 | reverse complement strand
ACCTATTTGATGACTTCAACAGTTTTGATTTGGGATGTCATTGATATAGCTATTTTCGCTAAGAAGGAGTGAGGCAGTGCAACGCGCTGCCTCACTCCTTCTTAGCGAAAATAGCTGAGAGTATAAAAACCTCAGTTTGGGTTAAGGGCTCTTTCGAGGGGCGCGCAAGGCGCGTCCCTCGAAAGAGCTCATTTTGTCGTGCGCATAGCGCACGACAAAATGAGCTCTTGGGCTTATCCCGAATTGAGGTTATAAAACGGTTGTAGTTCTTTGATAAAAAAGAGGCTGAACTTTAAATGTTCAGCCTCTTCCTAACAGAAACTACGAGTTCAAAGGGTGCCTAGAGCGCTCCAGCAGCGGTGCGATCGAGTACTCCAGAACCCAAGTGGGTAGTGATATTCATCGCATGGAGGAGGGGGCGGGTTCCGGCTCCCTTGGGATAGTCGATGACACTCACGGCACCGTTACCTTGCTTGAAGACCCAGAAACCTTCAGGGCCAAGGCCGACCAGGTGGCAGAGGATGGCCTTATTGATCGCGTCGTGGGCTACGACCAGGGTGGTGGTTGGACGATCGCTTGGGCAAGACGCCACAATTACTTCCCAGGCGGCGATCGCCCGATCCCAAACCTGTTGCAAGTTCTCCCCTTCGGGCATCTGTACCGTTTCGGGCGCGACCTTCCACTGATCCAGTTCGTAGGCGTAATCCACTGCAATCTCAGATTCCAGCTTGCCCTCCCAGAGGCCGTGGCTGATTTCCTGAAGCTCGGGTTCCAGCTCCAGCGTTACCGATGGATGCGGCTTGAGAATAATTTCAGCGGTTTCCTTGGGGCGCAGCATAGGACTGGTAACAGCCCGATCGATGGGCACATCTTGTAAGAAGAAGGCCGCTTTATCAGCCTGAACGCGCCCCTGGTCATTAAGAGGCACATCAATTTGTCCCTGGAAGCGCTTATCCCGGTTCCAGTCCGTTTCGCCATGGCGCACCAGCAAGAAGCGGGGGCCGCGGTGTCCCTTACGTATGGGGGGTAGCGGATCTCCCAGGTGAGCCGTCAGGTTGACCGATTCAAACTGCACCTGGTCGCCCAATTCACCTGAGAAATTAAGGACACTGATCCCGGCATTACTCTGATGAATGATGTTGTAGTACTCCGGTGCGAGGCCGGCGGCAGCGCTCAGCAGGCAACGATTAATGCCACTGTGAGCCACGACCAGAATGGTTTCGCCTTGGTGGCGGGATAGCACCTCATTCCAGAACTGTTTGGCCTGCTCTCGCAGTTCCAGCACTGGGTAAAATTCCTCAGGGCCGTTGGGGGTAGAGCGAGTCATCTTCAGGTCGTGGGGGCGATCGCGCCATACCTTGACGCTATCAGGGTACTTTTCTTCCACTTCGGTGAAGGTCATGCCTTCCCATTCGACCAGATTAATTTCTTTGAGTAGATCTGTTAGGTGCAGTTCGGGAGCAGAATCCTGCTGAGCCAGAATCAGCTCGGCGGTTTCCTTAGCCCGACGCAGGGGACTGCTATAAGCGGCTTTGAAGGTTAACCCTTGCAGTGCCTGCCCCGTCAGGTGGGCTCCTTGGCGCCCCTCCTCCGACAGGGTGGAATCGTCGCAGTGCCCTTGTACCCGTTGCTGTAGGTTGTAGGAGCTCACACCGTGCCGTACCAGAATGACGCGAGTAGCCAGAGCCGTACCCTCCTGAGTTGGTAAAAAATCATGCCAATATCAGAAGCATTTTACCCCCAGGACTTACACAATGGGATCGGCGAAACCCCCTTGTCGGGCATTGAATCTCTACCATTATGGTCTGGGATCATTGATTTGGCCGAGTGGCCACACAGTCCCTCTATGCCAATAGGATGGGCTGCTCAAGAGCTTTCGCACAGCGTAGGTTTCCAGCAAATTATGCTGCTTTTATCATCCGGGCGATCGCTGCCTCATCCTGGATTCGAGTGCGATAATGCCAGAGCATGGTTACGCCAGAGCAACGTGTAGGAAAGCCGTTTACGTGGTTGCAACGGAAAAGCGAATGAAATTGGTGACACCGAAACGATTAATTTTGGCTGCCCTGACCGTGATGGTGGTAGCTCTAGTTGGCAGTTCTTTGCTTGGCAGTTTAGAGAAACCCCAGATCACCAATCGCCTGGAACTGTATCAAACCAACCTGATATTGTCAGCGACGGGCATGTCAGATGCAGCCCCGGAAACGGAAGTCCAGGCCCAACTGCGAGAGGCCGTGTTAGGAAAAGAGCCCCTCAAAACAGCTCAGGAAGATTATCAAGAAGTGCGAGAGTCGGTACAAACCGAGCTGAACGGTTTACAAACCCGGCTGAAGGAAAATCCCGCCAGTGAGGTCACAACAGAAGGAGCGCCAACGTCCGAAATCCTGACCCTAGTTGATCAGCAGCGACGGTTATTGGCTCAGTTGGATTTGCAGATTGGTTTACTTCAGGCGGAGCAGGGGGAGGTGAACGCTGCTCAGCAAACCTGGGAAGCCTTAAGCGATCGCCTTCGCTCCCCTCGCACAGAACGAGATGCGGCGATCGCCCGCACCACGAAAACAGTTCAGGGGCTTTGGAACCAACCACCCAATATTGAGGAGGATGCCAGTAGCCAGATAGAAACCACATTAGAAGGCTGGTTTCGGGCGGTCAGTTTGGAGCGGCTCTACGAGGTGCAGCAGAATTCAGCAGCCTTGACGGCGCTGGAAGGGGAACAAGAAGCGATCGCCCAACAGACATTACTGAAGCTCGCGGTCATTGGTGTACTTCCAGGAATTGCTGCCGTTACGGGTATTGGCCTCTTTATTTTTCTCGTCATTCAGCGGATAACGCGGGGCAAAGAAGCTATCCTCTCCTTTCAGGCAACGCCGTGGGAAACCCCGTGGACCTGGGAAACCGTATGGCAGGTGCTCATTGTTGGCTTCTTCTTTATGGGCCAGATTGTGGTGCCGCTGCTGTTGAGTTTGCTGCATCTGACCTTTACAGGGGTTGGAAGTAGCCGTGTTCGGGCAGTTTACACGCTGGTCTACTACCTCACCATGGCCAGTTCAGCCTTGCTTGTGCTCTTTTTCTCCATTCGCTCTCACCGTCCGTTACCCGACGCCTGGTTCCGTTATCGTTTCCAGAGCAACTGGCCGTTATGGGGGGTTGGAGGCTATTTGGTAGCGCTACCACTCATGTTGGGTGTTTCGTTAGTGAATCAGCAATTTTGGCAGGGGCAGGGCGGAAGCAATCCACTCCTTCAAATTGTTCTTGAAGAAAACGATCCCCTGGCTCTGGGATTATTCCTCTTCACAGCGGCGATCGCCGCTCCCATCTTCGAGGAAACGCTATTCCGAGGATTTTTGCTGCCCTCGCTGACCCGCTACTTGCCAGCAAGTGGGGCGATCGCCCTCAGCAGCCTGATTTTTGCGATCGCTCACCTGAGTCTTTCGGAGGTTTTGCCGTTGACGGCGTTAGGGGCAATTTTGGGATTTGTGTATGTGCGATCGCGCAATCTACTAGCCCCCATCCTGCTGCACTGCCTGTGGAATAGCATTACGATGATCGGTCTTTTCATCTTGGGTAGCGGCACAGCTTCCAATTAATAACGTTATAGAGCCTGTACCAAAAGGAGAGAGGCGGTACGTTGCGCCGCCTCTCTCCTTCTAATAGACCTCCTGCGTGAATCGTTGCGCGGCCGCGCAACGATTCATACCAATTTGAAAACCAAACATCTGCACTGGGTTCTGTTCTAATTGGTATCACGCAGGATGGCTAGGAGTATAGAAACAGATGGAGGTGACCAAAAGCCACCTCCATCTCCATCAACTCCGTTAGCCCGTTTCTCGACAGGGTTTATTCAAGCTGTTATGGCTATGGAATACCGGCAGAATAGCTGCATTCCATCCCATAACAACCTGCGCCATAACCATCACTCTAACCGCGCTTTGCTTGGATTTTTTTGCGCTTAATCCCATAGCCCATACCAGCAGCCATGACTGTGCCCAAAACCGTCAAAGGTTCGGGAACAGGCTGACCACCGCCACCGCCACTGGTTTGGCTAGGCTTGAAGACAAACAGCGACGCATGAGACAATCCTCGACCCGCACGGCCCGAACCATCTAATGCTACGCCGATGGTGTTGAACGAACCGGTGGTGAAGTTGCTCACATTGTTAAACAGGTAGAGGCTGTAGGAAGTCCCTGCTTTCAGGCTGAGGGCGAAACTGCCACTGAAAGGAGAGCTGAATCCCCAGGAACCCTGAGAGTTGTTGTTGTTCGCAAAGAAGCCATAAGTATTGGAGCCACCATCGGACTTGCCACCCAGGCTCCAATCCCCACTACCAACAAGGGATTGGAACAGGCCGGCATCCAACGACCCTTCAGCCGTACCTTGGGCTCCAGTATCATTGCCGCTGATAGGCCCCTGGCAAGCACTGGCAAAAACAGTACCGGCTGCGGTGCTTCCCGAGACGTTGGTTACACTGCAAGCAGTTTGAGTTAATGACGTAGATGTTTGAGTTTGGCTCTGTTGCTTCTGAGCAGCAAATGCTTCGCTAGGAGCCAACATTAATCCCGCCAGGACGATGGCGGAGCCAGAGAGTGCGGAGACAAGGGATTTGAAGTGGGCCATCGTGACGGTTCTCCTTGAGTGGGAAGAATTCAGGGCGGTGAATTCCGGTTGGTATCTGCATCTTAGGCGGGCCACCCATGGAATGTAATCCTGGAACACACAGATTTCGCGATCGCTTTGTATAGGAGAACACTATTTAAAGGCACTATAAATCTCCTCAATGAAAATCATCAGATTTTTTAATAGAAAATCCAAAACCATTGCCCGGAGCCAGTTCGAGCGTTTAGGAATAAACGAGGTTTGCTCCGAAAGGGCTTTGCGTAATGGTACAGAGATGCCAAAACAGTTTTTTCCTCAAATTTAAAGCGATTGCCGGTGGTTAAGTGCCGTGTGTGAAATACACAACACTCAACCACCGGCAACAGTCCTGTTGTTAGATGCCAGCAACCTGGCCATAAACCAGAGCCCTAGGCTCTTTCGTTGGCTATGATGTCACGCTATTTCGCTGGAACAGCCCACCAGGCGATCGCGTAGTTCTGTACTGGATCGTTAGCCTGATCCCGGTACACCACGCGAATCTTATAGCGGCCCGTCTGCGGAATCTGGTGGAAGATGTGCTCAACGCTATCTTCTGGACTGTTAGACGCCCAGAGCCGGCTTTCAATGCCATCATCTTCAGCCCGCAGCAGATAAATGTCGAGATTGTTCAGCCCCTGGTTGTCGAAGGTTTCACCAGGGTCATAAAGGCCATTATTATTGGCATCTTGCAGGTTGACTTGGCGATCCCAAGCGAGGGTAGCCGAGATAAAACTGCCCGCCTGCAAAGGCTCGTCAATGACGTAATCCCGATAGGCAGGAGCACTGTCATCCAGCCCCACAGTGCGATAGTCCCAACCAATAGCCGACACGGGTGCATCGGCGCTCTGTTGACCTGCCGAGAATTGCTGGTAGGCCCGGTAAGCATTTAAGTGCCCAGTTCCCATGTTGGCATCCAGAGGAACGTCTTCCCGTTGGTAGGCATCAGACTCGAGCCAGTTGGCATTGCGCTGGTTAGCTGCGGTTCGAGTCATACCCAGTAACAAGCCATCTCCGGCATCTTGCAGTTTGTCAGCCGAGTTCATCATGACTGCCCGCATGACCTCATGACGACGAGCATCCAGACTCCAACCATCGGCTTGCTCCCGGAGTTGGCGATCGCCATACTCCTGCAACAGGGCCACCGTCGCCGTTACATGGGGAGCTGCAAAGCTAGTGCCGCTGATGGGAGGGGATGGATTGCCATCCGGTTGAATGGTTTGGACAGCACTGCCAGGAGCCACAATGGAAATCGAACGGCGGGAACCCTCGTTACTTTCGGGAGGACGGCCCTGGAAGGAGGGGGGTTCACTTCCCAAATCAGAAAAGCTGACCTTGCGGTAAACCCCGTCTATGGCAATGGAATTAGCCACGGTCATGCCGTTATAGAGGTCAGTGGGGATGGGAATGCCGCCAAAGCCCTGATTCCCCGCAATCACATAGAGGACGTTGTGGGTCTGGGCTGACCAATCCACGCAAAGGGTTAACAAGGCGTTGCCGTCGAGGGTTGCGTCAGGCCGCGAATCTTGAGATAGCGGTTCGCCAAAGCTGAAATTGATGGCCCGCACATCATCATTGTTTTGAAGAGCTACGGTTTGGGAGGCAAGGCATTCTTGCTGCTGCCCGCCCCCCCGATCGAACCCGGCTGCGGCAGAATACAACCGAGCATTAGGTGCCACCCCAGGTAGCCGCTTATCCTGGCTGATCATGACGCTGGCTACACTGGCCGCATGGTCATCTACAAACTGATTGGCTATAGCGCTCCGATTTTGAATGAAGAGTTGAGTGGGACGTACTGTAAAGTTTTCAGCAGCGGGCTTATCCAAACCAAAACGGGCCGGACGCCCGACTTCAACTTGACCGATGCTGATTTTACGTCCTGTCAGGTTGTAGGGCTCGTCATGAAGTCGTAGAGCCTCAATACCGCCCTCTCCCGTAGAGCTTTGTAGAGCGATCGCCGGCACCCCAATCAGTGCTAGAGCTACGCCCCAGGCTGATCTCCTTAGAAAAATCAGCTTTTTCCGCTGAACCATACATGACATCCCTTAATCTCTGCTTAAAGTTTGAGTAAATACTGACAATTTCCTTAAGATCAATGAGCCGAGAAGACTTCACATTTTGTTAAACTGAATACCAAGATATAGAGCCAGGAGAACCCACCCGCCATGGTCCACACCCCATCGAGTAAGTCAACAGTAATTTCACCCTCCATCCTATCAGCTGACTTTAGTCGTCTGGGGGAAGAGATTCAGGCGGTGGATCAGGCTGGTGCTGATTGGATTCACGTTGATGTGATGGACGGTCGCTTCGTCCCTAACATTACCATCGGTCCCCTGATTGTAAGCGCGATTCGCCCTTACACTCAGAAGCCTCTTGACGTGCATCTGATGATTGTCGAGCCCGAAAAATATGTTGAAGATTTCGCTAAAGCGGGTGCCGATATTATTTCGGTTCACGCTGAGCACAACGCATCCCCTCACTTGCACCGGACTCTGGGCCAAATTAGAGAGCTTGGTAAGCAGGCTGGGGTTGTACTCAATCCGTCCACTCCGCTGGAACTGATTGAGTATGTGCTGGAACTCTGTGATCTCGTGCTGATCATGAGTGTGAACCCCGGCTTTGGTGGTCAGAGCTTTATTCCTGAGGTTGTGCCCAAGATCCGGAAGCTGCGCCAAATGTGCGATGAGCGTGGATTGGACCCCTGGATCGAGGTGGATGGAGGCCTTAAGGCCAACAATACCTGGCAAGTGCTGGAAGCTGGTGCGAATGCGATCGTGGCAGGTTCTGCCGTGTTCGGTGCGAAAGACTATGCTGAAGCGATCTCAGGCATCCGCAATAGCAAGCGGCCTGAGCTTGTGACCGCTTAATTCAATTCATTGATTAGCTGATTGACGTGGGGGCGAATGGTTATTCGTCCCCACGTCTTTTAGATAGGCGAGCGCCCACCCATTGCTCAATTTCCCCCAGCTGGCCGTACACGCAATCAAACAAACACGTAGAAACAGGCCCAATCGGGTCAATGCCTAAAGAAGTGCCGTAGCGCCAAGATTTCACCGGACCATACACGGTTTGAAAGAGTGTATCCGGTGTTTCAGGAGCGGCGGCAGAATTTACCATAGCCCATTTACAAGCTCTCTTGGCACTGTAGCGTTCTGTCCATACTTTTTACCCGCGCCTTTACTTAACGCACGCGGTAACAGGTTGCACAGAAGGGAAGTGGCGATCGATGTAATGCTGCGATCGCACGCAAGTGTACTTAATCGCTGGGTTCGCTCAAGGTTCTGTTGCCTGGGCCAATGCTGCTAGAAAAATTGATTGCCCGCCCCCAGAGACCCAGCGAGTGATTTACCACACGCTGCCGCCAAGGAGTTTGTCATGCTGATTACCCAACAACCTGTATTTCGCCGCTTCTGGTACCCCGTTATACCCATAAACCAGTTAGCGGAGGGCCCCAAATCCTTTACCCTGTTACAGCAAAAGATTGTAGTTTGGCTAGATGCTGAGGGCAAACCTGCTGCTGCGGAGGATCGGTGTTGCCATCGCACGGCTCAGTTGTCTTTAGGAAAAGTAGTGGATGGCTATATTGCCTGCCCATACCACGGTTGGCAGTTTGACGGTTGCGGCACCTGCGTTCACGTCCCCCAGTTAACTGAAAACGAGCCAATTCCTCAAACCTATCAAGTCAAAGCCTTCCACTGTGCTGAGCGGTATGGGTATGCCTGGGTATGCCTGGACGAGCCACTGATTCCGATTCCCGAAATCCCCGAAGCGAGCGAAGCAGACTTCCGGCAGGTGCATGAGTTTTACGAACCCTGGAAAGTTGCGGGCTTACGGGTTATGGAAAACGAACTGGATTTAGCCCATCCCACCTTTGTCCATACCACGACCTTTGGTAGCGCCGATCATCCCATACCCGATGACCTGAAATTAACCGAAACAGAATGGGGATTGCACGTCTTTGGCGTGCTAGGGGTGGTTAACCCAGAACTCCAACAGCAAAACCTCAAAATGGAAAATCGTGATACCGTCCGGACCCTGGACATGGACTGGTATATGCCTTTCACCATTCGCTTGCGAATCAATTATCCCAATGGCCTTTCTCACATCGTTGTCAACACCATGACCCCCATCGACGATGGCACCTCACAAATGGTGCAGTTCGCTTTGCGCAACGACACGGAGGCTGACACCCCAGCAGCCGATGTGATCGCCTTCGATCGCGCCGTTACCTTGGAAGACAAGACTATTCTCGAATCTACTGATCCCGATGTGCCCCTGCGAGCAGCCCTTGAGCAGCATATGATGACGGACAAACCTGGTTTGGTGATGCGCAAGAAAATTGCTGCGCTGCTCAAAGCCCATGGCGAAGTTGAGCAAACACGTCATATCCATCGTATGGGTGATTTAGAGGCCGAAAGGCTATCGCTAGAAGCAACGGTTTCTGCAGGAAGAGGATAGAAGGCTATGAGAAGGTGTTAAAGGCTCTTATGGCAACAGGAAAGGGCAAGGACAGGATGTAAGTCCGCAACCGGTAAGACCCAACAAGACCCTTCTCTGGATACTGCCCCTCAGCTTTCAGGTCTTCACTTCCCTGCTTCTCTACTGCCTTACCTGCCCTACGACTCTTTATCTCCTGCCTTCTGGCTTCTTTTCAAAACCCGTTATATGCGGTATCTGTGAAGCGGTAATGGTATTAACCATCCACATATTTATCCTTATCACGGGTAAGGAGCATGAAACTCGAAGATGATGTTATTCAGCCCGGGCCAGGTGCACCGCAGACTGGCTTTTGGGGGGCGATCGCTCGTTATTTCAACTTTAACCAGTATCAAACCAACTTTCGCACCGAAACGTTGGCAGGTCTGACAACGTTCATGACCATGGCTTATATCCTGGTGGTGAACCCGCTGATTCTGTCGGATGCCATTTTTCTCAATCAACCGGGCGATTTATTTGCCCAAATAGTCTTTGCCACAGCGGTTGCTACGGCTATCGGGACAGCGTTAATGGGGCTGATTGCTAAGTATCCCTTTGCCATGGCCCCTGGGATGGGCATGAACGCCTACTTTGCCTACTCGGTTGTTTTGGGTCTGGGTATTGACTGGCGCATGGCCCTGGCAGCAGTGCTTGTGGAAGGGCTGATCTTTATCGTGTTGAGCGTAACCGGGGTGCGTCGGCAGATCATCACGGCCGTGCCTGATGCGATCAAGATGGCAACCACCGTGGGCATTGGCTTATTTCTGGCCTACATTGGCCTGGGCAGTCTTCCCGATGTCGGGGGGGCTGGAATTATTGTCGCAAATGAGGCTACGAAGACCGCCTTTGGCAGCCTGCGTCAACCTCAAACCTTGCTAGCCGTATTGGGAATTTTATTTACCGTGTTCCTGATGGTACGCCGGGTACGAGGAGCATTGCTGTGGGGCATTTTAGGAATTGCGATTTTAGGTTGGGTATTGGGAGTGGCAGCCCCTCCTACGGCGATCGCGGCTCTTCCAGTATTTCCAACGGACCTCTTTGGGCAAGCCTTTGTGGGGCTGGGGGGAATCAACGCTGGCAACTTCTGGGATTTTGTGGTGGTAACCCTGGTGTTTCTATTTGTGGATATTTTTGACACGGTGGGCACCTTGACAGGAGTTGGCACCCAGGCCGGATATATTACACCTTCTGGAGAATTACCCCGCGCAAATCAAGCCCTGTTATCAGATGCGATCGGTACGGTTGCTGGATCAGTGCTCGGTACCTCTACCGTGACCACCTATATTGAGTCGGGTGCAGGGGTTGCCGAAGGTGGACGCACAGGCTTTACGTCTATCGTGGTGTCACTCCTATTTCTGGCCGCTCTCCTGTTTTCTCCGATCTTTCAGGCAATCCCGGCGTTTGCTACAGCACCTGCACTCCTTTTAGTAGGTGTTCTGATGATGAGTTGTGTCACTCGCATTCGTTGGGACGACTTGGGGGAAGCCGTTCCATCGTTCCTGACGATCTTCTTGATCCCGTTCAGTTTTTCTATTGCTGAAGGGCTATCCGCTGGGTTCATTACCTATCCGCTGATTAAAGTTTTTCAGGGCAGAGGGAGAGAGGTTCCAGTTGCGACATGGGTACTGGCGGTCATCTTTTTCATTCGGTTCGTCTTCAAGACTTTTGAGCTTGGGTAGGAAGTGATGCTGCATTTTCACAGCTCAAAAGAGAGCCCGATTGAAGTAGCCTGATCTATGCTTCAGAAGCCGGAGTTCTTTGAGGACGTCGGCTTCTAGCCTCCTAAAAACCGGGGATCTGAGGTACTCAAATTTCGCTGATGTCAGTGCTAACGTTTTCAATATTTCTATTCAGGCCAGCGTACCCGATAGCAATTCACTTGGATGTATTTTCCCAGCAATTCTCATTTTGAAATCAGGCCCGAAAACCGCGCGCCTTTGGCGCGCGGTTTTCGGGCATCAAAGCCAAGAGTTCACACCCTACGGGCGTGAACTCTTGGCTTTGATGCCCATACTGAGAATTGCTGGTATTTTCCTGACAGAATGGACAATTCTTGTTTGATACTGTAGACCCATGGCATGACCCGGATGCATCATCCATTCATCCGGGTCATGCCAACATTGGGTATTAAGCTTTAGAAATTTGGATTCACGTTTCAGGTTTTCAAAAAGTATTTCTTATCCTTCCTCATATTTTTACTAATACTTCAAGGTTAATTTTCATCAGTTACTTCAGCTTCTTCCACACCTTCAGCTTGATCACTCATTAGTTGTTTCATCCTATGACTTCCTCCAGTTCTCCTTCACCTTTCGCCATTCGTGGTGCATTTCTAGATCTGATCCAAGATCCTTTCCTGGTGGATGAAACTGAGTGTATTCGTTATATCCCGGATGGTTTATTGGTTCTAGAGAATGGCCGTATTCAAGCACTGGGAGCCTATGAAAGTTTGTGCCAGGACTACAGGCGTTTGCCTGTCGTGGATTATGGAGATCGCCTCATCATTCCTGGCTTGATCGATAGCCACGTCCACTACTCCCAAACAGAAATCATTGCTTCCTACGGTGCCCAACTGTTGGATTGGCTGAATACCTACACGTTTCCCGCTGAGAGAAAATTTCAGGAAGCCGCCTATGCCGAAAAGATTGCCAACTTTTTCCTCGATGAATTGCTACGTTATGGCACCACCTCTGCACTGGTATTGACGACAATTTTTCCGAAATCAGTCACCGCCTTTTTTGAAGCGGCCCACCAGCGTAATATGCGCATGATTACCGGGCAAGTGCTGATGAGCCGAAACGCCCCTCAGTACCTGCTAAACGATGCAAAAGTTGCTCAGGCCCAAACACGGGAACAGATTCAAACCTGGCATGGGAAAGGGCGGCAGCTCTATGCCATTACCCCCCGCTTTGCCATTACCTCTACTCCAGAAGAGTTGGAATTAGCTGGGGAACTGAAAGCCGAATTTTCAGATGTGTACGTTCACACTCACCTGTCGGAAAATCACGCCGAGATCGCCTTTACGGCTGAGCTATTTCCCGAAACGAAGGATTATCTAGAGGTGTACGAAAAATTTGGGTTGGTCAGCGATCGCTCCATTTTTGCCCACTGTCTGCACCTGAGCGAGTCAGAATTTGAGCGTATGGCAGAGGCAGGAGGGGCGATCGCCTTCTGCCCCACCTCTAATCTCTTCTTGGGCAGTGGTCTGTTCAAGCTGGATCATGCTCGCGCGAGTGGCATCCGGGTTGGTTTAGCAACGGATGTGGGGGGCGGGAGCAGTTTCTCCATGTTTGCCACCATGGCAGAAGCTTATAAAGTGATGCAGCTTCAAGGCTACAGCCTATCGCCCTTCAAGTCCCTCTACCTGGCAACTTTAGGAGCCGCCCACAGCCTTTCTCTAGAGGACAAAATCGGCAACTTTGAGGTGGGCAAAGAAGCAGATTTTGTCGTGCTTGATCGGCAGGCAACGCCGCTGCTGGCGCTTCGCAATGCAGGCCCCCTCCCGCAAACCGTGGAGGCTCTGGCCAAGCAACTCTTTGCCTTAATCGTGTTAGGAGACGATCGACTGGTTGAGGCGACCTATGTAGCCGGTGAAAAAGCATGGGCGAGGGCAGAAGCCTAGAGCCGGCAGTCATTTCCTTTAACGCGGCTAAACCTGCTCACGACACTGTTCATACTCAACCCTTCCATTTTGGAGCCATGTTTTAAGGGTGTTCTGGGGGTTGTGGTGTAAGGGGCACTTCGTGCCCCTTACACCACAACCCCCAGAACACTAACCATTTGGAGTGCCGCGCGTTACATAGCACTCCAAAACGTTTTGGATGAAGTGCCTGGGAATAAGCTCTAGGCTCTTCATTCAAAGCAGCCAAACCGAACAGAGCTATCGCTATATTGATGGATATGAATTTGAATTACGTCGTACCTAACCCTCTTTCAGATTGGCTTCCTGCGGCGATCGCCGTCCTTCCGGTTGCAGAATCGGGGAGCAAAGAATCTCTGGCACAAGTTGCCACA
The DNA here is from genome assembly GCF_014695575.1 of Leptolyngbya sp. FACHB-8. Classification (GTDB taxonomy): domain Bacteria; phylum Cyanobacteriota; class Cyanobacteriia; order Elainellales; family Elainellaceae; genus Vacuolonema. Next base: position 48,244 of record NZ_JACJOO010000056.1, on the reverse strand, counting down.
ACCCTGACCATTCTGCTGCTTGTAGCGACCGGAGTAGCTCTGCTATCACGCCGGTTTCGAGTCCCTTATGTAACGGGGCTTGTGCTGGCGGGATTAGGGGTAACCCAACTGCTCCCTAACCCTTTACATCTAGATTCCGCGCTGATTCTAAACTTGCTGCTTCCCATTCTGCTATTCCAGGCCGCGATCAATACCGACGTCAGCCGATTGCGGAGCACCATTAAGCCTATTAGCCTGCTGGCTGGCCCCGGCGTAGCACTCGCGGCAGGCATTACCGCAACGGTGCTCAAATTTGCTCTCAATCTGGAGTGGATTCCAGCATTGCTGCTGGGAACGATCTTGGCCATCACAGACACGGTTTCTGTCATTGCCGTGTTTAAGGAAGTATCCGTTCCCAGCCGCCTGACGACCATTGTGGAAGGGGAAAGCCTCTTTAATGACGGAGTCGCCCTCGTTCTCTTTAGTTTGATTCTGGAGGTTTATACCCGAGGCTCGGTTACGGTGCTCGCCGGGCTTCAGCAGCTTGTGGTCGTGATTGTGGGGGGAGCACTCGTAGGACTGGCGATCGGCTCTTTATGTGCTGTCCTATTTGTGTCCCTCTCTGACGACCCTCTAAGTGGAATTTTATTGACAGTAGCGGTGGCGTTTGGGACGTTTCAGGCAGGCCATGGGCTTCAGGTATCAGGGGTGGTCGCGGTAGTTGTAGCGGGGCTGACGGTAGGCAATCGAGGCTTAAACCAATCGGTATCGGCTTCCAGCAAAATTACCCTGCTAAATTTCTGGGAATATGCCGACTTCTGCGTTAACACCTTCATTTTTTTGCTGATTGGCCTGGAGGTCGAGCCCCGTCTATTGTGGAATATTATTCCGTCCATTCTGCTGACAATTCTGGCCTATCAGGTCGGGCGGGTTCTCTCGGTATACCCACTCCTTGCAATTTCAAACCGCTTTGATTTGCCTATTCCCCTGCGATGGCAGCATGTGTTGTTTTTGGGGAACATCAAGGGGTCACTCTCAATGGTTCTCGCCCTGAGCCTACCGGCCTCGCTGCCCGGACGCAGTGATCTGATTGCTCTGGTATATGGGGCTGTTTTTGTCTCCCTGATTGGTCAGGCACTCAGCCTTCCCTGGTTGGTCAAACGGCTAAATATCGCAGCTGTGTCAGAATTCCGTCAACAAATTGAGGCCTTGCAATCGCAGTTGATTGCAGCTAAAGCAGCGCAGAACGAGTTGGCCGTGCTCCACGACACAGGGGTACTTCCGAAGTCTGTCTATGAGGAAATGCGTTCTAGCTACCAGGTTCAGGTGGCAGAAGCTGAGAAACAGCTGCGAGACCTTCATAACCGTCGAACCGATCCCCTCATTAGTAGCCAGGGTGGTGCCTCCAAGCTTAATGCGGTGCGACGGCGACTTTTGATGGTTGAGCGCGGCGCACTCAACGACGCTATACGGAAACGAATTATTTCTGAAGAAGTGGTTACACAGCGCTTGCGGTCGATTGATGATCAGTTGTTTAGACTGGAGGACGAATAAAATCTAGGCGCTGTTCTAGACGTGTGGTTAGTTGTTGTGAGAGAGGGTTTCTAGCAATTCAATCAAAAGATGCGACTCATGTTCCACGTACTGGGTAAGCGGGACGTAGAACATGAGTCGCATCTTTTTTGAGTGCGTTGTGGTGTGCTTTGCACACCACAAGAACGCGCAAGTCCTAAAGATATCGAATCCGGTTAAATAATCACCAAGGTGGTTATCCAACCGAAGGTTCTATAGCTATCTGGCGATCGCCTCAATTCAAAATGCGGGTTGCCGGAAGACATTCTTGCAGAAAATCAATCACGGGGTGCAAAGATTCAGGTTTAGTAGCCACCAGAACAGTAGACTCGGGCTCTAGAATGGTTGCGCCGTTAGGCACCATCAAGTTTAGGTGGGGATGGGGTTGATAGCCAATAATCAGTGAGTTGGAAGGGAAGCGGCTGTCCTGGGCAATTTCAGCAATGCTGCGCCCGATGACATGACACGCTGAGGGGATAGCCAGTTTCAGCACTTCGATTTGCCCCTGTTCAAAATGCATCATAGATTCTACCTGGGGGTATTCCACCGCATTCACCATAGTGGATACAGCCAGATCTACCGTGCTGATAATGCGGTGAGCTCCCGCATGGCGTAAGGGTTGTTCAAAATCCCGGTGGCGCATCCGAGAAATGATGTGGGGTACATCGTAATGCCGCGCCAGGGACACGATCGCCAAATTCAACGCATCATGGCGCAGCGCGGCACAGACCACATCCGCTTTTTGAATGCCTGCTTCATTCAGAGCTTCAGTGCTGACGGCACTCCCTTCAAATGCCATGACTCCCAGTTGGTCGCGAGCGCGGCGACAAGCTGCTGGGTCAATGTCAATCATGGCAACGGTATGGCCTAATTTGACCAGATTTTGTGCCAAAGTCAGGCCAATTAGCCCGGCCCCTCCAATCAAAACGTACATAGCTCTCCCCAGTTGTTTTCTTTACTGTATGCGGTTGCCACAGGATTTAGGGCAATCGAAGATACTGGAAAGGCCAATGGGTGCCCCTTCCAGTATGCGTGAGGACAGACCTCAGACTTTGTGTAATAACCCTTTCACTTCCTGCACGACCCGCTGCTTACTGGCGGTTAGATGACTACGGATAGCCATCGTCGCTGTTTCAGCGTTACGTTGGGCGATCGCTTCATAAATCCTTCGATGCTCCTCGCGGATATCCAGCACATAAGGGTTGTGCTGAGTTGTTTGTACCCGCAACAGCGTCATCTTATCGAACACCTGATCCAGTAAATGGGTCAGCCAGCGATTCCCTGATGCCTCGGCAATATGGCGATGGAACTGGCAATCCAAATCTAACTGTTGCAACGAAGACAGTTCTTTACCGGGTTCCTGTTGCTCCGCCTCCAGAACCAGGGCATAAATGTCTTTTAACTGGATCTCCGTAGCATATTGACAGGCTCCCATGACCGAGAGGGCTTCCAGAGCAATGCGGCAGTCATAGAGTTGCTCCGCATCTTCCACCGAGATAGTGACAACCCGTAACCCACCTCCCTGGTCATCCGTGACCAGCCCCTCCTGCTGGATCTGGCGGATCGCCTCTCGCAGGGGAGTGCGGCTGACCTTCAGCCGCTCGGCCAATTGAGTCTCTACCAACCGTTCCCCCGGCATTAACTCTCCCGATAGGATGCTGGCTCGCAAGGCTTCATAGGTTTGGCTGTGAAGCGATTTACCGCGCCGGACAGATTGCAGGCCCAACAGAATAACTCCTTGCGTGCAGGGGACTAAGGGATATCAAAAGTTTAGCTTCCCCGATAGGTGCTGTAACTCCAGGGAGACACAAGCAGGGGAACGTGATAATGGGCTGTGGCATCGGCAATGCCAAACTGAATCGGGATTCGATCTAAAAAAGCAGGGTTCATCAACTCAGTTAGGCTAGCAAAGTAGTCTCCCACAGCAAAAACCAACTCATAGCGGCCGACTCGAAAGGCGTCATCGCTGAGAAGAGGAGCATCGGTACGCCCATCAGCATTGGTGACCACAGTCGTGAGCTGGGTACGAGAACCGGCTTCATCAATCTCCCATAGCTCGACAACAATTCCCGCCGCGGGACAGCCCCGAGCCGTATCGAGAACGTGAGTCGTTAATTTTCCAACCATGGTTCAGGGGAAAGGGGCGGAATCGGCTTGAGTAGCGGTAATTTGGAGCAACACGTTACTTCAATCACCGTTACTCAAGATTGAATACTAAAGTGTATCCCTTGAACGGCTAGCCTGAAAGAGTGCGGGTTTATCTTCGGGTTTAATTTCACAACGGCGACGCCTGACCTCTTGCACCAATTCTGCCGAGGGCTGACGCAATTCTTCCGGGGAGCCGGGATGCAACCGTCCCAAAAACAGGTAGCTGGCTAAACCAAAATATTCGCGCAGGGTCAGGATAGAACGACGGGCACTGCTGATCTTTCGCGACAGGTCAATCGGATGCGGAATAACGGTGAAGCCTCGCCCCCGAAAGGTTAGATAGGCCCGTAGCATGTGAGGGCGATCGCTCACCAAAATAATCTTTTGAATACCGTGAGGCCCTAGAAGGACGGAGGTCGCGTAGGCTTCATCCTTGGTGGTGCGCCCGCAATAGGTACCATTTACCTGAGCCAGGGAAACGCCATAATCATCCAAAGCATCCGCAACATATTGGAAGTTACCACGCCCGGTGATAAACAGGTTAGGGGCACGTTTGTCTTGCAGCAATTGCAAGGCAACAGGGTAGCGATCGCCCCGCTCATACGCTCCCCGTCCGAGCACCACAATGGCGTCAGCGCTCTCCCCCGTATCGGGTGGCACCAGGGCCATCAGGAGCCCCTCGGTGAGGGCAACGACGGGTGGAGAAATCACCATCCAGTAAACCGCCAGGGTGATAATTAACCCCCGCAAAATTTGCCTCCGGAGAGCTGGATAGCTCCCTAGCACCAGCAAGGCCATAGCAAACAGCAGAGCCAGGCTGACAAACCGTGGACTAATGAGCAGGTCGTAAATCCCCCAATTCAGGCTAGACCAGTTTCCACCAATAGACCGTCGCAGGGTTTCCATCATTCAAGCGGTTGTCACATGATACCAGCACGTCGCCTTCAATCTAACCTGGCTCTTTTCCTGAGCGAATGCCCATCACTTACCAGTTATGAACTTTTGATAGGGCCTCCCATATTGTAAAGATTAGATAAGGATAGAGGCCGACCTGGCACTAGTAGGCCACGGCCTAAGTTTGCAACCTATGTTTTTGTGTGGGGTGCTTCGCACTCCACACAAAAACATAGGTGATGGATTTCCGCCTCAGCGTACTAGTAGGCCACGGCCTAAGTTCGTCACCTATTTTGGTGTGGGGTGCGAAGCACCCCACACCAAAATAGGTGATACATTGACGCCTCAGCGTACTAGCCATAAAGGAATAAGCAAGACACCCGGTGTTTTTAGAAACACCGGGTGTCTGAGATGGTTGAGCGATAATTCGCTGATAAACCAGCTATTTCTGAAGGGAAAGGAAAGAGGCCATGGCAGGGAAAAGGCCGGAGGGGCGATCGCCCGAAAGCCCTGTCAAGGCTCCCAAAGCAGCACTCACCAGACGTGAGGGTTGTAGGTCATCCTTCACCAATTCCCACAGCCGCTGCACTTCATCAGTGTGCAGGCGATCGTCCTCAATCAACGCTAGCAACAACTGACGACGCAGATACAAACCCTCCTCAGAAAGCAAGTATTGCAGCCCCAGCTGAGCCGTAGGAATGAGATCAAAGCTGGAGTCCGTACGAGCAATGGAAATTAAGTTTTCCAGGCGATGCCATTGGAACTTGCCATCTTTGAACAACAGTTCAAACAGACGACGGCGTAGCTCAGGCGTTTCCCCAGTCAGCAGACGGCGAGCCACGTAGGGATAAGCCACCTCCAAAATCTTGAAGGACGGATTGAGGGAAAGTGCTAACCCTTCCTGCGTGACAAGGGAGCGGATAATTAAGGCAAATTTGGCGGGCACTCGGAAGGGATAATCATACATCAACTCCGAGAACTGATCCGTGATCGTCTTGAAGTTGAAGGCACCTACATTCCTGCCGATCGCATCTCCCAATACTCGCTCCAGGGCAGGAATGATAGGAGTAATGTCAATGTCGGGGGTCAAAAAGCCCAACTTGACAAAATCAGCAGCAAGGTCAGAGTAGTCCTTGTTAATGAGATGGACAACAGCATCCACCAAGGTTTCCTTAGAATCCTGGCCCAATTGGTCCATCATCCCGAAGTCAATATAAGCCATGCGGCCATCCGGCATGGCGAACAGGTTGCCGGGGTGAGGGTCAGCGTGAAAGAAGCCAAACTCTAGCAATTGCCGCAAACCAGATGTAACGCCAATTTCGATCAACCGATCGGGGTCGAGGCCAGCAGCCCGAATTTTCTCAAAATCATTGAGCTTGAAGCCATCAATCCACTCCAGGGTCAGCACATGGGTAGCGCTGTAGTCCCAGTAAATACAGGGGACTTTAACCTGGGGGTCGTTAGCAAAGTTGCGAGCGAATAGTTCGGCGTTGCGACCTTCGTTGCCGTAGTCAATCTCCTCGAAGAGCTTGATACCAAATTCATCCACAATCAGGGTCAGGTCATGGCCCAGATTGAGGGGCAGCCAGGGCGACAGCCAACTGGCCATCCAGCGGATGAGGAACAGGTCTAGCGTCAACGTTGGTAACAGATTGGGACGTTGCACTTTGACAGCAACCTCTTCCCCAGAAAACAGCTTGGCCCGGTATACCTGGCCTAAACTGGCGGCCGCTACTGGATGCGGTGAGATTTCGCTGTAAATTTCAGCGATGGGCCGCTCCAGCTCTGTTTCGATGATGTTGAAGGCGATCGCATTGGGAAAGGGCGGCAACTGGTCTTGCAACTTGACCAGTTCCTCCAGATAGTCTTTGCGAATCAGGTCAGGGCGGGTGGAAAGTGCCTGCCCAACCTTAATGAAGGTGGGGCCTAACCGGGTGATCGACTGGCGCAATTGCGCAGTGCGGCGAGGTCGATTTGCTTCAGTTTGACCGAACCAGTCATCCAACTTGAGGGAAACGACAAAGCCCCCCAAATACCAAAGGATCAGGAACATACGCCACAGGCTGAGCCAAGGGCGGCGGCTGTAATAGCGGGCGATCGCTTCGGAATCGTAGCGCTTGAGCCGACTTAGAGGGAAAAGACTCACGCTGGAAATATCCTCTCAAACCATGAACCTGAACTGTGTTCACAGACGTCAAACCTGCTGTTACCTGCCGGACGAAGAGAGCGAGTTATCGCAGTCTCTTAATACGATCGCAACCAGAGCAGGCTTGAGCGGGCTTGAGATACAGCTGACTTACTCAGGCAGCTGATGGCATCTATTAACCATCGTATAAGAAACTACACTTAACTAAACCAAAGCTTTCGCAAAAGTTAACTATTGTAACCATAGAAATACGGATTAGCTCGGCCCCAAAATTTATCCTTTTTGGGGGTTGAGCCAGCTGAAGCTTAAGAACTCTAATCCTTACGATCACGTCTCCCTGGCCTCGCAAACTTGCGCTTATACTCGCGTGTGGAGTTCCGCGTTAGGCTCTCGAACATGTACCTCAACCAGACATGTTCCTACCATAGATTTACCTCATCACCTTTAGATTCCTCCATTTGGGCAGTTCTTAAGATATTGGCCTTTAGCTATCTCTATTTAAGAGACCACTTAACGGCTATTGCTAGCGTCTTCAAGGGAAACCCTGCCTACTTGGCAGGCACGTCTTTATTCACCCACGAAGCTACCTTCAGTAAGGTGCCCTAAATTACCTATCTTTTCGCACAGACTGGGTTGACTTAGCGAAAGCTTTCGGGCGGTTGCCATGAAAGAGGTGCTGCACAGATCGTTGCATGACGAAGCCGCTCAAGGGTGCATCCCAACTTTTGCGGGTGAGGCAGGCTTCGCCTCACCCGCAAAAGTGGGATGCACCCGCCGCTTAACAATTCGCGCAGGACGTCTAGAGAATTGGGCCAGAGAGGCGAACTTTTGCAAAACCTTAAACACCCCATTACTTGCCATTAATGCAGCAGCGACCGTCCCTTAACCCTACATCTGTAGAGTCTGGATCTGGGTGGGTATGCCTGCTCGTTCTGGTGGCCCTCAGAAGATGAACTCGATAAGGCTTGCGGCTTGAACAGCAGAATACCCCCGCGTGACAGGTAAGGGGCCTTTTCAGGGTTTCCCTGAAATGATGGTTTGTTACACCAAAGCCCCGACTAATAGCTGCATTCATTGAGTTGAGAACACATCCAGATTTTATGACCCTCAAACGTAGACATTTCCTGGCGTTCCTGGGTGCCAGTGCCGGTTCCGTTGCACTACAACCCCTGGTTCAAAATGGGGCTTTTTTGCGAGGTGCTCCTGCTGCAGCTGAGTCAATCTCTGCGGAGCTTCCGTTTACCCCGATCAAAGGGGCAATGCCTGTAGCAACCGATGGGGTTGCACCGTTCCGACAAGCCGTGGAATATAGCAAGTTTGCAGTACAGGATGATGTCGTACTGCCGGACGGCTTTACCTATGACATTGTTGCAGCCTGGGGTGACCCCGTTGGAGATTCACGGTTTGGCTACAACAGCGATTACATCTCTTTTCTGGAGACGGCTCCCGGTGAAGGGTACCTGATCAACAACCACGAGTACATCAGCGCTACCCCCTGGAACGAGACCTACGAAGAGGTCGTTGGCAAATCCATCCCTATTGCTGATATGGTTGCGGTCTCAGAGGCAGCGGGGGAGGATGGCATCAACGCCTTTGGTTTGGCTGACAGCGATCCCTTGAAGGGGAAAATTGCCGAGTATTGCAAAGAGGCGTTGATTGATATTGGGCTCTCGGTCATCTCTGTGCAGCGGAATGCAGAGGGTCGTTGGGTGCGCACAAATTCCAATGCCGATCGCCGGATAACCGGTATGTCTGGGCTGGAAGATAGTCGTTATTTGAAAGCGACCGGGCCAGCAGCAGCGGTATTTCGGAAGACCAGCGGTATCGGTTATATCGATAGCCTGGGCGATCGGATTGTGGGCACACTCAACAACTGCTCTGGTGGTACGACACCCTGGGGAACGGTGCTGAGCGCAGAAGAGAACTTCCAGGACTTTGTACCGGAACAAATCCATGCTGATGGGACCTCCTTCGATCCCGCCAAGAAGGCCTTTTTGGTTGGCAAAGAAGGTATTGACGGCCTGGGTAATGTCTTTGGCCTGGCAGGGAACAAATATGGCTGGGCTGTGGAGATTGACCCGGCAAACCCTCGTGACTTTGGCACCAAGCACTCCTGGTTGGGGCGCTATCGCCATGAAGGGTTTGGCATTCGGGCAGAAGCGGGTAAGCAACTGGCGGTGTATGGGGGGTGCGATCGCCGTGGTGGCCATGTCTACAAGTTCGTTAGCACAGGCACCGTCAGCGACCCCACCAGCAAGGCCAACTCGCGTCTGATGGAAAGTGGCATGCTTTACGCTGCCAAATTTAACCCAGATGGCACAGGCAGCTGGATTCCCTTAAAGGCAGATACTCCTGTTAACCCCGAACTGCCCAGCATCCATGTCGGTGGCATGATCACCCTGCCTAATCGTCCCGATGGCGGCACGATGAAGGTCGAGGATGATGGAGCGATCGCCACCTACAAATCCCAATTTCCTACGCTAGGTGCTCTCTACACAGGTGCCCCTGAAGAGGTGCAGGGTGCCATCCTGATTGACGCACACTTCGCCGCCAATGCCGCCGGGGCTACCTGCACAGCCCGGCCCGAAGACACCGAACTGGCTCCTGATGGCACTCTATATATTGCTTTCACCTCGGGTGCTCCCAGCGGCAGCGACGGCAGCCCCAACAAACTGGTATTCCAGGCGCCCAATGGCGAATCTGAATGGGAGTATGGCTGGATTGTCAAGCTGGTAGAAGCTGACCCCGCCTCCATGACGTTTCGGTGGGAAAGTATGGCCCTGGGGGGCGAACCCGCCGAGGGAGGCGCAGGTTTTGCCAACCCCGACAACCTGGAGTTCGACAGCAAAGGTAACCTGTGGATGGTAACGGATATGTCGAGCGATCGCCACAACAAGGAGATCACCAGCCGTGTGGATGCTGAAGGCAAGGCCATCAGTCAATCCAATCTGCGTGGCCTTTATGGCAACAACTCAGTGTGGTACATTCCCACATCTGGCCCCAACGCTGGCGAGGCCTACCTGTTCGGCTTTGGCCCTATGGATTGCGAAATGACGGGGCCGTTCTTTAGCCGCGATCAGCGCACTCTGTTCATCTCGGTGCAACACCCGGGAGAAATTAATGGTCGACGTCAGGATATGGCGACCGCAACTCGTAAATTTGCCATGAAGACCACTGCAGGCGAAGAGTTTGCGCAGGAGCGGGAGGTGCCTGTCGGGTCGAATTGGCCCGGAAAAGGCCCCAATAATCCACCTAAACCTGCCCTAATTGCAATCAGGCGTACAAATGGGCAAGCCCTGGTCTGATAATCTAGAGTTCGATCATTGACAAATTCAAGCTGGGGGGTCGTCCCTGGCTTCTCTAAGCTTCTCAAAACTCAAAAAGAGACTCTCTGCGTGAATTGCTGTGTGGCTTTGCTACACAACAATTCATGTCTTTGTCAGTGAGGCGCATCCTCATATTGGATTTGTGTCTCTGCTCTACGTGAAAATCCCTTAACTCGCACTCAAGTTACTGAATACTCAGATGTTCATCCTGGTGAATATTAGCGATCGCCCGTTGCAAATCCGAATTATGTAACCAGCCTACAAACCCAGCGTATCGGCATGTCCCTTCGGCATCGGCAACAAAGACGTGAGCCACCCCAAATACGTTTGTCCAGGTGCGCAACGTCCCCCCATTCTTCAGATGGAAGAGAACCTTGCTTTTCGCAAAATCCCGCATATGGCCATCGGTCATGCCGGGGACCGCATGTAACCGATGAATCACGTCATCTAACACGACCGCCTCTCCCACCTGGAGCCCGACCCAGAACTCGCGGATAGTCGCAGCCACACTGGAGTGGCTGCGGAGAGCGGGATGGGAAATCCCTGGGAGCCGCACAAACTGGGCATGTGGAAAGCGGGTACATTCCACAGGAACGACTCCATCGCTACCTCCGTCCAGGTCGCCAGCAATAATCAGGGTGGGCACTATGGCAGCAATGTGGGCAGCAAGCGCCTTCCGGTTCTTGCCCAAATCGCCTGCAATACCAACCCCGACTTGTAATGGATCGAGGATACGGCCTAAATCAGCACCACCCACCGGCGACCCCACCAGCACGAGAGAATGCACATTGGCGCGCCAGGAGGGATTGCGGTTCAAAACTTCCAGCCATATCAGCCCGCCCATGGAGTGCCCCACAATCCGCAAAGGAATACCAGGATGACGGGCCATGGTGGTTTGGGCGATCGCTTCCACTTCCTGAATGAGCGGGTCAATCCGCAACCAGGTTTGTACGTAGTTGAGGCTGGACGCCACCACTTCTGTACCGGGGATAGCGAGTTGTTCTCCTAATTTCAGCATGGCCCGGTTGTCATCGGCCCAACCATGCTGCAAAAACAAAATTACGTTTGGCTCCCTAAAAGGCATGAATTATGGGTGTCATGAATCAACAGGTCGTGCGAACCTTGGCAAGCTTATACAGCATCTCTAATCAATTTGGTGAGGTACGAGAGATAGATATGGGATGGCATCTCACATCTATCTCTCGTACCTCACCGGATCAGAAAGGGTTATATGACGCAAGTATAGCGATGCCCCCCAGGGGTTAGGATCTGTTTGAAAGGATATTTTTTCGTATGCGAAATGCATAGAAAAATTAACCTTATGGGAGGTTCTACAACACACCTCTGTAACGCAGCAGAGCCTTACAAAATACTGCCAGCAGAGGCTAATTAACTCAATTCAACTCAACTTCATAATGCTGTGCGAAGCTTCGCACAGCATTATGAAGTTGAGTTGAATGATGTTTACCGATTGATTGCCAGTGCCGTGTTAGTTGAGAAATCAGGAGCGCGTGGAACACTGCTCTTGATTTCCTAACTAACACGACAGGGCTACGTCAACGAGGAAAACAACGATAAGGCATGCTAAAACCCACCCCTGATGCCATCCATGCATCCGTTTCCTAGAGTGTATTGCTCTCTTTGTGATCTCATGAGGCCAGTGGGCATATTAAACATAAGTGGCTAACTCATCCCTGATTCCTGGTTGGCTAACCTTCTCCTCCCGCAATCATGTCCAACGTACGCCCTTGTTACAGTTTTCAGGGTAGTGTCAATGCTTTTCAGGCTTTGCCAGCGACCCCGTTTACAATTCTTGTGGTGGATGATTCTGCGGTCGCCCGTGCGACATACATCCAGTATCTAAAAGCTGCCAGTGACGTTCCCTACCACTTTCTGCAAGCAGGCACCCTGGCTGTAGGGCTTGATCTATGGCGATCGCACCATCCCGACATAGTGTTACTGGATGTGCGGTTGCCTGATGGGGATGGATTACAGTTTCTCGAGATGGTTGGGGCGGAGCCATCAGAGCGGCGATCGCCCGTTATTGTCTTAACGGGGCATGGCGACGAGCGGACGGCAGTCAGAGCGATGAAGCTGGGAGCCGCTGATTATTTGGTAAAAGGGGATATTACATCCGTTTCCCTCTACACCTGCATCAATCAGGTACGCGAGCATACAACTTTGATGCGGCAACTGCTGCGCTCGCAACGGCAGGAGGCATTGCTGGCTGATATCGCCTCCCGCACTCGGCAACATCACGACATCACCGAGATTTTGAGCGCGATCGCCCACGACACCCGCGAGTTTTTGAAAAGCGATCGCATCCTCATTTACGAGCTCAGCCCAGATGGCAAGGGGGAGATTGTTGCAGAAGCGATTGCCACTCCCTGGGCCTCATGCCTGGATACGCCCCGCATTGATTTATCCTTTCCCGATGACCTGAGTGCAGCCTGTCAGGAGGGCAGTCTCTTCGCAGTTGCAGATATTGATCTGACCCACCTATCGGGAGAGCATGTTCAACGGCTGCAAGAGGCGCAAGTGCGGGCTGCTGTGGTGATGCCAATCCTGCGACCACCCAAAGTTAATCAACCCTTATGGGGGTTGCTAATCGTTCATCAGTGCACATCTCCACGATGCTGGGACGAAAGTGATGTCAGCTTTCTACAACAACTATCTGTGCAGTTGGCGATCGCCCTCCACCAAACAGAACTGGATCGCTCCCTGCAAACCTTGAACGCATCTCTGGAACAAAAAGTAGAGGAGCGCACCCAAGAATTACACGCTGCTTACCAGCGGGTCAACCAGGAACTGGAGGAGCGGCGGCGGGCAGAAGCAGCCCTAGAGCAGCTTGCCCTGGAGAGACAAAAGACCCTCCTTTCCCTGCAAGAAAGCGAACAGCGCTATGCGACCCTGGCTGCCAGCGTTCCGGTGGGTATTTTTCGTACCGATGCGGAAGGGAATTGCATCTATGTCAACCAACGCTGCTGCGAGATTACGGGCCTCCTTCCCGGCTGTTCCCTCGATTTCTCCTGGCATCGAGGAATTCATCCAGACGATCGCGAGAAGGTAGTCACCGAAGCGGCTCGCGCCTTTCAGGAAAGCCGCTCATTCTTGATGGAGTATCGCTTTCTGCACCCTGATGGAACCGTGCGTTGGGTACTGGTGCAGATGGAAGCCGAACAGGATACCTCAGGGCATATCACCGGGTACGTGGGCAGCCTGACGGATATTAGCGATCGCAAACAAAATGAAGAGACAGCGCGCTTGCTAGCAGCCGTGGTGGAATCTTCTGATGATGCCATTATCACCAAGACGTTAGATGGCATAATTACCAGCTGGAACGCTGGAGCTGAACGTCTGTTTGGGTATACCAGAGCGGAAGCCGTGGGACAACCCATTTCTATGCTGTTTCCGCTGAAGCCTCAAGACGAGGAGCCATCCATCAGCGAACGACTCCAACGGGGCGAGCGAATTGAGCATTTTGAAACGGTTCGTATTCACAAAGATGGGAACCCGGTGGAAGTTTCCATTACCGTTTCACCATTAAAAAATGAAGCAGGTCGAATTACAGGAATTTCAAAAATTATTCGCGATATCACCGAACGCAAGCGTTGGGAAAAGGCTCTACAGGAGAGTGAGGCCCATCACCGAGCGTTGATCGACGCATTGCCTGATTTGATTATGCGGATCAATGGGGCGGGAGTTTACCTGGAGTTTGTAGCCACCCCTAACTTCGATATTGTGGGTAATCTACCCAAGATGGTCGGCACCCATGTCTTTGAAACCTTGCCACCTGAAGCAGCCCAGAAACGGATGGAGGCTGTTCAGCGGGGCTTAAAAACCAAGACGGTTCAGATATATGAACAGGACCTTTCCATTGACGGGAGAACCCAGGTTGAAGAAGTCCGTATTGTTCCTTACAACGACAACGAAGTATTGGCGTTGGTTAGAGATATTAGCGATCGCAAACAAGCCGAGCTGGCCTTGAAGCAAAGCGAAGCCCAGAGCAGCGCCATTTTAAAGGCAATTCCTGACTTGATGATGCGGTTGGGGATAGATGGCGTCTATCGAGCATACATGACCCAATACCAACAATTGGATGTTATTCAGAAGGGGGTCAACCCTATTGGCCAATCGATGCTGAATTTGTTGCCTCCGGAGATGGCCGAACGCCAGTGGCACTATTTGAATCAGGCTGTACAAACCGGTGAGTTGCAAATTTATGAGCAGCAAATTCAACTGGGCGATTACCTCCAGCACGAGGAGGTGCGGGTCATTAAAAGCGGCGACGATGAAGCTCTATTTATGATTCGGGATATTACCGAACGCAAACGCACAGAAGCCGCCCTTCAGCAGAGTGAACAAACCAATCGCACTATTGTTGAGAGCATCCCTGATCTCCTCATTCAGATGGACTGCGAGGGGCGTTACAGCCGCATGCTAGGAGGCAGCGGGGTGCGGGTTAGACAGCCGGACTGGTCAGCGACAGAACCTGAAATTTTCAACGTATTGTCCCAGGAGCTAGCAGAGCAGCGGCTTTACTACGCTAACCGTGCTATTGAAACCGGGTCTTTACAGGTTTACGAGCAGATATTCAACACGGGTAGTGAATCCATTCACGAGGAAGTTCGAGTTGCCCCGCTCAATGAGCGGGAAGTGCTGATTATTATTCGCGATATAACCGATCGCAAACGCGCAGAAGCAGAGCGATTGCAAGCCGAAAAGGCACGCGTAGAGCTCCATTTGCTTGAACAAATTCTTGATGTGGTCCTAGCAGGCTATTGGGATTCTGATCTGGTGAACCAGCAAGAATACCTCAGCCCCGGGTTCAAGCGAATGTTTGGCTATACCGATGAGGAACTACCCAACCTACCTGGGATATGGGAGACCCTAATTTTTCCCGAGGATTTGCCAGGAACCCGGGAGTGTTTTAAGCACCATGTTCAAAGCCGAGGCGTTATTCCCTATTACAACGAGGTGCGTTACCGCCATAAGGATGGCTCAACCGTATGGGTAATTTGTTCGGGCCAAGTCATTGAATGGGATGCTGAGGGTAACCCACTCCGGATGATTGGTTGCCACATTAACATTAGCGATCGCAAACAAGCCGAAGTGGAACGGCAGCGGTTGATTCAGGAGTTATCTGATTTCAAATTGGCCCTGGATGAAGCGGCGATCGTTGCCATCACAGATGCCCAGGGAGTGATTACCTATGTCAACGATCGCTTCTCTGCCATCTCCGGCTACTCCGAGGAGGAATTGATTGGCCAGACCCACAGTCTGGTCAACTCGGGCTACCATCCTCCAGAATTTTTCCGAGATCTATGGAGTACGATTGCCCAGGGCGAGATTTGGAAGGGCGAGATTTGCAATCGTGCCAAGGATGGCAGCCTGTACTGGGTGGAAAGTACTCTGGTTCCATTTTTAGATGCCCAAGGTCAGCCGTTTCAATACCTCGCCGTTCGCTTCGACATTACCGATCGCAAACTGGCCGAAGTCACCATTCAACAGGAAAACGCCTTCCGCCAGCAAATTGTTGAAAACATGGCAGAAGGGCTGTGCGTTTGCCACGCTCTTGAGGAGTTGCCCTATCTTCGTTTTACCGTCTGGAACCAGCAAATGTTCCAGATCACAGGCTACACCCAGGAGGAAATCAATACCCTGGGATGGCACATCCTGTTCCCCGATATGGAAACCCAAGAGCAGGCGAGGACTCGCATGACCCGCATGCACGAAAACGACTTCCTGATCGCGGAGGAATGGGACATTCAGCGGCAAGACGGGCAGCGACGCACCATTGCCATTTCAACCTCACTCCTCTCCAGCAGCGAGGGACAGCTCTACGTGCTGGCGTTGATTCAAGACATCACCGCGCGCAAACAAGCGGAGAAGGCATTGCAAGAGTCTCAACAGTTCATTCAGACAGTCGTCAATACTGTTCCGCTCCCCCTGCTTTGGAAGAATCAGCAGTCTGTCTTTTTAGGCTGTAATCAACAGCTCGCTAAAACATTGGGCTTGCAGTCTCCAGACGAAATTATTGGCAAAACAGATTTTGATTTTTCACCAACCCCGCTCGAAGCAGAAGCCTACCAGGCAGCTGATCGTTGGGTCATGGAGGAGGAAGAGCCCAAACTGGGTATTGAAGAAACCTTGACCCTTCCCAATGGGGAACAGCGGTGGCTTGAAACTCATAAAGCCCCACTGCGAAACTGGGCCGGCGAGGTGGTCGGCATTGTGGGCATGTTTCAAGACATCACGGCTCGCAAACAAGCAGAGGCAGAACTGCAACGGACTAACGAGGAACTGGCCCAAGCGACGCGCTTAAAAGATGAATTTCTCGCCACCATGAGCCATGAGTTACGCACCCCACTCAACGCCATCTTAGGGATGACCGAGGGATTGGTTGAAGCCGTTTTCGGTGAAATCAATTCCCAACAGCTCAGGGCAATTCAAACCATCGAACGCAGTGGTCACCATCTGCTGGAGCTGATCAACGACATTTTAGATATTGCCAAAATTGAATCCGGGCAAATGGAGCTGGACTGCATTCCAACAGCCGTCACACCTTTGTGCAATGCCAGCATGGCATTCTTCAAGCAACAGGCAGAAAAGAAGAAGATTGATTTGCTTCTCAATCTGCCCTCCGACCTCCCTTACCTATGGGTTGATGAGCGCCGCATTCGGCAGGTTTTGATCAACTTGCTCAACAATGCCGTTAAATTTACCCCTGAGGGAGGGCAGATTACGTTGGAGGTGAGCCTGCAAGAGGGGAAAACCTTGGGCGATCAATCTCAGAGATTTTTGCGGTTAGCTGTCACTGACACCGGAATTGGAATTTCTCCAGAAAATATCGGTAAGCTCTTTAGACCGTTCATACAAATTGATAGTGCACTCAACCGCAAGTACGAGGGAACTGGGCTGGGGTTGGCGCTGGTCAAGCGGATTGTTGAACTCCATGGCGGGCAGGTACGCCTGACCAGCGAGGTCGGAGCGGGCAGTTGTTTCACGATTGATCTGCCTTGTGTACCATCGGCAGCTTCTGGGTCCGAAAGCGCAACAAGCCGGAAATCCATGGCAGCCACCTTTGTCCCAGACGCAGGCCCACTCATTCTATTAGCAGAAGATAATGAGGCCAATATTGGTACCATCTCAAGTTATCTACAAGCGAAGGGCTATCGGATTCTGCTGGCTAAACGTGGTCAGGAGGCGATCGCCCTCGCTCAGGCCCAGTCTCCCGATTTGATTCTGATGGACATTCAAATGGCAGGGCTAGACGGACTGGAAGCCATAGCGGCAATTCGCCAGACCCCTCGTTTGAGCAGTGTGCCGATCATTACAATGACGGCTTTCGCAATGGAGGGCGATCGCGATCGCTATCTCGCGGCCGGGGCCAATGACTACATCACCAAGCCCATCAAGCTAAAGCAACTGGTAGAGGCGATCGCTGACCTTTTAGTGCCTCATGGAGATGACCTATGAAGCAGCCTTATATTTTAGTGGTCGATGACGAAGCAGATAACTTTATGGTCATCGAGGCCCTCCTGAGCAAGCAGGATTACGAATTACACTATGCAGCCGGTGGAGAGGAGGCGATCGCCGCTCTCCATGCCTGTCTCCCGGACTTGATCTTGCTGGATGTCATGATGCCTAGAATCAATGGCATTGAGCTGTGCCAGCACATTAAGTCGAAACCCAAATGGCAGGCCATCCCCATCATTATGGTTACGGCGTTGAACTCGAAGGCAGACCTGGCGCGGTGTTTGGCGGCCGGTGCAGACGATTTTATCAGCAAGCCCGTAAACTCGATTGAACTACGGGCTCGGGTTCAATCGATGCTACGCATTAAACACCAGTATGACGACCTGCAAACCCTCTTGAAGTTGCGGGAAGACATGGTCAACATGGTGGTTCACGACTTGCGAAATCCGCTCAGCAGTATTCTTTTTGGGCTGGATGTTCTCAGAACTGCCGGGTATCCCCCCGAAAAGCAGCAAGCGAAGCTCTCACAGATTCATGGTTCAGCTCAAGCATTACAGGGGTTGATTGATGACCTGCTCAAGATTGCGCTGCTGGAGTCGGGAAAAATTTGCCTGAACTGCACAGAGGTGGATATGGTGGCGCTGGTGCAGTCAGCGGTCTCAAATTTTGAGGCGATCGCAGCCCAGAAAAAACAATCTCTTGTCAGCCATCTGCCGAACGTGCCGCAACAAACGGTGTATGCGGATCCGGCCATTATGCACCGGGCCTTGGATAATCTCATCTCCAACGCCATCAAGTTCTCTCCCCGCCAGGGCGAAATTATGGTGAAGGTAGACTATCCATCTTCAGGGCATTGTCAAATTCAAGTCATCGACGCTGGCCCGGGGGTACCTGAGGGCTTGCAGCAAAAGATTTTCGAGAAGTATGAAGTAGGCACACTGATGCCAGATGTATCGCAAATTGGCTTGGGCCTGGCCTTCTGCAAAATGGTAGTAGAAGCCCACGGAGGCAAAATTAGCGTCCGCAATAATGAGCCTAAAGGTGCCATTTTTGAAATTACCCTGGCAGCATTAGCAGCATGATGCAGGGGTGGTATGGCGCGTGAAACGCGCCATACCACCCCTGCATCACTTACAGCGCTTTGCGCTTGAATCAGCCACGGTTGTTTTTGTGAGAGCCGAACTCAGAGCGGCTCTCACAAAAACAACCGGATTTTAAGCGATTGAAAAGCGCTGTATGAAAAGCATTCAGATGTGTGAGCCCTGGAGCGATGCA
The DNA here is from genome assembly GCF_014695575.1 of Leptolyngbya sp. FACHB-8. Classification (GTDB taxonomy): domain Bacteria; phylum Cyanobacteriota; class Cyanobacteriia; order Elainellales; family Elainellaceae; genus Vacuolonema. The sequence continues at coordinate 29,425 of NZ_JACJOO010000056.1, read as the reverse complement.
AGTTAATTCGGGCGTCGCATGGAGAAGGGACGCGGAGGGGTTGGCGAACCTGACAGATTCATCTGGAGGAAGCGCTCTAGCCAGCAGTTGCGCCAGGCCATGCGAACAAGCAATGCCCAGACGAAAGCCAGCAGCGATAACGTCAAATAGTTGATAGGCTGTAGCACGGTCAAATCAAAGGCAGATCGCAAACCGGGTACCACCAGTAACACCCCAAACATGATCAACATCGCCAGCGCCATAAAGGGGTAGCGCAAATCACCACTGAGTGGTGCACCACCCACCCAAAAGCGCGTAGGGGGCTTCAACAGCAGAATCAGCAGCAGCCCGCAAAACACCAGAAAGGCGACCAGAGCACTGCGGGCCGCAAACAGCGCTTCAATCACGCGTTCCTGGGTAATGACCTGGCCCAAGTTGCGCAGAGGGGTGTTGCCATCGAGCAATCGCAGCAGTGGCGTAATTTGATTGACCGTGTAGCCGATATACACCAGAAGACTAAACAGGGACAGAAATGCCATAGCAGGCAGCACAAAGGTGGCGAGCGATCGCACCAACCCTCGATGCGACTCTTTACCGGGTTTTGCCCACAGCGTTACCCCCAGGGTAGGAATACCTTCCGTTAGCAGGGTCAGAACGGCATTGTGCTTGATGGTCAGGGGAAAAATCAGCCCCGGCATAACCAGGGTCAGCATCAAAATGACAAACGCAGATACTCGCACAAGAGAGATTTTGGTCACGTCCTGAATGCTATTGCGAATGCGTTGTCCTTCGAGAAAGGCATCGGGAAGGGCTTCAAAAGAATCGTTCAGGAGCACCATATCCGCGACTCCCCGCGTAATCTGGCTACCGCTTTCCATAGCGATTCCCAGATTAGCCTGCTTCAGGGAGGGCACATCGTTGACCCCATCCCCCATCATGGCAACATACTGCCCCTCACCCTGAAATGCCTTCACAAGCTGGGCTTTTTGGTCGGGAGTAATGCGGCCAAAAATGGTGGACTCCATCGCCGCCTGGGTGAATTGGGCCTCGTCCATCTCTGCTAATTCAGGTCCAGAGATGGATGGGAGATCTGTGCCAAGCCCGGCCTGCGTCGCCAAGGCAGCGACCGTGGCGGGGTTGTCTCCTGAAATGACTTTCACCTGAATGCCTCCCTCACGGAAGCGGCTTAAAGTTTCATGGACGCGGGGCCGCAACTCATCCCCAAAAAACAAGAGTCCTAGGGGCCGTAAATCGGATGGTAGCGCCGGCAGGCCGACCTGGGCGGTTTGCAGAGAGATGAGAGTGTGGGTTTTAGCAAACAGCAGGACCCGTAGCCCCTGGGCAGCACCATCCTGAATCGCTTGCTCTATTGTTGCATCCAGGGGCACGACCGTCTTGAGGATATCAGGGGCACCCAGGACACAAACACCTGAATCTGAGAAGCTTTTGAAAGTTTGGGCGCTCCATTTGTAGGCGGAGGCAAACGGAATCTCTTGATCCACAGGGCGTTTTTCGCCTGGGCAGGCACGGGCGATCGCCTCATTCGTCGCGTTGCTAAAGGAGGCGCTGGCAGCGTACTGACCCAGTTGCGATCGCAACTCAGCCTCAGAAATCCCAATAGGCAACACCGAGAGTAACTGAATCCGATTTGCCGTCAAGGTTCCGGTTTTATCTAAACAGATCATATTGATATGGCTGAGGGATTCTACCGCATTGGCCTGCTGCACTAAGGCATTACGATCAGCCATGCGCAGGGATCCCATAGCATAGGCCAGGGTAATCATCAAAAACAGGCCACTGGGCACCAGGCCTGCAATAACGGCAGCATTCTCCACGCTCTGGGCGAAGGGCGTCAAACCCATCATCATCGAGATCCCAGCCAATAGCCAGAGAAAGATGGCGGTGATCAGCAGCACCCGTACAATCAGGTTAATTTCCTGCTGTAAAGGGGTAAGGACGCGGCGAAAACTTTTGGCTCCAGCGGTGAGCTGGTTGGCATAGCTATCAAGGCCTACCTTGTCAGCCTGGTAGTGAGCGGAGCCACTCACGCAGAAGCTTCCTGAGTAAAGCTCGTCTCCCAGGTGCTTGGCGATCAGATCGGATTCTCCAGTCAACAGAGACTCATCCATATTGATTTCACCGCCACCGATAACGGTGCCATCCACCACGATCTGAGTACCAGGTGTGACGACCAGCACATCTCCCAGTACCAGGTCGTTGGGATCCACCGTTTGCTCCGTCCCATCCCGCACCACCGTTACTTTAGGGCGGTTCACCAGCGCGAGGGCATCCAGCTTGCGCTTAGCGCGGATTTCTTGAACAATATTGGCGATCGCATTGGCCGAAATTACAAAAGCAATCACGCCGACATCGTCAGCTCGCCCCAATAAAATGAGGATCACGCTAATTCCAAACAACACCATGTTGATGAAGGTCAACAGGTTGTCCTTCAAGATGTTGGAATAGGTGCGGCTCGTTTGCAGGGGTAGTTCATTCCCCTGCCCGGCAGCGCGGCGTGTGGCTACCTCCTGCTCAGAAAGGCCTCGAAGATCGGTGGATGCAGTGAATGCAGATGAGGTCATTACAGTACGGTATAGTCGGCCAAAGCGTTTCCAGCATTCTATAGCGATCGCCCACCCTTTACAGCGTTGCCCATTTTCGTTGGGTCTGAGAAAGCCTGTAGAAGCACAAACTTCTTGAAACCCCAAATTTTGTTTAACAATACTCTGGGCAGTTTTTCTGAAACCCTTGATTTCGCGTGCGCTTCGCGCACGCGAAATCAAGGGTTTCAGAAAAACTGTCCGAACTAATGGTTTAAGAAGTACAGCAGAGCCAGGCTTTTGAACAGAATTTCGGGTTTTAATTTGTATGTGTTTCTTAACGGGAATAGGTGGAACGATAACAATGACTGAAGCGAGTGCAGAAACCCTACAAATTGCACAGGATGCCTTTCAAGATTTTTGTCAGGGGTTAGCCCAAGGGGAATGGTCAGCCTTTTTAAACCGCCTGAGTGAAGATTTTACATTTTGGTTTCCCGCTGGCCCATTTCAGGGGCTGAATGTGGGTGCGGATAAAGCCAAAGCTTTTTTCGAAATGGTTTCTCAAGTTTTCCCAGAAGGCTTGACCTTGACGGTACAACAAATTACCAGCAATGCCACTACTGTTGTATTTGAGGTGCGTTCCCAGGGCTTAATGTTAGGCAAGCCTTACGAGAACCAGGCGGCGATCGCTTTCGACATTAAGAACGGCCAAGTATGCTCTTACCGTGAATACTTAAACGTCGTGTTCCAGCGATAATGGTAGCAGCCATGATGTCAAAATCCCTAGGATCTGTTTTCAGGGATGGTTTTTCGTGTGCAGAACGCACGAAAAAATATCAATTCATAAAAGGTGCTCCACTGTATTCGTCCAACAGTTTCTTCTGAAACCTTCGGCTTTGAAGACACGAAGCACCATCAAAACTCAAGATTTCAGAAGAAGTATCCACCCTAAAATTGAAACGTTAGGAATATGTATGAATTGCAATTAATTCCAAGAGAATAACTTCCAGATCTAGATGATTCTAAATTTAATAGGAACACAAGAATGCATATTTCAATGACATTTAATAACAATAAGGTTAAATGCCGATGATAAAAGGTGGTGCGGCGCATTGCGCCGCACCACCTTTTATCATCGGCATTTAACCCGGCATGGTATAAAACCTATTCCTTTTCATTCAAAGAGAACAAAGAAGATCTAAAAGACAACCTCATGGATGAATAAACAGACATCATTAAACATAAATCCTGAGATAATGTGCCGCTCGCTTACGGGCCAGTCGGTCTGGGTTGGTGAAGGACGCGATGACCTGATGGGCCTTATGGTACACCCAACGGAGGGCGATCGCTTCTACTCCAGCGGGCACCCCCGACAGGCAGAAACCTGGGCTTCCGGATCAGCGAAGATAAAGGGCAAACCTGGAAATTAGTATCGATGGAGGGCACGGATTTTCATAGCCTGGCGATCGCCCCCAGTAATCCTCAGGTGAGCCACTTCTTATCATAGGCATTTAACTCGACATAATATAAGCCAATAGGTACTGCTATAGTCATGCCAGATGGGTTCAGATCTTTTTTATAAAATGCCCACTATGGAGGCATCTCACCCGCAAATACTGTCTCCACAAGAAGTAGTCATGGTATCAGATAGGACAGTATATTGAGGAGTAACGTTGATGGTCATGCACCTAGAACAGGTTGTTCCCTTTGGAAGATCGATGGATGAGTACATTAAAATGTTTAATCTCACTCCGATCGATCTACAAAAAACAATTCTCAGTGTTGCGGATGGACCAGCAAGTTTCAATGCGGAAGGTACTTCATTAGGATGCAAAATTCAATCTATTGATCCGCTCTATATCTTTACGGCAGAACAAATCAGGAAACGGTTTTACGAAGTTGTCGATCATATTATTGGACAAGTTGAGCAAACCCCAGAAGATTGGGTCTGGTCTTACCATGCTTCTCCCGATGCATTAAGACAACGCCGAGAATCCACTACAGAGCTGTTTTGCAAGGACTACGAACAGGGGAAGCAGCAAGGCCGCTACGCGGTCGGCGAACTGCCCCAGTTAAATTATCAAGATAGCCAGTTTGAACTGGGCTTGTGTTCCCACTTTCTGTTTTTGTACTCCGATCATTTCGATGAAACGTTCCATCGAGATGCTGTTTGCGAAATGCTAAGAGTCTGCCAGGACGTGAGGATTTTTCCGCTCCTCACGTTAATGGGAGAACCATCGCCCTATCTTAAGCTCGTAATAGAGCAGCTAGAAACACAAGGCTACTCCTGTGAAGTTCAAAAGGTAGCCTATGAATTACAACGAGGTGGCAACGAAATGCTGAAAATTACCAAGCATCCCGGGTAGTGTTCATTGGACCTCCTGCATGAATCGGGTTTTGAGGGCATGAATCGTTGCGCTGCTTCGGTGCGCCATGATTCATGCAGGACAACCTATTCTAGTTACGCCTATGCCTCGGATGCGCTCGGAGATTCGTGAAGGTTCTTGCTCGAGTTGCCCAGCCTGATGGTTTCACAAGCGTTTCTGCTCCTTCAAATTAGGAGCCAAAGATTCTGCTCCACAGGTTGGTGAGCGTTTCCCAAATTTCACCAGGGCTGACACCAAAGACCCGGAGAAGGATGATTAAGAGGGCGATCGCAACCACCAGGGAAAGTGTCGCCTTGACAACTCTCACCAACCAGGTAAACACCAGGAAAGCAATCACCAGGGCCGCGAGAAGGAGAAGGAGTTCCATAGAAAAAGCAGACAGAGGGCAAACGTAAGGGCAGCTTAAGACAAAGGATCAGGGGTTACCTATTCAGACCCTACACAAGTCTGGTCTTGCTGGTACATCTTTGTTGGGTATGCTGTGAAACACATCATTCAACAAAGATGCACCAGCAATAGCACCTAGCACGACACGATATTACTTCGCTCTTGGGTGAAACTCCACCACATTCTGCCGAATAGTTACATCGAAGTATTGAAAGAAATCATGACCCAGTAGCCCAATCTCTAGATCTGACATGCCAACGGCAACAGGGACATTGTAGACAGTAGCCCCATCAACTTCGATAGAACGCACATAGCCTACATCGAAAACAGCCGTACCATTGGCAGTGGAAGACTCTACCTGGCCCACAGGACGGATTCGGAGGGCAGCCGCCATGGGTTGAGTCACAAGAGTACCGCTGGCTCCGGTATCAACCATCATGGGGAAAGTCTGACCATTGAAGTTGACATTAATTACAGGAATACCGTAGAGACTATCGACAATGGGCGCTTCATAACGACCATCCGACCCGGTGGAAGAGGCGACAAAATTCGGGGTACCCGTAACCAGGCTGACCATAGAGCGGATATTTGCTCCCATCAAAATGAGGATAACGGCCACGATCGCCCCTAACAAAAACTGGGGAATTTGACCTGATGGCTGAGACCTCGCTGCGACCGTGCGCATCGGTACCGTATGGGAAGCGGTTGCCCTTGACATTACCCCAGCCGAACTGACACCCGGTGTTGCGGTGGGTGTTGGAGACGGAGCAGCCCCCTCCAGCTCAAAGCTACGATTCCAGGCCATTTTAGCGGACTCTCGCTGGCGACCCATCACCTGAACAGAGCGGATACCTACCGCTCTCAATTTAGTAAGGCTGGTTTGCAAATACTGGGTTAGGGCCTCAGCTTCCGGGACCTGCTCACTTTCAAGCAGGATCTTAAGGCGATCGCCCATCCGCGTAACCTTCGCCGTCACCTCTCGTTTTTGGAGGGACTGGTTCATCAGGCTGGCGATCGCCTGAGCATCACCCTGTTGAGCTCGCTGCAAAAGTGCCTTACGCAAATCCTCATTGCTATCCATGAAAACGCTGGGGAATAAAGGGAATGAAAGCGAAACAGCAAACAGGGAATTGCACCATTCTCTCTATCGTAATAAATAGAGGCGTTGAACACGAGCGGGAACATGAGCAGAAGGGCACAGGATAGAGGAGCAGCGCGCAGAGACCTGAGTACAGTTTTCCCTTTTTTGGCGCTTCTTTTGCCTGCCGCCGCCTATCTTTTGCCATTCCCTCTACCTTCCGCCCCCTGCCCCTCCTATTCGCTTGCCCCGGACTGAACCTGCCAAACCCCTCGCTCTATGCCTACACTGAATGGAGACAAGTTCCCAAGATTGCGATCGCGCAATCCTAAACGGAAATCATTGTTTACAGAACAGTCGGTTCGGCTGAACCCCTTGTATGCTGTCAGTGCTCATCTGTCTCTAGCTGTGTTTCTCCCCAAATCACAATGAGAATCCTGGTCGTAGAAGACGACACCCCAACCGCCCAAGCCATTGCAGCCTTACTGACGGGTCAAAATTACGCCGTAGAGATTGCGCCCGATCGGGTGAGTGCATTAGAGCTGCTCGATGCCTTCCCGTTTGACCTGATATTGCTGGATGTGGTGATGCCTGACGGAAATGGCATTGAGCTGTGTCGAAAAGTCCGGGCCGATGGGCACCAAATGCCGATCCTCATGCTAACGGGACGGGATACGGGCCACGATAAAGCTCAGGGGTTGGATGCAGGGGCTGACGACTATGTGGTCAAACCCTTTGACCCAGAAGAATTATCGGCTCGAATTCGGGCACTTCTGCGGCGGGGAAGTGTAGCGGGCCAACCCGTGCTGGAATGGGGCCCCCTACGGCTCGACCCCAGCAGTTGTGAGGTGAGCTTTGGTTCGCAGATGCTGACCCTCACCCCTAAAGAATATGCCCTATTAGAATTATTCCTGCGCAACAGCCGTCGGGTCTTTAGTTGTGGAGTCATTCTGGAGCAAATTTGGTCCTTTGAGGAGATGCCAGGGGAGGAGGCCGTTCGAACCCATATTAAGGGTCTGCGGCAAAAGCTTAAGGCAAAGGGAGCCCCAGCAGACTTTGTCGAGACCGTCTATGGCATTGGTTATCGCTTAAAACCGTTGGAAACAGCGGAAACCTCCACAGAGGTGGACAAGCCCTCAGAAGCGGTGCAGCAGAAGACCTTAAATGCGATCGCCCAACTTTGGGAGAAGTTCAAAGGTCAGGTACAGGGCCAAGTCCACGTCGTCGAACAGGCCGTAACTGCGCTCCTCAATGGCACTCTGGAGGAGGCCCTCAGGCAACAGGCCATTCAAGATGCCCATACCCTCGCAGGCTCTCTTGGCACCTTTGGCTTCCCGGAAGCATCCAAACACGCTCGTACCCTGGAGCATTGGCTACAAGACAAAACCGCCGGATCCACCAGAAAAGCCGTACAGATGGCAGAACTGGTGCGCTCGATTCAAAACGACATCGACGCTCCTCAAGCCTCAGCCACTCCAGTATCCCAGCCCGCTCCTACACCCGACCCGGCCCCTTCTACCCCACCCCAAGAACGGTTGATGGTGGTTGATGATGACCCCGCTATGCTGGCGACGGTCAAAACCCTCCTGGAACCCTGGGGACTCCATGTCACAACCCTGCCAGATCCCCGCCAGTTTTGGAACACGCTGGAAGCGGCTACTCCCAGCCTCCTGATTTTGGATATTCAGATGCCCTACCGCAACGGCATTGAGCTTTGCCAGGAGGTGCGCGAACACGATCGCTGGGGCGGACTCCCCATTATGATTCTGACGGCACACCAGGATGCCGAAACCGTGAATCAGGTGTTTGCAGCAGGAGCCGATGATTTTGTCAGCAAGCCCATCGTTGGCCCAGAACTGGTCAGTCGCATCTTGCATCGCCTCGAACGAGTGCGGCTGTTGCGGCGATTTAGCGAAGCTCCTGTGGCGGAGCCCAAAACTCAGGGACGGCACTCAGAGGAAGAGTTTCATCAGCTGGTAGACGGGATCAAAGACTATGGGATTTATATGCTCGACGCGACCGGGCATATCATTAGCTGGAATAGCGGAGCTGAACGGATTAAAGGATATTCGCCAGCCGTGATTCTGGGGCAATTTTTGGGGCGGCTGTATTTGCCGGAAGAGGTGGCCACTGGGAAGCCGGAGCAGGATTTGGCGATCGCCCGTACCGAAGGGCGATGCGAATTCCTGGGATGGCGGCAACGGCAGGATGGCACCTGTTTCTGGGGAGATGTCGTCATTACATCCGTGTGGAACCCTGACCAAACACTCCGAGGGTATGCCGTGGTCACGCGGGATGTGACCGACCGCAAGCAGATGGATGAGGCCTTACAACGCTCCCGTGACAAGCTGGAGGTGCGGGTGGCTGAGCGTACTGCCGAGTTGGTGGGGGTCAACGAGCGACTGCGGCGGGAGCTGGAGGAACGCAAGCGCGCACAGGAAGCGCTGCGAGTATCCCAGGCCCGGTTTGCGGGGATTCTTGACATCGCCGATGATGCCATTATTTCTGTCGATGCGTGCCAGCGGATTACCCTGTTTAACCAGGGGGCCGAGAAGATCTTTGGCTACACAGCCCAGGAAGTTCGCGATCAATCCCTATCTGTGTTGTTGCCCCAGCGCTATGCCGCCGTCCATCAGGGCCATGTAAAGGATTTTGGCCAAGCCCATAACAATGCGCGACGCATGGGTGAGCGGAGGGAAATTTATGGCCGTCGCAAGGATGGTACAGAATTTCCGGCTGAGGCGTCGATTTCCAAATTTGAGGTGGGCGGGGAAGTCGTCTATACAGTCATCCTGCGGGACATTACCTTGCGTAAACAAGCGGAGGAAGCCCTCGCTAACCTGAGCCATGAGAATGAGCTGATCCTCAATTCTGTAGGAGAAGGAATTTGTGGGTTAGACCTGGAAGGCCGCATCACGTTCATTAATCCAGCCGCGACAAATCTGTTGGGCTACACCCGCGATGAACTGATTGGACAATCCATCCAGGTAATTCTGGAGAATGCCAAGGAATCCGCAAATAGAGACTCGGATGGCCCCTCTACCATTGATGTCTTCTTGTACAACGGAGCGGCACAAGCCAAGCGTGATACTTTCTGGTGTAAAGATGGCACGGCGGTTCCAGTGGAATACGTCAGCACCCCCATCCAGGAGCAAGAAATTGTGGGTAGTGTCATCACGTTTAAGGACATCACCGAACGCCAGGTGGTGGAACGGATGAAGGATGAATTTATTTCAGTGGTGAGCCATGAACTACGCACTCCGCTCACCTCCATCCACGGTTCGTTAGGAATGTTGGCTAGCGGTTTACTGGCGACCGATCCAAGCACCAGCAAGCGCCTATTAGATATTGCGGTTGCCAGCACAGAGCGATTGGTGCGGTTAATTAACGATATTTTGGATGTGGAACGCATCGAATCTGGCAAGGTGACGATGCAACTGCAAGCCTGTGATGCCAAGGAATTGGTGCAACGGGCAGCTGATGCACTACAGCCGATGGCAGAGAAGTCGGAAATTACTCTACAAGTACAGGCTGAACCCATCACGTTCCAGGCAGACCCTGATCGCATTCTCCAAACCCTGACGAATTTACTCAGCAACGCCATCAAATTTTCGCCAGCCCATAGCCATGTATGGATTACGGCGACTCTGGATCAGGGGTCTGAGTTACAACCGGATGCTTCCAATATCCAGGCAGAAGGACCTTTTGCGACGATCCTCCGCAAAAGCGCCAATCTGCTCAATCCTCCCCACGTCCTGTTTTCGGTAGCCGATCAGGGGCGGGGCGTCCCCTTAGATAAGCAGGAAACTATTTTTGAGCGGTTTCAGCAGGTGGATGCATCAGATTCGCGCAATCAGGATGGCACAGGACTAGGGCTGGCGATCTGTCGTAACATTGTGCAGCAGCACGGGGGCCATATTTTTGTCGACAGTATTCTGGGGAAGGGAAGTACTTTCTATTTCACCATCCCGCTGCGATCGCCCAATCAAGAGGCTCCCACTGATTAACCCTGATGATTTGGGTCAACGTAGGAGTTAGTTCTATTGCAGCACGGACCTAAAGCATCTCTGGCTCACTTGATTCATGATTTGCATAGATATGACCAAAAAAGTACTCATTATTGACAATGAAGTCTCGATTCAAGAAGTGACGCAAATTTGTCTCCAAACCGTAGCCGGATGGCAGGTCATTGCCGCCAGTTCTGGGATGGAGGGCATCGAAAAAGCAGCTCAGGAGAAGCCCGACGCAATTCTGCTGGATGTGATGATGCCTGATATGGATGGGCTAACCACCTTCCAAAAATTGCAGGAAAACGATCAAACTCGCACCATTCCGGTCTTATTATTGACAGCCAAAGTGCAGGCATCCGATCGCAAGCGTTATACCGATTTAGGAATTCAGGAGGCGATCGCCAAACCCTTCAATCCCCTGGATCTCGCCAATCAGATCGCTCACGCCTTGGGCTGGGCTGTCTAAGACATACAACTTAACATAACTTCTTCACAAGTTTCTCACATTTATGCCGTAGCTTGAAAACTAGGAGCCATCTACCTCTCAGCTATGCACCGTTGTTAGGGCGATGTCTCCTCAGCTCGATTCACAGAATCGGTAGGGCATTAACCAGTCATGGTTGTTCCCCACAATCGGGGAGGTCGGCATGGAAACGATTCGTAAAATTAATGATGAGTTGGCGATCGCCGGACAGATCTCCTCTGAGCAGTTGCCACAGCTCGTTGGCGATGGATTTCGCTCTATTTTGAATTTGCGATCGCCGGGGGAATACGAGTTTGAGCCCTCTGAGGAGGTCAAAGCGGGATTGTTTGGGTTGAATTACCTGAACTTTCCCCTGAGTTTCGACAACTTGCACGAGGAAACCATCTTACAAACATTCAAGTTGATTAATGAACTGGGTAAACCATTGCTGGTGCATTGTGACACAGGCATTCGAGCAGCGCTGCTTGTGCTGATCTACATCACGATGCAGCAGGGGGCGACGCCTAAGCAGGCGTTTCGACAGGCCGAGAGACTGGGGCTGCTGACACCCGTCTGCCAGGAATAATGTTTACGTTTGAAAAGTCTCGCAGAGCGAGGCTTTTCAAACGTAAACTGGCCTAACACGAACGTACTGAATTAACGTACACACCGCTATATAGGAAAGCCTGATTTTCAGACAGGGGCGCTGAAAATCAGGCGATCGCACTAACGTTGTCTTTCTTCAGGGGATGCAACGCCCTGCGCTGGAAAAGCGGGTTAGGCAGCAGCAGCTTCGCAGGTCTGCTCCATCTCAACCTGACTAGCGGCGACGAAGTTGCTGAGGTTATTCAGCATGTAGCTACTCTCTACCATGGAGCGCTTCGCTCCGGGCTTAAAGGCTGCTCCGGTTTTCTCGAACTCGGCAATGAGACCGGCGCGATCGCCCTTCTTCAACAAATCTGCCAGGTGGCTGTAGGTGGCGACCATTCGTTCGATAGCATCGAGACGTTCCTGGGAAGCCATCAAAATGTCTACATAGAGGGCAGCATCTTGAGTCACCAGACGACTGATGATGTTGATTTCGGAGCGATAGAGAGGGCTAGCAAACTCGAAGCTGCGATCGATGTCCACCCCTTCTCGGGCATAAAAAGTTCCCAGGCTGAAGTCAGAGAAGAATCGAATGACCTGAACCGCCACCATCATCGTGTCATGCTCTTCAGGAGTGCAGGTGATCAGGGTACCGCCATCGGCCTCAATCAGATCCAACAACCACTGGGATGCTTCAGCGTTACGTCCGGGGCACACCACCACCTTCTTACCGAGGAAGGTACCGCTGCCAACCCCAAACATTGGGTGTAAACCAACAACTGGCCCGTTGTGATGCTCCATCATGGCTTGCACCACTTCGGTTTTGGTACTGGCCACATCTGCCAGAATCGTGTTGGGGGAAAGATAGCTCGCTACCTTACGAACCATCGCCACAGTGCTCTTGAGGGGTACTGCAATCAGCACCAAATCCGCATCGCCTAGCAGCGTATCGGCCCGATCCCAATCGTCATACTCCAGGATGCTCACCTGGTGGCCTGCAGCAGCCATCCGCTCAGTGAAGAAGCTTCCCATGATCCCACGGCCCCCAATTACCGTGATACGGCGGCTTTGGGCATGCTTTTGTTGGGGGGTAGGTGTCTCCGTTGCCAGAGCTGCCATGCAGTTTACAATTAAAGAATTCCAGGTGAACTCCGTAACATTCGTATTCATTAAGCATGACCGAGCATTACTCAGCTGCTCTTCTATGGAGGGGGCACCCGAGGTCTCTAGTAGGGAAATGCGCTCACTGAGCAGCGCAATCAAAGCTTGGTCGATTTGCTGTAGCGTCTTAGTTCCGGCCATAGTCAGCTTTACCTCGTGACGATAGGGGGTTTCGTTGGCGTACAAAAAAGGTCGAAACAGGGAAACGGAAAAACTTAAAGGTTGCCGCGTAGGGCTTGCTCACGCTCTAGAGCCACAAACAGGGATTTAAAGTTACCGGCACCAAAGCCACGGCATCCATGACGTTCAATGACTTCGAAGAAGAGGGTGGGGCGATCGCCCAGCGGCTTGGTGAACAGTTGCAGCAGATATCCATCCTCATCGCGGTCTACCAGAATGCCCAGTTCTGCCAGCTTCTCGACTGGGACATCAATTTCGCGAACCCAGTCTTCCAGATTTTCGTAATAGGTTTTGGGGATAGGCAGAAACTCAACCCCGGCCTGCCGCAATTGCACTACCGCCTGCACAATGTCGGTCGTTTCCAATGCAATATGCTGAATCCCAGGGCCGTAGTGGAAATCCAGGAATTCTTCAATTTGGGACTTCCGCAAACCATCTGCAGGCTCGTTGATGTTCACGATAGTTTTGCTACCGTTTTGCAACACCTTCGACATCAGAGCAGAATACTCAGTGGAAATGGTTTGCTCATCGAAATGCATCCGCAGTTCAAAGCCCATCGCCTTCTGGAAAAACTCCACCCAGCGATCCATCATGCCCCGCTCAACGTTACCAACGATGTGGTCGATCCGCTTTAGACCAGCATTAGGGCCAGGAACAGAGGCGCGGGCTACGAATCCAGGAGCAAACGGGCCGCTATAAGCTTGTCGCTCAACAAACTTAACTAACACATCCCCAAAAGAGCGGACGGCAGCATAACGCAGCGTTCCATGCTCATCATCCTGCTCAGTGGGAGGAATGGCACCGACTGCCCCCTGAGAAATAGCATACCGGTAGGCAGCGGTAACGTCGGGCACTTGAAATGCCATAACGCCGATGGTATCGCCATGCTTCATCACACTCTTATTAATGGGGTGGTCACCCACCATAGCAGAGGTTAGAACGAAGCGAATTTCTCCCTGCTCCATAACATAGGATGAAGTCTTGCGTTCTCCCGTTTCTAGACCACGATAGGCAGTATTTTGAAAGCCGAAACATCTGGAATAAAACTGCGCCGATTGCTTCGCATTACCGACGAAGAACTCCAAATGATCAACTCCGATAATGGGGCAGACATCACTCATCATAGCCTCTCCGCTTAGAGCTAAATGAACGTAAAACGCTAAGGAGAAATCACCGCAGCTCTGAGATATTTCAGGGGGTTATTGGGTGAACTTGAGACTCACTCTAGCTCAGGGCTAAGTAAGTCCACTAGAGGGTACATCTACTCTTCATACGGAGAGAAGCTTGCTTAAAGATTTGCCAAAAGCTCCGTAATCGTTTCAGAAATAACAAGAATCAGAACGGTTTAATTGCAAACATCAAGCACAAACTCGATTCCAGAAAATGGAATATAAAAAACTCCATTCACTTCATGACATCTTCTTAAAGGCACTATGAAGACTTACGTATTTTCACTATGGGATCAAATTACAGCTAAACCAATACCAAGCTGCACGAAATGAGAGGTGCGGTACATAGGCGTATCAAACCTCTCATTCCGTACAGCTTCATATAAAAATGACAAAAATACAAATAGATAGGGAAAGTAGGAAATTTTTAGAATCCCTATTCTCATGCCTCTATCCCTAAAACAAAATCTATGTTCTCAGGGAAACTACCAAATGTGTTGAAAAAAAGGATGAAAAAAAAGCTAAAGGATAAATGGTCAGTTTTTGCAATCCCTAAATATCGAAGGATTTCTATGTAGTTCTAGTGAACTTGGCCTTAGATTTTTTGGTCGATCTCCAAATTTGTGATAGCCTCCAAATTAAGAATTACAGATTCCTAATCTTTGTTTCTGACTATTGTTGGGTTTCCCGATTTGTAGCCCCGTCTCATTTTCACCGTGAAAATACGGATGGGACTACCAGAGACAGAATGATTGGATTAGAGTGGGTACACCGCTACATCCGTTTATCTCATCAGTTTATCGATGGCAAATGGCTACTCCCTAAGGTGTTCTACCTGAAGGGTTGTATTGTGTAAGCGATGGTTTTCCCTGTTCGTTGAGTTGAGACGTTCAGTGCACATAAATAGATATTTTCGGTTCATCGTTTTGGACGAAAGTCATCTCCTTAATGTGCCCTGTACGGGGGCGCAAATTATAGATAGCCCTGTCGCTGCGCGTTACTGAAGAACTACCTCTTGAGCTGCGGATTATGAGCTTTAAATCGGTTCTGGATGCTTTAGACTCATCGGTACAGCAGGTGGAGAGCAGCCCCTCTCCCCGCACCGAATCTCAACCAACGTCGCTTCAAGAGCGGCCTGGGCTTCAGTTGCCCTACGACTACCTCAAAACAGCGGCAACATCCTACAATCCAGAGCAGGTTCAGTTTACCCTTCCATCAACTCTGCCCAAGTTTTTATCTGAGCAACTCATTCAAGGCATTCATCCCGATAGCATCGTGCTGGCTGCCTTGAGCGCCCTCCTATACCGTTACACCCGACAAACCCTCATTAATCTAGATGTCCTGGCACTGAGTTATCACAAGACCACGCTGCCACCCCTGGGTCTGACGACATCGGTATCTAGCCTCGCTTCCCTTCGCTCCCTGGTGCAAAACCTTTCCGTTGCCCTTTCAGATCCAGAGAGCGGGCTGGAATCACTGGAGAACCAGTCACGCTCTAATATAGTCGTTTCCTTTGACACAGCTGATTTCACCGGGAAATTGACAACCGAGGCACCTGATCTACATTTACATGTGCAGAGCGCCCCAGAACGCATTCAGGGCACCCTGCGCTACAACGCCAATTTATTCGAGCGCTCCACTATTGAGCGGTGTGCCGGGCATCTCAACCAGCTCATCGAAGGTCTCATAGGTGACCCGGATCAAACTGTTGCTGACCTGGCTCTTCTAACAGCCGACGAAACTCATCAACTACTTGTAGATTGGGCCAGTCCTGCTGTTGAGTATCCCCAAAAGCCCATCTTCACGGTCATTGAAGCACACGCTGCACAGCGTCCTGAGGCGATCGCCCTCACATTTACCAACCAACACCTGACTTACGCGGAGTTGAACCAGCGGGCCAACCAATTGGCTCACCACCTGCGGACCCTCGGCGTCGGCCCCGAAGTACGCGTTGCGACCTGTCTGGAACCCGGCCTGGAGGTACTGGTAGGTGTACTGGCTATTCATAAAGCTGGCGGTGTGTATGTCCCCCTTGACCCCAGCCACCCCTTGGAGCGGCGCACCGCTATCCTCGAAGACACGGAACCCCTCATGCTATTGACCCAGGAGCGGTTACTGGGGAACGTACCGGCGATCGCCCAGCATACCTTCTGCCTCGATCGTGATTGGGAAACGGTAGCCTCGCAGCCCACTCACAATCCCAACTACCCCATCGACTTGGATCAGACCGCCTACATCATCTACACCTCGGGGACCACAGGCAAGCCCAAAGGGGTTATGGCCAGCCACCAAAATCTGATCAATTACATTTGGGTAGCCCAGGAAAAGTATGGGTTTAATGACCAGGATGTGATGCCATCCATTGCCCGCTATACCTTCAGCATCACGATGTTTGAGCTGTGGTCACCCCTAGTAGCAGGCGGACGTTTGCTACTGCTGGAACGCGATCATATTCTGGATTTCAAGCGGATGATTCAGACCCTGGAAGAGGTCACCATCATCCACACATCTCCCAGTCTGCTGCGTAAATTGGTCAATTATATCCACGACAACCAGCTAGACCTGAACCGATTCCAGCAGCTTCGCCATGTCTCCTCAGGTGGTGATATGGTAGCCGCTGACCTGTTGGAAATGATGAAGCAAACCTTTACCAACGCGGAAGTGTTTGTCATTTACGGGTGCAGCGAAATTAGTTGCATGGGCTGCACCTATTTCACTCCCCGAGATGGTAGCCCAACCAAAACCCGTGTTGGTAAACCCTTCCCCAATGTATCGGTAAGGCTATTCGATCCGGATTACAATTTGGTTCCCGTTGGTATCCCTGGTGAAATCTTTTTTGGTGGTGCTGGGATTAACAAAGGTTATCTGAACCGTGATGAATTAACGGCTGAACGGTTTGTCATGATTGGCGGCCAGAGGTACTACCGCACCGGCGACTTAGGTCGCTTTGATACCGATGGCAATCTTGAAATTCTGGGCCGTGCGGATTTTCAAATCAAGTTACGGGGCATCCGCATGGAGCCCGCCGAGATTGAGGCAACCCTGCGCCAGGTAGCCGGAGTGCGCGAGGCCGTAGTTGCCGCCCAAACTCTTCCGGGCAATGAGGAGAAAAGCTTAATTGCCTACCTAGTGTTGGAGGCAGACAACAAGCCCACGACCCAGCAAATTCGCCGGTTTCTGGAGGCGAAACTACCCGACTACATGGTACCCACCATTTACAAAGAACTGGATGCCATGCCGTTGAACGTTAACGGCAAAGTAGATCGGCTGAATTTACCGGTTCCCACCCTGGCAGATCTGGTAGATGCAAGCGCGTATGTCGCTCCTCGCGACGAGCTTGAGTCTCAACTCGCAGAAATTTGGGAAACAGTCCTAGGCATTTCCCCTATCGGCATCCGCAACAATTTCTTTGAAATGGGCGGTGATTCGCTG
The DNA here is from genome assembly GCF_014695575.1 of Leptolyngbya sp. FACHB-8. Classification (GTDB taxonomy): domain Bacteria; phylum Cyanobacteriota; class Cyanobacteriia; order Elainellales; family Elainellaceae; genus Vacuolonema. The sequence continues at coordinate 12,051 of NZ_JACJOO010000056.1, read as the reverse complement.
ATGGCGGTGCAAATTCTCATGCAAATTGAGACCGTTTTCAACAAAACTCTTTCGATCACGGCTCCCTTGCAGGCACCGACCATCGAGGAGATGGCGGAGCTCATCCGCAACTTCAAGGGAAGCATTGCAAATACCGGGTTGGTGCCCCTTCGTAAAGAGGGGAGCAAACCACCACTATTCTGCTTGTATGGAGTTTTACTCTACCGTGACTTGGTGGAACACCTCGATCCCGATCAGCCCGTGTACGGGGTTTATCTGGAGGAGGAGGTGGAGATTCTCAAGGCTGGGCCAGGCTGGCAGGATGATCCGAAGTTTGCCCATTTCTCTACGGTTCCGGCGATCGCCCAGCAATACCTAAAGGCCGTACGCTCATTGCAACCCCATGGCCCTTACTACTTCGCGGGTGAGTCTTTTGGTGGCGTCATTGCCTACGAAATGGCACAGCAACTCGAAGCCGAAGGGGAAGAAGTTGCCCTGATCGCTCTGCTCGATTCAAAAGCACCCAATAGCTATGCCCAGGCATCTCTGAAGCATCGTCTGAAAAAGCATTTGGAAATGGCAACCCAGCAAGGCCCGTCCTATCTCGCAGACAAAATTCAGGGCACGCTCAACAAATTTAAAGGCAAGGTCAAGCTTCCCGCTCATAGCAAAACAAATGAAGGAGTACAGCCAGCAAGCCCGCCGTCAACTGATGTACCTTCTGACGTACGAGAAGCGTTTCGGGCACAGGTAAGCCGCTATTATTTCCTCACCCCCTACAAAGGCAACGTCATCCTATTCCGGGCGATGGATCGCGACCCATTTGAGGTCGACCCCAATCAAGATATGGGCTGGGGTTCCTATGTTGATCGGCTTGAGGTTGTGCACATTCCCGGTAATCACCTGGGCATCCTGAGAACTCCCAATGTCAGAATGATGGCAGAGCACTTAACCCCCTATCTCCCTCAATAAAACGGGCTAGAGCCTATACAGCCAGCAGACGAACGTCACACCTATTGGGTGCAAGATGTGCCCAAGGGCGCATCCAAATTCATAGCTGGGTTCAGGGGGATTTTGGTGTACGCTCTGCGTACACCAAAATGGGCACTTTAGCTTATCCTGAACTGAGGATAAGTAGGTGATTGCAATTAAAAAGACCCAAAGGGCTGTGCCATCCACAAAGCGGGCGACACAACCCTTTGGGTCTTTTTAATTAGGCTGAGCTACTAATGGTTAGTTCCGATATAACAACTCATTTATTTTTCATCGTAAAGTGATGGCAAAAATAAATGAGTTGTTATCGGAAAGTAGCACTCTTTCCTATGCCTTATCCATAAAAATTAACTTCTTTTTTCCCAGCTAGCTGCGGGGCTAGAAGCCCAAAGCCTATGTGTTAGGGGATAGTATCCTTATGCAAACTGCGCACATAAAGCATCTCCGTAGTACGGAGAGGTCAATATGTATTTCTGATGAATTTCTATAAGAAAATATTGGTTTGCTGAAATTCTCTATGTTATGTTCGCCATGACATGGGTAATACACTGAAAGACCTCTAGGTTAGTTGTTCATTTATCCGTCATCCTACGGACAATTTTCACTAACAGCTATTCATCGTTTGAAGCGTAAGTTAACCCTATCAGGAGGATATTCGTCAGTCAGTTATATAGTGGCTCTAGACTTAGGAGGGTGCTCTACCAAATTTACGCGAGCCTATCTACGGGTTGCCCCTCTCTAACGTTGAAGATCCGACCGACCGGTATTGGCAATTCACTGGTTTTAGAAAATTTTGGCTTAACAGCGGACTGCTGCAGAACTAGATTGTAGTACCCCACTAGTGCTGTTCTTCTAACACATCCAGCCATCCGGTGGTCTTGCTGTAGAGGACTCAAACGTCGGCCACGACCCAATCGTTTCAAGTCATTCCCTTTCATCTGTAAAGAGTCACTATGAGTTTTGAGCAAGTGTTGGTGCCAGTTGAAGCATCGGTTTGTGAAGGTGATGACAATTCCCAAGGACGGAACGGCAGAGCCGAACGATCCTTTGAGCCTTCATCTCTTACCTCCAAATCTCAGCCGGTTAAGAAAATGCGCTCAGATATGCAGCTGCCTTGGGATTTCCTAAAAAACCCAACAACCCCACATCAATTCGGATTTATCAGTTTCTGCCACGCAGACTCCCTGCCAGAAATTCCTCACCAACCCTTCTCCCCTCTCCTCAAACATCCCAGTTCCTTCTGGTTGACAGTGTTCTATGGGCTGCTGTTCCGCTACACCCAGCAGACTACCCTTGATTTGGACGTGACCCTGGTCAATTCCAATAACACTCCCCAAAAACCACGGGGTATTGCCTTAACGCTGGATGAAACAGAGTCGATGCAAACTCTGGCACATCAGCTCTCCTCCGCCATGGAAGCAGGGTTGCCCCTTCCCACTCCGGCTACTGTCGCCTTTACCTTTGTAACGGAGGCCGCAGCTACCTCTTCCGAAGCTGAAGCCCATATTCTCGATCAAGGTACACCCGACCTTCATCTAGTGCTGGTCCAAACCAAAACAGGCCTGCAGGGCACGCTGGCATACAATACTCACCTGTTCCGGCCGGAAACCATTGAGCGTTTGGCTGGACATTTGGGCCAATTAGCGGAGGGGGCGATCGCCACTCCCAATGCCCCCATTGCCAGTCTGCCCCTGCTCACCCCCAGCGAAAAGCTGCAGATGTTCGTGGAGTGGGGTAGCCCTACCGTTGAGTATCCCCGGCTCCCAGTCTTTACAGCTATCGAGGCCCATGCCGCAGAGCGGCCCGAGGCGATCGCCGTTCGTTTTCTGGAGCAAGCCCTTAGCTACAACGAACTGAACCAGCGGGCCAACCAACTGGCTCACTATCTTGTGGCTCAGGGTGTTACTCCCGGCTCACGGGTAGCGGCCTGCTTTGAACCTTCCTTAGATGTATCAGTAGCCCTCCTCGCCATCTTTAAAGCTGGAGGTACCTACGTCCCACTGGATCCAAGCTACCCAGCCGAACGGTTGGGCATTATTCTCGAAGACACACAACCCCAGGTGCTGCTGACGCAAACCCACCTACAATCGGTGGTTCCTGCGCTGGTTCCTGCCACCTTCTGCCTGGATCGCGATTGGGCTCATGTGGCCGCGCTACCCACCCATAATCTAAATCTCTCGCTAGATCTGAACCAGACCGCTTATATCGTCTACACGTCCGGCACCACGGGCAAACCCAAAGGGGTGATGGCCAGCCATGGCAACCTGGTGAACTACATTCGCGTTGCTGTCGATACTTATCGGTTTGGCCCGGATATCATCCTGCCGTCCATGGCCCGGTATACCTTCAGCATTACCTTTTTCGAATTGCTGTTGCCGTTGGTGGCTGGTGGTCAACTGGTCATTCTGGAGCGCGATCGCGTCCTTGACTTTAAGCGGATGATTCAGCTTCTGGAAGAAATTAATACGATCCATGCATCTCCCAGCCTGCTCCGCAAACTAATCGCTTACATCCATGACAACGGTTTGAATGTATCTCGCTTCGATAACCTGAAGCATGTATCTTCGGGTGGAGATCTGGTATCAGCGGATTTACAAGAAGCGATGAAGCGGGCGTTCCGTAACGCTGAAATTTTTGTGATTTATGGTTGTAGCGAAGTGAGTTGCATGGGTTGCACTTTCTTTGCAGGCGATCGCACCGTCACAAAAACCTGGGTGGGTAAACCCTTTCCCAACGTAATGGTTCGGTTGTATGACGGCTATCTCAATCCCGTTCCGGTTGGCATGGTCGGTGAGATTTGCTTCAGTGGTGATGGCATTACTCAGGGCTATCTCAATCGTGATGAATTAACTCAGGAGAAATTCATCTACATTGATGGTCAGCGTTTTTATCGCACTGGAGATTTAGGCCGTTTTGATGCCGATGGCAATGTGCAGATTTTGGGGCGATCGGATTTTCAGATTCAGCTTCGGGGGATGCGGGTGGAACCGGGTGAAATCGAAATTACCCTGCGGCAGTGCCCCGGTGTTCGCGATAGTGTTGTGGCATTGAAACCCCTGTGGCGAGATGAAGAAGGTCTGGTGGCCTACGTGGTGCTAGACCCCGCCCAACCCGCGACCACTGACACCATGCGCCGTTTCTTGCAGGCCAAGTTGCCTGACTACATGGTGCCCTCGGCATTCCAGGTGTTAGAAGCGCTGCCCCTCAATATGAATGGCAAGGTCGATCGCAAGGCGTTACCCGATCCAGACCTGAGCCAGGGTAATTCTGACACACCCTATGTAGCTCCCAGAACCGAACTAGAGAAATCCCTGGCGGATGTTTGGGCGGCAATCCTTGGCGTTGAGCGAGTCGGTATCGAAAACGATTTCTTTACCCTGGGCGGCCACTCGCTGATGGCAGCACAGGTAATCGCCCGCATTCAGGAAAATCTGGAAATTGACTTACCCCTACGACGGTTGTTTGAATTTCCCACGATTGCAGGATTAGCCGAGTTTATCGAAAACGACTCAACGGAACGACAGATTATTCCTCAACGTTCCAACGAGCAGTCAGCCCCTCTCTCCTTTGCTCAACAGCGTCTCTGGTACCTGGATCAATTGGAGCCTGACAGCTATGCCTACCACATCTGTAAGGCCATCCGACTCCAGGGTTCTTTAGATGTAGCCGCTTTGCAACAGGCGCTCGATGCCATCATGGAGCGACATGAGCCGCTGCGTACCTGCTTTGTCGCCACCAACGGTATCCCCAGTCAGGTCATTCTGCCCCACCAGCCTTTTGAGCTACCCCTGATTGACCTGAGCCAAAGGGCAGCGGGCGATCGCGATGCCGAATTACAGAAAATTTTGACCCGCGAGGAGCAACGCCCCTTCACCCTCTCCATGGATCTGATGCTGCGGGCAACCCTGGTGCGGTTGCAGCCCGAAGAGCATGTGCTGCAAGTGGTTGTTCACCACATCTGCTCCGATGGTCTGTCCATGGAAATTCTGTTCCGGGAGCTGCGCGATCTCTATCAAGCCTTCCGTTCCGGACAACCCAATCCCCTGGTGGCCCTACCCGTACAGTACGCTGATTTCGCGGAATGGCAGCGCCAGTGGTTCGCCGGAGAGGTGCTGGAGCAATACCTCGGTTACTGGAAGGAAACTCTTCAGGGCATTACTCCCCTGGAGCTGCCCACAGATTATCCTCGTCCTGCTACCCAGAGCTACAGCGGGCAAAGTCATACGCGGGTGATCTCCGGTGACCTGGCTCAATCTCTCAAGAAGGTGAGCCAGCAGGAAGGGGCCACCCTGTTCATGACCCTGTTAGCCGCTTTCAAGGTGTTGCTGGGCCGGATGGCAGGACAAGAGGATGTGGTGGTGGGAACGCCTATTGCAGAGCGCGATCGCCCCGAATTAGAACCCCTCATTGGTTTCTTCATCAACACCGTCGTCCTGCGCACTGACTTGAGCCACAACCCCAGCTTCCGAGAATTGCTGGGCCGCGTGCGTCAAACTGCTCTGGGAGCCTACGCTCACCAGGCCATGCCCTTCGAAAAGCTGGTGGAAGAACTGCATCCCGAGCGGGATCTGAGCCGCACCCCTATCTTCCAGGTGTGGTTTAACATGTTCAATTTTGAGGGCATCCCTGTTGAGCTGGCGGATCTGGACGTCCAATCCCTCTCGGTTGCAGAACCGGCTTCTAAGTTCGACATCACCTTGTACGTGGGCGAGAAGGACGGGGAACTGTGGGTCAACCTGGTTTCCAACGCTGACCTGTTCAGTGCGGCCCGAATGGAAGAAATGCTGGTGCAGTATGAATATCTGCTTCAGCAAATTGCAGCGGCCCCCGAAACACCCATCCCCCAACTCTCTCTGGTAACACCGGGTAAAGCGGCTCTGTTGCCTGATCCTCAATTACCGCTGACCTACGATGCAGGCGAGGTAATTTATCACGAGTTTGTGCAGTGGAGCGATCGCACTCCCCAACAACCCGCCGTCATTGATAGCCACGGCACCTGGACTTATGCCACCCTCAACGAGCGCAGCAATCAACTTGCGAACTACTTGGTGAGCCAGGGCATTCAACCTCAGGACGGTGTCGCGATCTATGCCTCTCGTAGCGCTTCCCTGGTGTGGGCAATGCTGGGCATCCTCAAAGCAGGTGCGGCCGTTACAGTACTGGATTCGGCTTATCCTGCGGCACGTTTGGCGGATTACCTGGACATCGCTCAACCGAAAGGTTTGGTGGTGCTGGAAGCAGCTGGAGAGTTTCCTGAGGAATTGCAGGGGGCGATCGCCAACCATCCCTGGACTTGCCAGATCACCCTTCCCGCCAATGGGCAAACCCTACCGGACGCCCTAGCCCAATGCTCCACGGATGAGCCACCTGTGCCCAATCCCGAGCATCGAGCCTATGTGTCCTTCACATCCGGTTCAACGGGTAAACCCAAAGCCATTGTGGGCACCCACAGCCCCGTTTCCCACTTCCTCAGGTGGTATCGTCACACCTTCCCCTTCACCACTACAGATCACTTCAGCCAGTTGTCGGGCCTGGCTCACGATCCCCTATGGCGTGACATCTTCACCCCGTTGAGCGTTGGGGCCACCCTCTACGTTCCCTCCCCGGCGCAGATGGAAACGCCCAGCGAGCTGGCTACCTGGTTACACCAGTCGGAAATCAGCGTAATGCACCTGACCCCAGCCATGGGGCAGTTGATCCGGGAAGGCGCAGCGGCGATCGCGAATTTCCAACTCTCCAGCCTGCGCTATGCCTGCTTTGGTGGGGACATTCTCACCCGCCAAAGTCTGGATGAGTTCCGCAAGCTGGCTCCCCATGTAACGGCAATCAACGGCTACGGTGCAACGGAAACACCGCAGCTGGCCAGCTACTTCGTAGTTCCTCCCAGTGGGGAAACGACTGCACCGCACCATGGAGCATCTCGCCTACCGGTGGGCCAGGGTATCGAAGATACTCAGCTCATGATTGTGAATTCCGGTCAGGCTTTGGCGGGGGTTGGCGAATTGGGTGAAATTTACGTGCGCACACCCTACCGCTCCAACGGTTACCTGGAGGGTTCCCTGAGTCAGGAGAAGTTTGTTGCCAATCCACTGACGGGTGATCAGCAGGATATCTGCTACAAGACAGGAGATTATGGCCGCTATCTGCCCGACGGCAATGTGGAATTTTTGGGCCGGATGGATCACCAGGTGAAGATCCGGGGCTTCCGGATTGAACTGGGTGAAATTGAGTCAGCCCTGAAGCAGCATTCAGCGGTGCAGCAGTGTGTGGTAGCGGCGCGGGAAGATGAACCTGGCCGTAAGGCACTGGTGGCCTATGTGGTGACAACTGGTGAGGAAATTGGAGCTAGCGAATGGCGGCAGTTTTTGAAGCGATCGCTCCCCGACTACATGGTGCCCTCGGTCTTCGTCCCCCTGGAAGCACTGCCCCTCACCCCCAACGGCAAAATCGATCGCCGCGCTCTACCCAAGCCGGATTTGTCGGATCGCATGGCAACAGCCGTTCATGTGGCCCCTCGCACCCAAACAGAAGAACAGTTGGCGCAGATTTGGGCCGAAGTCTTGAATTTGCCGGCTATTAGCGTCACCGACAATTTCTTCGACCTGGGTGGTCACTCACTGCTCACAGTACGTCTCACCTCCCAAATTGAACAGCAGTTTGGGACAAAGCTGCCTTTGAGCGCCGTTCTAACGGCTCCCACAGTTGAACAGCTAGCTGCCGTTCTGGATAAGGAAAACGTGAGCAATCATGCAGAGCCGATTCACTACGAATCAGTGGTACTACTGCGACCCGGCACTGGCCAGTTACCGCTGTTCTTGATTCACGATGCCGACGGAGAAACCCTGGTCTACCGGAGTCTGGCGCAGCAACTCGATCCGACCATTCCGGTGTATGCATTACGCCCTTACAGTGCGGCAGGTTTTCCCCTCTTGCATACGCGCATCGGAGACATGGTCAACTTCTACATCGAGCAAATTCGCCAGATTCAACCCGAAGGGCCGTACTTCATTGGTGGGCTGTGTGCAGGCGGGCGTTTGGCTTTTGAAGTAGCCCTGCAACTGCAAAAACAGGGGCAGAAAACTGCTTTACTGGCGATTTTTGATGCTGCCGATGTGGGAACTCCCGAACGGGGTGGCAACTATGCCAACAGCCAGCGCCTCAACCGCTTTGCTCAAGTTATGAAAACAGGGACACAATCTAATCCTCTGGTTAGAGTCCTGTCCATCGCAAATAAAATCCGGAAGAAAGCCACCAACCTCCTGGTTTACGAAACTCAGCAGCGGTATTTGGCAGCGCTCAAGCATACCAAACTGTCCTTGTTCCGCTACTGCCTCGATCGCAATATCTCCGTACCCCCATTCCTACGCAATATCCCAGTGCGTACCGTGATTATGTGGGCAGGGCCTCAGCATCGCTTTGATGGCCAACTCGAGGGTGAAGTGCTGCTCTATCGGGCGACCCAGAAGAGCAATATTTTTGACGGCACCCCTATCGACGATACTCCCGCCATTGAGAAGTACGCGGAGCCTTTGCTGGGATGGGATAAGCGTGCGGCCCAAGTCCGCAGTTATGATGTTCCTGGTGGGCACGCCAGTATGCTACAAGACCCCAATGTGAAGGTGTTAGCCGAGCATCTACAAGCGGCTATCAACGAGGTGGCAACGCTGGCTCAAGATGCTAACCAGTCCAAATCCAATGCAGATGCACAACAGGCAGCCTGAATCTAACCCTGGCCCTCTTCGGGGGGCCAAGTTAGAGCCGTTAGCTTACGTTTGACATGTAGCCCCTGCATGTGGATGACCCATCCGACACTCAATGGATCACCTTTTCATGACTACCCAATCCCAGCGTGCAGACCTGTGTGCGGAACAGGACATAACCGAAACTCCATCGTCTTCGAAGTGCTCAGTGCCTTTGCTGGTTGCGATCGTCAACTACCGCACCGCCGACCTGACCATTAGCGCATTGCGATCGCTCGTTCCTGAGCTTCCCACCCTTCCCGGTATGCAAGCCGTAGTAGTGGACAACGATTCAGGGGATGGCTCCGCTGAAAAAATTGCCCAGACGATTGAAGCAGAAGGCTGGAGTAGTTGGGCATCCGTGGTTCCGGCAGAAAGGAATGGGGGCTTTGCCTATGGCAACAATGAAGCGATTCGCCCGGCTTTCCAATCGGACGATCCGCCTCCCTATTACATGCTGCTGAACTCTGATGCAGAGGCACGACCTGGTTCCATGAAAGCCCTGGTAGATTTTATGGATGCCAATCCGAAGGCAGGAATTGCCGGAAGTTGCATCGAGAAATTTGATGGGGAATTGTGGCCGATCGCCTTTCGCTTCCCCTCCATCCTCAGTGAGTTGGATTCGGGGCTGCGTTTGGGATTTGTCTCAAAGCTGCTGTCCCGCTGGGTGGTGGCACAAACGATGGCGACCGATCGCCCCCAGGAGATTGATTGGATGCCCGGCGCTTGTATGATCATTCGTCGCGAAGTATTTGAGTCCGTTGGCTTAATGGATGACAACTACTTCCTGTACTACGAAGAAACAGACTTCTGCCTACAGGCAAAACGCGCCGGATGGGAATGCTGGTACGTTCCTGAGAGTAAGGTGATGCACCTGGCAGGACAGAGTACCGGAGTGACGGGGCGCGATCGCGCTAAAAAACGCATCCCTCAATACGTATGGGATTCTCGCCGCCGTTATTTCGTAAAAAATCACGGCGTCCTCTATGCAGCCCTGGCGGATCTGGCCTGGTCAACAGGCTTCTCTCTATGGAGCCTGCGTCAGATGATACAACGCAAACCTGATGCCGATCCCCCTCACCTGTTTGAGGATTTTCTCAGCAATACGGTATTCGCCAAAGGATTCCGCGATATTCAAAAGGCGCAACAGGTTTAATTGTTAAGCACGCCCTAGAAACCCGGTGTTTTCAGAAACACCGGGTTTCTTAATTCAAATCATTAAGCTACAAATTCACTTACAGCGCTTTTCAAGCGCTTAAAATCTGGTTGTTTTTGTGAGAACCGCGCTCCGCGCGGCTCTCACAAAAACAACCGTGGCTAATTCAAGCAAAAAGCGCTGCAAATAGGACTTATACGGTGTTGTGATGAGCTTATGCTGATTGTTATTTCATGGCCTGTTTTAAAGGTTGTTTTTTTTGATCGTGAGGCGCATAAAAAACAACTTTCACAGACCCTAGTAGGCTGCGGCCTAAGTTCGCAACCTATGTTTTGTGTGGGGTGCTTCGCACCCCACACAAAACATAGGTGATGGATTTCCGCCTCAGCGTACTAGTGAAGTAATAGATGCCGTTCAGAACCCTGGGTATTCGTTGGAGAAAACTGCTCTGGTATTATTTCTTCTAACTGCGGTTCAAGCCGCTGTAATTCCTCAGGCTGTTCCCGAACAGCAGGCTGAACGTTAAGGACAGGGGTATTGGTTTCGAGCCTTCCTTGCAACTGCTGGATTTCGCGTTCCATCTGAGCATATCCTTCCTCAAAGAATCGTTGAGAACTGGTGGGATAAGCCAGGCTATTAATAATAGAGCGCGGTAAAGTTTCAGCTCCTACTTGGGCGGGCGTCAACCCTATGGAAGCAGCGATCGCAAACAGTAAAGCTGTAATAATTTTTAGTGGTTGGATAGGAGATTTCATACATGCGTTCCAACCGAGGAGAGCTATAGGGAAGCTGTCAACTTTATTGTAATAACTAGTGGTCTGTCAATTTTTAAGTGTGGGTTACTCCACACTTAAAAATTAAATTTAAGGAATTTTTGAGGGGTCTACGACCCCTCAAAAATTCTTGGGTAGAGTACTAGGCTATGGAATCGTATTAATCACCACTATCTATTAGAGCCCCCATTGCTGCCACTAGAAGTTCCCCCGCCGGTACTTCCGCCAGAAGTATTACCATCGGCCTCTCCTCCACTGGAATTACCACTACCATCATTGCCACCGTCATCGCCACCATCATTGCCACCGTCATTGCCACCGTCATTGCCATCATTACCGGCCCCATCATTCGAATCGCTTGCTCTGTCTTGCAAAGCGTAAAGTTGTCGACGAAGTGCAGTTCTGTAGCTTGACTCCTCTCCTGTACTAGGAGCTGTTCTTCCGGCATCAATAGCAGCCTGAATAATGTCATTAGCTGTGATGCTTCCGGTTCTGAGCCCAACCATCAGGTTTCCATAACCGGGAATTCCTTGGTCTGAGAGATAGCCTCGATTCGCTAAAGTTGCTAGCTGAATTGGAGTTAATACACGAGTTGTTTGCCTATCCTGAATCTGAAGAGTTTCGTTATTAAACTGTGGAGATTGATTGTTATTTGGGCGTGTTTCCTGACCTTGTGCAACCGGAGCAAAAACAACGGCAGAGACAACGAGAGAAAAGAAGGCCAGAGCAAAGCGTTTCATCACCGATTTCCTGAAAGGACTAAAAAAGTTATTGACTAAAAACAGGGGAGCACTTCATAAAAATAAGCCACGATTGAAGAGTAAAGAATTGGTATCATGTGGCTCATTTTTTTTGATTTCAGCATTACCTTAAGCTAAGGTACTCTTCTTAATTAATCCTTCTGTCATAAGTGAGAACAGAGCTCTAAAAAAACCATTTCTTTTAGATACGTGCTCAGACTTCTGGCCAAAGATAGCCCCTTGCAAACGAAGATTATGCCTAGCAATAAACCTAAGTTTTAACCTCTGAATCCTTTTGAGACAACGCTCACAAGTTTCTCAAAATCTTTTGGCATAACAAGGATGAGAAGAGTTTAGCTTCCGTTTCAAATTACGATTTTATTTGGCCATTCTTTTAGAGAGCTTATCATTGGAGAGCTGATTTTCAGGAAAATTCTAATTACAATTAGTAGCGCAACGGGCGATCGCAAAGCGTTCGAAGAAAAGCTAGGGATATGCGCCCTGTTCAGTGCTAGCCGTGCAGAACCTAAATATCCTTCAAGATGGTCATCAAACCATATCAACAGAAACAACAGGTAGACGACCATAATTCATATAACATTAGTTCGGACAGTTTTTCTGAAACCGTTGATTTTGCGTGCGCGAAGCGCACGCAAAATCAACGGTTTCAG
>NZ_JACJOO010000055.1 GCF_014695575.1 Leptolyngbya sp. FACHB-8 | reverse complement strand
TCAGATCACGCAGGGGATGTTTTTGGCGACGGGTCATAGCAGGGCACCCAAGGGTTCCCTACTATCTTGACAGCCGCCTATAAAAAATGGCGATATTCGAGTCAAATGACCCACTAGTAGGCTGCGGCCTAAGTTCGCAACCTATGTTTTGTGTGGGGTGCGAAGCACCCCACACAAAACATAGGTGATGGATTTCCGCCTCAGCGTACTAGGAAACTTGAAGGAATAGATCAAATAGCGACAGCATAATTTCAATCACGATGAGGGTTACGACATACCACTCAACACGTAGGCTGCTGTTGTGTTGCAGGAGGTCTAGCACGGTTTCAGCAGTGGTTGAAATGAGTTGGAGTTTCCGCTCCAAAGTCGTATGTCGTTCACGGATTTCATACTCATCTTCCAAACGGCGGTGTAACCGATCTAGCTCAGGAGAATCCCAGAGGAGATCGGGTTTATCGATAATCTCAACACGGCCTACAATCTTGTGTTGAATGGCAAGGGTAGTTCCCAATTGCCGCAAGAGTTCTTTGCCCCAACGCTCTGTTTTAGTAGAGAAGGCAAGTTCGTTCGCAACAGGCTCAACTTTGTCGAAGACTTTGGCAGTACCTTCTTCGTATTGGGCTAAAACGACGCTTTTGGCTAGCACATCTGCCACAATTTGTAGAGATTCAATGGAAAGACTCTGCAGGTAAATGACGCCGTTGTCAGCCTGTCCTGCTCCAGCAGCCACTAACTTCAATGTAACTTCTTCCGTTTCAGGCGTCTTAAACGGGCTTACAATTAAGGGCCGTAAATGGGTAAGGAATGAGGCTTCCTGAATGGGTTCAAGCCCAAACATAACCACAGCCCCGTAGTCAAAAAGAACGGCATATCCCTGTTGCCCAGCAGATACAACTAACGGCTTTTTGGCTAGATATTCCGTTTGCGCTAGGGAATGAAGATCAAGCTTTTCCCCAAGAAAAATTGCTTGAGCGCGAATAGTCTCGCGGTCTTCGAATAATAACTTTTCCATACCATCCGCCTAAATTTTTGCTGATAAAACAGGAGCTTATGAAGCAGATAACCTTTAAGATTTGGGCCATTTTCTATTAACAGCTTCGAGCGCCCAACATCTTCATTAACAGGTATTAAAACCGCTTCACTACTCGCTCTCCTGCTTCTGGGCTAGCAAAAACCACTGGTTATTCAGCAGAACTACGAATTTTTGCAATTCTGATATGGAACATGTAGGGATCATAAACGGTTAAGGCGGCGATCGCTTCTCAGGAAACAATGCCGTGTCCTAAATGAACGACTGATCAATAGACGTTTTCTTATATAAAGTTTACCGCGCCCTCGCCTCTAGTTCTGGCTTAGGGATTACAGTAAATTTCGCCAACGAATAACTGGCTTTGCTTTCAGAATTTAGAGAGCCGTATTACCAGTTCCTTTATTGATACAACCGTTTTTTTGAGTATGGCGACAAACCCGTTGCCACAATACATCCCGCGTACTGGGCGCCCCGAAGGCAAACTCAACGCGATCGCCCATGACACCGCAGGGCACGATTTTAACTTGGCACACCGGGCACGTTTGAGTGACTGTTTCTGCCATACGCAATCTCTCCCTTCGAAACCAATGAAGCGCAATACCTATCTAAGGTAGGGTGTTTAGAGGAAATGCTCCTAAATTCTCCACCCAGAGACGGACCTTTGCTCTTCAGTTTAGGTCGCAACTTGGGGTTCAGCATCCTCCTTTTGGCGGCACCAGCCTCGGCCATACAGAATCCTCCTGAGAAACGAGTTAATTAACTCTTTTTAGAGATGCTGAAGTTAATTCTAGAAACTCAGCGTAGCTGACAGAATTTCCGTTCCCGATCCAGTTGGGGTTCTTGCCAGGAAAAAGCGAAGTGGCTGACAGTTTGGATCTGAGGAGCCGCCTGGCGAATAGCTAGCATTTGTGCTTCCAAAGACGGCCGGCCGCTCATGGATTGTCCCCAGTTTCCAGCGAGGACAGGCTTGACCTGAGACGAGCTAGATGCCTGGGCAACAACCCGTTGCACCTGGCTCACAATGCAGGTTGTATTGCCACAGGTGGCATAGGACATGGGATGCAATTCTAGGGATTGTGGAAACCGATCCCAGGGTTGGAGCCTTGAATCCAGGCCGTTTTGTCCTACAACTTGATTGCCTTCCGGGAAAAATACCGCACCGGCTGGAATACCCCGTTGTTGGGCTGGAGCAGCAGCTTGCGTGAGAAAGTCGATCACACCTTGATAGGCGTGGGCGATCGCCAACCGCCACAAACCCTGTTGTAAGTAAGGACTCCGCTCCTCAGGAGAAGCCAGAGCAAAGGCGGGATCGGGGTTAAGACTTTGCCATAGGGGCTGAGGTTCTTGGGGATAAATAGCTTGCAGATCGATAGCATCCTGCAAGGTAATGTAACCCTGCTGAAGAAATCGGCGCATAGCATCCTGGCCACTCTGGTTCATCGCTCGCTGCAAGAAGGATTGCTGGGCGGATGGGCCATAAATCCACAAATCCTGTACTCGGCTGGCTACGGACGACGCTCCGGATCCTCGTAAGTAGCGAATGTAATCGAACAAGATACCGTCGGGCTGGCGGCGTAGGACAGCTTGCACGAGTGTTGCGTAATCTGTTCGAGCTTGAGCACTGTAAGGGTCGACAAAAACTTCTTCGCTATGGATGCTGCCATCCGTGTTGACACCGGCTGAGCGAGCAGCTTCCAAACTCGTCTGGCCGTAGCCGTTATAAGCTAAAGCCTGGGATGCGCCTGGCCGTTGCAAGTAGGAATAACCAAAATTCATGCTGAACATCCAGGCGTAAACCTTGAGCCCTCGTTCATGACCTTTGGCGATCGCCTCTGCCATCAAATCCCGCCGCTCATAGCCTGATTCGCGTAATACCGCAGGCCACACGGTTGGATTATCGCCGCTTGGCAACAACACTTGTCCAGATCCGAAGACTTCAATGTAAACCTGGTTATAGCCTTTGCTCACAATACGATCCAGAACGCGTTCCATCTCCCCAGGACGAGCATCGCAGGGGTAGAGCCGCAACCACACCGCTTGGTTTTGGGGCCAGGTTTCGTCTCGACAATCTTCCAATTGTTCGGCATGTTGGCGAACAAGACGTCGGTATTGGTTAAGACTGTCGCGATCGCCCTCTAGACCTCGTTGTCGTAGCTGATCCTTCTGGGTTACTTGTTGGCTTGTGAGCTGGCAGAAGGAGGTACGTTGGGCCTGGGCCTTGGGCGGTGAAACAACCCATCCCAGTAGGGTCAGGGTTAACGCCAGGCTTAAGCTGTGAAAACGCTGGATTACGTGCATGGGTGTTGGCAGTACAGGGGTAGCGAATGATGATTTTGCAGGGTTGAAGCCGCTAGAGGCGTTCGACGCCCAATGTTAACTCAAGTGTTTTTTTCTATTACCAAAAATGTGGCTTTGGGGGTTTGTTTTGAGCATTTCAGGTGTGCTTGCAGCGAGTGTTAAGCGTTAGCGGAGATTTAGTTAGAGAGCAAATTATCCTACTTCCAGTTGGGGCGATCGCCACCAACTCGCCTTGACCCAGGAATTTTGTAGCAGCCATATTGGGCTACTCCGCGTCTACGGGGTTTGAAGTAGATTGAAGTACTGCTAAAGGTTAGATTTTCAGATTGTTAGCCAGATTGGACAGTTCTTCTTTCATTCTCAAGTTCTGCGATCCGGGTATTGCTTGACCAACTGGACAGGGGCATAGCTTTTCCACGCCCTTCTTGAACTGGTTAGAGCAAGTCGAGTAAGCAAGCAGCAATGCGGGCAGCGGCTCCCGGAGTACCCATACGGCGACGGCCATTTAAGGCAATTTGGTGACGATAGTTCTTGTCGTGCCGTAGGGTGCGAATGGTTTCTGTCAGGGATGTAGAACCCTGTAAATAAAGGATGGAGGAACCCAGGAGGCGAGTCTGGGCTTCTGCAAAGGCAGGAGTGAATTGCGGACCTTGGCCCGGAAAAGTAATCACAGGTTTTCCAAGACCAACAGCTTGTTCAGTGGCGGTACCGGCCATTGCGATCGCCAGGTGTGCCCGCTGTAAGGTGTCTGCAAATTCGGTCTGGGTTAATCGTAGGGAGTGGTGTTTCTGGGTAAAGGTTTGGGGAGCAGTCTTCTGCCAGCCTTGCTGGAGTAGAGCCATAACCAGGGGTTCGAGCGAAAGACTGGGGGCGATCGCTCCCACGAACTCTATCGGCTCCGCTTCCTCCACCAAGCTCTGGATCTTCTGAAGTATCAGCTTCCAGTTTTCATAGGCTTCGGGATGGCGGGATCCAGGCAATAACGCAATCGTGATCGGCTCCGTTTCCCAGGATGGCTGAGGGCTATCGGTGTCCAGACCATCCATCATTGGGTTGCCTAAATCAAATACGGGCATGGACCAGCGTTTTAGGGTATCGGCAGTCAGATGATCGCGAGGGAAAACAGCCCGACACCGAGAATGGGCCATAAACCATCGATCCCAAGGTAAATAGACAGATCCTGACCAGCTTTCCATCTGCTCAAACCAGGTGCGCCGCGTTAGCACTCCCGATTCATCCCGGAGATAATATTCCGACTTTGCCGTGCCTATAAAGCTATAAGATGCCCCACTGGCCCAGGCAAACATGAGAGGGACAATATCGCCCACCGCCAAAATATGCCCCCCATCGGCAGCCCATTGGCGCACAGTACGGATTTGGGCCAGAGTCAATTGTACGAGTCCACCCCTTAGATCTCGGGCTAGTTGCCGCCCATCCATATAAACAAAGCCACCAGAGGGCATTGCTTTGACGGTCCCGACAATCGGAATACCAGCTCGCTCGTAGGTACTTCCCTCCCCTACGATCGGCAGCGCTACGAGTTCCTTTTGCCCAAGAGCCTGAAGAGCTTGCAAGACTCGCACGGCGATCGCATCCTCGCCATGGCCATTACTCAAACACAGTAGTCTCATTCCAGGAGCATCCTTTACATCAGGCTGGGGCATCCCCCAAGCGAGCCACAACCTGAGACACCACCTTATCCAATTCCATCGAACGGGATGCCTTAAAAAGGAGGCGATCACCAGGCTGCACCAACGCGCTGAGCCGTTGTGCCAGAGTTTCATGACTTTCAAATGCTTCTGCAGGCACTGGAGCGGCCCCAGACATTAAAGCTTCCTGCTCAGCGGGGTCAGCCAGGACCAGCAAACGATCGAGCTTCAGCTGGCGTACAGCAGCACCGACGCGGTGGTGGAGTTCGGGCGATCGCTCTCCCAGTTCTTTCATCGTGCCCAATACTGCAATGCGTCGCTGACCTGGCGTTTCTGCCAGCAAATGGAGAGCAGCCAACATGGATTCCACTCCCGCGTTGTAGGTTTCATCCAAAATCACCACATCCCCGGGAAGACTGTATCGCTGAGCACGCCCTTTCGGTAATTCCACGGTTATTCCCTGGGTAAGAGGTTCCCAATCAATGCCCACAATGCGAGCTACGGTTAGGCCTGCCAGGAAGTTAAGCGCATTATGTCGCCCGGGCAGAGGCAAAGGAAACGTCAAGCCTTCAACTTGAAGGGTTTGAGCATTGAGCAGGTGGCCCTGAATGTCACCGCCTTCCAAGCCATAGGTAAGGGTTTTTCCGCTCCAAACCTTGGCTGCCGTACTGATCAACCGGGCATTGTCATGGTTCAAAACCGCAATCCCTGTTTCAGGAAGCTGCTCCAGCAGTTCGCACTTGGCCTGAGCGATCGCCTGCTCTGAGCCCAGACGGCCAATATGGGCCGTACCGACATTGGTAATGACCGCAATGTCAGGACGGGCAATCTGGGTCAAGAGAGCAATTTCTCCACTGGCCCGCATTCCCATTTCCACCACAGCAAATTGATGAACCTCAGGATCTAGCTCCAGCAAGGTTTTGGGAACACCAATTTCGTTGTTGAAATTGGCCTGTGTTTTAAGGACAGAGCCGCAAGTTCCCAAAACTGCCGCAATCATTTCCTTGGTCGTGGTTTTGCCAACAGAACCTGTAACTGCAATCACAGGGCCGGGAAATTGCTCCCGCCACCAACGCCCCAGAGTTTGATAAGCCACCAGAGTATCGGGAACCTGCAGGACAGGCAGATCTTCAATGCCCGGAACGGGTTCTGAAACAACAGCAGCGATCGCTCCTTGCTCTAGAGCCGTCCGAACAAAGGCATGGCCGTCAAAGCGATCGCCCCGCAATGCCACGAACAGTGACCCAGGAGGTACAACACGACTATCCGTTGTCACCCCCTGAATAGTTTGTTCGCGGGGCAATCCCCCCTCGCTCACCCGTGCCGCCAGAACATTCACGACTTGCGAAAGCAAACACCGACAACCCATGTTCAAGATTCGCCCATTAGATCAGCAGTCATCATACCGTTTTGCATGGCGCTCCTGTGCTCTCTACCTAAATTGGCAGCAATTCTCATTTTGATATCCAACCCGAAAATAGCCCGTCGAAGGCGGGCTATTTTCGGGTTTCAAAGCTAAGAGTTCGTGCCCGACGGGCACGAACTCTTAGCTTTGAAACCCATACTGAGAATTGCTGCTCAATTGAGTTCATTGGCGAGGAATGGAAAGCGCATCTTCCTCGAAAACATTTTTAGTCGGGATAACCGACTGCAAGTTTGAGGAAATATTGCATTCCTGTGCAGCTCTTAAAATGTTTTTGAAGGTTGAAATGAGTACGGTTTATTTCAACTTTCAAAAACATTCAGGGTTACTATCAATAGCCCAACTCATTAATCATAAAATCCCTAGAAGCTGTGCCGTCTGCCAACTGAGTAGCAAAGCTTTTGGGGATTTTATGATTAATTAAACCTACCATTTTAATAGGCTTTCTAAATGTTCAACCTCTATCGTTGCATCACGTTTCAACCCAGATTTTGCTGCCCCTTCCATCCTTCTCAAGCCTTATACAGGGGAGTTATGAGTATGTTCAGTTTTGCTGTGCCGCAGGAACGCAAAGGGTTGAGCCCTAACTCCCTGAAGTGGCAACAAAACTGAATGAACTACCAAGATAGAGGGTTTCGCCCATCACGCCTAATTTCAATTCACCCGGCATAGTAGATTGGCATCAGCCCTGTTCCTTACAAAATGATTGAGGTATCTACCTGAGTTTCAGTGTAGGTACGGGGTATGCAAAGGGTGCCGAAAGTCAGCAGAATTACCGGATACAACCGTAGGGGAACGATGTAGGTTTAAGTCGTTGCTCCACAACGGTTATTTTGCCAACTTCATCAAAAATTTAAGGGCCTGGTGACTTTGATCACATGGGCTTGATCGGAGCTCACGTACTATTGGATACATAACAGATTCAGCAATGTGCCCTACCATCACAGTTGTGTGTTGGCGGTGGCTCCTTTATTCATTTTCGGTGTCACAAAAAGCCTTGTGTAAAGAGGTGAACTATGAGATGGTGTGAAGTCGAAATTGAATTTAGGAGCGATCGCGAGGAAAACCACACGGCATAGAGCAAGGTTGATGTGATCTATCAGTTGGTTAACGGATAAAGAAGGTTACTCATTTAGGACAGAGGGGAGTGCTGAGGTGACAGCAGCAGTAAGTGGAAGACTACATCGACACATAACTCCCGATGAGCAGCGGATCTACGACCATCTGCTCCACTGGATTGATAAGGAAACGCCCGAGGAAATGCTGGAGCGATTCCGCTCTCTCTTCATTGAGGGAACAAACTATCCTGATCCTGAGATCATGGCGTCTCTGGAACGGGTTGTAGGATCGCGTGCAGCCGCCGACGAGTTTCGCTTCGTACTCAATCGTTGCTGCCACATTTTAGTGAACCGTTGGCAGGCCAATCACTCGCACCAGATGGCCATTCCTAAGCTAATGGAACTGTTTGAGGTGAGTTCTACCTCAGCTTATGTCAGCACCCGGACTCGCGCCAGATCCTTTAAACGTCAGCGCGATTTAATTCGACAATTCACCGAAACTGAACAGTATCATACGCTCCATCGTCTAGCCGAGGTGCTCTCTCAGGCTGCCGAAGCAACCCCTACGAATCGTACCCTGGGTACTCTGATTCGCCGCTACCCTTACCTCTATGAGCACTGTCTGCTCAGCGAGGATGCCACCTCTGAGCATCAGAGTACAGTGCGGCAAATTCAGGTTGAGATGCAGCGGAAATTCGAAATTGACTTGTCCCAATACGTCACTTATCAGGTGCGCCGGGCTCAGTCTGAAGCCGTTTCTCGCGTTCTAACCACTCCTTCTCCCCGGATCATTCAGCCAGTCGCAAACCCGACATTACTGAGTGAGCAAGAGTTTAAGCAGGCTATCAAGCATTATGTAGGCCGGGTAGACGGTTCCCGCTCCTACAAAGACATTGCCCATAGTTTCCTGGTGCAGAGTACGCACAATCAGACCTTCCGCAACTTCAAAGATGATTTGTACGACTACATCACTGTTTCGGTGGGAGGGGATTACGGGCGCCGCAAGTTTAACAAGCAACTGAGCACACATCTGGATTCCATTCTGCCCGACAGCAATAACCAGAAGCTGAATGATTTCCTCATGGTGCGAACCTGTAGTCAGCTTTTTAACTTCCTGGTGGTAGAAAGCTTCCAGTCCCCTAATCACTTTGTGTTTGTGGATTTGCTGACAAACCTTGGCCCTATCCTTACCACAGGAATTCTGCTCAAGATCGTCCTGCTGTGCCGCAAGGTGAAGCCCGTTTTAGAGCGGCGTTTCTCGATTCTATTCTCCCATTACGAAGAGCACACGCGGGATATGGTGCAGTGGCTCGTGATGGCTATGGAGAATTTGCATCTCGCTCTAAGTGCAAACTTTGGTTCCATCGATTTGTCTTTTATTCGTTAAGTATTGAAAGCTTGTTTACTGAGAAATCCGAGGAAGGCTTTGTGCTTTTCTCGGATTTTTATTAGTACTCTGTCAAGGAATTTTTGAGAGGCCTACAACCCCCCAAAAACTCCTTAAATTTCCTAAATTTAATGTTGAAGTGAGGGGTAACCTCACACTTAAACATTGACAGATCACTAGGCAGGCTGAACTTATAAAGACCTACAGCAAAATCTATTGCAGGCGCGACATTCAGGGTCGTTTGAACCGGATGAGATCCGGTAAAATGTGTAAGGTTATTCTGGTTCGATGTGTTTCTGTCGATAGAGCAGCGGGGTGTTGACGGAAAATCGTTATTTTAGGTTTTGTATCCGCTATTCTGAAAAAAGTCCACAATCTTAGAGTCCATTGTCAAGGAGTGTTTCGCATGACCCAAGTGGTCTTAGGAGAAAACGAGGGGATCGAATCTGCATTGCGTCGGTTTAAGCGTCAGGTTTCCAAGGCTGGAATCCTGGCCGATGTAAAGAGCCATCGTCATTTTGAAACGCCGCTCGAAAAGCGTAAGCGTAAAGCGGTAATGGCTCGTCGCAAGCGTCGTTATCGTTAATCTCTAGCTGCTTGTTCTCGGTGCCCCTCATCAGCCCATGGTCTACCTGGATGAGATCTGCTTTTAGGCGATCGCACTCCTCCGTAGCCCTCCAGATTGATGGGGGGCATTGTCTTATTACTAGAGGCTGTTTTAAAGTCATTTTTCGTGCGCTTGGCGCACAAAAAATGACCCTTTTAGTCAGTTTTAAAACATGCTCTAGTGTCGCATTTAGTTAGGAAATTTGGGGAGCAAGTGAGAGCAGTTCTCCCACTTGCCCCTAATGCCCTAATTAAATGCGACAAAGGCTAGATATAGGGACCGGATGATCGGCGTTTCTCTGCTTTACAACCTAATTCTGTACGGGTTCTACGACCCCAGAAGCAATGCATTAGACGATAGGCTTAAAGAGTGGGTTCTACGGTTAATGTGTGCTGATAGAAACCACTCTTTGAGTGTTCACGTCGCCGGGAGGATAGGGTTGTGAGTTTTTCGGCATCGATACCCGAGCCAGAGAAGCAGACTGGGCGCTTTAACTCTCCCCCTGATGCCACAGCGATCGATCGGGACCTGGAGTCGATCCTTGGCGATTTCCGCGATATTCAATCGAACCTGCACTACGAACGCGCTCGTAATGCTCTACGAGATCTGGTCAATAATTTAGATTTGACGGCACGCGAGCGTAGCGGCCTGGAGCCAGACATCCATAGCCTACAAAACCTGTTGGAGAAACTAGAACACCAGGTTGTGAATATTGCCGTCTTTGGGATGGTAGGGCGGGGTAAATCCTCCCTGCTCAACGCCTTGATTGGACAGCCCGTCTTTAGAACAGGGCCAATTCATGGAGTAACCCAAGGCGTAGAAACGGCGAACTGGACGGTGCAGAAGGAAGCGCTTGCAGGAAGCGATCGCCCCATCGTGCGTGTCTCTTTAACGGGTGCAGGCGGCTCTCAGATCCAGGTTATCGACACCCCCGGTATTGATGAGGTGGATGGAGAGACCCGAGAGTTTTTGGCCCATCAGGTAGCCCGTCAAGCCGATCTCATTCTGTTTGTGGTGTCGGGCGATATGACCCGAGTGGAATACGAGGCACTGTCACAGTTACGGCAGGCTAGTAAACCGATGCTATTGGTATTCAACAAAATTGACCAGTACCCCGATGCCGATCGGCTGGCGATTTACGAGAAGATTCGGGATGAGCGGGTGCGAGAACTGCTGTCTCCTGATGAGATCGTCATGGCCTCGGCGGCCCCCATGGTCGCGACAGGCGTACGTCGGCCCGACGGCACCCTGGCAATGCAGATGCAGCGGGGAGAGGCTCAAGTAGATACCGTCAAGCTCAAAATTTTGGAGGTTCTCCATCGAGAAGGAAAATCCCTGGTAGCGTTGAACTCGATGTTGTTTGCAAACGATGTGAACGACCGTCTGGTACAGCGCAAATTGGAGATTCGCGATCGCAGTGCTAACCAGGTGATCTGGAACAGCGTTATGGCAAAGGCGGTAGCGATCGCCCTCAACCCCATCATGCTGGTTGATGTCGTGAGTAGTGCCGTTATCGACGTAGCGATGATTCTGGCACTATCGAACCTCTATGGGTTACCCATGACTCAAAGAGGTGCCACTTCGCTGTTGAAAACCATCGCCATTGGCCTGGGGGGTGTCACATTCAGTGAACTGTTCGTTACCCTGGGATTAGGATCCCTGAAGAGTTTACTGGGAGCAGCAGCTCCTGCCACAGGCGGGCTGTCTCTAGCTCCCTATGTCTCAGTGGCCTTAACGCAGGCCGCAGTAGCTGGGGTTTCGACCTACGCTATTGGCCAAGTAGCCAAGGTTTACCTGGGAAACGGTGCATCTTGGGGACCTGAAGGCCCTAAAACGGTGGTCAAGACCATCCTGGATTCTCTGGACGAAGCCTCCATTCTCAGTCGGATTAAAGATGAACTACGGACAAAGCTGGATTTACAACGTCGGCATCCCTCGGACGCGCCGCTGGAAAACGAGCCGCGCCAAGGTCGGCAGTAGGAGTCGTAAGCGGATGGCCAGCTATCAGGTGTTTGAGCAGTCCATTCAAGTCAATGCGAGTGCGACGTCAGTGGAGCAGTGCTTTACCGATCTGACATTGATGCACCGCTGGTTAAATCCTGCGCTGCGGTGTGAAGCTCTGGGAACCTGGTCTACCGAACTGGACAGCAAAAGCCGCTTTGTGATTCAGGTGCCGCTAGTGCATCCGGCACTGATCAGCACGGTGGTGGAACGGGAACCAGGTCTGGTGGTGTGGCAGTTTTCAGGATTCTTTGAAGGGCGCGATCGCTGGGAGTGTCAGCCTAATGAGCAGGGAACTCGGCTGGTCAACCGCTTCGAGTTCAAAATTCCGAACCCCGTTGTTCGCTTCGGTTTCAATACCTTTGCAGCTCGATGGACACAGCAAGATATGCACGCGCAATTGCGGCGCTTAAAGCGAGTCGCTGAAGAGGTGTATCGGCTGACAGGCCGACTGTAAGAGAACTTACATATTTGTGCCGGGTGTGGTGTACTTCGTACACCACACCCGGCACAAATGCTCTCAGTATTTTGTATGAATAGAACGACTATAGCTGAGTGCGATCGGTCAGAATTTCATAACCCGTTGCGGTCACCAGAACCGTATGTTCAAACTGGGCTGAGAGGGAGCGATCGACCGTTACCACGGTCCAGCGATCGCTCAAGGTCTTGGTAAACTTACTGCCCACATTGACAATCGGCTCAATCGCCAGAGTCATGCCCGGTTTCAGCTTCACATTGGGCAGCTCCTTGGTGCGGTAATTGAACACCGAAGGTTCTTCGTGCAGATTGCGCCCAACACCATGTCCGGTGTAGTCCTCCACGATATGGAGACCTGTGGGTTTGACATAATCCTCGATCGCCCCAGCAATATCCATCAGGGTATTACCGGGCTTCACCTGCTCAATGCCTTTGTATAAGGCTTCTTCCGCTACCTTAATCAGTTCTGCCGCTGGCTTTGAAACTTCACCGACTGCAATCGTGATGCAAGAATCACCATGAAAGCCCTGGAAGTAAGCGCCGGTATCGACCTTGAGCACATCCCCTTTGCGAATTACCTTGCGGCGGTTGGGAATACCATGCACGACTTCATTGTTAATACTGGAACAAATAGACCCCGGAAAGCCATGATATCCCTTGAAACTTGGGGTTGCTCCCATCTCGCGAATGCGATGCTCAGCATGAGCATCCAGATCTGCTGTGGTCATACCCGGCTCCACCATCGCCGCGATCTCGTTTAACACAGTCGCAACGATGCGGCCTGACTGCCGCATGATAGCGATTTCCTCAGCATTTTTAATTTCGATACGGCGGCCCTGGTTGGTAACACGGGGCGGTGGTGTGGGCAGGGAAAGCAGATTGGTGAGGAAATTCATGGGTAATAGCAGACAGGGGGTGGAGTGTCAGTACAGGTAGGGTGGGCAATTTTTGGTGGGATGGCAAAGTTAAACCGGCCCATTTTTAAAGTAACGCAAGTTATTCCGAATCCGCTGACGATCAGCAAGAGTGGCGCTACGCAGCGTACAGAACCACCCCTTGCAAGATTAGGGGGCGATCGCAAGCTCGCCCACCATGCCACCTTCAGCGTGTCCTGCAACGGTACACTTCAGCTGATAGGTGCCAGCTTTCAAGGGCACAAACACCCATTCTGCCACGGCACCTGGCTTCAGTTCCAGTTCATGGATTGCCCCTTTCACTTCTACGTTGCCTGCTTCGACTTTCTGGGTCCAGATACCGTCAGCAAAGTCCTTCGAGGTGAAATAGTGCTTCAGAGAACTGGGGTTATCGAGGGTCAGGCGATAACGCTTACCTGCTGAAAACTCCAGGTGGTCGGGTACAAATTTGAGGTCTCCAGCTTCAGTACCCAGGTGAACGGTTACATCAGTCACCATGTTCTGGTTAGCGGGGCTGGCGAGCGCCACTGCCGCTTCAGGTAGGACTCCCCCAATCCATACCAGGGCAACCAACCCCACCAAAAGAATGTTCCAGATCCATTGTGTTTGTCGCATTACGAACCTCCTGGGATAGGGGGAGTAGACCCCATTCTTTTACCGTTAAGATGTTGGAAGCAAACCGATAAAGCACTTCCAGGCTCAAACCTAACCAATTGTCTTTACTCTACATTTCATTGGGGTAGTGTTCTAGAGCTGTGGATAGGGTGTGGTGAAGGGAGCCGTTATGCCCCTTT
The DNA here is from genome assembly GCF_014695575.1 of Leptolyngbya sp. FACHB-8. Lineage (GTDB taxonomy): Bacteria > Cyanobacteriota > Cyanobacteriia > Elainellales > Elainellaceae > Vacuolonema. Next base: position 76,469 of record NZ_JACJOO010000055.1, on the reverse strand, counting down.
CACCACACCCTATCCACAGGTTTGAACCATGACACTTTAGATGAACTGAGATAATTGGAAAGCAGAGGTCCATAGTTCTGGAGACATCGCAGCATGGATGACCCCATCCCAGTCGAATTTTGGCAAGGTATCGACGAGTTCAATCAGGGCGAGTATTACGCCTGCCACGATACCCTTGAGGCTATTTGGATGGAAGCGTCAGAACCACACCGCACTTTCTACCAGGGCATTCTACAAATGGCTGTAGCTCTGTATCACCTGGGCAATGGCAATGGCCGGGGGGCAGCCATTCTTCTCGGGGAGGGCATGAAGAGGCTGAGACCCTATCAACCCGATTATGCTGATGTGGATGTAGAAAGCCTTTTGGAGACGGGCTATGGCTTGCTTGTGGTGCTGCAATCCCTGCCGCCGGAGAGCCTACCAGAGTTCTGGCAGAGCCTGCTTGCAGGGAAGCATTCTGAGGTTTCTCTGCCCAGGGTTACCCGAGCAGCTCAGGGTGACACCTCACCTGCCCTAGAACACTAAGGAGATTTCCAGATAAGAACTTCCCCATTATTTGGAAAAAAGGCGCGGCGAAGCCGCGCCTTTTTTCCAAATAATGGGGAAATTGTTTCTCAGAAATCTCCTAAATTCCTTTCAGTCTGTTTCAAACGTATGGATGGGGTGTGGAAGGGACATTTCGTGCCCCTTCCACATCCCATCCACCGTCTAGAACACTTCCCTCCCTTCCGATTTAATTGAAACTCACTTTGGGATAAGCCTAAGTACACATCGAAAAAGCCTTTCACCCAAACTTCGGTTAAAAAGGTTTTTGAGATTTGATATGAGGCCGTGAGCTTCCCTGGAACCCAAGGCCATTGTCTAACGTCCGGGATCTCACCTGTCCGCCTCGTAAAGAGAATCAGTGTATGATGAAAACGCGATTCTGACGGATTCAGAACGCATTTCATCGTCCAATATTCGGTCTGGCTTCTCTTCGAGTTCTTCTATGAAGTCTCCGTTCCCTATGGCTCAACTATTTCGTCGTCGCTGCGCTGCCGGGCTCGCGATAGCTACGCTGACTACCGTTGTGGGAGTTGGGTTCATGCCCGCGAAATTGTCGGAGGCGATCGCCCAGACTGCCCCGGCCGTTGATCCCGAAGCTCGTCAACCCCTGCGCCTGGAATCTGACATCCAGGAAGCGAACTCCATCACAGGGGTCGTCACAGCTCGAGGTAATGTGCGCATCTTCTATCCTGCCCGCCAAATGCAAGCTACCGCTGTGCAGGCACAATACTTCAGCCGAGAGCGTCGCATTGTACTCACAGGCGATGTTTATGTGCTGCAAGCAGGCAACAGTATGCGCGGAGAAGCCATTACATACCTGCTAGATGAAGGGCGATTTGTGGCCTTCCCCGACCAGGGTGAACAGGTCGAAACCATTTACCTGGTGCCAGATAACACCCTGCCGGAGACGGTTCCAGGTGCCGCTGCTCCCCCGGCCGATGGCTTCAATCCAAAACCAGATTTTAAGGGGCCGACGAGCAATCCCTAGCTTCTTTAAAAATCTTGAGAGGTCTTCGGCCCCTCAATATTTTTGAAGTCTAGCGATTGACAAAACACCTGTTCAGGTCGCCGGGGCCAACCTGCTGGTAAAATCACAAAGACAGTCTTGGCACCGTATGACTGGGGTACGCCCTTGAAGATCCAGCTGGAAAATATCCATAAATCCTACGGCAAGCGAGCAGTCGTGAGCCGGGTCAATCTGTCGGTCGCGCAGGGAGAAATCGTTGGGCTATTGGGGCCAAACGGAGCCGGAAAGACCACCACTTTCTATATGGTGACGGGTATCGAAAGGCCGGATACCGGGCGTGTTTCCCTCAACAATCAAGATATTACCTCGCTGCCAATGCCTGAACGGGCTCGTCTAGGCATCGGCTATTTAGCACAAGAACCCAGTGTCTTTCGCAACTTGACCGTGCGAGACAATATCCTACTGGTGTTGCAGCAAACTCAAGTTCCCCGAGATGAGCAGGGCGATCGCCTGTACAAATTGCTCAAAGAATTTCGTTTAGAAAAGGTGGCCGATACCCTCAGTAGCCGTGTTTCCGGTGGAGAGCGTCGCCGTACCGAAATTGCCCGGGCTTTGGCCTCGGGTCCTGACGGTCCCAAATTTTTGCTGCTGGATGAGCCCTTTGCTGGAGTTGATCCGATTGCCGTTGCCGAGATTCAAACGATCATCGCCCGGTTACGCGATCGCCAAATGGGCATTTTGATTACCGACCACAATGTCCGGGAAACCCTGGCGATTACCGATCGTGCTTATATCATGCGCGACGGCCAAATTCTTGCCTACGGTACCACCCAGGAACTCTATCGCAACCCCCTGGTACGACAGTATTACCTGGGAGAGGCGTTTCAAGTTTAACGGTTCGCACATTCAAAACTTTTTGTTATGGCTACCAGCATTTCTAACTCGCCGCAACCGTTGTCCTGGAGCGATCGCCTCTTCCGCATCTCCGTGATGGATCGCTATTTATTTAGCGAATTGCTGGTTCCCTTTCTGTTTGGAGTCGGCATCTTTACTGCTCTTGGAGTCTCCCTCGGTAACCTGTTTTACCTGGTTAACCAGGTCATTGATAAGGGGTTGCCGATTACAGACGCGATGCAGGTAATGTTGCTGAACATTCCCCAGTTCATCGCCTATTCCTTCCCCACATCAGCGCTGCTCTCGGCTCTACTCACCTTCAGCCGCCTCTCCAGCGATAGCGAATTAGTCGCACTTAAAAGCTGTGGTGTAACGGTCTACCGCATGATCATCCCGGTCATGGTGTTTTGCGTGCTGCTGACGGGTCTGTTATTCCTCTTCAACGAAAACCTGGTACCTGCTGCGAATTACCGGGCGAAAACGACCCTCAACCGAGCTTTAGATCGCGCTGATCGCAATTTTCGCGAAGAAGATATTCTTTATCAAGAATTTGATAAAGTGCTGCGTCCCAATGGTCGAGAGGGCGAAATGATGTCTCGCCTCTTTTACGCCAAAGAGTTCGACGGCCAACAGATGAGGGGACTGACAATCCTGGATTTCTCCCGAGGTGAACTCAGCCAGATTATCAGTGCGAAAACGGCCGTTTGGGACCCTGAGACCAGTGTTTGGAATTTTCAGGATGGGACGATCTATGCCGTTTCTCCAGACGGTTCGTTCCGAAACATCATCAAATTTAAGCAGCAAACGCTTCAAATTCCTCGAGGCCCCTTGGATCTGGCGACAGAATCCCGTGATTACGGCGAGATGAACATTGCCCAATCCTTGGATTACCTTGACGTAATGAAACAGAGCGGTGACGTTGACAAAATCCGGGAATTAGAGGTCCGCATCCAACAAAAGTACGCCTTGCCCTTCACCTGCATCGCCTTTGGGCTTGTCGGAGCGGCCCTTGGGGCACAACTGCGTCGTACGGGCCGGGCAACAGCTTTTGCAGTCAGTATTGTGCTGCTCTTCGCCTATTATTTAATTGCATTCTTGACGGGGGCGATCGCCCAGGTTGGAGTCATTCCGCCAAGCTTTGGAGCCTGGTTCCCCAACCTTTTCGCTTTCAGTGCAGGGCTTTTCCTGCTGTACCGTGCATCTCGATAAATGAGGACTGATGCAATGTTGCGTGTGGTGTGCAAATACACCACACGCAACATTGCATCAGTCCTGAAGATATAGCAATGTGCAAGTGCGTTAAGTACAGCAACGGTGGTGTGGGGCACGAAGTGCCCCACACCACCGCACTTAATCAACGTGCACAGCGCTATATTACGACTGGGAGACCTGGCGAGGGGGGGCCTGGGCGATCGCCCGCGCAATGGCATTCCAGGCAAGTTTTGGCCGATGGTTCTGGTCGTAGGGAAGGGGCCGTACCGGGAGACCGTCTCGGCGAGGTTTTTCCCCAGACAACCAGGTGTAGCGATCGCTTAATCCCCAGGTAATCACCCCAATAACAGCTGCTTCCTGTAGCAGGATCGTCAAATAGTCTTCATAGGTAGCCGCGACGTAGCGATCGCGTAAATCAATATCTCGGGGTAACTGCTGGTCAATTACATCCAGCTCTGTCACCATAACTTTCAAGCCTAAACGAGCAATGCGGCCAAAATACTGCCGTAGCTTGCCAGCATGAATTTGCTGCAACTTGGCTGCATTCAAGTGAGCCTGGGTCCCCAAACCATGGATAGGAACTCCCTTATCCAACAAACGTTCGATTAATTGCAGGACTGCAACCCGCTTTTTCTCATCCTTGGGGTTAGCAAAATCTAGATTGAAGTCGTTGTAGAACAGCAAGGCTTTTGGATCAGCCTCATGGGCTAGCCGAAATGCTTTTTCGATATAGCTTTCACCCATTAACCGGAGCCAGGGTGTATTGCGAAGTCCCCGCGCTTGCCCCTGCCCCGGAGCGATCGCCTCATTCACCACATCCCACGAATGCATTTGCCCGGCATATCGTGATACCACGGTCTGGATATGGTCTGCCATAAACCGCTCAGCATTATTGGCATGAACAGTGTCCTTAAACCAGGGCGGTAAACCCTGGTGCCACACCAGGGTATGACCGCGCAGCATCATGTTGTGTTTCTGGGCAAAGTGAATCAGGCGATCGCCCCGCTCATAGTTATAAGTTGTGGGGGTTGGACGTAAAGCCTGCCACTTCAGCTCATTGGCAGGCACCAGCATGGCGCACTCCTGGGCAAACCGCTGGGCATAGACCGCATCTTCCCGGATGGGACGAGCGGTAGTGGATGCACCAAAGATGAGATTCTTGTCCCGAGCTCGGGCCTGAAGTGACTGAGAACCTTCAACGCTAAAATCGCGATCGCGAAGAGAACGTTCCAACCCTGAGGTTGCATCGATAATCTGATCCGTAGAGGCTGTGGCGAGCGCTCCCACCACGACTCCAGCCCCAAACTTCAAAAAACCGCGCCTGTCGAGGTGGTCACCCATGTGTCTTAATCCCTTCTAAAGACCCAAACAGATTGTGCGCGGTACGACGCACCACGCACAATCTGTATTGATCAGTTTTAGTGCTAAGGCGTACTTGAAAGCTACTCAGAAGGGTTGTTTTTCGTACAATTCACGCACGCAAAACAACTCTTGAGGCGGTCCTAATGCTTGCTTGGCATAGGCCTCACTAGATTGGGCAATTTTTGGGGAGGAATAGGAGCATACAGCCCTGGTGTCAGAATTGATGTGTGGCTCTGGGGTGGAATGCCCTGGGCAATACTGCCCTCTGGCAAAATCGAGACATGAGGCACATCCGAGCGGGAGGGGGCAGATGGGGGAAGAAAGGTTGGCAGGGGGGTCTGATGATCGTTGGTGTGAAAGACGGAGCTTCCCAAAATGGTTGTATGGGTTTGAGGTTTGATGCTCGATAACGAGGAATCAATCAGGAGAGATTCCTGCGGCGGCGATAGAAAAGCTTCGACGGGGTTGCTACCTCGAGGGGGAATAATTGAGCCGCTATATTCCATAGTTCTTAGCTCCAGATAAAGGGTGAATCAGGCCCAAATGATGAAGCGCGCGGGCCATGTTTCACTATATCGGCTTTAGTCTTCGTGGGATATGAATAAATACAGCAGACAGCAATTCTCAGTATGGGCATCAAAGCCAAGAGTTCACGCCCTACGGGCGTGAACTCTTGGCTTTGATGCCCGAGAACCGCGCGCCTTTGGCGCGCGGTTCTCGGGCCTGATTTCAAAATGAGAATTGCTGTACAGCAGAAGAGATAGAGTGCTAACCCTTGTCAGGGGAAAGCATTCAGTAGACCATTCCAGCTTCCCGGTAAATTCTACTGAATGCTTCGCGCCTACCCTCCTGGGAAAACGAATGCCCTAGAAGTGACGGATAATAGCTTCAGCGAACTCCGAGCACTTCAATGGTGGCTCAACCGGAGGCTCCATCAGGCGTGCCAGGTCATAGGTGACTTCCCGATTGGAAATAGCTGCGGCAATCCCTTTTTTAATCAGGTCTGCGGCTTCCTGCCAGCCCATGTACTCCAGCATCATTACGCCCGAAAGGATGACCGAACCGGGGTTAATCCGATCTAACCCAGCATGCTTGGGAGCGGTACCGTGGGTCGCCTCGAAAATGGCAGCTTCGTCCCCAATGTTTGCCCCAGGCCCCATACCCAATCCGCCAACGATCGCCGCTGCCGCATCGGACAGGTAGTCCCCATTCAGGTTCATCGTTGCCAGAATGGAGTACTCATCGGGGCGGGTTTGAATTTGCTGGAAGATACTATCGGCGATGCGATCGTTCACCATCACCTTGTTCTTCCACTGGCCATTGCCATGGGTTTCCCAGATGGCATCCAGCACAGATTGCACCTCATCACAGGCCTGGGCTTTCTTCTCAGCAGTCAGGTTGTCATACCCCGGCTCAATCATCCGGGCGTTATCTTCCAGACTGATGTCGGGATTCTTCTCCTTATTGCTGAGAATCCAGGATTCCCGTTCCGTCACACACTCGTTGCGGAATTCCGTCTGGGCTAGCTCATAGCCCCAATCTCGGAACGCCCCCTCCGTGTATTTCATAATGTTGCCCTTGTGCACCAGGGTGACCTGCTGCTTCTCTTGAGGCAACCGCAGGGCATGCATAATGGCACGGCGCACCAGGCGCTGCGACCCTTTTTTACTAATGGGCTTAATACCAATACCAGAATCCAGGGGAATGCGCTTCTTACCGTGTTCCGGAGTGGCAGGGATAAGGTCTTCGTTAAGCAGTTTGATGAGGCGATCGCCCACCTCACTTCCCTGTTTCCACTCAATCCCCAAGTAGATGTCTTCCGTGTTCTCCCGATAAACAATAACATCCAGCTTTTCAGGAGTTTTGTGGGGTGAGGGAGTACCGTCGTAATACTTGCAGGGGCGGACGCAAGCATACAGGTCAAAGATTTGTCTCAGAGCTACATTGAGGGAGCGAATGCCTCCACCAATGGGGGTCGTTAGCGGTCCTTTAATGGCCACTTTAAACTCACGGATGGCCTCTAACGTATCTTCGGGGAGATATTGATAGGTGCCGTAGAGGTCGCAGGCTTCGTCGCCGGCATAGACCTTAAACCAGACGATGTGGCGTTCGCCCCCGTAGGCTTTTTCTACCGCTGCATCAAAGACCCGCTGTGCCGCAGGCCAAATATCTACCCCCGTCCCATCCCCACGAATGAACGGAATAATGGGGTCGTTCGGCACTACAGGTTCATTATTTTCAAAGGTAATGCGAGAGCCCTGCGTGGGAGGCGTAATTTTTTCGTACATAAGCCGAGACGGGAAGAGGTATTAGGATCGTCGAACATGAGGCATGATAGCCCCAAAGGGGTGCCGATTGCAGATGTTCTGCCCTCAATTTAGAGAACCTATCCAATGCAAGCTGTTCATTAACAACAGTCATGAATAGATAACTCGCCGCTAATCTATACCCCTTTTCGAACTGAGCGGGATGCCAGACTTCGTCCCACGCCCCTCAGTTCGAAAAATGCTGTAAGACTGCGTTCAGAAAGATTCCTCTTATAGAGTAGCTGCCACACAGCCTGTACTCCTAGTAGGCTGCGGCCTAACACGACCTATGTTTTTGTGTGGGGTGCTTCGCACCCCACACAAAAACATAGGCAATGGATTTCCAACTCAGCGTACCAGTCAGAAGTGGGAGCCTTACTTCACTCCTTATCATGAGTACAGGCTCTATGGTTATGGGTTAACAGGAAAATGAACGATTGTTCAGCCATTGCGTTATGCTTATGGTTTCAAACAATAACCTGCCTGCGGGGTATGTATTCCAATCGGGTTAGGCATTGTATATCCTTCCCTTTGAAAATATTTAACCTTGAAACCACCCATAGCCATTCCAGACCAACACAATGAAATGTAGGGATAGATGGACATGAGGACGGTTCGCAAGGCGAATCATATTTTTCAAGCCGATTTAACACCCCTTTGTTTTAACTACAGAGTGCGGCAGGAGCCATGCTGATACTCGAATGAAACGGATATTGATTGTTGATGATGACGCAACATTGCGAACAGCCTTAACCCGCTATCTGCAAAATCGTGGATATGTGGTGCAAGAGGCGCGGTCGGGGTTAGAAGCGCTCACAATCTTTGAAAGCGACCCCGCCGATGTAGTCGTGTCAGACGTCATGATGCCTGAAATGGATGGGCTAGAATTCTGCCGCCGCCTTCGAGCTACACGAATGGGGCAATTGGTGCCCTTCATCTTTCTCTCCAGCCGTAAGGAACTGGAAGACCGGGTAGAAGGCCATCAAACTGGAGCGGATGATTATCTGGTCAAGCCTTTCGAGTTAAAGGAACTGGTGGCCAAAATTGAAGCCCAGTTAGAGCGATCGCGCCGGGTCAACTCAGAGATCGTACGGCTGATGCAGCAAAACGCTCTGGTTACTCCTAGCCCTGCACCACCTACAGCCCTACGACCTCTTCCACTAACGCCAGCAGAGGAAAAGGTGTTTTGGGAAGTGATCAAGGGCTATACCAATAAGCAGATTGGCGATCGCCTCTTTGTCAGCCCTCGTACCGTACAAACGCACCTCAGCAATATTCTCAGCAAGCTGGGGCTCGAAAACCGTCTACAGCTGATTCGGTATGCTTTTGAGCATGGCTATCAACCCCCCGAATCCCTTGATGAATCGGAGTTGTAGTCCCTGGTTCCTGGCCTCTATCTATCTAAAAAACAACGTTTCAAGCATCTTCTAGGCAGAAATCCTTCCTGAAAGCCTTGAAACGTTCCCCTTTCCCGCTAAAGTGAAGAATGGCAGGTTGCTAACCTGTCGTTCATTCGCGCGTTACTAAGGTATCCACAGTCATCATGGTTGAGGGGCAAATTGGGCAAAACTATCCCACCACATCTCAGGATGATGCCGCTGAACCAAATCCTACCGAATTTATGAATGAGTTTTTAACCCGGCTACGGTCGGAATCTGAGAAAAACCAACTGCGCTTGGTTCAGGATCTGGCCGATAAGGGCGAGGCAGGTCTGGATGCTCTGATGGAGTGGTGCCTAGAACGGCAGGGTATGCCCGCAGCTCCTACAGATGGGAAAGTGCATCAATTACTGGTGGCCGCTAAAACCCCAAAAACTGAGGCATTTGTAGGCAAGCACTTGGTAGAAGGGGTTGTGGAGCTCCGTTCTCAAGCCTCTGTTGATTACCGTCCCATTGCTCAGCTGTTAGCCCAACGAGATTTCGAAGAGGCCGACCGTACCACGCTGGCAAAGCTGTGTGAGTTGGCAGGTGATACGGCCGTAAAACGTGGCTGGCTCTACTTTACTGAGGTCGAACAATTTCCCAGCGAAGACCTGCAGACCCTCGATCGCCTCTGGCGCGTTTACTCTGAAGGCAAATTCGGCTTTTCAGTACAGCGGGAATTATGGCTCGGTACAGGTAAAAATTGGGACAAGCTATGGCCGATGATTGGCTGGAAGAGCGGCAACACATGGACGCGTTATCCTAAAGAATTTATCTGGGATCTATCAGCTCCCCGGGGGCATCTACCTCTCTCAAATCAACTCCGAGGTGTCCGCGTCATGGCCTCACTACTCACCCACCCAGCCTGGTCATAACACTTTTACCTTTTTAGTACTTCACCCTATCCCACCTGTCTTGAATAGCTGCAGCCATTCAAGACAGGTGGGGCGGAGCGTTGTGCTTCACCACTCTTCTTGTCCCAATAAAATGGTCAGAACTTACGCATTTGTGTCGGGTGTGGTGTACAAAGCACACCCGACACAAATGCTCTCAATATACTGAACTTGCGTAAGCCCTGATGGTTTTGCTGCATGATCTCAGCAGTTCTCAGTATGGGCCTCAAAGCCAAGAGTTCGCGCCCTACGGGCGCGAACTCTTGGCTTTGAGGCCCATACTGAGAACTGCTGGCATGATCTACAGCCTCTCAGCGCTGTAGATCATGCAGCCCGTGAATCGTTTCCACGCATTTTTGGGTTACCGCTTCCAGGACTTCTCGTTCGCCTGAAACGGGAGGAGGAATGACTTCGCCAATGCGAATGGTTAGGGGAACGGGTTGGGGAAACCTGGCTCCTTTGGGGATGATGTTCTGAGTTCCCCAAAGGCTGACCGGGAGCAAAGGGGTCTGAGTTTTGGCAGCAATCATGGCGGCCCCTAGCTTGGCTGCAGAAATACGGCCATCGGGAGTGCGCGTACCCGAGAGAAACACACCAACCGCCCAGCCTGCTTCAAGTTGTGCGATCGCAGCCCGAATTGCGCTCCGATCTGCAGACCCCCGCTTCACCGGGTAAGCTCCGTACAGCCGGATCGCCTGCTTCAATATCGGCACCTTGAACAGTTCCTCCTTTGCCATGTAGGACACTGGGCGACGCACACTACAGGAGAGCAGCGGCGGGTCAAAGTCGCTGGCATGGTTTGCCACAATCAACAGTGGCCCGTTGCGAGGCACATTCTCAGCGCCGTAAACCTTTCCCCGAAAATAAATACCCAGCGTGGGAGCGACCACCGACCATTTGAACAGGTGGTAAAGGGCAAGACTGGGCCAGGGTTCGCGATCGCGGCTCACGGTAACTCTACAATTAAGTACAACAAGAAATGCCATGAACGCAGGCGCTACCCACGCTCATTTAGGGTTTAAACGCTCAGGCGCTCGAGGTCAGCGATCGACCCCACATTCTCTAAAGCTAAATCAGGACTGGTACGCTTCACCAAACCAGTCAGCACCTTACCAGGGCCAATCTCGATCACCTGCTCCACCCCTTCTTGAGGAAGTTGCAGGGAAATTTCGCGCCACCGTACCGAACCCGTCATTTGTTGGGAGAGACGATCCTTGAGCACCGACGCGTCGGTTGCAGGTGTTGGATCTACATTAGACAGTACAGGTACGGACGCATCTTGGAACGAGATGCTATCCAAAATTTGCTGAAATTCGCTCGCGGCATCTGCCATCAGTGGCGAGTGAAACGCACCACTAACATTTAGTTTTACGGCCCGCTTTGATTTCACGTTAGCCATTACAGCATCGACAGCCTGAGGGGTTCCCGAAATCACAACCTGAGCGGAGTTGTTGTCGTTGGCAAGTACGACATCGGGGGTCTGGGCGATTTGCTGCTCCAATTGCTCTCGATCGAAGCCAATGAGGGCAGCCATTGCCCCCTCAGAGGCAGTGTCCATCAGTTCAGCCCGACGCTTGACCAATTGCAGACCCGCTTCAAAACTGAGCACACCAGCCGCGTAAAGGGCCACGTATTCGCCCAAGCTGTGGCCTGCCACAACAGTAGGCCGATGACCTCGTTGGCGCATCAGATCAACCAAAACAGCCTCAATGACATACAAGCAGGGTTGGGTGTAGAGGGTCTTGGAAACCTTGTCATCCTCGCTCTGGCAAATCTCGGGAACCGACCAACCCAGAATGGCCTCAGCTTGCTCAAAACGCGCCTTACCCTCTGGCAGGTCAATCAAATCAGCACCCATGCCAATTGCCTGTGATCCCTGTCCGGGAAACACCCACGCTGCATTCGTCATTTCTCTAACCTGAATCTAAACAAATTCTTAAGGGATGAAAGCCAGAGGCTCCCCCAAAAATCCTACCGGAATGGGTAACACTTGAGAGGTTTCCGTTCGAAAAGTTATCCGCTCAGAGCAAAGGCTCAGGCTTTCATGCGCTGAAACAAAAGTCTTTCGTGCGCATTACACACGAAAGATGAGGCCTCGGCGGCCTGCTCAAAATGTATTTTTTCAAACGTTACCTATAAAACAGGCTTTAGCGGCCCCAGCGGAAAATAGATGAGCCCCAGGTTAGACCTGCTCCGAATCCTGCCGTTACAATCACCTGACCCGGTTGCACTTTACCCGATCGCACCCATGTATCCAGAGCCAAAGGGATTGAGGCAGCCGAGGTGTTACCATACTCAGCCATATTGCTCATGACCCGCTCTGCTGGGATGCCCAAACGATCAGCAACCGCATCAAGAATGCGCTGGTTAGCCTGATGTAGCAACAGCCAATCTACCTGATCGACGGTCAGATTGGCCCGGAACAAAGCTTTTTCAATGACTTCAGGAACACGCCGCACAGCAAAGCGATAGACTTCCTGACCATTCATCGTAATGGGGTGGAAGGTACCCTTACGGACTTCGACTTCATCTCTAAGGACATGGGCTTCGCTCTGATACGCCAGATTCAGGCAACCATTAAGGGTGCCATCGCTGCGCAATTCAAATCCTAGAAGATTGTCCTGAGTATCGCTTGCTTGTAGAACGACAGCTCCAGCACCATCCCCAAAGAGGACACAGGTACGGCGATCGCCCCAATCCACCCAACGAGATAGCACATCCGCCCCAATCAACAACACAGTCCGATAGGCACCAGTGCGAATGTATTGCGAAGCCGTCACCATGCCAAAAACAAAGCCTGAGCAGGCCGCTGTCAGATCAAAAGCAACGGCCTGGGGGGCCCCCAGCTCGTGCTGAATCTGACAGGCAGTGCCAAACAGGTCATCCGGTGTAGAGGTCGCTAATAGAATCAGATCCAGAGATTCTGGAGCAACCCCAGCCATTTCGAGGGCTTGGCGACCTGCGGTAGCAGCAAGCGATCGCAGCGAATCCTCAGGGCCAGCAATACGCCGTCGGCGGATGCCTGTGCGGCTTGAGATCCACTCGTCAGAGGTCTCTACGACCCGGCTAAGGGCGTCGTTATCCAAAACTGTAGCGGGGGCACTGGAACCACATCCTGTGACCATTACCCCTGCACCGAACCGTTCCAGCATTACTCGTTAACCTCTGGTTGATCAGTGCTCCGGGAGAGAGCTTGGCCCTCAGCCGCTACTGATTCAGATTGTTCAAATTGGGCACGAATCCGCTCCAGGACACGGTGATCAACCGCTTCCTTTGCCATACGGATAGCATTGAAAATGGAGGGAGCCTGGGAGCTGCCATGGCTAATAATACAAACCCCAGCGACCCCAAGTAACAAGCCACCGCCATGCTCGGCATGGTCAATGCGTTGTTTAATGCGACGCAGGTTTGGCTTGAGCAGCATGGTTCCAAGTTTCCCATTGAGGCCCTGAGGCAGCTCCTCCCGAATGGTTTGAAGCATCACCTCACCAATGGCTTCAGCGAACTTCAGCAACACATTCCCGACAAAGCCATCACAGACCACCACATCGAAATGCCCCGACAGAACATCTCGGCCTTCAGCATTTCCAACGAAGGAGATACGGGGGTTGTCTTGCAGCATCTGATGAGCTCGGACGGCCAAATCATTTCCCTTGGTGGATTCCTCCCCAATATTGATCAGGCCAACCTTTGGCTCGGCAGTACCCAGCACATACTTGGAATACACCTGACCCATCAGGGCAAATTGCTCTAGAAACTTAGGTCGGCAGTCAACGTTGGCCCCAACATCCAGCACCAACACGGGCTTGGAAACCATCGTCGGTAGTACCGCTCCAATAGCAGGGCGATCGATGCCTGGTAGACGCCCCAGGCGCAGTAGAGCAGAAGCCATCGCTGCTCCAGAGTGCCCCGCTGACACGACCGCATCAGCTTGCCCCTGCTTCACCAAATCCATTGCGACATTAATGGAGGCACGAGGCTTACGACGGATACCAGTAAGCGGTTCCTCGTGCATCTCGATGACGCCCTCTGCCGGAATAATTTCCATATTTGCTGAAGCATTGTGTTGCTCCAGGGATGCTTTGACCTGCTGAGGGTCTCCGACTAGCAGAACGTCGGCATCCAATTCTTCCTGTGCCCTCAGTGCCCCAGCGACAATCTCTGAAGGGGCATAGTCTCCGCCCATCGCATCAACGGCGATCCGTGCTCGAGTTAAACCCATTCGCTCGAAGTGATAGAAACCTCAAAAATTCTATCAGATGGACGATCTCCCCTAACGGCTTTGAAGGAAGAAATCGCTCATCCAAGTACTTTTTCTTCCCCAGGTGGGACAATTCGCTGGAAGAGATAGCCAGTACCACGGGCTGTCAAGATTAGTTCAGGGTTGCTGGGGTCATCCTCCAGCTTGGCCCGCAGACGGGAGATGTGTACATCCACGACTCGGGTATCTACATGACGCTCAGGAGTGTAGCCCCAAACTTCCTGGAGGATTTCGGAGCGGGAGAAGGGCTCGCCGGACTTACCAACTAGCAGTTCTAGCAGGCTAAATTCCATACCTGTGAGCCGAATGCGCTCGTCACCTTTGTAAACTTGACGCTTGTTAGTATCGATACGAATTGTATTGATCTGGATAACGCCAGAGCTGGGAATACCCGTGGTACCCGTCTTTTCGACGCGGCGCAGAACGGAGCGGATGCGGGCTTCCAGTTCTTTTGGGGAGAAAGGCTTGACGACATAGTCATCGGCCCCTAATTCAAGGCCGGTGATCCGGTCGGCAACGTCTCCTAAGGCCGTTAACATAATAATAGGGACGTCAGATTCTTTACGCAGCTCTTGACAAACCCCGTACCCGTCTAGCTTTGGCATCATCACATCGAGCACAACGAGATCGGGGTCAGCGTGCCGGAAGGTATCCAGCGCTTCTTCCCCATCGGCGGCGGTGACAACGTCGTATCCAATCATGGAGAGACGGGTTTCAAGGATACGACGGATGCTGGCTTCGTCATCGACTACCAGAATTTTTTCTTTGTGGTTCTCCAATTTACTCAACACTCCTTGAAACGAATCTTTTGGATGTTAATTTCTTTCACCCTTTCACTAAAGATAGTAGCTTAATTGACTTTTCATAGATTGTCGAAAATGTGGTGAACCATACATTTCAGCCTTTTTTAATATTTGTACAAAGTTTAGCGGCTGCAATAAGTTTTGTTCTGGTTGTTTTGATTAAGTATTGTCAACCAATTTGCGTTGATCCCCTTCATAGCCCCTGACATCTTTCGTTTTAATCTATGCCAAAATCCCGCTCGGTTTACGTTTGTAATGAATGTGGAGCAACATCAGCCCAATACTTCGGTCGTTGCTCCTTCTGCGGCAGCTGGAATACCTTAATTGAACAGGCTGCTCCTGCGACAACAGCAAGTACGACTCGGAAGGGAACAGCAGTACGGCCCGGACGTGGGGGCGCGGTGGGGGTCGTAGGGCAATCGCAACCCCTAGCCTCTCTCACCCTCAACCAAATCACCGACCATCCCCAAATTCGCCTTTCTTCAGGCTATGGCGAACTCGATCGCGTTCTCGGTGGCGGGATTGTTCCTGGTTCTCTCGTTTTGATTGGTGGCGATCCGGGTATTGGAAAATCGACTCTCTTGCTTCAGGCGGCAAATCGCCTAGCCCAGAGCTACCAAGTCCTTTATGTCTGTGCAGAAGAGTCCGGTCAGCAGGTGAAACTGCGAGCTCAGCGGTTGGGAGTTGGTGTGGGAGCCGAGGAGCCGAAGAGCAGGCGAGCCGAGGAGCCGAATGAAAAGACAGATGAAGTACAGTCCGATTCTCAGCTTTACTTGTTGCCAGAAACCGATCTAGACACGATTTTGGCGGAGTTGGAGGCGCTTCGACCTCAAGTGGCAGTCATCGACAGTATTCAGGCGTTGTACTTCGCTCAGTTAACCTCGGCACCGGGGTCGGTGGCGCAGGTACGGGAGTGTACGTCAGCACTGATGCAGTTGGCAAAGCGGAATCATATTTCGCTGTTTATTGTGGGGCATGTGACGAAGGAAGGGGCGATCGCCGGTCCCAAAGTGCTCGAACACCTCGTGGATACGGTGCTGTATTTTGAGGGCGATCGCTTCGCCAGTCATCGTCTTCTCCGCTCGGTCAAAAACCGCTTTGGTGCCACCCAGGAATTGGGAGTATTCGAGATGGTAAATCGGGGTTTGGCAGAGGTTTTGAACCCCTCAGCGTTGTTCTTGGGGACGCGGGATGAGGAAACTCCCGGTACGGCTACCATTGTTGCTTGCGAGGGCACACGGCCTCTTCTGGTGGAGTTGCAGGCGTTGGTGAGTCCCACCAGTTATCCCTCGCCTCGGCGTTCTACAACGGGGATTGAGTACAACCGCTTTCTGCAAATTCTAGCGGTGTTGGAGAAGCGGGTGGGGATTCCCCTGTCAAAGTTGGATGCCTATGTGTCGTCGTCAGGGGGAATTAGTGTAGGGGAACCGGCAGCGGATTTGGGAGTGGCGATCGCCGTAGCCGCTAGTTTTCGCGATCGCATTGTTGACCCAGAAACCGTCATTATTGGTGAGGTTGGGTTGGGAGGACAGGTGCGGCCAGTGTCTCAGCTGGAGTTGCGGTTGCGGGAGGCAATGAAGCTGGGGTTTAAGCGGGCGATCGTACCGGCGGGGCAGGCGAATATTCCGGGGTTGCAGATGGAGATTTTCCCGGCGGCGCGGGTGGTGGATGCGTTGACGACGGCATTGGTGGTGCGATCGGTGGCGGCTCCACAGGAATCGGCTGTTGCGGATTAAGCAATGGGGTATATTGCAATCATCCCAAAAGCTTATCGGTGATGGGGAAGGGTAATAGCGAAGGATTGTGAATTAACCTCAGTTCGGGTTAAGGGCTTTTTCGAGTGCCGCGCGAAGCGCGGCACTCGAAAAAGCCCATTATTGCGTGCGCGTCGCGCACGCAATAATGGGCGGTCCGGCTTATCCCGAACTGACGTTGAATTAGTTGCAGAGATCTAGCTTGAAGGCGCGTCGCCCTTCAAACCTCCCGACTGGTGGACGGGGTGCCCCTCCCCCAGCCCCCCTAGGCAAGGAGGTTTTGCAAAGGTGGTGTTAGGTCGCTTCACATCTGTGGGGTTTGGATCAGGCTGGGGTGATGTTGTAGGTCAACAGTAGTGGGTTACAGCGCTTTTCAAGCGCTGAAAATTTGGTTGTTTTTGTGAGAGCTGCGCTCCGCGTAGCTCTCACAAAAACAACCGTAGCGGATTCAGGCGCAAAGCGCTGTAAACAGTGAGGGGTGGCACGTTGTGCCACCCCTCACTGTTTTCTCGTGCAGTTGTTGCTTAACAGCCGAGAACCTGTTTGGCGCGTTTCAGGTATTTTTCTCGGTCGGCGAGGCCGTTTTTGCCGCCGTTGACTTGACGGGTTACTTTTAGCAGGTCATCCTGATCCGCAGCTTTATTGATGTTGCGGGTATCCCAGAACCAGCCAGCGGCGGTGACAGCGTATTGGGGGGATGCGACAAGGTCCGGATTTGATAGAAAATCAACACCCATGGCTTTAGAGAACTGCGCATAGTTGGCACGTCCAGTCAGCTGGATTACTCCGCGCCCCATATAGCGCTTGCCATCTCCGGCTTGGGTATTGCCAAGATTTTGGGCTAGCCGGGAGGGAGGTTCGTAGCGGGTTTGAGCATCGGTTGGCCCCCAGAGTTCCCGGAGCCAGCGGAAACCGCCACTTTCGTGCAAAATTTGGCCGAAAAAGTGGGCCATTCGTAGCGGAGTATTGATGTTGAAGCGCTTCAGGGTCACGTTAATGCCAGGCATCATAGCATTGACGCGATCGCTATGCTGGGTCGACCCGATGATTTTGAACATCTGGTCGGAGGTTACATAAATTTTGGAGGGCGTTGCGATCGCCGGGCCTGTGATAGATGGAACGTCAGGAGTGTCTTCCCGGAGAACAAAGAGCCGTACGTAAGGGTCACTACCCGTTGGCCGTTCGGGTAAGTCTGACAGCTTCCGAATCCAGCTGTCGACTTCACCATCAAGGGAATTGAGAGCGGGCAACTTGAGCATCAGATCTTCCAGCCGATCAGTTGCACCATCCCGATATTGCTCAAAGGTGAAGGCAGCACTGTAGATGCCCTGATAGGGAGGAGCTCCGGTTGGGGCGGGAGGTAACCCGGAGAGTTGGCGAATCGCTTTATCGACAAAGCGATCGGCGTCGTTGGCTTGGGCGGGCAATTGAAGCAAGAGTTGTTCCAACCGATCCAACCCGAGTTGGCGGTAGGATTTGAGTTGAGTAGCGTCCATGGAATGACCCCTTGATTTACAAGTGGGCAGCTAAATTTTGAGGGTTGTGGGTAGATTCACCACAGGCCCCAATGATTTCCAAAAAGTTCCCATTTTTTCGCTGTTACTCTTTAATCAACCCCAAAAAGTTAATGTAGCGATACAGCACTAGCACTCAAAACAACGAAGTACAGGGTGCGATCGCCCTGTATTTCGTTGTTTCGAGTGAGTAGCGGTTCACACCCCCCTGAAATAAAAGGGAATAATTTGTGAAGGAGTATTTCATCTCTCACTATCCAACCCATCATTGGTAGGACTTACGTAAGTACACTATACCTAGAGCATTTAAGTTGTAGGTGGTGTGCAAAGCACACCACCTACAACTTAAATGCGTAAGTCCTGATTGATCTAAGCAGTCTGAGTTCGGGTTAAGGGCTTTTTCGAGAGGTGCGCTTTGCACGCCTCTCGAAAAAGCCCTTTTCTGTGTACGCAATGTGTACGCAGAAAAGGGCTCTTGGGCTGATCCCGAATTGAGGTTAAAAAGGTTGGGAATGCTACCTCAACGGGCCAGCTCGTTTACCGCTGACCAGTCTTGTTGAGCTACAGTCACAGGTTTGTTAAACAATACCATTGTCGTTGTTTGGTTTTCCTCGAAGCCAATGCGCTCGTAGAAATGCTGCTGATTGGTTGTCATCAGATAAACTCGCTCGGCCCGGTTGACGTGCGGGTGCATCAGCACCGTCTCAACCAATTTGCGCCCCAGCCCAGCCCCCTGATAGTCAGGATGAATAACGACATCCCAGATAGTAGCTCGGTACACCCCATCGGAAGTGGCACGGGCAAAGCCGATCTGGCGATCGCCATTCCACGCGGTCACGACAGGCTTACTGTTAGTAATGGCGATCGTCAAATCTTCCAGAGTCCGCTCTGCTGCCCAGAAAGCCGCCACTCGAAACAATTCCTGAAGCTGATGTAAATCCACCGAGCGAGAACCTGTCCCAGGATTCAGCCCTTCGTGGAGATGAAACTGTACGTGGCGAAAATCCGTAGCTTTTTCCATTTCCGATTCCCATTCCTGTGTATCGTGGTAGGACTTGATCAAACACTGTTCTTGAAGGCTGCTGTAGGGGTCTAAAGGGGCAGGTAAAGAACAATACAGCAGAGGCCGAAGCCATAGTGCGAGAGAACTCTGTTAATTGATGTGAAATATTATGACTGAAATTACATCAATCGCTTAGGCGTCTTCCTCACTCCACCGGGTTATCCTGATGGCGATTTCTCTACGACTTTTTCCGCAACATTTTGGCGGTGACCGCCGTCTTGCTCCTTTCAGACACCTGTGTCCGACGAAGATAGAGTGAAGACTGGATACAGAGTTAGTGATTCAAGGGGCAGCGATTTGATCCAAAAGAATAGCGGTTTCCTCGAGAGTTGCGTTGAGAAAGGCAAAGATTATAGTTAGGAATTGCTGACTTTTTCAGTTTGAGCGTTATCCGTTTTACGTTGGTTGAGGTGTGGTTTTGCGCAGGTATTCATTGCTCAGTTGGCTTCGCGTCCGGATTTTCGAGCTTACAGGTCGTCTATCTTTTCCAAAAAAGATGCGACCATTTCTCCCGTCTTCCCTGGGAGTTGCTCTGATAGTTGCTCTGTGGAGTCTAGGGTTGGGGTGGGGGTTAGCTCAGGCCAGCGAGCCCACCCGCCCGCCCGAATTTACTGTGGCGTCGCTAGACGTCGTCCCAGAACGCTTTCAGTTGGGTGAACAGGTTTATCTGCGGGAATGTTCCTCCTGTCACATTGCACCATCTCCAGCCGTGATGCCAACTCAATCCTGGGGTCGCATCCTCGTGCAAGAACAGCATTATGGAACACAGATTACGCCTCTCCGATCCCCTGTACTGGATCTGGTATGGAACTACTTGCAATTTTCTTCCCGGCCCCTTCGAGCCAATGAGGAAGTACCTCAACGCATTGATGATTCCCGCTTCTTCCGGGCCCTACACCCCGATGTGGACGTCCCCCGTGCTTCTTTAGCCAGTTGTGTCTCCTGCCATCCGGGAGCCACTAACTACAACTATCGGGAGTTGAGCCCCGAGTGGCAGTCCACCCCTTAACGCTTTTAATACAGCCTTTGGAACTGCAACAGGACTTACGCAAGCCCGCTATCTGTAGTGTATTTGTGTAGTGGGTGGGGTGCTTCGCACTCCACCCACTACACAAATGCGTAAGTCTTGTACAAAATAGCTCCGATAGGGCCGTTTTGCAGTTCCAAAGGCTGTATCTACAGCACCAGCAAGACGGGGAGTCGAATTGTAAATACACTGCCTCGACCGGGCTCACTCTCAACGTGGACTGTACCCTTATGGGCGTGGACAATGGCCTGCACAATGGCTAACCCTAGACCGGCTCCCCCCGAGTGGCGCGATCGCTCCTTATCCACGCGGTAGAAGCGGTCAAAAATTTTGCTCTGAGCTTCGGGTGATATTCCGACTCCGGTATCTTTGACACGAATTGTCGCTTCATAGGTTGCCTCATTGAGCAACTGCACAGTTACCTGGCCACCCGCAGGAGTGTATTGAATTCCATTGCTCACTAAATTAGCCACAGCCCGGTGCAGTTGCTCAGGCTGCCCAAGCACATGCACAGGCCCAGCAGTTTGCAGTTCCAGGCGTAGCTGTAACTGAGCGTTGATGGCAATTCCCTGGAACTCATCGATTACATCCTTGAGTAAAAGGCTGAGGTCGCAGATTTTTCGAGTGTGGGTTTCCTTATCCTGCTCCAGTTGCGAGAGTACGAGGAGGTCTTGCATCAACCGAGAAAGCCGTTGGCTCTGGCGATCCACGGTTTGCAGCGTCGCATTCACCTCTTCGGGCGATAACTCTGATGAGCGGAGGGCAGCTTGTACCATGGCTCGAATCGCCGCTACCGGGGTTCGGAGTTCATGGGCCGCATCAGCGGTGAATTGCTGCATTCGCTCATAGGATTGCTGCACCGGTTGCATGGCCATCCCGGCTAGCCACCAACTGGCATAGCCCACCAGGGCGATCGCCAGCAGTAACAGCCCCAGCAACGTTAACTCCACTCCTAATAGGTAAATATCCAACGTGTTGAGGGAGCGAGCAATTTGCAATGTGCCCCATTCATCATGGTTCAGGGTATGGAGGGGATAGCGCTTTTGATGATAGTGCTCGCGATCGCCATCGCGCAGCCATTTCCAAAATTTCTTCGACGTGCAAGATGTGTTGGTTTGAGGGATGCTAAGGGTCGCGACTGGGTTTCCTGCCAAATCTAGAAATCGGATGCAGTATCTATCCTTCGCCAGAGATGACATGTCATCCAGTTCGGTTTGAAGTTGCGTAATGAAGGGCTCAGGGCGAGCAGAGGAAAAACAGGGCATATCCTTCACACATAGGCCCGGTAGTTGCTCTCCCTGGCTCAAATCAATCTGGCCAGGTTGTTCCAGCATGGGCTGAAGACGGCGTTCCAGGACGATCGCCATCTGCTGCATTCCCCGTTCCAGGTGCATCCAACGGGCATGCACCACCAGGCGATAAATGGCATAGCTTCCGGCAATCAGGATCAGGGACATGACCCCGGTATACCAGGCAGCGAGGCGGCGGCGGCTCAGGCGAAACGGTGGGCTACTGGACATAGGTGGGATTAATGCGATAGCCCATGCTGGGCACAGTTTCGATCAGGTCAGCGTAGCCATATTGGGCCAATTTACGCCGCAGCAAACGCATCTGGGCAGCGACTACATTACTGGCAACTTCGGTTTCCATTTCCCAGAGTTGGGCCAGGAGTTGCTCGCTGCTAACAAGGTGATGGGGATGACTCATAAAGTACTCCAAAAGCTGAAATTCTTTATTAGTCAGAACAATGGGTTGCGGGTTCTCAGACGCTTCGGCCTGGTAAAACACTAGGCGGCTCGTGTAGTCAAGCAGGAGGTTACCGATGCGGACCTGCTGCACGGGGTGGTGGGGCGATCGCCGCTGTAAAGCCCGTACCCGTGCTAATAACTCTTCCATATCAAAAGGCTTGATAAGATAGTCGTCGGCTCCGGCATCCAGACCAGCCACTTTGTCCGCAAGGCGATCGCGTGCCGTCAGCATCAGTACGGGCAGAGGGTTTTGCCGTTGCCGCAACCGTTGGCAAAGCTCAATACCCAACATTCCCGGTAAGAGCCAATCCAAAATGGCAACTACATAGTGGGATGTAGGGTTGTCCAGATACTCCCAACCCTCCGGCCCCGTTTGAGCCCAATCCACTACATACTTTTCCTGCTTGAGAGCCCATTTAATAGCCAGGCCCAAATCGGGCTCATCTTCTACCAGAAGAATTCGCATATGCCTCTTATGTCACTGCTGTGCTCAACTACTGGAGTCCCCCAGAGCTAAGGATTAACCCTTAATGGGTTTCCCATAGATGCTGGAGGAAATTAACTCAGAACTGCACGTTTATAACCCTATCCACCACCCTAGTAGGCTGCGGCCTAAGTTCGTAACCTATGTTTTTGTGTAGGGTGCGAAGCACCCTACACAAAAACATAGGTGATGGATTTCCGCCTCAGCGTACTAGGGATTAACCCAGGGAGGGCGGTATTGAATACAAGATCCTTTGGGAGCAACCTCATTTTTGTCAGAACTAAATTGATACTACAGGAGCAAAATCGGTCTTCACAAAGGAGCGGTTTTACCCTCGACCTCATGAAGGCAGTTTTTGCGCTTGTAGCCATGGCTTCCAGGCAAGTACACCCAAATTTGCTCAACAATTTGAGCCCAAACTTTGGCAGACTCTCTGCGGCAACGACTCGTCCTAAACGCTCTAGCCCTGAATATTAGGTCAGCAACAGGACCACAGGCGCTTCATCGTTTCGGGATCACGGGCAGCATCAGCCAACGTACGCGAACTGCTACGGCTCTGAGCAATAGACATAAATTGGCGAATCTGACCCAGGCTGAGCGATCGCACATCCTCACCGACCTGATAGGCTTTCGTCCAATCCACAACCCAGCGAAGCGCTGTCTTCAAATCCAGAACAATGTGCCATCCCAGGCGACTGCGAGCCTTTGTAGAATCCAGCTTGAGGAAAGCGCGTTCGTACAGGTCAGATATCTCAGCCTCTGGCTGCCAGTTGTTAGGGCTGCCCCACAGGATGTAGAGTTGGTCGGCGATCGCCCCTGCCATCTCACAATGGCGTTCATCCGGGCCAAAGTTCCAGGGTTCCGCAAAGATAATCCCTTCCTGGTAAAGCCGTTCTGCCAGTAACAGGTAACCTTGCAGGGGTTCTAGAACATGCTGCCAGGGGCGGGTTGCTCGGGGGTTGCGGACGACCACTGATTTACCTGCTAACAATGCTTTCATCACATCCGGCACCAGGCGATCCGTCGCCCAGTCCCCACCACCGATAACGTTACTGCTGCGAGCCGTCGCAACAGCTACCCCATGGTCACCGTAGGACAGAGGGTTGAAGAAGGTGTTGCGATAGGTTGCTGTCACCATCTCCGCACAGGCTTTGCTATTGCTGTGGGGGTCATAGCCACCCAGAGGGTCGGTTTCTCGATAGCCGTTCTGCCATCCCCGGTTTTCATAACAGGCGTTAGAGGTTACATTCACGACCGCCCGTACACTGGGGGTTTGCCGCACGGCTTCTAACACATTCACGGCACCCATCACATTGGCCTGGTAGGCCATCGCTGGTGCACTATAGGACGATCGCACCAAGGCTTGGGCCGCCAAATGAAACACAATTTCAGGCTGGCTATCTGTCATCGCCTGCTTTAGCGCTACTGGGTCACAGACGTCGCCGTGAATCGACACCATGCCGGTTCCCACTTGCCCCAGCTCAAACAGATTGGAAGAGGTAGGCGGGGCGATCGCATATCCGGTAACCTGTGCCCCCAAATATTGAAGCCAAAGGCAAAGCCAGCTTCCTTTAAAGCCCGTGTGCCCTGTCACAAAAACCCGCTTACCGCGCCAAAATTCTGGGTCGATCTGGTTCCACTGGTTCGTTGGATACATATGCAGAGTGCTTCTCAACGGAAAGGGGTAGACAGTTTTACAGCATGCCAAGGAAGCGTGAAATCCCTATGAAATGCCTGAGACCTACAGGTAACTCGCTCAAAACGTTAGGGACTTAACATTAACCGGGCTCTACAGAAGGGTGGCCCGGCGAATGAAGAAAACCAATATTAAAGATGCAACCGAACTCTGTTGTGTAGCTATATATTTCAACCTTCAAATACATCTTTGAAACCCATCCAAAGGGTGAAATAAATGCTTCAACAGCCCGTATCAGCCACAGAACAGCTGTGAAGATTTGGATCAAAAGGATACGATGCCTGTCTAGCAAAGCATTGCAGTTTCCCACTACAAATTTTTCTTAATTTACCAGGTACCCCCCTAATTTCCTTCGTACTTTCAGTTACAAAGTCAAAGCTTTCTAAAACTTCTTCCAAGAAAATTTTCTACAATCATCCAATTTTTCATAGATATTTCACTAAGGTCATAAACAATTTATTGGGTAAGACCAGGAACATCGTTGTAGCCATTTCTGGTTCGACGCTCCAGATATTCCGGTAGGGCTTTTGTGGCGATTGCCCTTGAGCGCGACTGCCTCTGAGCACTCTATCGGTTCTAGCTTTTGCTGTTAAACTCCCAACTTCCCTCCCGTATCGCCAAACTATCCTCCCGTATCGCCAAACTATGCCTGCCTCCCGTCCTTACCAACCCCTATTACTTCGGTTGCTGCATGGTCTAACCGGGGGGTGTGCGATCGCTGCCATCCTCACGGCCTACTGGACTTACACGACCTATGACAATCGTTGGGGTGGCTTGCCGCTTCCCCTATGGCGAGCCGTTGAAGGTATTCATGGCACCTTCGGGCTGTGGACGTTGTTGCTCTTTCCTGCGCTAACTATTTACGCCTTGCGACGCGGTCAGAACCGCCTACTACAAACCAACACAGCCGATCACCTGCAACAGATCGGTCAGCCTATCTGGTGGTACACCCTACACCGGGCCACCAATAGCCTCATGCTACTGGCCCTCACGACAGCCTTGTTCACCGGAAAGATGATGGATTCTACCTGGTTACCTCAGGGAGAACTCACCCACGCTTGGTACTATGCCCATTTAACGGCCTGGGTCGGTCTGGTTATGGCGCTGGCGCTGCACCTGCTCATGAGTGCCAAAATTGGTGGTCGGCCCTTGCTCCTATCCATCTGGGACTGGCGCTTCCGTCCCCAAGATCATCCTCGCCACTGGTGGCCCCAAATCCTCCAAAGCCACAAAACCTGGAGTTTGGATGCGATCGCCCTCTGGGTTCAAACCCTCACAGCCTACAAGGTGGCAGAAATAAGTATTCTGCTGAGTCTGGCGATCGCGTGGATCGCTCCCTTGTTCAAATAGCCAGTTCAGAGTCAGGACTACTTTGATAGTCACGTAATGTGCCGCTATTAAAGCAGTCCTTACCCCGAACTTAGGAGGTTTCTGCATAAGAATTTACCCAGAATGTTGGTGCTTTGCCCGCGAAGCGGGCAAGGCACCAACATTCTGGGGGTAATTTCATTACTGGAAATCTCCTTAGAATTAACACGGCTTACACAAGCCACCTATATAAGGAAGAGCACGCTTGAACCGGGATCTTTCCTCTACCTCCTAACTTTCTCCTAACTTTCCTGATTGAGCTATTACCGGTTGGGTTAAAAAGAGAGGGTATGCTTCATTCCCCTCTCCCTTTAACCCAATCGGTAACGATAAGTTATGCTCGTGACAGGTGCGGGCATCCGCAATTCCGGTTTTGTGGCCAGGTGGTAGGATGAATCTACGTGGCTATAACTGTTCTGGCGATCGGCTTCGCCGTCTCCACAGGAATCGTTCGCAAGCGGTTTCAGCAGTTTCAGGCTACTGCCGGAGGGTCGACTAGACCCTTTGCCCTCCGCTCCAATCCCCATCAAACGCAGCATACTTTACACTTTTGCTTTGCTATGTTGAAAACTCTGTTAGGTGATCCCAACGCCCGCAAGCTCAAGAAATATCAACCGGATATCGCGTTGGTGAACTCCCTCGAACCCGACATGCAAGCACTGTCGGACGAAGAATTACGAGGCAAAACCGCAGAGTTCAAACAGCGGCTTGAAAAAGGCGAAACCCTGGATGACCTGCTGCCTGAAGCTTTTGCAGTTGTTCGAGAAGCGGGGCGTCGGGTACTGGGCCTGCGCCACTTCGATGTACAGCTCCTCGGCGGTATGGTCCTTCATGATGGCCAAATCGCTGAAATGAAAACTGGGGAAGGTAAAACCCTGGTATCGACTTTACCGGCTTACCTGAACGCACTCTCCGGAAAAGGCGTTCACGTTGTGACTGTGAACGACTACCTGGCCCGCCGGGACGCCGAGTGGATGGGACAGGTGCACCGTTTTCTTGGCCTGACGGTTGGTTTGATCCAGCAATCCATGTCGCCCCCCGATCGCCGTCGTAACTACGGCTGCGACATCACTTACGCCACCAACAGCGAGTTAGGGTTTGACTACCTGCGCGACAACATGGCCACCACGATGGACGAGGTGGTGCAGCGCCCCTTTAACTACTGTGTCATCGACGAAGTAGACTCTGTACTCATTGATGAGGCCCGGACACCGCTGATCATTTCGGGTCAGGTCGATCGCCCCAGCGAGAAATACCTGCGAGCCGCTGAAGTCGCTGCTCAACTCAACAACGAAGAGCACTACGAAGTCGATGAGAAGCAGCGCAACGTACTGCTGACAGACGAAGGTTTCATCCGCGCTGAGCAATTGCTGGGCGTGAAGGACCTGTTTGACCCTGCCGATCCCTGGGCGCACTACATCTTTAGCGCCATTAAGGGCAAAGAACTGTTCATCAAGGACGTAAACTACATCGTTCGAGATGGCGAAGTGGTGATCGTGGACGAATTTACCGGACGGGTTATGCCGGGTCGTCGCTGGAGTGATGGTCTACACCAGGCTGTGGAAGCCAAAGAGCATGTAGAGATTCAGCCAGAGACTCAGACTATGGCGACGATCACCTACCAGAACTTCTTCCGAATCTATCCAAAACTGGCGGGGATGACCGGTACCGCTAAGACAGAAGAGGCGGAATTCGAAAAGATCTACAACCTGGAAGTCACTATCATCCCCACTAACCGCACTAACGTGCGGCAAGATTTGTCGGATGTGGTTTACAAGACGGAAGAAGCGAAATGGAAAGCCGTCGCCCAGGAGTGTGCTGAGATGCACGAAATGGGCCGCCCAGTACTGGTAGGAACAACCAGTGTGGAGAAGTCTGAAGTTCTCTCCAACCTGCTGTCCCAATTACAGGTGCCCCACAACCTGCTGAACGCAAAGCCAGAGAACGTAGAGCGAGAATCTGAGATTATCGCTCAGGCAGGCCGTAAGGGGGCTGTAACCATTGCCACCAACATGGCAGGCCGGGGAACCGACATTATCCTTGGGGGTAACGCCGAGTACATGGCTCGTCTTAAAGTACGGGAATACTTCATGCCCCGTATTGTGCAACCAGAAGACGACGGGTTCGGTGTCGTTCGTCCTATGTCGGGAAATGCTCGCCGTAGTGGTGGGCAGGGCTTTGCCAACGGCCCCAAAAAGGTCAAAACCTGGAAGGCATCGCCACAAATCTATCCCGCCCAACTGACAGCCGAAGCGGAGAAGATGTTGAAGGAAGCGGTAGATTTCGCGGTGCAGCAGTATGGCGAACAGTCTATTCCTGAACTGAAAGCGGAAGATATGGTGGCGACGGCTTCTGAAAAAGCCCCGATTAACGACCAGGTCATCCTGCAGTTACGAGAAGCCTACAACCTGATCAAGTACGAATACGAGCAGTACACCAAACGGGAACACGAAGAAGTCGTAACTCTGGGTGGTCTGCATGTCATTGGTACAGAGCGTCACGAGTCTCGCCGGATTGATAACCAATTGCGGGGCCGTGCGGGTCGCCAGGGCGACCCCGGTTCTACCCGATTCTTCCTGAGCTTGCAAGATAACCTGCTGCGGATCTTCGGGGGCGATCGCGTTGCCGGCTTGATGAACGCCTTCCGCGTTGAAGAAGATATGCCGATTGAATCGGGTATCCTTACCCGCTCCCTGGAAGGGGCTCAGAAGAAAGTGGAAACCCACTACTACGACATCCGGAAACAGGTGTTTGAGTATGACGAGGTGATGAACAACCAGCGTCGTGCTATCTACGCTGAGCGTCGCCGGGTTCTAGAAGGTCAAGACCTGAAGGAACAGGTGGTGAAGTATGCCGAGTTGACCATGGATGACATCGTCAACGCCTACGTCAACCCCGACCTACCACCCGAAGAGTGGGAACTGGACAAGATGGTGGGCAAGGTTAAAGAGTTTGTTTATCTACTGGCGGATCTAGAATCCTCCCAGTTGGAAGACCTCTCTCCCGGCGAAATCAAGACCTTCCTCCATGAGCAGGTACGCATCGCCTATGACCTTAAGGAGGCCCAGGTAGACACCATCAAACCCGGCCTGATGCGGGATGCTGAGCGATTCTTCATCCTTCAACAAATCGACACCCTGTGGCGGGAACACCTGCAACAAATGGATGCTCTGCGAGAGTCAGTTGGCCTGCGGGGTTACGGCCAGAAAGACCCACTCATTGAGTACAAGAGCGAAGGTTACGAGTTGTTCTTGAACATGATGACGGATATCCGTCGGAACGTGGTTTACTCTCTGTTCCAGTTCCAACCCCAGCCCCAACCTGCTGTTCAGGTTCAGGCAACGGAATCAGTCTAAACTGAGGCTCAAATACAAAAAGCAGGAGTGCCTTTGTCACTCCTGCTTTTTATTGGATTTCTATAGCCTTTGTCACTTTAGTTAACTTCAGTTCGGGATAAGCTGAAGTGCTTATTTTGGCGTGCGCAAAACGCACGCCAAAATAAGCGTTTTCGAGTGCCGCGCGTTGCGCGGCACTCGAAAACGCCCTTAACCCGAACTCAGGTTAAATATTAGGCTAAGAGGAAAAATTCGGCCGAATTGGCGATCGTCCCCACTTCTGTTAATCTCAGCGTTGGAATGCACGCAACTATCCTCACAACTGCTGCCATGACTTCCCAGGCTCCTTTGTTTGTATTAGCATCCGCTTCTCCAGCCCGTCGTCGCCTCTTACAAACGGCAGGTATCGAACCCACAGTTCAGGCCAGTGATTTTGATGAAAGCCAAATTCAAAGCAGCAACCCTGTAGAGCTGGTACAGCAGTTGGCTCTGGGTAAGGCAGAAGTAGTAGCTCAGCAGTTTTCTAAAGCGCTGGTGTTGGGCTGCGACTCTGTACTGGCGATCGATGGAGAAATTCATGGCAAGCCTGCGGATGCAGAGGAAGCGATCGCCCGATGGAAACAAATGCGGGGCCAGATGGGTCAACTTTATACAGGGCATGCGTTGGTAGATACGGACAACTCGCAAACCTTGGTTCGCTACCGGATGACCGAGGTTCACTTTGCAGAGGTGAGCGATCGCCAAATTGCAGCCTACGTCGCTACAGGGGAACCCTTAAGCTGTGCTGGGTGCTTTGCCTTGGAAGGCAAGGGGGGACTGTTTGTCGAGAAATTGGTCGGGTGCCATACCAATGTCATCGGCCTCAGTCTGCCACTGCTTCGGGAAATGCTAGAGGAATTGGGGTATGATGCTGTGGATTTCTGGCCGAAGTGTCCGTAGAATCCAGGATTTTCCGTAGGAGTGCGTAACCCTTAGTTAGGCCTCATAGGTCTTCCTCAGTCCCTGAGTGCCGCTTCTATCCCTGATTTCACCAGATTTACGGAAGTATCTACCCCGGGAATTTGTGACAATCTTTATAAACCCTTTATTTCCTTAAAGTCTTTGTGCAGCTAGCTCATGAGATTTCTAAGCTCTCTATAGCTTCTGTTAATCTTTGTCTAATGGGGATGGTAGCGGCTTCTCTGTAAGCTTTTCCGAAGATTTTCCCTGATTCTTTGGCATTCATTAAGTTTCGTTCTAAAATTTCTACAATCAAAGCTACTCTGTCCAGGTCTGCTACCCCTGCGAGGTCTATGGATTTTTCTACAGCCATACTGAACTCTCGTCGCTCCAATCCCCAGGGATCTACGGACTTGAACGGAGCTTGCGGTACAGAACAACGGTTTCGCGATCGCTACCAAGTCATTAAAGCCTTAGGAAGAGGGGGCTTTGGGGTAACGTTCCTGGCCCAGGATATGCTACTTCCTGGAAATCCCTATTGCGTTATCAAACAGTTGTGCCCCAAGGTAAACAACGATGTTGCCATCAAGCGAGCCTGCGAACGATTTGAGCGAGAAGCAAAAATTCTCAGCCAACTGGGTAGCCATGCCCAAATTCCACGCTTGCTGGATTATTTTCAGGTAGATGGAGAGTTTTACCTTGTACAGGAATATGTACCAGGTAACACCCTAGCCAAGGAAATTAAAAAGAACGGCCCTCAATCCGAAAGCTACGTTAAACGCTTTCTACGAGAGATTCTTCCGATTCTTGATTATGTCCATAAGCAGCAGGTTATTCACCGGGATATCAAACCCCCTAACATCATTCGCTGCGATGATGACGGTCGCCTCGTTTTAATT
Organism: Leptolyngbya sp. FACHB-8; assembly: GCF_014695575.1. Classification (GTDB taxonomy): domain Bacteria; phylum Cyanobacteriota; class Cyanobacteriia; order Elainellales; family Elainellaceae; genus Vacuolonema. The sequence goes on along the minus strand of NZ_JACJOO010000055.1, from coordinate 45,977 downwards.
GACTTTGGTGCTGTTAAAGAAGAGATTGTTGAAAATGACCGTACAGGCGGCGGCATGACCACACAATTTGTGGGTACTCTGGGCTTTGCTCCACCCGAGCAGTTGGCAATGCGGCCCACCTTCTCCAGCGACATTTATGCGGTCGGTGTCACTTGCCTCTATCTCCTCACAGGCAAGCCTCCCATGGAGTTTGACTACGACCCCTTGACCGGCGAATTGCGCTGGGAACAGGAAGTCTATGTTAGTGATTTCCTGGCCCGCATCCTTGACAAGATGCTGAAAGTGTCGGTGAGCGAGCGTTACCACACGGTTGAGCAAGTCCAGCGAGCCCTCGAACTGGAATCCTACATGGACAACCTGGCGGATTGCATGACAACTAAACGCCAGTTGACTGACAGTGTAGAAGAAGACTCCTCCTCTTCGAGCTATTCCCCCTTCTCAAGAACTGCAGAACAAATTCGGCAGTGGCGCTCCCGACTACGCCAACATCAAAAAAAACAACGGAAAGATCTGCTCGGCTCTGAGTACAACTCTCGCCGGTATCCCTCTTAGAGAGTTTTTGCCTAAGAATTTACCCAGGATGTTGGTGCTTTGCCCGTTTTGCGGGCAAAGCACCAACATCCTGGGTAAATTCATTGCTGAAAATCTCCTTAACTGCAAACTTATTTCTTCTTGGATGATCTAAAGTACCGGCTGAGCAGGTACTTTACAGAAAATACCCTTGTTTTTGAGCAATCCTATAAGCTGAAGTGCCCATTTTTGCGTACACTAAGCGCACGCAAAAATCGGAGTTTTATAGGGCTTACGCATTCTTGTTGTGTGATGAAAGCACACAGTACATAACAAGAATGCGTAAGCCCTGTTTTGTTTAGGGACGCCTAGTTTAGGGCAAAAAGAGAAGGCAGGTATTTTACCCTGCCCTCTCTTCTTACTCAGAGCTAGATGGCTATCAGTGGTTAGTAAACAGAGAAGGAATTTACAACCTTACGAAACTGGTCTTGAACTTTTTCCCATCGACGCTGGGTGGTTGAGAGATTGAAGGTGAAGAGCTGACCCCGACGCACAATGACACTCGCAAGGTTGTGTCGAATTTGATTCGGGAGTTTGACTTCGTACTCCAATAAGTAATAAGTTTTCCCGTCAACGTCTTTGCGATCGGCACTAATGAGTTCTGCTTGCCGCCCAGAATCGGCAGGGGCGATCGCCTGTTTCTGTAAGCGATACCCAACTTCGCTGGGAGTACCCAGATCTTCCAGAGTTTTGCCATCGGGTACGGGGTTAATGATGACACTCACGTTTTCTGTTTCTTCAATCAGGTCATGCAGCACCACATCGGGACCACCGGGTACTTTGACTGTTACCCAACCATTGGGATACAAAAACTCGTATCCATCATAGTTATCTGCATAGCTCTGCAACGTTGTTCCGACCGAACACCCCTGCAAGATAACCACCAAACTGACTAGCAGGAGAACGGCAATTCGTTTCAGCATGACCCTTGCTCTCGACAAAACTGCTTCTATTCTCCCATCTTCAGTAACTTACAAAACATTACAGATTAACGTACGTTGTACATCAATCTGTAATGCCTGATTTGGGGCGTGTTTTTCGTGCGCTTCGCGCACAAAAAACACGCGCTCATAACGAGTTTGGGTGGGTATGCCTTGGGTTTGAAACCTGGTTTCATACTCCAGAACATAGTTAAACTAATCTTCTTTAGGCTGGGCCGCACCATTCTGGGCACAGGTCTCCGTCCCAACCAAGAGGATAGAAGCCGCAGATGAGCATCGCTCGATTTTCCCCACATCCATAGGCAATGCCGTGGTAGTGAATGCAATCCTGGCATACAAGTGGACGGGTGTTTTCCGCTTCGCGAAAACCGAGTTGCGATCGCAGAATATGAAGTTTACTTTGTTGTCGATGCCAACGAGCGTGAGCTGCTTTACGAAAACAATCGTTGGCCATTTGAAAACCGGCTCGTCGGGACGCGTTCATAGGCAGTAGCACAGACTTGATCCGTGAAGAGACAGTGCGTTCAATGCGACCGAAACGTGTGGTGAAGCGTCGGTCGGCGGCCCCTGGCTATGAAATTCCTACGTATTCGCGACAGGCTCGACTGATGTGCAGTAGCCGAGACGCTCACCCCAGGAGACGTTATAGGGTTAACTACCCCTCATCTCCATGATAAACCTGAAAATTAGACAACAAAATATGGCTATGGGCTGCAAAGGGCTATAGCTACGTCAAAATTACGAAAAACTCTCTTCGGATAGAGTCTCCCACGATTTGCTATAGGAAGAAGTCGAACATAAAACTATAGTTTTATGTTCGACTTCTTCCTATAGCAAGTCTTTTTCTATGAGTAGTTTACTGAGAGCTTAGGAGGCGTTGCGATAGTGAAGGAAACGCAACATCAGCTTACTAATAAGCCTAAACACTATAGCGCTCTTCTTCCCACGGGTCACCCCGATGATGGTAGCCATTACGCTCCCAAAAGCCTGCCTCATCGTGATCGAGGAACTCTAGCCCGCGAATCCACTTCGCACTCTTCCAGGCATAGAGATGGGGAACAACTGTACGCATTGGCCCACCATGGGGCACAGGAAGGGGTTCGCCAAACAGGGTGTGGGCAAAAAAGTTTTCGTCTCGCACAAAATCTTCGAGAGGAAGATTTGTGGTGTACCCTCCATAGCAATGCTGCAACACATGGGTTGCAGTGGGAGGCACCTCAATGTGCTTCATAAAATCGGTAACTTTCACCCCAGTCCATTGCACATCCAGCTTTGACCAGGTTGTGACGCAATGAAAATCAGCGGTGAAGTCGCTCTGCGGCATCGCCATAAAATCATTCCAGTGGAATGTGGCGGGTGTGGCGAGCCCCCAAACGTGAAACTCCCAGGCGCTTTGATCTACCGATGGCGTTTCACCATAGGTGAGAACTGGGAAACCGCTCGCGAGGTGTTGGCCTGGCGGAACGCGATCGCCTAGTTCAGGATCAGGCTTGCGAAAGAACTTGCCCAGCATAGGAACTTACCCTAAAAGAGCTGCCATTACCGCCAGCATACCGGATTCGTAACTGTATGACGAATTTACTCTTCGTCTTCTTCCTCGTCAGTGGGATATACGAAGCTAGAGGAACGCCCAGTCAGAACCGACTTACCCAAAGAAAGGGCACGCTTGGCCTGAAGCTCAGCTTTCCGACGCCACGTCGCACGACGCTGATCTCGCTTAGATTTCGAGGTTTTCTTCTTAGGAACCGCCATGATGACTGCGCCTATCAAAATGTTCACAACCTTTCAAGGTTAGTGCAATGAGAGTAAAAAAACAAGGGGTAATAGAAACAGCAAGTTGTTCCTGTTACCCCTTAGCTGAAAATCCCCGAATGCCGTCATTTCATGCATTCACTTTTGGGAAGTTGCGCTATGTTTGACTGTTAGGAAATCAGCTCATCTGGCTTTGAAGTATGGATCGATCCAGCGGGCTCAGGTGGGAATCCTGTAGGCAGTTATAGGCGCGAGGGGTAGGGCATCAAAATTATGGTGAATTACTGGGCGATCGCCATTGGAATCAACCAATACGAGAACTTTCAACCGCTGACCTATGCAGAGCGGGACGCCCAGGCCATGCAACATGTTTGGGCGATGGAAGGGGGAATCCCTATTGAGCAATGTTTTCTGTTAAGTGATAACGCGACACCGGATGGGAGCAGTCAGCCTGCGCCAAACCGAGACACAATTCTGGATTTGCTAACGGATGTGTGCCAGCACCGTCTATGCCCTGATGATGTGTTGTGGTTGTTTTTTAGCGGATACGGAGCTCAATATCAGAACAAAGACTACCTCTTGCCCATGGATGCCGAGCCGACTCGGATTCCGGCCACGGCGATTGCAGTTGAAGATTTATTCGGTATCTTGCAAGCAGCTCCAACCCGTAACATTCTGACGTTGCTGGACATGAACCGTAGCCAGGGCACGCTAGGAGGTGAGGGGGCAGGGGCACAGACTCTTGAGTTAGCTCAGCATTTACAACTGCCCGTTATTCTGTCGTGTCGCCCTGAGCAGTTTTCCCATGAAACACTGCTATTACGGCAGGGTCTGTTTACCAGTGTTTTGTTAGAAGGGTTGCGAAGCTACGGCTGCCTGACACCGGAGCAGTTAGCTCAATTTTTGCGCAATCGCCTTCCTGAACTGAGTGAACACCACTGGCGGCCACGTCAAGATCCGGCCGTCGTCATTCCGGATCAGCAACGCTATCAACTGTTGCTTCCCGGCAAATCGCGCCCATCGGAGGCTCACTCATCTGCTGACGAGGATGGAGTTTTGCAATCCCCTGAACCACCCGTGGCCCCACTGCCACCACCACCGCCACCAGATATGGGCAACGGGACGGCTCCCTCCGAGGAGCAGGTGCCCGTAGAAGATGAGAAAACCTGGCAGAAGTTACTTCTGTTTGGAGGATTAACACTCCTAGCATTGTTGGCTCTGGTGGTGGTGAGAAATGGAGAAATAGTAACCCGTCCAACCACGACCCGACCGTCTCCCGGAACACAGGAGACGTTACCACCCTCTCCTAGCGTACCCCTTGGCGAATCGGGAACAGAAGCAGCTCCACAGCCATCACCCACTGATTCAGGCACACCGTCACCTACCGTTCAACCTGAACCGATCCCTGCCGCACCTCAAAATCCTGAGTTACCCCCTGTGGGCTCTGGAGGAGATGACTCATCAGGTAAAAATGATTTGGCTGCAACGGATCGTGATCGCCAGATCCTCGATAGTGCCCGAGCAACCCTTACCCGTTTCCGTAGCGACGCACCGACTAATCAGGTATCCGAGATTGGTGAAGCAATTCGTCAACTCCGACAAATTCCTCCTGGCAACCCAGTGTATGCAGAGGCACAGCAATCTCTCGATCGCTGGAGCGCCATGATTTTTGACATTGCCATTGGCCGAGCCGCTCGGCAAAATGGTGGAGATAGTGTAATTGCGGCCCAAAACTACCAGGCAGCGATCTCCGCCGCTCAACTGGTGCCGAGCGATCGCCCCGAAACTTACCGGGCAGCTATGCGCTCGATTACGGTTTGGAGCCAGAAAACCATGGATTTGGCTAATCTCAATGCATCTCAGGGAGCATTAGGTTTGGCCATTCAAGTGGCCAACTATGTACCGCCCAATACTCCCGCCTATGCAGAGGCACAACGGGCGATCGCTACCTGGCAAGCCCAGGTACAACCTCTTCCCGGAACTCAGCAAACGGCAGAGGTGCCTCCTCAATAATGTCTGGCAAACCGGACGGACGGTAGCCGTAGGAAGCAGAAATTTCTTTGGATGAAGAGGGGGGAGCCAGGCTCCCCCCTCTTCATTTATTGTTCTCCAGGAGTGAGTTCAGAACTTGACTGTAAATTGCGGGGATCAAGGGCATCTCGCAAGCCATCCCCCAGGATGTTAAAGGCCAGCACAGTTAGCACAATCAGAATTGCAGGCGACCAGACGAGCCAGGGTTGAAGAACCAGGATAGAAGCATTGGTAGCAAGGGATAGCATGTTCCCCCAGGACGGATCGGGCTGCTGAATCCCCAGCCCAATCAGGCTTAACACAGCCTCCGATACGATGAAGCTGGGAATCGTCAGAGTAGCTGAAATAATGACATACGTGGCCGTTTGGGGCAGCACATGGCGCAGGATAATGTAGAGGGAGCGGCCTCCCATCGCTTTGGCAGCCTGAACAAATGGTCTTTCCCGAATCGATAAAACTTCTCCTCGAATGACCCGAGCAATCCCAGCCCAGCTCACAAACGAGGTAATCAGCACAATCAGCAGAAAGCGTTGCGCACTGCTCAGGCCGGGAGGCAAGACGGCAGCAAGAGCGACTAATAGATAGATCGCTGGGAGAGTCATGAGAACTTCTACAATGCGCATCAAACCCGCATCGATCAAGCCTCCGAAGTAGCCTGAAATACCTCCCACTAATAATCCCAGTGGAAAGGAGATGAGAATCCCCACAATGCCAATGCTGAGGCTGATGCGACCACCGTAAACTAAACGACTGAACTGATCACGCCCCTGCTCATCTGTGCCCAATAGATTTAGCTTGCCCGGCCCCGTCGTACCAAACAGATGAAGATTACTAGGAATGCCGGGCAATAGATCGATTTCTTCAAACTTGGGTTGAGTGAGGGAAAACTGCGTGGGTAGTGGCAGACGAAGCTGCAGCCATCGGTAGGAATCTCCCTGCACGAACAGACGAATGGGGGAGGGTTGGCTGAAGTCTTGCTCAAGAGTGCGATCGCCCGTCTCCAGCTCTACCGGCCCCTGAATAGTGGGATAGACATGCGGCCCTAAGAATTGCCCATCCTGGGTGCGCCAGTGGATTTGGGTTGGTGGTAGGAGCGAACCATCCGACTGAGCAACGTAGGGATCGTAGGGTGCAACGAACTCAGCGGCGATCGCTGCCAGGTAAAAAATCAATAACACTATTGCCCCTAGCCGAGCCAGAGGATTCTTCTTCAGCTTGTGCCACCACTTCATAGGTCGTTCAGGAAAGGTCTAAGCCGGTTTGCTGCATGTAACTGAGGAGCCAATTTGCCATCGTCGCCCGCCGAGTCAGCCGGGGTACGAGTTCGCCCACCTTATAGCCTGAAAACCCCAGTTCCTCCTTTAAGAGTTGCTTGTTTTGGGCCGGAATGGCGCGTGTTAGCTTAACCGTGGCAGGACGGCTCTCGATAAAGTTGGGAGGTTCAGGATAGGCTTCACGCCACTCTGGCGAAACCTCCGAGGTTTCCCACCTTCCGAGGGTTTCGTCGTACCGATATCCTAAACCATTCCACACCAAACGATTGACGGTATCATCATCCAGTTCGTTATTGAGAATGGCCCAGATAGTTTGGCGGGTCAGGGGTGGAAGATTAGTCACAGAAATTATGAAATGGAAAGCAACACAGAGATTTATAGTACTGCTAGAGACTGCTTTAAGCGTTGTTTCTTGTGCACTTCGTACACGATAAAGCAAGCCTTTCAGCCGGCCAACCCTACTCCAGAGGCCGTCTGAGTACCGAAGAGATTTGTCTGCTGTTTGCCTTCAATTACCAGGAGTTTGATATGACATCATTTCAACCGATTCCACCGCCGCGTGGCTGGTCTCCTCCCGTCGAACCTGTTACCCCTTCCTATCACTCTACTTCGTCAGCAGAGCCCTACATTCCACCTCCGATTGGCAGTGCTCCGGCTAATCTAGTGGCCAGCCAACCTTTAACACCTGCGATTGGAGGGGCATCCTTACCACCTATCCCACCTCCCATCGGCGGCTATCCAGCTTACGCCGCCCTCCAACCGGGCTCAATTCCACCACCAATTGGCTCCAAACCCCCAGTGGCTCCCTATGCACCACCTCTAGGGGCCGACCCAGAAACACTGCTGGCTAGCCAACCCATTTCCCCACCGATTGGGTCAGCTCCAGCGGCCATGTTAGGCGGAACCATGCCACCACCGGTAGGCTGGGCTCCTTCAACACGACCGGAACATCAGATGATCCGTCCACCCATTGGTGGGCCACCAGCACCCTAACAGCAGGGGTTTCAGCAAAAAAATGACGGGAGCTTTCCCCCGTCATTTTTTGCTGAAGATTAAACTATTTTAATTGGGTCACGCGCCAGTTGAGCTTGAGGTTAATCCAGAAGTTCCAAACAGTGACAGCGGCGATCGCCAACAAGTTTGCCAGATAAGCATTTATCCCAAACACGTTAAACAGAAGATTCAGCAGCAGCACCTTTAACACCAGGCCCATCAGACAGACGATGTTGAATTTGAGGAAGCGTTTGGCGATCTGCCGCCAAGCTTGCTGTTCACGCGCGATGTCACCAAACGTCCAGCGATCGTTCCAGATAAAGTTATTGATGATGGCAAATTCAGCAGCGATAATCGCGCTGCGAGTCAACCTCAGCTCAAATACGTCGTATAGCAAGTAGAGGATACCCATATCCACAAAAACGCCGCTCGCGCCTACCATCCCAAAGCGCAAAAAGCGCCCCATGGGGAACTGAAGGTGACGGCGAATGCGCCCCAGTCTACCCAGAGCTACACGCAATCGTAATAGATGATGGAGGTAATCCAAGTACTGCCGCCAGGTCACTTTGCTTTCCCCTTCCTGACGCTCCTGGAAGACGTAGCCAACCTCCGCTACCTCGTCAATATTGCCTCGGCCTAGCACCTCAATCAGGATCTTGTAACCCAGCGGGCTGAGGGGACGTTCGGCGATCGCCTCCCGCCGCACCATAAAATAGCCACTCATGGGGTCAGAGACGCGACTTACGACATCCGGCAGGAGCACTAGTCCCACGAGCTGTGCCCCTCGCGATAAAATCCGCCGTGTCAAGCTCCAGGTGCTGACCCCACCCCCAGAAACATGGCGACTGGCCACTGCCAAATCTACCCCCGCTTGTACGGCCTTTAAAAGTTGCAGCAGGGTTTCTGGCGGATGCTGAAGATCCCCATCGATCACCCCCAAAATCTCGCCTTGGGCCACCTGCCAACCCCGAATCACCGCCGTAGATAGCCCCTTTTCTCCCTGCCGCCGCATAACCCGCAAATGTGGATACTGAGCCCTGAGGGATTCTGCGATTGCCCAGGTCTGGTCAGGGCTATCATCATCTACCACGATCAGTTCATAGCGATCGCCCAAGGTTCCTTCCAAGAGCTGGCTGAGAATCGTGACCAGGGAAGTGATGTTCTGGCTCTCGTTATAAGTAGGAATAACCAGCGAAAAGAAAACCTCCCCCGACCCCGGAGAAAAGCTCCCTGGAGTAACCGGAGGGGCAGCTGGTATAACAAGAGGGCCAGTTGGAACAGTCAGCAAAGCAATATCCGTTGGGTTTTATGGGAATAGGTGTTTCCTTTAAAGAGATTACCCAGGCCCAAACAACGGACACTACTCTAGCACCTCTGCCAGCAAAAGCAATTGCACAGCCATGAATCATCTAGGCTCAGTGCAAGGCATGGTCTAGATAATTTATGGCTGTGCAGTTTGATGCTTACTTTATAAGTGCTAGCGGCTTTGAAAAGTAAATAAGGTTCTAAGCGTAGACCTGCCGATAATAATCCTGGTATTCCTCGGAAAGCAGGGGTTGCCACCAGTCACGATTTTCCAGGTACCACTGCACAGTCTTACGGAGACCGCTTTCGACCGTTTCCTGGGGTACCCAACCCAGTTCTGTGCGGATCTTAGTGGCGTCAATGGCATATCTGCGATCGTGGCCCGGGCGATCCTTCACAAAGGTAATTAACTGTCGGGCCGGGCGAACCGGGAGGTCTTCCGCCATTTCATCCATCAGGTCACAGAGCATGCCAACCAGATCGATATTTTTCGCCTCGTTATTGCCGCCGACGTTGTAGGTTTCACCGGGCACAGCATTGTGAATGACACAGTCTAGAGCACGGCAGTGGTCACGCACATACAGCCAATCCCGTACATTTTGCCCATCCCCGTAAACAGGCAGCGGCTTGCCCAGCAGGATGTTGATACACATCAACGGAATCAACTTCTCAGGGAAGTGATAAGGGCCGTAGTTATTAGAACAGTTGGTGATCAGCGTCGGCATCCCATAAGTATGGAAGTAAGCCCGAGCCAGGTGATCACTTCCTGCTTTAGAGGCAGAATAGGGACTGTTAGGGGTATAGGGCGTAGTTTCCGTGAAGGCAGGGTCATTAGGACCCAAGCTGCCATAAACCTCGTCCGTAGACACGTGCAGAAAGCGGAATTCCTCGGGTTTGCCCTGAGCTTCCCAGTAATGGCGGAAGGCTTCTAAGAGCGTGAAGGTACCAACGACGTTGGTACGAACAAACGCATCCGGACCGAGAATAGAGCGATCCACATGGGATTCTGCGGCGAAATGGGCGATGGTGTCGATCGCCTCTTCTTGTAACAGGGCATCGATCACGGGGCGATCGCAAATATCACCATGCACAAATCGCAGGTTTGCTGTCCCTTCCAGAGGGGCCAGGGTGCTGCGATTACCAGCATAGGTGAGGGCATCCAGCACGATGACGCGATCGCCCGGATAAGTTTCACACCAGTGATGAACAAAATTGGAACCGATAAATCCGGCTCCTCCAGTGATGAGAATTGTGCGGGGGCGGCGGGCTACCTGGAGGGATTCAGTCGTCATCGTTTACCTCGTCAAGACGGTTGGGCAGTGGAACGGAAAGGAGGGCAGGGAAAAGGGTGTGAGGGGCGATCGATAGAGCCAGAAGAAATCTAACCTAGATGAGCTCGACCTGAGAATCATCGCCAACCATAAACCGCAGCGCTTTAGGCCTGCGCGGTGCTTCCACAACCTTGGCTCGCTGGCCAATTAAGCTATCAACGATGCGCTGGTGCACGTTACAAACCTGAGCACCCTGGAGCAGTACGCTGTGTTCCAGGTCAGCATGCAACAGCTTCACATCACTGGCGATGCTGCTGTAAGGGCCGATAAAGCAGTTCTCGATGTGGCAATTGTCACCAATGATGACTGGCCCTCGGACCGTGGAGTTGATGATTTGAGTACCTTTGCCAATGGTGACGCGACCGATCACCTGGCTGTTCTCATCCACAAACCCCTGGTTTACGGTCTCCACATAGCTATCCAAAATGACGCGGTTCGCTTCCAGCAAGTCATCCTTCTTCCCGGTATCCAGCCACCATCCCTGGAGCTGGTGGGCAGCAACGCCTTGGCCGCGGTTAATCAATTCCTGAATGGCGTCCGTAATCTCCAACTCACCCCGAGCGGAGGGCTGAATGCTGGCGATCGCCTCATGAATCAGGGGAGAAAACAAATAAACCCCAACCAGAGCCAGGTTTGATGGAGGTACCTTGGGCTTCTCAACCAGTTGAAGCACCCGACCTTGCTCGTCCACCTTTGCCACCCCGAAGGCTGTGGGATTCGCTACGGAGCACAGCAAAATCAGGGCATCTAGAGGTTGGGACTTGAACTTGTCCACCAGAGCCCCCAGACCGCCCTGCACCAGGTTATCTCCCAGGTACATGACGAAGGGTGCATCCCCCAGGAACGACTGGGAAATTTTAACGGCGTGAGCGAGGCCAGCAGGTTGCTCTTGCAGGATGTAAGTAATATTGACACCGAAGCGCTCACCGTTGCCTGTTTTGGCTTTCACCTCTTCCCCGGTTTCGGGGCTGATGACGATGCCAATATCTGTAATGCCAGATGCTGCGATCGCCTCCAGGCCATACCAGAGAATGGGTTTGTTAGCAACCGGAACCAACTGTTTCGCGCCCGTATAGGTCAAAGGGCGCAACCGAGTACCTTTACCACCCGACAGGATGAGTGCTTTCATAACGCTGACTCAGAGTATCTCCCTATCATTAATCCCTATCCAGCCACTTACGTACCAGTCGTTCTCTGATCTTCAAAATGAGGACATAAGCCCAAGGATTTTATGAAGCTTTGACAAATCAATCCGGAATTATATCCAGAGTCTTTTTCAAGTCTTCTACAGAGACGATAAAACCATTGGGGACTTCTTCGCCCACAACAAAGCTATAGTTCACATCCAGGCAATCAGCATAATCTTTGTAGGTGTTGTTGAAGCGATAGGGTGGTTGTAATGCCAGAAATGTTCCACCCTCAGCAATACCATAGATGCCATGGGCCATGTGGCTGCCTTCAACACTAGCAACCACCTTTGCCCCCAGAATTTTTTGCATCACTTCGGCCGCACTCAAGTTTTCCTGGTCAACGATAGTAAAGCCAACAGATTGAAAGAACTCTTCAATCGCGCTTTCATTCACCAGAGTCCGGCTCGCACCCGACTTACCTCTTCGGATAAAAACCCCGGGATGTTTTGCTTGCCCAGCCTCACCCTGCTTTAAAGAAGAACGGAAATATTCATATCGCTTTTGCTTGAAGCTATTCTGACTGTAATCATCAAACACGATCAACTCACGGCAGCGAGCCAAGCCGACAGATTTTGAATGGATTTGAAATAACTCTCGATAGCCTGCTTCATGCAAGTAGGGAGATCGGTGAACTGAAAGCTTTTGAAAGGGGCTGAAATCAATAATTGATGCCGTTACTTCATCACGTATCCAGTGACCAAAAAAGCGATTACCATACCAACCGGCAACCAATTGCGCTTCAGAGAGTTCTTCAAAGGAGCCATTTAGCCAAAGTTTATCTCGTCCTTCTTTGATGGAGTATTTCATGGCTCCTTTGTAGAAATGCCCATCAATAATTTCAATATTTCGAATCAGGTAGGCCATGGTTGGAGCATATTCTCGTTCCCCACCCTGGATCAGTTTCAATTCCCTTTCTCGATTGGTAAACTCACAAACTTCTGTGACTCTGTCCAGCATTTGTTCGAGATAAATGGATGGGCGTTTAACCTTACTCTCAGAAGGCCAGAGAACCCAACTTTTGTCACTTATTTCGGGGAGTTTCTTACGCCCCGTAAAGGAGCGAATCATGGCATTTTTCAACAAAGCTTGATTGATCATTACGGTAGATTCCATCTAGTTGAGCAGTTTGTTTAGGCTTGAAAGAATACTTTTAAAACAGACTCTAAAGTTTAAGAGGTGCCGCATAGAGCGGAATGATCTTCAAGCATCGCCACAATGGGCAATCGAAGCATACTTAGAATGCCCATTCCTGCCGCAAGCATAACCTTATTTAACCTGACGGATTAAGGGCTTTTTCAAGAGGCGCGCTTTGCGCACCCCTCGGAAAAGCCCTTTTTGGGTTATCCCAAATTGAAGTATTTAAAGAGCCTAATGTAACAGCATGCTGTGTTAAATGTTTATAAAAAAAGTGGTGCAACGCAAAGGCTACACCACTTCTTTTGGGGAGGGGGGAAACCCTCCTAACATTGTTGCCGTAAAGTTCCCCTTAGGCTTTGAGAGCTAGCCGTATTAGTTGCCGGCAGGCTCTACAGTGGTATCGTCTGTATCCAGATCTGAACCATCTGGACTAACCGTCGCATCGGTCTCTACCGTTATCGTTACTGTATCGGAAGCTGTATCATCGACCTCCACTGTTGTATCCTCTGCAGCATCCAGAGTTGCATCATCTCCGGCATCTAGACTTGCACCATCATCGATGGAATCATCTTGTGTATCATCGTCAACCGTGCTGTCTGTGTCGATGGTTGTGCCGTCGTCGACTACACTATCTTCTGTATCAACCGTTGTGCCGTCGTCGACCACATCATCTTCCGTATCAACAGTTGCACCATCATCGAGCACATCATCTTCTGTATCAACGGTTGTATCATCGTCGGTTACATCATCTTCCGTATCAACCGTCGTACCATCGTCGACCGTGTCTTCATCCGTATCAACCGTTGTACCATCGTCAACCGTGTCTTCATCCGTATCAACATCGGTGTCGTCGGTTTGGGAATCGACAGTGGTATCAGGCGAGAGTTGACGCAAGCCCACCAGGCTCGGGAAGATACGGCTTGAGGGACCAATTAAGCGATAGGCTGTAACAACGGTCGTATCATCAGTCTCAAACTCGTCGTCGTCAACCTCAAGCTCATCATCAACCTCATTGCTTCCTCGGGGCACGATCACGTAGTAGCGACCGCCCCCAATTTCCTGATAGCGAATCTCATACCGTTGCCGTCTGTTCGTTCTGCCAAACTCAACATTTTCAGAGCTACTAAGAAGAATCAACTGCTGCGAGAAGGCCGAAACATCAAAGCTCGACAATGTCAGCAGGCTAGTATTGAGGGTTGTGTTCGACGTGTAATTTGCAGAGTCAAGCCGATTAATGGCGATCGTGTAATTGTTGGTTGTGGTATTGTTATCGCCACCCGTTACTTGAATCGGTTGCCCAGGATAGAAGACGGTGACATAAGGGCCAACCTGAATAGGATTCGTGATATTGATGGTCGTGCCACACACGTTGCAGGTAGAGGTTGCTCCCTGCCCACCATCATCATCAGAGCCACTGTTGAAGCTTTCGTCAAAATTGTAGCCGTCGCTTGTGTCAGTATCAATACTGCTGATGTCACCCAAACCTGGGAAGGCAGTAAATTGAATCTCTGAAGCTTCACCCTCAGAACGCGTACCGCCCTGCTCAAAGTTATAGCGGATTTGGCCACGGGTACCCGTGCTGCTGAACGCGACCCCATCCGTACCATAAGCGCCAAAGGTTGCCAATACCCCTTCAACTCGGCCATTGCCGCGAATCTGGAATCGGTCTAATGGCAGCGAACCATCAATCTGAGCAGCAGCTCCTGTCAGAGTTGCATCAACGATGCCCCCCTCGCCACGAATTCTAAAGGTACTTGTGCTACGGCCAGGTGCAGGAGCACTCTGCGCGTTGATTTCAAAGCGCTGATTGGCTTCTCCAACAAACCGAATCCCGTCGCTGGTGGTATTGAACAGATAAGAGCCTGCCGCTAAATCTTCTCCCTCAAATCGGAAGTTGAGACGCTGAAGAATAGGGACTGAAGTGGGGGGGTTGCTGCCACCGCCTGAGGGTGAGAATGAAAGGGTCGAAGGCAAATTGATCAGACCATCATTCAAGGTTGTGTCTAGATCGCCAACCTGTAGTTCGCCTTCTGTCGCCGTGAACTCACTTCCCTCTACCGTCGCATTTTCCAGACCAGGCAGGAAAATCAGGGGCGCGCTTCCTAGCACACTGGGGCTAATCAGGGTTCCATTGAAGTTTAAGGAGGACGCAAACGAGTCTACCTCAAAGGACAGGATCGTTTCCCGTTGAGTGAAGGGTAACAAGTTTCCATTTTGTGTCAGGGCCACCCCGGAAAGATAGCCTTGCAGGATACCTGTATCCCCTGCGTCTACAGCTTGGTTTCCACGATCATCGAATGTTGCGCTGGTTGGCACAAATATGGAGGTGGTTGAGGTTCCATTCTCACTTTCGATGCGGAGCTCTTGAACCGAGAGATCAAACAGGCTGGTACCAGGAGTCGTTTGACCAGGAGCGATATTTTGACCGGGGACAAAGAATGCTGCATTACCACTGAGTTGCCCACCAGTTACGCGAATTTGAGCATTACCCGCGGTTGGGAACAGTAATGCTAGACCACTGGCGATCGCAAGTCCTGCAGCTAACCGGGTTGACTTAAAAATCATGAACAGGCCTCCTAGGTGAATCAAATGCTGAATACAGCACATTAAAACTTTTTGCAAACGTAGCTCGACCAGTAGAGACAGTCTGTTAGGCCATGTCTTTCAGGTAACGTCTTATCAGTTTATCAGCGGTATTCCTGGAAACCCGGGAGCAGTAGGGTAATGGACAGTACACCAATCAGAATCACACCTTAGAGAGATGTTTGATAAGTACCTGGGCAATCTCGGACTGTCTAACACCCCTAGTCAAATGGACATTTTAAGCCAGACTGACTTTATGAGTGCGGGGGCTAATCGAGAAAACTTACTGCGAGGGAAAGGAGCAGAAACAGCAGGGCATAAAGCCAACCTCGATTCCCAGTTAAATCTAGCAAGGTAAGAATTCATACAGTGTATTCATTTTCATATCGTTACTGAAAGTAGGAGTTTTATAAATTTATTATCAAGACGCGTGAAGCTTGGGAACCTATTAGAAGCATTTATTTTCTCCTAGCAGCATTCTCGGTTTGTTGATCCACTGTGGAGCATAACAAGAAATTTGCGCTGCAACCCTAATCTTTAAAGCGAATACGGACGATGTATGGCTCAACGCACTCTGCATCATCGGTACCTGGAGCACAGACATACGTGTTGAGGTTTCGAGATGGATAAAACTTACCAACGGCACCATCAAGCAGCTTGAGTTTGATGCTTAGCTCTCTAACTGACAGATGAGCTTTTTCAAAGGTACACGAGGCGTAATGCCATTCTCTTGGGGGATGGGCATGCGCGTGCAGAGGCAGGCAACATGCCTATTGCCAGCAGGATAACAGCTTCATATTGATATGAGAGTTGCGCCCTGCTGTGAAGGATAAAATCCCAGCATGCACCTTTCTAAGACTGAACCTCAGAAGTCCTATTTTTCGTGTGCGTCGCGCACTAAAAATAACCTCAGGCTGCAGTGCTTATTTTGGCGTGCGCAAAGCGCACGCCAAAATAAGCGTTTTCGAGTGCCGCGCAATGCGCGGCACTCGAAAACGCCCTTAACCCGAACTCAGGTTAAAAATAGGGCTTCTGAGGTTCAGTGCAAGACCTGAGTCAAGAAAACGGTTAGATCTGGCAAACCTATACCGTAGGCATGCCAGATCTAACCGTTTTCCTTGCCCTCAAAAGTACCGGCGTTCGCTTAATGAGGAATATTCGCTAACATTTGCCGGAGCCCCTGCCGCCAGTGAGGCTGGGGTTTGCCAAGCAGTGCAGCTGTTTTTTGCTGTGATAGGACAGAGTAGGCAGGGCGTTTAGCAGGTGTCGGATACTCAGCGGTCGTAATCGGCAGAACGCGTTGAATACGGAGCGGAAACCCTAAATGAGCTGCCTCCTCGAAAATAGCGGTGGCAAAGTCGTACCAACTAATGGCCCCACTATTTGTAACGTGGTAGGTACCTGCAATCTGGGCAACGCGATCGCCCTCCATCGCCCCAACAAACTGTAAAATAGCCTGGCCCAAATCCCCTGTCCAGGTAGGTGAGCCCACCTGATCGACCACAACTTTCAGTTCTTCCCGCTCCTGGCCCAGACGAAGCATCGTTTTGACAAAGTTGCCTTTACCCCCATTGCCGTAAACCCAGGCGGTACGGAGGATGAGATGGCGATCGCACTGCTCTCGAATCCCCTCTTCCCCTGCCAGCTTAGATGTTCCGTAAGCTCCTAAAGGACTGGTTGGATCGCTTTCCAGGTAAGGGGTATTCTTTTGCCCGTCAAATACATAGTCCGTAGAGATATGCATCAGAGTGGCTCCAAGCGACTGGGCCTCTTCTGCCATTACAGTGGGAGCCGTACCATTAATAGCTTGAGCCAGTTCTAGTTCGCTCTCAGCTTTGTCAACTGCTGTGTATGCAGCGGCATTAATGATCAAGCTGGGTTCCACATCTCGGATCAGTTGACGGATGGCATCCGGCTGAGTCAAATCTAGTTCTGCTCGACCGACAGCTTTGACCATACCGACTGCCGGTAATAGCGCCTGTAGCTCTTCCCCCAACTGCCCATCTTTGCCTGTTAGCAAAATTCTCATGCAAATACCTCTGCATCCCGAAAGAATGTTCCATCTTTGTCTTTTGCAGAGAGGCTTGGTTCCCCATTCAGGGGCCAAGCAATATCCAAATCTGGGTCACTCCACAAAATGCTGCGCTCATGCTGAGGAGCATAGTAATCCGTCGTTTTGTACAACACTTCCGCTACATCGGAAGTGACAACAAAGCCATGGGCAAATCCTTCGGGGACCCAGAGTTGTCGCTTATTTTCAGCACTCAGCACACAACTGACCCACATACCAAAGGTAGGCGAAGAGCGCCGAATGTCGACCGCCACATCAAAGATTTCCCCGGCAACAACCCGCACTAATTTACCCTGAGTTTGCTGAATCTGATAATGCAAACCCCGTAGAACATTTCGGGCGGAACGCGAGTGGTTATCCTGCACAAAGCGGGCTGAGATGCCTGTTTTATCTTGAAATGCCTGCTCGTTAAAGCTCTCAAAGAAAAAACCTCGTTCATCGCCAAAAACGCGAGGCTCCAGAATCAAAACATCAGGAATTTCAGTCGGAATGAGGTTCATAGAAGGGTTTGGATGGAATAACAATAGCCGTTCAGAATATCGGGCGATCGCCTCTATCAGCCAGAGAAGCTATCAGTGGAAACACGCCTAGAATGCCCATCCTCCGTACAACCGTAACTCTACTCATAGCTTCTAGTGATAAACTTTAGAAACGTAAAGTCTTCATCAACCCTTGAGAAATTTTTTCTGAAGTCCTTGATTTTGTGTGCGCTTCACGCACACAAAATCAAGGACTTCAGAAAGAGCTATAGGAATTGAGAACGGCGTATCACACCGTCCTCAATTCCTATAGCTTTATTCCTGTGTACGGAAAGCCTATAGCAATGACCTCCGGACTCGCTCTTAGCTAGGCTTATTAGACCCTTCAGTAATATGAGCTGGCATACCCACTGCTGTTCTATACGCGGGAACATCGTTCAGCACTACAGCGTTCGCCCCAATGCGCGCATGTTCACCAATCGAAACAGGGCGGATAATTTTTGCACCCGCACCGATATCCACATGGCCCTTCAGATGAACCCCTCCAACAATGGTGACTTGCTGCAAAACAAGACAGTTGGGGCCAATATAGGCATTGGGATGAATCACGACGCCATTGGGGTGAGGCATCAACAAACCGCCCGCGATCTGACAGTTGAGAGGAATATCTGCCCCACTCACAGCGCTCCAAAACCGATGCCAGAGAACATACCAGCGGCATATCACCCATCCCAATGGGGAGCCTTTTTTCTTCCAAAACTGGTATCTACGGATGCACTTTAGCAGCTGACGGCTCGGATCCCACCACCGCTGACACTCTTCTCGGCTCCAATCCGGCTCGGACGCAGAAATCGATATATCCATAACAGTTGCTGCAACAGTTGCTGTCATTGAAGGCTCCTCTGGAACGTGGCTCGTTCAGGCCGTTTCCGGACTGTGGATAAGAAGTCTAAGAGCAGAAGTTTCACCCAACGGTTTTATCTGTCAACGGGTGTTTGAAAAGCCTCAACAAGATTGTTTTCCGAATTCATAGTGCCCGAAAAAAACACCTTGCAAACACCCCTTAAACTTTGGAGAATCAAGTTTTTTTTAATAAGGATAAAAAGCAATTTATAGTACAAGGGATAGATTTTTCGTGCGTGACATACACGAAAAATCTAGTAGTTCGCAACACCCTTAAGCTATAATTTTCGCTGGGATACCAACAGCAGTTCTACCTGTAGGGATGTCTTTGAGAACAACAGCATTGGCACCGACGTTAACATCATTGCCAAGGGTAATTCCTCCCAGCACCTTAGCACCCGCACCAATATTGACGCGATCGCCCAACTTTGGGGCATCCAATGGCTTTTCCAAATAGCGGTTGCCCAGCGTTACTCCCTGACGAATGACACAATCATCGCCAATTTCGCAATAGCCGTGCACAACAATACCATGTTGATGTTCAATGACTAAGCGACGCCCAATTTTCGCGGTGTAGGGCAACTCAATACCATAGGTATTGCGAACTTTGCGATAGAGCATGCGGTACAAAATACTAAAGGGTGCCCGCAAGAACTTAGGTTGGAGTTCCATACGCCAAACTCCAAAACGGTAGACGGCAAGCGCTCGAAACCCTGGTTTTGTCCAATCCCGTCCATTAGCAACCCAATCCTCTTGAATCAGTTGCCATAGAGTTAGAGATTCTGGTTCTGAAGGATGTGCAACAAGCGTGTGCCCTAATGTAACCATAAACTGTTCCTGGGTTTTATTCGTTTGCGGACTTCTGAAAGTTGAGCGAATTGAGATTTTCTATCGAAACGTAGAATTGAGGGCTTAGATCGAAAGTAGCCAGGGAGCACAGCCTTTCACATCCTCCTTTTGAGGCATCCACAGGGTGATTCCCTCCTCCTTCGGAACTGCCAGTGCTCCAAGGCGACTTCAAACCGTTTTAGCTGGATCGATAGCGCGACCTCTCATGAAGACACTGTTGCGCCAAAAATCCCCGAGCATTTGGGGAGGATCAAGGTCAGGTTTTTGCTGCAATACCCGCCGTGCACGCCAGGAAGCAAATCCTGCCGCCCACAACGCATCTGCAACAGCTCCATAAACCCAGCCATAGTTTTTGATGAAGTAGCGATGGCGGGAGTCAAACCAGTACTGGGGGAGACGCTTGGGGGGACGCTTTTGATCGGTAACCCCAGATGCTTGCCCAACGAGATGAACAACGTGACTTTCAGGTACATACCAGCAGGGCCAACCCGCTCGATGAGCTTGCAGGCAATAATCCATCTCCTCGTAGTACATGAAGTAGCCTTCGTCCATCAATCCAATATCTTGAATGACTTCGCGACGAACCATCATGCTGGCTCCCGCAACCCAATCTGTGAGGCAGGCCTCCTCCGATACAGGCGGAGCCACTACCCAAGGTTGCAATAGGCGAGACAACACTCCCAGACGCACCCCAGAATCCATTTCACTAAACAAGGTATGGAAGCGAAACGCCGAGCGTTGGGGTGTCCCATCGGGATCTTCCAGGCGGCTTCCCGCTATACCAACCTTGGTATTCGCTTCCATAAACTGCCACAGAGTACGAATGCCCCCCGGCCGGACGACGGTATCTGGGTTGAGCAGCATCACGTAGGGCGGCAAGGTGCCGCTCTCGTAATAAGGCCGAATGGCGGCGTTGTTGCCATAGGCGAACCCGCCATTCTTGGGCAGGGGCATCAGGTCAGCCCATGTTCCCCAACCACCTGCCTCAATAGCAGCCTGAATTTGCTCAACGGAACCATCCCCCGAGAGATTGTCAGTGACAACCACCCGTGTCGGTGGCAGAGTTGGAATTTCATCAACGAGCGATCGCAAACAATCAATGGTTAAAGCAGGGGTCCGGTAATTGAGAACCACGATTAACAGGGTTAAGCCTTCCGTTGACTGTTGGAAATCCAGCATAAAGAATGTCCGTTCGACTTATACCTGTTTCAGGAATCTGTGTTCAGTGACGTTATCCATCGATTTGCGCGATTTACTGCCGCACATCTATCGCCTGATCTTTAAGATGCCTGACTCAGTATGATTTGCACATAGTATTTTCTACGTATATCCCGCTTTTGTTATTGGACAGGAACCGTATAAACCGCAAATACAAACCAATTTGTCCTGAGTACTTTCCCCTGATTGATTTAGCTACTCAAAGCAATAAAAGCTAGCACCCACAGCTTTCTCTATGCATTTTCTCCACAGCATAGAGGAAGCCTCCGGAAAATAACCAGTTTTGCTCTATCAGCTCTATCATTTGAACATTCTAGAAAATAATCGTGTATCACGACTCACATTTTGTAAGTTGTTTAGAGGCAACTCACAGTACGGGACAAAAATTAAAACTATCTCTAGAACCCGGATTTTGGATTGGAGGGGCCTTCGCTCCTCCAATCCAAAATCCGGGTTCTAGAAGTTTTGTCCTGTATTAAAGAGGCAAGTATTACAGCGCTTTGTACTTAAATCAGCCCTGGTTGTTTTTGTGAGAATCGCGCAGAGCATGGCTCTCACAAAAATAACCAGATTTTAAGCGATTGAAAAGCCCTTAAACTTTGGCTGAATAGCAGACGTCATTAGTTGCCCTGTTTAGAATAGAGAGGAACAATGGATCGCTGTCTTTAGGGGTCAGGGTACCTATGCAAACGCCCTTCTGCCCCTGAATTGAGCGACCAAACATGTGAACACTGATTTAGGTTTTAGAACCATGGGCAGCCTTTTGGGCACAGTGTTAGGGTTTCTCATTCTTATGAGCCTTTCGGGTTTTAAGTTAGACCGAGAGTATCAGCGGGGCGTGATCTTTCGCTTAGGGCGTTCTAAGGGCGTGATGGGGCCGGGGCTCTATTGGATCGTTCCATTTATTGATCAAAAAGTGCAGCTAGATGTACGGACTCGAACCACCAATATCGAACCGCAAGAGACAGTTACAGCAGACAGTGTAACCATTCGTGTGAACGCCGTTTTGTATTACCGAATTATCGACCCAGTGAACGCAATTAACCGGGTTGAGAATTATGAAATGGCAGTATATCAGGCAGCTTTAACAACACTTCGGAACGTTGTAGGTCAACATATTCTGGATGATGTGTTGCAGAACCGAGACAAGATCAACACTCGAGTTCAAGAAATTGTGGATGAGATTACTGAGCCCTGGGGTGTTGTGATTGAGCGTGTCGAAATGAAGGATGTAGAAATTCCTACAGGTATGCAACGGGCTATGGCGAAAGAAGCGGAAGCTATTCGCGAAAAGCGTGCCCGCATTATCAAAGCGGCCGCGGAACAGGAGGCTTCAATCAAATTGGCAGAAGCCTCTAACAACATTAGCCAGAACCCAGCAGCCCTGGAACTGCGACGGTTGCAAATGTTGACAGAAGTCGGTGCCGAAAACAATACAACAACTATCGTGATGATGCCTTCAGACTTTATCAATCTGGCACGTCGCTGGTCAGGTAGCCCAATGGATGCAACTTCTGTCCAGTCACAGCAGCCGTTTAACCCTGAAGTTGTCTTGACCGATCATCATCCTGAAGCAGCCGAATCCTAATTTTGCTCATTTGCCAAGAAACGCCCTATAGAGGGCGTTTCTTGGCAAATGGACTTTCTGGTTGCAAGCTAAAAAGATTGCAAAATCCATTCAATCTACTGGAGTAATGCTAGTGAGCAACCCGTTGGGACACGGGGGCGTGTTCCAGTAAACAGTAAGGGCGGCTGTAGCTGAGGGGCAATTCTAGATGGTGTTCTTCCAGGAAAGGGCGATCGCTCAAAATCTGCTCTGTCGGCCCATCACGTACGACTCGACCGTGGCTGAGTACCACCGTTCGGTTGCATAGCTCAAGCGCCAGATCGAGGTCGTGAGTCGCGATCAGTTGGGTCATGGGCAACCCCTTCAGTAGATGAATGAGCTGTCGCCGTGAGCGAGGGTCGAGGCGGGCTGTAGGTTCATCAAACACCAGAATTTGGGGGCGCATAGCCAGGACTCCGGCGATCGCCACCCGCTGTTTCTCCCCACCAGAGAGGTTGCTCGTGTTGCGATTGCCATAATGCTGAGGGTCTAACCCCACTGCATAGAGACAGTGGTGGCAACGGTGGGCCAGCTCCTCCCCTTGTACTCCCTGGTTCATAGGGCCAAAGGTAATGTCTTCCCAGACCGTTGGCATAAACAGTTGGTCATCAGGATTTTGAAAGACCAGCCCCACAAAATTGCGGATCTGCTTCAGATTCTGGGGCTCCATTGGGTACTCGCCAACGGTGACCGTCCCTGTCTGAGGTATTAGAATGCCGTTGAGATGAAGTAGCAAGGTTGATTTGCCCGAACCATTTGCCCCAACCAGCGCGACCCGTTCAGTCGCCGCAATGGATAGATCAATATAGCTAAGAGCCTGAGTACCATCAGGGTAGGTGTGGCTTAACTGTTCGATGGCAATGGGATTATGATGCATATCAGCCCTGGAAATGGAAAGTGAGCAATTCCGTCAGCTTTTGTCGTGCAGGTTTAGGGCGTACTTTAAAGCCGGTTAAAGGGTTGTTTTTATGCGGAAAGCAACAAAAACAACCCTTAAAACAGACCCTAGCGATGGGTACCGTACCAATGGAGAGCCTGCCCCACAATTAGAACAGTCAAGGTGAGAGCGATCGCCACCCCATCCCACCAACGGCTTTGAGGTACTGTCTGAAGCGGGGGAAGCCCTGTATAACCACGCGCCAGCATGGCTTGATGGATGCGATCGCCCCGCTCATATGTCCGGATAAAAAGCGCACCTATCATATTCCCAATCACCAAGCGTTGATAGCGCTGGCGATTCATTAGATTGCGGGACGCCGCCGCCCGCCGCATGGTGGCAAATTCTCCAACAAGCAGTGCCGTATAGCGGTACATAGCAGCCAGGGTCGACACCAGCAAAGGGGGCATTTTGAGGGTGACCAGCGCCTGCAGCAGGTCAGGAACAGGGGTCGTTAGCACTAACAGGTTGAGCATCATAAGACTCAGCAGAGATTTGAGCCCGACGCTACCGAGTACCATCAAACCTTCCGAGGTAATGCGTAGCCAACCCCACTGCCAAAGTACTGTCCCCCCATCCCGAAACAGTGTCCCTAAAAGGACGGCTCCCAGAAACACCGATTCGACGCCAACCCGACGCAACAACCGCCCCAAGTTCACTCGGCTGAGGAGCAACAGCAACAGTAACCCTAATCCATAAACCCCCCAAACTGCCCAGTATCCGTTTGGAGTTAGGGAAGTGGCAAAGACAAACAACAGCGCACAGAGCACTCGGCTGGGTGCAACCAATCGATGCCAGGGCGAAGCGAGCTGACTATCCTGATCTAAATGAAATACGCCTGTGTGAAATAAGGCCATGCCAGTCCTTTAAGATTCTGACTCAGACGAATGAGAGCCTTTGACCAGTAGCTTTCCTGCCCCCCAGGCGAGGCCAAAGGTGGCTAGAGTACCGAGCAAACCCGCTAGCGGCGTTGCGACACCTTCGGGAACCCCCCGTAGGGCATATTCATCGAAGACAGCATGAAAGGGAAGCTTTTTGGCTGGAGCATCTTCCACAGCCCGGTCGGCAAAGCCGTGATCCTGAGACACGCGATCTAAGCCATCGGGATGGGAACTGGCAAACGGTGATAGTACTACTGCAATCAATAATGCAATGCCAAGGCCGCTCGTTATGAACACTTTGTTTCGCTTAGACAATGGGCGATCGCTCATGGCACAACCTCCACGAAAGAACGTTAAATCTGAATGAGGTAAAAACAAACAATATTTAGCCAGGTGGATTAATGGTGCGTCAAAATGCGGCGCACATCCGATTTTGGCTGGGGTGGATCAAACAACAAGTCAGGGCGGGTCCGCCAGATATAACTGATAGCGACCAGGGTGATCAGTGCTTCTCCAACCCCAATGAGTGCATGCCAGGACAGCATTGCTGTCAGCGCCAGGGTCAGCGGCACCGTACCCGAAAGCGCAAGCTGAATGCCACAGAGGAGCGATCCGGCCATTACACTGGCCCAGGCCGTAATGGCTGTGGCGATCGCCATCCCGCGCCAGCGGTTGTATCCCAAGACAGATCGCAGCACTTTGTAGAGGTAGTAGCCACCAAACGTACCCACCAGTCCCATATTAAAAATATTGGCTCCTAAAACCGTCAGGCCACCATCTTGAAACAGTACGGCCTGCACGATAAACACCACAGTCATCACAAGGGAACCAGCCCAGGGACCTAGTAGAACACCTGCCAGTGTTCCCCCCAGCAAATGCCCTGAGGTTCCTCCGGGAATCGGAAAGTTAATCATTTGAGCAGCAAAAATAAAGGCGGCACAAACCCCCATCAGGGGTACAGCGCGTTCCTGGTAGTTTTTCTTGACGCGGTTCAGGGAGAGGGCGAGGAGGGCGATCGCCAACACCCACGTCACTAAACTCACGGGTAGATTCAGAAACCCGTCAGGAATATGCATCGCCAACTGGGGGCTGACATTCCCAAAGCGAACATCACCGAGCAACGCAATAGGCAAGGAGAAGTGCATGAATATACTCCA
This sequence comes from Leptolyngbya sp. FACHB-8, assembly GCF_014695575.1. Lineage (GTDB taxonomy): Bacteria > Cyanobacteriota > Cyanobacteriia > Elainellales > Elainellaceae > Vacuolonema. The sequence goes on along the minus strand of NZ_JACJOO010000055.1, from coordinate 20,769 downwards.
TACTCCATAAAAATGGGCAACGTAGCCAGACCGAAATATGTTGGGGGTCAGAGGGCCTGGGCTAACTCCGATATGCTCTTATTAGAGACAAAACTATCGGGTGCTGGAACCACCCATCAGTAGATAATCCCTCGGCCAGAAATGCAATACCGGGGAGGGGCATTTGAAGCCATAAACGCTATATCTTAAGAAAGAATTTGGAAAATAAGCCAAGAATGGCTCATTTGCTTTGAAATCCTAAGAACCACAAATTTTTGTGCATCCAATCTCTCAAAATCTCTGCTTTATTCAGGCTTGCTTGTGTTTGTTGTAAGCGTAAAGCACTTACAACAAACACAAGCAAGCCTGAATAATGGAATCAACCTGCTTCAGGCACCGATGATTTATCGTACTTTTGGGGCTGATCGCTCATTTTAACCCGTGAGATGTAGCGGGCATCTCACCCTCAAAAATCAGCAGTTCTCATTATGACCTTCAAAGCCAAGATTGCGCGCCCGTCGGGCGCGCAATCTTGGCTTTGAAGCCCGAAAACCGCTTGCCTTCGGCAAGCAGTTTTCGGGCCTAATTCCATACTGAGAATTGCTGCTCAAAAATACGACTACTTGCTTTATAAAAAAATTCTGCGTCATGGGTACTGCCTGGGCTTTACGTGCGTACAAAAACGCCTGGTTTTATGAACCAGGCGATCGCTATCACAATGACCCTTTGAGCTAAAAAACTGCCTTTAGAGAGGTATTTTCTACAGAATCAATCCTCGTATAGCCCTCTAGTACGCTGAGGCGGAAATCCATCACCTATGTTTTTGTGTGGGATGCGAAGCACCCCACACAAAAACATAGTATGCAAACTTAGGCCGCAGCCTACTAGTCATTTTCTAACGGAATCGTCGGTAGGAGAGCCGGGCATCAATTCCACGATCCCGTAAGTCATCTACGATGTCCTCGGCAACTGAACGACTTGGGTAATTACCCGCATTGATAAAAGATCCCTGGCTGGAATCATCATAAAACGCCGTTGGAACTCGCCTCCGCACAACCCGTAGATCATCAGGATCGTTTCCAGGTATAGCAACAACATAAGGGCCAGCCCCCGGCGTATAGTCGCCAGGACCACCGGTTCCTGTGAACGAAAGGAAATTTCTGGCCACCCACCCCCCAACTGATAACTCTGCCCAGGTTAAGCCTCCAGCAAACTCTTCATCTCCTGTTAAGACAACAGGGGTGCCATTCGCCAAGGAGCTAATCACCTCACCATTTGGCCAACTCCGCACATTCAAAACATCACCCGATGTGCGAACAACAGCACTGCTAGAGCCTTGCCCATATTCATCATCCGTTGGGCCGCCAACATTGGTTAAATATCCCAAATCTAATGCGTCCAGGGTTGCAGGACCAACGACGCCATCTGCTTCCAGGCCATAACGGGACTGAAAATCAATCACGGCTTGCTCTGTTTCAGAGCCAAAGTCTCCATCTGGATAAACACCGAGCCGTTGTTGAATGGCCGTGACAGCAGAGCCGTTATCCCCATACTGGAAAACGACCTGAGCCAGAGCATTTCCTGCCGAAACGATTAGGGTAGAGGCGATCGCTCCCATTAACCCCCAACTCAGTCGATGGAATGCCTTGAAGGAAATTACAGGTGAGGCCATGATCCATTCCCCCGATTTATGACTACAATTCTTGGTCAGAACTCGGCTCTACCGAAGGGTGCAGATTTTTGGAATTCTAGGGAATTCTGAAACTGGCGCTTGGTAGCCGAGCGGGCAATCAAAAAAAGCAACGTTGCTCATTGCTCGTTTGGCTGACGACCTGCTTCAATGCAGGGCATGCATAGAGAGCGATCGCAGTCATCTGTTTATTTTCTTTCCTCAGCATATCATCCGCAATTTGGAGGTCAATGCAACTAAGGAATGTGCGTTTTCTGCCGTGGCTCGTACCTTTAGGTGCATTGCTTGCAGGCGCGAGTTCAGCCATCCTGCTGACCAGCCTGACCCGACGTCCTGATCTCCCTAAAACGAACGTGCCCGACGGCACCGAAGTTAGCCAGGCGGAGACCGTGATGGAGGGTATTTCCATGCCCAGCTCGCTGCCCAATGGTCGGCCGCTACTTTCCTCGTTACCTGAACCGGAAGAGGTGTGGGAATGTGAAGTGGCTGTGGTAGGCGGTTCCCTGGGTGGGGTAGCGGCGGCGGCCTATGCGATGGCGGGAGGTGCTGAAACTTGTTTGATTGAACTCACTCCCTGGATGGGTGGGCAAATTAGTTCCCAAGGTATTTCTGCCGTTGATGAGTCAGAAGCCATGCTGAGGGCGCAGAACTTCACCGATGGCTGGCAAAGCTTCAAAAATCGCATTCTTAACGAACCCGTTAACCTGCCTCAATGGACGGGAGTGTCGGGCGTACCCGCCTCTAGCATTAATAGCTGTTGGGTAGGACGGCTATGCTTTCCCCCCGAAGCTGGGGCCAATGCCTCCATGAAATTATTGGAGGAGGCCAAATCCTATTCGCCTAACAGCCGATGGGCTACCTCAACAGCCTTTAAGGGGGCTGAGTTTGATGAGTCGGGGCGAATTATTAAGGCCATCTATGGGGTCCGGCGGGTGCCGCGCGATCGCAACTATATTCCCCAGGGGCGCTTCTCCATCGAGCTCAATGCCTGGTATAGCTGGGAAGACGACACCACCTTCGACAAGATCCCCATCCGCCTGCAGCCGCCTCCCGGTAAAAATATGGTGGTGATCGATGCCACCGATACGGGCGAATTTGTAGGGTGGGCTCGTATCCCTTATCGTCTCGGCTCCGAATCATGGGCGACTTTTGGGGAAACCCACGCTTCAGATTGGGACAATCCCGAATGCACTCAAGCCTTCACCGCCCCCTTTGCCCTAGGCCTTTACGACGACGGGGGGAAGAGCAAAGAGGTCCTTAAAGATGTCGACACCTTCTACAGCGAAGAAGAGCATCACGATGTCTACAGCCTTGCGGGGACGGCCATGTTCACAGGGCGTAGCTTTTTCAATTACCGCCGCATGGTCAGCACGACCTTAAATGATCCGTTTACCAACAGCCCCGCCCCTGGGGACATTGCTTTGGTGAACTGGACTCAGGGCAACGACTGGAACTGGATGAACCCCCCTCTCATCCTGACCAAGGAGAAGCTGGTTAACACGGGCCACTACCAGAACTGGATGGGCGGCATCTCAGCCCTGGCTCTGCGTCATGGGGAAAACCATGCCCTGATGTTTGCTAAATGGTTGCTGGATAACCATAGTGAACCCGGCTACCCCCTCACATTCCTGCATGGAGCGAATAGCCCCATGAAAACGGCTTCGGGGTTGGCAATGGTGCCTTACATTCGGGAGGGACGGCGGATTCTGGGACGCGCAGCCTATGGGCAGCCGGAATTCATGATCCGTGAGCAGGACATTCGCAATGACATGGAGGGACGTGATTTTCGAGGAACGGTGGTGGCGGTCACCCACTACGACATCGACATCCATGGCTGCCGCTACCGCAATTGGGAAGCCACGGGAGAAGCCGTTCGGGCCTCGGTAAAGGAAGAACTGGTACGTCCTATCTACATCCCCCTAGAAGCCCTAATCCCCCAGGGAGTGGATAACATGCTCATCGGTGGCAAAGCTCTAGCCGCTAGCCATATCGCCACGGCGGCCATTCGAGTTCACCATGGGGAATGGCATGTGGGTGCCGCCTCAGGGGTGACAGCCGCTTGGCTTGTACGCCAACACCCAACAGAAACTCCCTCTAGCATTGTGCCCAAGGGACTTATGCCAGCACTACAGCAGCACCTGGAGAGCCAAGGGTTGCGCCCAGAGTGGTGAAGTTTCGCAGGAGAAGCAGAAGAGGGAAGCTCAGTTCCCCATTTCATGACTCCATTCAGCAACCCCACAAAGCCGCGAGCTGATTGTATGAAGTCCTTGAATTCAGTACGGTGGTGTGTAGCATTTTGTGCCACATACCACCGTACTGAAGTAGTGACTCATGAATACGGGCAAATGTATCAGCTTTAGTCCGGCGGGAACGCTGGTTCCTACCTACGAATGTTTTAACCAGTGCAGCTACTGTAATTTTCGGGTTAACCCTGGAACGGATACCTGGCTTTCCCTGGAGCAGGCTGAGAAGCAGTTGCAGAGTTGGCGCGATCGCCACATCATTGAGGCTCTCATCCTGAGTGGTGAAGTTCATCCTCGCAGCCCTCGACGAACGGCCTGGTTTCAACATATCGTCGATTTATGCCAGCTAGCCCTGGATATGGGTCTCTTGCCCCACACCAATGCGGGACCCTTGAGCTATGACGAAATGGCCCAGCTCCGAGACGTGAACGTGTCTATGGGATTGATGCTGGAGCAGGTAACTCCCGCTCTGACGGAGACGGTCCATCGCCATGCTCCTAGCAAAGTGCCAGAAGTACGCTTGCAACAATTGGAATGGGCCGGCGAACTGCGAATTCCCTTTACTACCGGGCTATTGTTGGGAATTGGGGAGAGTCAGGCGGATTGGCAGAATACGTTGGAGGCGATCGCTCAAATTCATCACCGCTGGGGGCACATTCAGGAGGTTATTCTACAACCCCACAGCCCAGGCCAAAATCAGCCATGGCCGGGAGAGCCCTTAGCACATGAAGCCCTGGTAGAGGCTGTGCGTCTAGCTCGCCACGTCTTACCCAACGACATTACACTGCAGATTCCCCCGAATCTGGTGGCTAGCCCCGAGCATCTCTTCGCCTGTCTGGAAGCCGGAGCATCCGATCTGGGAGGCGTCAGTCCCAAAGATGAAGTCAACCCTGACTATCCCCATCCCCAACACATAGCACTGGAACAAATGCTGGCTCAGGCTGGTTGGTCCCTACAGCCTCGCCTGCCCATTTACCCCCAATTTGATGGCTGGCTACCCTTGTCCTTACAGCGGGTTGTGCAGAGTTGGCGCCAACAGCTAGAGAACTGGGCTTAGCCCCCAGTTAGCCTCCTATGAGTTGCGCGTCGTGCTAAGCACGACGCGCAACTCATAGGAGGCTTATAAACTGACGCAATCTGGTTAGGACAGTCTATTTTCGAAAAGCCGCGCTCCGTGTAGCTTTTCAAAAATAGACACCCTGGTTCTGAGCGCGTAGCACTCACGAGACTACCGATTCGCAGTTCGTTTACGCCAAAGGGAGTTGAGCGTCACCACCGCCAGCGTGATGAGTGTAATGGGAATGACAAAGCTCTGCATGACCTGACTGTAGCCGGGTAACTGTTCGTGTTCTGTAGATTTGAGAATTAGATAAACGGTATAGGCAACGTAATATGCCAGAAAAAGAATTCCTTCAAGCCGGGCAATGCGGTTGCCCGTGAAGAAAATGGGAAGACAGGCGAGCGCCACCGCAATCATGAAGGGAATATCAAAGTTAAGGGCTGCTGACGACACATTGATACCCGTACTCGAAGCAGCTGCACTCAAGCCCAACACTGCCAGGATATTGAAAATATTGCTACCCACCACATTACCGACTGCAATATCCTGCTCTCCCTTGATACTAGCCACAACAGAAGAGGCCAGTTCTGGCAGAGATGTTCCTGCGGCAACTAAGGTCAGGCCAATGACCAGCTCACTGAGACCAAAAGAGCGGGCGATCGCCACCGATGAGCTGGTTAGCCACTGCGACCCCACCACAAGCAATCCCAAACCCACGACAATCAGCAGAACATTGATGATCCAAGTTTTGCCGTTACTCGGTTGGGTACCTCCAAATTCCTGCTCATATTCTGCCTGCACATCCGCATTCTGCTCTTTACGGCTCTGATAAATCAGAAAGACTGTATAGGCGATAGCTCCCAAAAACAGGATGACACCTTCGAAGCGATTGACATTACCATCCAGACCAAATAACAGCAATAACACCGAAACGCCAATCATGATTGGCACGTCCAGGCGAATTAATTGCTGAGCCACAGGCAATGGCGAAATTAATGAGGCGATTCCCAAGATTGCCAGCACATTAAAGATATTGCTGCCCACCACGTTCCCGAGAGAAATATCAGCCTGCCCTGCCAGACTTGCCTGCACGCTGACTGTCATCTCCGGTGAACTGGTGCCATAAGCAACGATGGTCAGCCCAATCACCAGAGGAGAAAGACCTGCAACTAAAGCAATTTTCGATGCCCCGCGAACCAGTAGTTCTGCACCGACAACCAAGAGTACTAATCCACCCAGAAGCAATAAAACATTCGTTACAGTCATCGGTTTTTAGCTCTACTTTGCTACTACTCCTAAGCGGATATTGGGAAAAATCCTGGGAAGGTTGTTTTTCTTCTAATGGCACGGAAAAATCAACATTTCCAACATCAGTTAAGCAAACGTACTTTATACCAAATCCTGTTCGTCATGTTTCAAACATATGGATGGGGTGTGGTGAAAAGGGTACTTCGTGTCCCTTTCACCACACCCCATTTACGTCATGACGGATCATGCTGTAGCACGTTACGCCGCGCTACAACTCATCACAGTTATTCAGCCGGATTTGATATATAACAAGATAGTTATACAGGGAGTACATTCGGTGAGCGCATCCCAATTTCGACTAAATCTGGTGGAAGGCTCAGTGGCATTCAGCTTTTCACCTGAAGCCGCGAGAGACCTGCAGGGTTCCCTTCAGGAACTGATGACACGCCTAAAAACTGTCGCATCACCAGGCACCCCATCCAGCAGGCCCGCTCCACAGGCTCCCCTGGAATATCGCCACACAGGAGATGTCTTTTTAGAAATTTTCTGTAATCCCAATATTTGGCCCACACCCTTTGCCGCTAAGGTCCTGGTCACAGTGCGTGACGATCGCATTCGTTTAACAACCGAAGCAGAGCTAACCCGCTTAGTAGAAGACCTTAACCTCTACCTAGAAAACTTCTAATCACGCTCTTACAGGATGGCTGGGCATTCAACCGAGCATCTTGTATACTTTTCGCCACCTTGGTTAGGACATGAGAAGAGAGTGAGGGCTTCGCCCTCACTCTCTTCTCATGTCCTAACCAAGGTGGCGATTGCTCCAAGAACAAAAGCGACTCTGCCAGCCTCGATCATCCTCCAGCAGTGGAAGATCGAGGTTCAGATCTGATAAGCTCTGGCTGACATCGTTCAACCAAGGCCTATGGACATGAACCCCGACGCTATTTTTCAGACGGTTCAGAAGGGATTCCGGGTCTCCATTGGAGCTGCTGGAACATTGATTGAGAGTTTACAGAACCCCAGCGTAGGCGAAGATGCCTTAAACAAGCTCCGCACCAACCCAACGGAATTAGCAGATGAGCTGGCAAGCCGAGGCGAAGTAACCGAGCGTGAAGCCCGCACCTTTGTAGATAGCCTGATCAATCAGGCCCGCACCTCAGGCTCAGCAACAGGAGGGGAATACACCGCTCCCACCGCGGGCCCTTCTGCCCCTGCAGATGTTGAGGCAGACTTGCAAGACCTCATTACGCAAATCACCGCCTTGCGTAACGAGCTCGCAGACCTGAGGTCATCTGATAACCCTTAGAAACCAGGGTTCGAATGAAGCGAGGGTATCCCTCGCTTCATTCGAACAACTTAGTCATTTTCCCAATCTTCTCGCCCCAGCAAATCGCCAATGCGATCGCGCAACAGGAAGTCGCAACGCTCAAGCTCACATTCCACATGAGCCCACTCCCGAGCGGGAATGTATTTGCAGAGGACATAAATAGGTTGTTGGCGGCTTACAATGCCCTGGTGTACCAGGTGGCGCGCCTCGTCTTGTAAGAGTTCCATAGAATACTGGATAGATTTCAGCATGATGACCCTCTGCTAACGCAATGAATGGGTGTAAAAAATTGAAATACTTCGTAACAAGACTCAATTAAATCTTACAAATTGTTTACCGTTTGTGGAGATTTGGTATTTCCCTATACGGATCACTGTCCATTGTCACGCCAAGTACCGAGTTTTGCCATTACGTTCTGTTAAAATGTCAGGAAAAACTGACATTAGTGTGGTTTTGCTTGTACTCCCTGAGACAGATATTTTTGACAACGAGCCTGGACAAGCTCTGCTGCCAGATGGATAGATGCTTTTAGGCTGCTTGGGTCAGCAATTCCTCGACCTGCAATATCAAATGCCGTTCCATGGTCTGGGGAGGTGCGGATGAACGGTAGCCCGATGGTGGTATTGACAGCACGGTCAAATGCCATTAATTTCACCGGGATCAAACCCTGGTCGTGATATAACGCCAGATAAGCATCATGAGTCTGGACATCTCCATGCCCAAACCAGGCTTGACCGGGTTTTACCCAAAGGGTATCGGGAGGAATGGGACCATCGAGTTGAATCTGGGGATAGCGATCGCTCATTTCCCGTATCCAGGGAATAAGCCACTTCTGTTCCTCATGGCCCAGTTGCCCCTCCTCGCCGCTGTGGGGATTGAGGCCGGCTACAGCAATGCGAGGCGTCGGTAATCCAAAGTCTAATTGCAGTGTTTGCACCAGCAAATCCAGCTTTCGGGTCAGCCCATCCGGGTGAAGTGCCTCAGGGACCTGGCGCAGGGGAATATGAGTTGTAGCAAGTAGGGCTCGCAATGTCCAGCCGGTATGGGGCGATCGCCCTACAAACATCATGCCGAAGCGTTCTACCCCTGCTTTTTCAGCCAGTAGCTCAGTTTGGCCAGGATAATGGTGACCCGCTGCTTTCCAGGCTGATTTGGCAATAGGGGCAGTAACGATGCCTTGAAAGTGACCCTGCAAAGTGTTGGCGATCGCAACCTCCAGGGCCCGAAAGCTCGCTTCTCCACTGGCAGCATTCCCTCGGCCAACTTCAACATCTTGAATTAATGCAGATTCTAGAGAGACATCTAGATAATTCAATTCACAGGGATCTGCGACAGCATCCGCAGGTAAGATATCTCGAAGCTGTTCATAAGTGTGTTGCAGAAGACCCGCATTACCCACCAGCGTTAAGTCAAAGTTTTGACGAAAGATTGGATCAGCCAGGGCTTTGAGCACAACTTCAGGGCCAATCCCAGCGGGGTCTCCAGTGGCGATCGCCAGTTTGGGCCGCCCATTGTTGAACGGATTTGCTACAAACCCCGGATGTATCAAAGAATCCATAACCGAACTGCCGTAAAATCTAAAGGATATTGGAATCTGGCGATCGCTTCCAACTTGGAAACAACGTTGCTATTCCTCATTTTGCAAAACTGCTCAACAAACGGGAGACACGAAAAACCATGGGTGAAATGGGTACTGCCGCAATTCTGCCCCCACTGCTGATCATGATTGGGCTGGGAGTTGGCTTCCTGCTGCTCAAGTTGCAGGGTGGCGAAGAGTAGATCTGAATCAGATCAGTTGAATTTGCGTAGGGAGGGCAGACAGATCGACGAGGCGTCGAGGTTTGCCCTCTTTAATCTTTATTAGAAAAAGGGACAAGTGTGTCACGTCGCCCCTTCTTGAGAAAAGTAAGTTTTATAAGCTGTCCTCCCGGCACCGTCTTTTCAGCTAGTGAAGCAGAGGAAGCCCTCGAGGAACAAAATGCCCTCCTAAGCAATGACTACAGCTTAAATGGCAGAGCCAGCCTCAAGTGTGGGCAAAATAACGAGGAAATATAACAAAAACACATCAGTCCGTGAATGGCAGGGATTTTGGGTAAAGTTTAGATATTGATAGCGGTTGCCCCCATTTCTGAGAGAATGTAGGGTATATCTTATAAAAAGTTAACGATTGAAGACGAATCCTGGATGACTTTACTCATTGTGGGGGCAACCGGCACCCTGGGCCGACAGATTGCAAAGCGCGCACTAGATGAGGGCCATACGGTTCGATGCTTAGTGCGAAGCCTTCGTAGAGCTAGCTTCCTGAAAGAATGGGGAGCCGAACTCATTCCAGGGGATCTGTGTGAGCCTGAATCGCTAGCGAACGCTTTGCAAGGGGTTACCGCAGTCATCGATGCTGCCACCACACGTCCGACGGATTCTCACAGCATTAAAGAAGTAGACTGGGACGGCAAAGTTACCCTGATTCAGGCCGCCAAACTGGCTGGGGTAGAGCGCTATATCTTCTTCTCTATCCTGAATTCTGACCAATATGCCCATGTTCCCCTAATGCAGATCAAGCGCTGCACAGAGCTATTCTTAGCCGAGTCAGGGTTAAACTACACCGTGCTACAAACCGCTGGTTTCTTGCAGGGGTTGATCGGGCAGTACGCTATTCCCGTATTGGAGCGGCAAGCAGTCTGGGTCATGGGAGATACCTCACCCATTGCCTATATGGATACTCAAGATCTAGCGAAGTTTGCTGTACAGGCACTATCTGTACCCGAAACGGTCAATCGCACCTTTCCGGTCGTGGGCACTCGGGCTTGGGGCGCTTACGAGATTATTCGTCTCTGTGAACGGTTATCGGGCCAGGAAGCTAGAATTTGGCGGATGCCCCGAGGTTTGTTGCGTGGAGTTGAATCGACGGCTCGCTTCTTCCAATGGGGTTGGAACTTGGCCGACCGGCTGGCCTTTACGGATGTGATTGCGTCGGGCAAACCTCTAACGGCTTCAATGGAGGAAACCTATCGGGTATTCGGCATTAACCCTGCCGAGTTGACAACCCTGGAGTCATATCTTCAAGAATATTTCAGCCGCATCATGAAGAAGATGAAAGAGGTGGAGTCGGAGCGGCAGAAGGCTAAGGAAAAAGCGATCGCCAAACGCAAAAAACAATCTATTTTCAAATAACAAAAACAGAAGCTGCATACATCTAGCGGATGCAGCTTCTGTCTAAATAGATCAAAAACCTGTGCGCTAAGAGCTGTCTATAAACATTTCCGATCTAGCGAGATGGATGTAGGACGAAGTCCTACATCCATCTCGCTAGATCGGAAAATGCTGCATTGAGGCAGAACAGTTCTCAACGCATAGGTTCTTGTTTAATGGGATGCGCTCTGGCTTGACGGCGATTGTAGGCAAGCAAAATGAGCTAGTTCGCAGACATCGGTCTGAGCAGCGGTTGTTGGCAGGAGTAGGGTCGTTCCATGAAGTTGCTCCAGAGCCGTCAGCGCCTCCATTAACCCTGCATAGGCGTGATTCAGGTAGGGCCGGGTTTGCGGTGTGTCACTTCCAGTGGTGACGACACGACCCAGAATGGCCCGAAGTTGGCGAATGTCTTCTTCAAGCATGGTGATTGCTGAATGCTCCTAGCTGATCTATTTTAATCTTCAGCAGATCGGGCCATTTTTCTGTCAGTCAAATTACGGGAGGAAAACACAGCAGTTTGAATACTCACCGTAATTTTTCATAGTCTTTATTAACCTGAGTTCGGGTTAAGGGCGTTTTCGAGTGCCACGCGTTGTGCGGCACTCGAAAACGCTCATTTTGGTGTGCGCAAAGCGCACGCCAAAATGAGCACTGCAGCTTAACCCGAACTGAGGTTTATTAATCTGAGTTCGGGTTAACGGCTTTGCGAGGGGCATGCTTTGCGCGCCCTTCGAAAACGCCCTTTTTGACATGCACCCTGCACACACAAAGGGCACTTTGGTTTATCCCAAATTGAAGTTTATTAGAAGCCAAGCCTTATTTTTGGTTTCCAAAGCAAAACTCCCTGAGCTAGAAAGCTACAGGGAGTTTTTTAGAAGTTGGAAGGGCGAACGAAGGGACTCGAACCCTCGAATGGCGGAACCACAATCCACTGCCTTAACCACTTGGCTACGCTCGCCGCGTATAAACTCATTATAGCATTGGTGGCACTTTTTGATCTATCACAGCCCCCTTCTTGGAAAATTTTGCTGGCCTGCTACGCTGAGGAAAGTTTGGGGTTCTTGAATTCCACCAGAGGTGGGGGGTAATAGGCAACATGAAAGGTTGGAAAGTCGGAGTTTTTGGGGGGGCGATCGCCCTGGGTGTTGTGGGGGCCATCCTGGTGGCAACCAATCCTCAGCAGTCACGCTACAACGAGTACGCTACGGCAAAGCTCGTGACTTACCTCAACGACAGCTTCTGCGCTGATCTCCCTAACCTGTTTGGCAATGACCTCCAGGAGCAATGCGTTGAACTAGTCGCCGAAAACCACTCCGAATTGCAAGAGATCGTGGCCGAGAATACCCAACGGCAGAACTTTGGTGTTGTCAGCCTGTATCGCACCCAATTAAGAACTGAGGAACTGCTTCCCGAAGATGTAAAATCCTTCGTACCCGCCAGTATGCTACCCACTTATGAAGTCGAATCAATTGGAGGCTTGCAGCAATTCTGGACGTACCGAGCCGAGCAACAACGGTAGGGTTTAGAAGATTTCTGCATCAGAATAGGACTTATGCAAGCCCGCTATATGCAGTGCGTCTGTGTTGTGGGTGGGGTGCAAAGCACCCCACCCACAACACAGACGCGTAAGTCCTGAAGAACTCATCAAGTGATGTGGATCGGGTGTGGTGAAGGGACATTCCTGCCCTTTTCATCACACCCCATTCACTCGTCTAGAACATTACCTGTAAGGAGATTTCCAGATAAGAACTTCCCCCTTATTTGGAAAAAAGGCGCGGCTTCGCCGCGCCTTTTTTCCAAATAAGGGGATATTGTTTCTCAGAAATCTCCTAAGTTTTACCGTTTTACTCGAAGCCACCCGATCAGAGCGACCCCAAGCAGGAATGGCGTCAACCAATTCCCCCATTGCACATAAAGGGTGCGAGTTTGCTGTTTATAAATTGTGGCAAGATGCGCCTCATAGGTCCGAAAGCCTGATTTCCAGAGGGTTCTACCGTGGGGGGTGACGACGCCAGAGAAGCCCGTGTTCGTGGCACGCAAAGTATAACGGCTGGTTTCGATCGCCCGCATCACGTCCTGAGCATGGTGCTGGTTCATCATGGCGGACCCATAGGGGTCATTGTTGGAGGCCGTAAGGATAAATTCGCCGCCTGTCGCCGCCTGGTTGCGAAAAATTTGCGGGAAAGCGGAGTCGTAACAGATAGCGGCGATCGCCCGGCCCACTGGGCTATCCACCACTTGATGTAACGACCCCGGCCGCATGGAGTCAGCTAAGGTGGAGAGCCGCTGAATCACTTCTCCCAGTAACGACTCAAACGGGATGTATTCTCCTAGCGGCACCAGTTTCACCTTGTTGTAGCGGCTGTAGACTTCCCCATCGCCGCTTATGGTGAAAAGGGTCTGCCTATAGTGACCGTCCTCCAGCCCAAAGGAGCCGACCCAGGCGGGAATCCCTCGACTAACAATGGTTTGGTAGAAGGCATTTTGCTGACGTTTCGGCGTATCTACCCACGCCCAGGGAAAGCTTCCTTCCGGCGTCAGCACTGCATCCGCACCCTGATCGACCAGAGCCTCGTAGCCATCGATATAGGCATCAAAGGAACGTTGGACACCGTCTTCAAAGAGTTTGACCCGAGTGGGAATATTGCCCTGGATGATGCCAATTTTTAGTTCCGATTCGGGAGCCTGAGGCACCGGTTGTAGAAATAATGCCAGCCCTACTAAATGAGATACCAGCAAAATGCCCAAACCCAGATTGACTAAAGGCTTCCGGACCCCAGCTTGGGGGTGTAACCAGGCCTCTGCCACTAAACCATTGATAGCAACCAGGCAAGCTGAAACGGCTGTTGGCCCGGAGAGCTGCCCCAGATGCAAAATCCATAGATCATGGGGGCTTTGGGTAATAGCAAGGGTCGTCCAGTCAAGGGGAGTGTAACTCCAGAGAACCTCTAGTGCACACCAGAGAGCGATCGCCCCTAACCATCGGTTCAAAATGCAGCCCAGGGATTCTGTTCCCGTTGCGTGCCAGCCCCAGAGCAATGCCACCAGTAGCCCCCAGCACGTTACCCGTACCACCCCCCAAAATACGATCGCAGTCCAGGCAAACGCTGTCACGCCCAGGCTCACGGAGTTAGTCAGTCCCATCCAGGTGAGCGGGTGCAGGTCGACAATCCAGGAAATTGCCAATCCGTTGTAGCCCACACCCCAGGCAGCACAGAGTGGAATGACGGCCCAAATTCGGCGGGGCGTACGACGTAGAAGTGCCCAGAGAGGGGCCAGGGCTACCCAACCTAAGACCCAGAAGCCAGCAGGTGCTAAGGTTAGCGCCATCAGGAGACCACTCAGGAAGGCGATCGCCATGCTGGGAATCTCACGAATCCGTTGCGTTATTTCCTGGGGATGGGAATTGGTTGCTGAAGAATACGGCACTGGGCGATCGACCATAAGAGCAATAAAGATTCAGTTGAAGGACAGCGATCAAGCGATTTAATGGCTGTAAAACAGGGCAGTCTAAGTAGGGTACTTAAAACGTTGGCTTTTCGTACTGACCACGAGAAATTGATGCTTAGCGGGACGGATAAAACGCCCTCTAAATGGTAAATCGAGCCAGAGTGCGCTGGGGGTTGACATACCCGTCTGGAAATACGGGTTAGCCAGGTCCCTTCGCCTTAGCAAGATTTCATTCCGTACTCACTTTGACATGCGAGCGTTATAGAGCACATCCTCTAAAGGAGTTTTGTCTGGATGAGGGAATTTGAGTCGGATTCTGAATTGAACCCGATGACTGTGTCTGAGCTGGACTGGCTGTTGGATGGTATTGAAACGGCAGTAGGCCGCTTTGACGCCAACGGTCATCTGGTGCAGCGCAACGCAGCCTTCTCTCATATGTGGCCCTGGCTTGATGAGCTTAGGATTGATTTGCTCTATTCAAGCCTGTTAGCAGAGCTGGCAATACGACACCCAGAGGCCAAAACCGAATGGCAGTACATCCAAACGTGGATGAACAACCCTCAGGCAACGGTATCGCTCCAACTCACCCTAACAGATAAAACCTTGCAGGAATGGCGGATGCGCCCTGCTACCACCGGGGGGTTTTGGTGCCTTATTCAACCACTACCCAGCAAAAAAGAACCCGAAGAACTCGAAGATTGGGGATCTCTACCACACACATACGACTTGCAAGCTCGGGCTGCCCAGGAAGTGGTTAAAACGTTGAACCATGCCCGCGAGTTAAGTGCCCTGAAGTCACGCATCATCACGATGCTCTCCCATGAGCTTCGTACGCCGTTAACCCAGATCCAATCGGCGGTAGAACTGCTGCGCTACCTGGAGTTGGAAGGCTCAGAGAAAGAAGAAATCTTTGAGCAGGTTTATCAAGGTATCCGTACCATCACAAACCGTATGGATGACGTATTGCAGGTGCGCCGCCAGCAGGATGAACCAGCGATGCACCCGCAAAAAGCCTCCGTTGATATTGTTGCTCTCTGTCAGAAGGCCTTAGGGACTATCAGCCGGGAAAGCGATCGCCCCATTCAGTTCAAATCCCATCTCGCTATTCAAGAACAGCACATGCTCCTGGACAGCGAAATGATGCAGCAAATTTTGCACCATCTCCTCTCAAATGCAATTAAATACTCGACGGCTGATTCTCCCATTTGGGTCGAGGTGGAGCGGGAGGGCGATCGCCTGATTCTGCACGTTCGCGATCAGGGTATCGGCATCTTGGCTGAAGATTCCCCTCGCCTCTTCGATTTCTTTTACCGGGGCGGAAATATTGGAAACATCCCTGGCACTGGATTGGGGTTATCCATCCTGCGCTATTACTTACACTTGCTTACCGGGGATGTGACATTCGAAAGTCAACCTGGGAAAGGAAGCTGTTTCACCATTAGCTTGCCAATTTTGCCCTAAAACTCAATTTCTTCTACAGCGTTTTTCAAGCGCTTAAAACCTGGTTGTTTTTGTGAGAGCCGTGCTCCGCACAGCTCTCACAAAAACAACCGTGGCTGATTCAAGCGCAAAGGGCTGTAATACCGTTTTTATATCAGGCTACATTTGAGCCTATATGGATTGAACAGTGTATTGCGTACACAATGCACCATCCAATTTAGATACAACATCTTCATTTCCTAATACAAAACCTATATAAATCTCTGCTGGACAGGGTGGTATGTTACGTATGGTGGGAGAGACTTACCACACATACTGTCAATACTCAGGATCTAATAGAACGCTCACCCATGTTTTGCAAATGGCGAGAGAGCGTACGGATCTCCTCTTCATGCTCGTTCGTCACAGCATTTGGGATCCCTTCTATACAACCGTAGAGAAGCGTACTAAAGACACAAGTGGAATTGGGCTCGATGTATGTCCACCTCATTGAGTTACATCCAAATTTACTCGAATCTGCTTTAGAGGCTATTTTTGCGTACACTTTGCGCACGCAAAAATGACCCTCTCAGCGAGTTTTAGAGCACGTCCTGGAGTTTGTTTGGATGCAAGCGTTTAAAGGTCGACACGTCTGACTGACCTCTAAACGCCGACCTTTGCGTATGCGATATGTACGCAAGTACAGGTTATTTGTTACCCGGAGCATTATTGTGGAGTGGGTCAGTCACCATACTCAACAATAGTGTGCAAGCCCTGTTGTACTGGCGTTGAAATTGTTGGGGATACAAGAAAACAATGAAGCGAGGACCCTCTCAAGTCCGTCTGCGAGTGTTGGCTCTGGTGCTGTATGGCCTGGTTTTAGGAAATGCCATGCTATCTGGGTTAGTTCCGAGAGGGGCGATCGCGCTCATACTGCTGCTAGAGCTGGGGTTTCAGCCATGGGTTCGACGTTGGATACAGGAAATCTTGAAACTGGTTGAGGCAGTAACTCACGGCAATTTCGATATTCGGTTAAAAGAATGCTCTGGATTGCAAGAACTGGAATCTCTGAATGAAGCCGTCAACCAGATGCTATCGGCTATTGTGGCGCATCAAGAGCAGGCGTGTCAGCCGGCCTTCATCCTGCCAGCCGAGCAGTCACAACACATCCAGAATTTGCAGCAGCACCGACAAGCAGCCTTCGAAATGGCTCTACAGAAGCAAATTGCACGGGAAACGCTGATCCATAAAGTAAGCCAACGAATTCGCCGCAGTCTTAACTTACCCGTTATTCTACAAACCACTGTTGAGGAAGTGCAGCAGTTCCTTGATGCAGATCGTGTGCTGATTTTGCAGTATGAGTCTCCGTGCCGCAGCCGGGTGCTGGTGGAACAGGTGCGGGAGGGTTACTCCAGCTTGAGTGATACGCTCCTGTATGCCCCCTTGTTGAGTTTAAGCACAGCATCTTCGGGGGCTGTGCAAGCGATCGCCGATCTAGAGCAGGCAGACTTGCCCGAGAACCATGTGCTGCTACTACTGCAATTTGAGATTAAGGCTTATGTAACCGTACCTATCTGGCTGGGCGATCATCCCTGGGGTTTGGTGATGGCGCATCAGTGTCGCCAAGCTCGCCAGTGGCAAGCCTGGGAAATTGAATTTTTGCAAGAGCTTTCTACGTCAGTAGCGATCGCCATCCATCAGGCCAACCTGTATGACCAGGTGCAACAACTCAACTCGGAGCTGGCCCAACAGGTACAAGCCCACACGGCCCAACTTCAAGAAGCATTAGACTTTGAAGCTTTACTGAAGCGTATTACAGATCGAGTCCGAGATAGCTTGGACGAATCCCAGATCTTGCAAAGCGTAGTACAGGAGCTGGCTCAGGGACTAGGGGTCGGCTCATGCCTGACCGCTACCTATGATCTGGCAACCCATACAGTTATTCCTCAATACGAGTACACGACTTTCTTTTCTTCTATCAGCCATCGGGTCATGCCGTTGGCTCAAAGCAGCTCTCCCTATCAGCAATTATTGTGCGAGCAGTATCTGCACTACTGCGAATACCACCCCATCTGGGGGCGCATTTCGCTGCTGGTCTGCCCCATCCTGGACGACCAGGGGGTGCTTGGGGAATTGAGGTTGGCTACGTTTGCCAATCGCACCTTTGATGAGTTGCAGATTCGAGTCGCACAGCAGGTTGCCAACCAGTGTGCGATCGCCATCCGGCAGGCCCGGCTCTACCAGTCGGCCCAGCGCCAGGTGCAGGAGTTGGAACGTCTGAATCAGTTGAAGGATGATTTTCTTAGCACGGTATCCCACGAGTTGCGCACGCCCATGGCGAATATTCGTATGGCGATGCAAATGATGGACCTGCTGCTCAAGCAAGCCGAGCTTCCCGAGCATATTAGCCTGGCGCTGCAACAGTATCTGGGAGTACTGGAGATGGAAGGCGATCGCGAGATGGCCTTGATTAATGACCTGCTGGAATTTTCGTGCCTGGACGCGAAGACAGAACCTATCTTGCCTACATGCATTGAACTTAAAACCTGGCTTTCCCATCTGTCTGAAGCGTTTACAGCCCGTCTTCAAGCACAAAACCAAACTCTGACAATTCAGGTGGCCGATTCGGTCGGCACGGTGGCCATTGATCTATCCCATCTGGAACATATCTTGATGGAACTATTCAATAATGCCTGCAAGTACACACCACCAGGAGAGGGAATTGCGATCGCAGCTCACGCCGATACTTCAACCCTTCATATCAGCGTAATAAACGCGGGGGTAGAAATTCAGACAACCGAGTTCGAGCGCGTTTTTGAGAAGTTTTACCGCATTCCCAACGGCGACCCCTGGAAGCACGGGGGAACAGGCCTGGGGCTAGCTCTAGTCAAGAAACGTGTCACTTATTTAGGCGGGGCGATTGAGGTTACCTCAACTCATGAACGCACGATTTTTACCATCCATCTTCCCCTTAACCCAGCAGCCTGCTGCAACACATTTTTTCCTATCACTCAAGATGTGCCATCTCTCTAGCGCTCCGCGCGACTTTTCAACACCTCAATTCGGGATAAACTGAATCGCTTATTTTGCGTGCGCGACGCACACAAAATAGGGTCTTTTCGAGGGACGCACTGCGCTCCTCGAAAAGACCCTTAATCCACCTCAGTTCGGGATAGGCTGAAGTGCTCATTTTGGCGTATGCTTCGCGCACGCCAAAATGAGCGTTTTCAAGTGCCGCGCGTTGCGCGGCACTTGAAAACGCCCTTAACCCGAACTCAGGTTAATCCGAACTGAGGTTTCAAAATCCCGTCCTAATAGATTGTGTGAGGCTATCTAGCCTCACACAAAAAGAAATAACGTTGCTATTTAACGTCAGTTCGGGATAAGCCGAACCGCCCATTATTGCGTGCGCGACGCGCACGCAATAATGGGCTTTTTCGAGTGCCGCGCGAAGCGCGGCACTCGAAAAAGCCCTTAACCCGAACTGAGGTTATTTACTAACCGCATCCCGTTCAGTGCGGACCCAACGGGTTTGACGCTTGAGCAGAAAGGCCATGTAGAGGGGCACTTTCCACAGCAGATAAAGGGGAATGCTGAGAAGAGTGGAACCGGGAATGGATTTGCGGGCGAATACCCACCAGGACACAACAATCGTTGCCGTCATAATGACACCGCTGAGGCCGAGGGCGATCGCTGGTCCCACCGAAGCTCCTAAAAGGGTAGCCGCAACCAACACCACCATTGCGCCAATCCATGCCATGACCAGCAGCGAGAGGGGGGGCACTAGCATATCCAATGCCAGAGCGATGAGGTCAAAGCGCATCTGGCGTAGACCTTCTGCGGTGAGGCGGGGCACCTGAGTGAGGAGAGTTTGCAAATGACCATGTTCCCAGCGAGTGCGCTGGCTTCGGGCAGCGGTATCCTGTTGCGGCAGGATACCAGTTACGCGGGCACTGCGGCAGAGGAGGGGAGCATGCCCAGCGATCGCCAGATCTAGACCCAATTGCATGTCTTCCACAATGTTGCCACTAGCCAGGGGAGAGTTTGCAATGCGTTCCCAGGGGAAAGCCATACCCGTTCCCGTCAGCAAACAGGGGAGCCCCAGCCCATCCATACCACGCGGCCGTACCAAATTCTTCACTGTAAAAGCCAGAGCAGAGATGGCACTACTGGGCTTGAACTCGGGTGGAAGTTCCATCAAATAAATAGCCTGAACGGGACGGCCCGTTTTTTGAGCCATCCGAGAAATCTGCTCAATGGCATCACCCTCAACCCGACAGTCGGCATCAACGATAACGACGACGTCTGGGGGTTGGGGCATCAGGTGTTGCATTCCAAAATCCAGGGCATAACCTTTCCCTCGGTTTTGGGCGTCGAAGCGCTCGATAACAGTGGCCCCCGCTTGGCGGGCGATCGCGGCTGTATTATCAGTGCAATTATCCGCCACCACCACCAACCGATCCTCGGATTTCAGGTGGGGCAGCAGGGTTTTTAGGGTGGTGTCGATTACGGCGGCTTCGTCGTGGGCAGGCATTAACACGGCAATGGAGGGAGCCGCTCCAGAGAGCTGATTACGACGGGGATTGGGTAACAGTGCGGCCAGACACTCCACCACAAATATGCCAATGGGGATGATCAGCAGGAGGGCGATCGCCATCAGCAAACCGTTGACCAGTGAAATCATCAGGCAGGCTCCAAGGGGTAAACGAGTGTCATCAATAGATCAGGGGTTATCTACAGCGTAGAAAATACCTAACCTGGTGCAGGTAAAGCTTTGAAGAAGCCCCATAAAATTTTGTGGGCATCTTTTAGGAGAATGCCCAAAATGGTCGTGGGAATACCCGGTCGTGTTTCAAATCTGAGAGGGCACTTAGAGCCTCTCTGCCAACACCCTATCCACACATCTGTAGAAATAGTTCAAGTGCGTTGAGTAAGTACGGTGGTATAGGGCGCTTCGTGTCCCATACCACCGTACTTAACGTCAGTTCGGGATAAGCCGAACCGCCCATTATTGCGTGCGCGACGCGCACGCAATAATGGGCTTTTTCGAGCAGCAATTCTCATTATGAGCTTCAAAGCCGAGAGTTCGCGCCCGACGGGCGCGAACTCTCGGCTTTGAAGCCTGAAAATAGCCCGCCTTCGGCGGGCTATTTTCAGGCTTCAA